>URRR01000011.1 GCA_900550365.1 uncultured Prevotella sp. | reverse complement strand
CACACGTCTTTCTTTTGTCTTCATTACTTTTTTATTTTAATTGTTAAAACCGTGTGAAGTTTTTCTGTAGCAAGACATTATTTCCTTCCCTTCTCACTTTCTCACCTTTTTCTCGCTTCTTCCCTGACGACGGTAACTGCGGTAGTCGTCAACGGGGATCTCAACGCCTGACTCTTCGAGCTGTACTCCGTGAGGGAGGCGGAACTTCATGTAACGGATGTTCATGCCGCGCTCTATCCACTGGCTCTCGTAATATGTGCGGATTGAGAGGATGCGGCGGGTGTCATCGTCGATATTGTCATCGTGGTAGAGGTCTTCGGTACGGGAAAGCAGCGGCAGGCGGTTGTGCTCTACCATGCACGTGGTGTAAGTGAAAAGGAAATTGCTGTCGGTCTTGACGTGCACGATGCCGCCGTCAACGAGGAAGCGACGGTAACGCTCCATGAAGACCGTGCCGGTAAGCCGCTTGCGCACGTTCTTCATCTGCGGGTCGCTGAACGTGAGCCATATCTCCTGCACCTCATCAGGAGCGAAGAAGCGGTCGATAATCTCGATGTTGGTGCGCAGGAAGGCTACGTTACTGAGCCCTTCGGCAAGTGCCTGGGTGGCTCCCGTCCACATGCGGGCGCCCTTGATGTCGACACCGATGAAATTAATGTCGGGAAACATGCGCGCAAGTCCGACGGCATACTCACCTCGACCGCAACCAAGCTCGAGCACTATTGGATTGTCGTTATGGAAATACATGTCACGCCAGTGACCTTTCATCTCAAACGGAACCTGCACTGCAACCGAATAGGGATACTGAAACACGTTCTCGTAACGCTCCATGTCGGCGAATTTAGATAATTTGTTCATTTTTTTAGAAGTAGTAAAGGAGTAAGGAGGGAAGGAGAAAAAGGAGGAAGTTGTAAGGAGAGAAGGAGTAAGCTCAGTTCCGGCGGATTTGTAATCCGGCGGGGTTGAATATCAGGATTTGTAATCCGAGTTAACGGTTTCCAAGTTTGAAGGTTCATTATTTTTCGGATTACAAATCCTTATACTCATTCATGCGGATTGCAAATCCGCATGAACGGAATTATGTCTCTACAAAGGTTGCTTACTACTTTTCCTCCTTACTACTAATTTATTCAATTACCACTTTCGTCCAGCCGTGGATGTCGGGCTCGATGCCGTACTGGATGTTACGGAGCTTGTTATACAACTTGGTGCTGACAGGTCCGGGCTTGCCGTCCTTACTGAAAACATAGCTCTTGTGGCCTTCAAGATCGTCTATCTTTGAGATAGGACTGATGACGGCTGCCGTACCGCAGGCTCCGGCTTCCTCGAATGTGGCGAGCTCTTCCTCGGGTATCTGGCGGCGCTCAACGGTCATGCCCATGTCCTCGGCAAGCTGCATGAGGCTCTTGTTGGTGATGCTGGGCAGGATGCTCGTTGACTTAGGAGTAACGTAGGTGTTGTTCTTGATGCCGAAGAAGTTGGCGGCACCGCACTCGTCCATATACTTCTTTTCTTTCGCGTCAAGATAAAACTCGCAGGCGTAGCCGAGGTCGTGCGCCATTTTGTTGGCACGGAGAGAAGCAGCGTAATTGCCGCCCACCTTGTATATACCTGTGCCGAGGGGCGCAGAACGGTCGTACTCGCGGATTATGACATAGGGATTGGTAGCGAAACCGCCCTTGAAGTACGGGCCGACGGGAGTTACGAATATCATAAAGAGATATTCTGTGGCGGGATGAACGCCTACCTGTGCCGACATGCCGACAAGCAGCGGACGGATGTAAAGCGTGGCTCCGCTCTCGTATGTAGGTATGTAATCCTGATTGAGGCGCACTACCTTGGTAACCATTTCTTCAAAAAGCTCCGTGGGAACCTCCGGCATGAGGATGCCGCGGCATGTGCTCTGCAGGCGTGCGGCATTCTCGTCCATACGGAACACACGCACCTTACCGTCAGGACAGCGGTAAGCCTTAAGCCCCTCAAAGGCCTCCTGACCGTAATGCAGACAGGTGGCTGCCATGTGCATCTTGATGTATTCGTCTGAGCAGATTTCTATCTCGCCCCACTTGCCGTCGCGGTAATAGCAACGGACGTTGTAGTCTGTCGGAATATAACCGAAAGGCAGATTTGCCCAATCCAGATTTTTCATAAGCTAATATATAATTTAAGATTGTTACCTTTTATATTATAAGGCAGCACACGCACTGGCCTTACGGCTTGCCGTATTGCTCCGTGCAAAAGTAATAATAATATCGGTAACAAGCAATTTTTACATAATTATTTTAACAGTAAGCGGCCATTGACTGACAAAAGGAAGGCCGGGCACGGTGATGTCATGCCTTGTCGTCAAGAATTTTCTTGATTTCCTCATCAGTCTTTGTCAGCTTGTCTTTACACTGGCGTATAAGCTTCTGGGCTGTCTTGAGCTGCTGGGTAAGACTGTCGATATCGAGCTCGTCGTTTTCCATTTTGGCAACAATGTCTTCGAGCTGTCTCAATGCTTCTTCATATTTCATATCTTTTTTTATTAAGTAGTTAAAGAAGTTATAAAAAGCCCCACCTAACCTCCCCCCTGTGGGGAGGAACCTGATTACCTTAGGTTATAAGGTTTGAAGGTTTTACGATTTGAAGGTTTGCCGCAACCGGCTTCGGACTCTCTCCCCACTGGGGAGAGTTGGAGAGGGGCTTCAATTATGAATTATTAATCACTTCCGATTTAACCGTGCCCTGCCCGAGCCTTGTCTCTATAACGTCGCCGGGGTTCAGCGAAGCCGACGAACGCACGGCTCGCCCATTATGCAACGTTATCGAATAGCCGCGCTTGAGCAGGTTGACAGGGTCAGCGGCCGTGACACGCTGAGAGAGCAGCTCAATGCGATGGGTTTCGGCAGTAAGAATACGCTCCACAAGCGGGCCCAACGCCGAAGAGAGACGGTCGAGACGGTGGAGCGCATCGGCAAGACGGGCTGTAACCGCCGCCCGCGCACGGCCTGAGATATTATCGAGACGGGCCTGCTGACGGGTCTTAACGAGCGAGAAAAGTATGGGGATGCGCTCAGAAACGCGGTCGAGACGTATGCGCTCGTTATCCATGCGGCGGCTTACAGCCTTGGCTATCCGGTCTTGTGAGAGGGTTATGCGGTCAAGGGTATGCTTCAGGTTGTCTATCAGCAGGGCGGCAACAGCCGTGGGGGTCTTGACGCTTGTGTTGGCAACCATGTCGAGCACGGTCTCATCACGCTCGTGACCTATACCCGTAATGACTGGCAGAGGGAAGTTAGCCACGTTCTCGGCAAGCAAAAGCGAATCAAAAGCAGACAGATCACTGACTGCTCCGCCGCCACGGATTATCACAACGCAGTCGAAATTGTGAGCCTCAGCATTTATGGCATTCAGGGAAGATATGATGCTCTGCTCTGTCCGCTCTCCCTGCATTACGGCAGGAAACAACTTTATGCTGAACACAAAACCGAAAGCGTTAGTGGCAAGCTGGTTGCAAAAGTCGCCGTATCCGGCTGCCGTCTCACTTGACACTACAGCAATGCGGTCAGTGAAAAGCGGCAGGGCAAGCTCTTTGTTAAGGTCGAACACGCCTTCTTCCTTTAATCTGCGGATTGTCTCCTGACGCTTACGCGCCATGTCGCCGAGGGTATAAGTCGGGTCGATGTCAGTGACTATCCATGAGAAACCGAAGTTCTCGTGAAAATTGGCGTGTACCTGCAGAAGTACTTTCATACCCGCACGAAGGCTCTCGCCGGTAACACCCTCGAAACGCCGACGCACCGCAACCCACGACGAACGCCAGCAACGGGCTGACGCACGGGCTACGGTCGTGGTGCCGCTTAAATCTTTCTGTACCAACTCCATATAGCAATGACCGCCCCGCTCACGCACCTCGGAAAGCTCGGCCTCAACCCAGTAGTCACCGGGCATGCCAAGCTCTACGGCTTCACGTAGCATGGAATTGAGTTCAAAGAGGGTAAGCACTGTAGTAAAATTAAAAATTAAATTAAGTAGTTAAAGGAGTTAGAGTAGTTAGAAGGAGTTAAAGTCATATGTCTTGCTTCTGAGAAGTTTTCTTTTAAGAAGTTAGAGAAGTTAAAGAAGTTATCACTCGCTTCGCTCGTTAGAAGTTAAAGCCAAATGCCTTGCTTCTCACTTTCTCACCTTCTCACTTTCTCAATTATGAATTGTGAATTATGAATTACTTACCTTTTCCTTCAACATACGCTTTCCAGAAATCGGGTACACCATAACCGTAGATATTGTCAGGCGTGGCACGGTTGTCTGAACTGTCAATGACAAGCCGTATTATCTCCTTGGCCGTCTTGCCGGGCAGGGCCTGCCAAAGACATGCCACCATGCCGGCCACTAAGGGCGTAGAGAACGACGTTCCAACATCGCGTATGATTGTTCCGCGGCCGGTTATCACGCACGCCGGGCTGCCGAGAGCCATCACATCCGGCTTCACACGGCCGTCAGCCGTGGGGCCCAAGCTGCTGAAAGCGGCATTACGGTGTTCTGGGGTTATAGCTCCTACGGTAATTATGTCGGTCGCATCAGCGGGCACATTGATTTTCTTCCATGCGGCCATGCCGTCATTACCCGCACTGTTGACAAGCACAATACCTTTACCGGCAAGCATGGAAGCGGTACGTGATATAAGTGCCGTATGGCCGTCGAGCTGGCGATAAAGATAATTGTCAGCCGGGTTGTCAAAGGCATGGAAACCGAGCGAACTGCTGATAATATCTACTCCTACGCTGTCAGCAAACTCTGCGGCGGCGGCCCAATAATCTTCTTCGGCAAGACTCTCGGTAAGATTATCCTCACAACGAAGCAGCCAGAAAGTGGCATCAGGGGCCGTGCCGATAAAAGTATAAGGCACGTCAACAGCCATAGCCGAGAGGACTTTGGTACCATGGTCCATTTCCTTGAACACATTGCCTGACGCCGGCACCACAAAATCATGCCACCCCGCAACGCATGCCTCCTTCAGGCAGGGTATAAGGTCTGCATTCATAAAACCACCGTCGAGCACGGCTACTGTAACGCCGCATCCACGATACCCGTGATTATGAAGGCGTACGCCGCCAAGCATCTCAACTTGCTGGCGTGTAACACCGTAACGGTTCTGTGAAATTGTGTCCCAACTATTAAATTCAGTGTGGTATTTCAGACGGTAAGACGGACGGTTAATTGAATCGGGAGATGTCCACACAAGCCTTGTTGCCGACACAAAGCCAAGCATGCCTACGTTCTTGATAAGACCTGCGTCAGTGCAACGCACGAGTACGGTGTTGTTCCACTTACTGATGCCAACCACATCGACGCCCTGCTCACGTATAGCACTGATATAACCGGGATTAACAGGCAGGTCGGTAGAATCTACTTGAATATGCTGACGGCTGCGCCTCGCCAGTGATTTATCTGACAGATATGCCTTTGGATTGGCTAAAGTGTATGGCGTGCCGTGCTTATCTTTCAGAGTGACACGAAACATGTAAGTCTTGCCGCCGGGATACTTGACCTTGCGCGTTGCCTCTGCCGTATGTGAACCGGCCGACACGGCCAAGAATAGTGTCAGCAATATGATAATGAACCTGTTCATCGTTCTACCGTAACTTTTTAAGATGCAAAGATAGCGTAAGTCCGGCGAAATGCAAAACAAACGAACAGGAAAAAGATTTTTTTGGCCGACTGTGCAACTTTTCTTACCTTTGATGCGTCTAACAGACAGAAACAACAAAAAAACAAGAATAATATGAAAAGATTACTTATTACAATGCTGACTGTCGTCGTGCTGGGGCTGAACGCCGCAGCACAGACCGGCAAGGGCAGTCACGGAACGCAACAGGACACGGCTGCCATAGTGATGTATTCTGACACAACTTCGGCCGACACAACAGCAAGCGCAGCCACGGCTTACAGCAACGACAACGGGGAGGACAATAGTATAAAGGTAACGTTCAAGGACGTGTCTGACCCGTTCAACCTGATAGCCTATCTCACGACAATAGGTGCCGGCGGTGTGGTGGTAGCAATATTCTTCGTGATACTGTGCCTGCTGACCGTATTCTCACCGGTAATTCTGGTAGCAATAGTGCTTTACCTTGTGTTCAAACGTAAAAGGGAACGCTACCGCATCGTGGAAAAAGCCATGGAGACAGGACAACCCATACCCGACGAAATGCGCCGTACAGAGACCATGAGTCCTGACATGTTGTGGCGTAAAGGAATAAAAAACGCATCAATAGGTCTCGGCATCGTGGCCTTGGCACTGTGTCTCGACTGGGATTTTCTCGTAGGATTCGGCCTGATTATGGTATTCTACGGTGGCGGCCAAGCCGTGATTTCACGTACGACCGGGAAAAAGAACGACAAGACAAATACTGACGAGAACGGAGAGATACTATAAAGAACTGACTGACAAATGAAAGCACTTGGCGACATATCGTTAGTTGCAAGAGTGGCGGCGTTTGACGACAAGCGTGCCTTTGACACCCTTGTCAGGAAGTATCAGTCAAAGATACGCCGCTTCTTCTTGACACAGACGATGGGCAACGAGGCCCTGAGCGACGACCTTGCGCAAGAGACTTTCATCAAGGCATACACCAATATCGGACGGTTCCGTTGTCTGTCAGGCTTCTCAACATGGCTTTACAGCATTGCTTACCACGTATTATTGGACAACATAAGAGCACGGAGACATACTGAGGAGATAGGCTCTGAAGCGAATAACCGATGTGCCGGCACTGCTGACAGCGGACTGAAAATGGATATCTACAGCTGCATGCAGATACTGAAACCTGACGAACGCACATGTGTATCCCTGCAACTGGTAGACGGACTGCCGATTGAACGTATCGCCGAAATAACCGGTCTGCCGCCCGGCACGGTAAAGTCGCACTTGTCAAGGGGTAAATCTAAACTTGCAAAATATTTAAAGGAAAACGGATATGACTGAGAATAAGGATGAACTGCTGGTAAGAAAGTTTTTTGAGGAGAACAGAACAGACATACCTGACAACGGATTTACACGCCGGGTTATGAGACGTCTGCCTGACCGCACACGCCGCCTTAACCGCATTTGGACGGCGATATGTGTCGCATTGGGCGTTGTCGTGGCTGTAAAACTGGACTGGCTTGAAGCTTTATCATCACAGGTAAAGAACGCAGCCGACACCGTTATGGCTAACCACGTAATAGCAGACAACCCGTTTCTGCTGTTCATCGGCCTTCTGCTGCTTATCTTTCTCGGCGGATATAATCTTATATCGTCTGAGAGATAGATTAACATGAGTATCGGGAAGATGTTATCCGGGGTTTAAAGAGAAGGCCGCAAACTTTTGCGTGTAAGTTTCGTAGACAAGCATATGGTTCCGGATAACATCTTCATTTACTCAAAATCAAAATAAAGATCTTCCTCATTAATGTTCTGTCCCGAAGGCTCTTGGGGCTTAGGAGGATTCTTAAGATTGCCCTTCTCGTCATACATGCCGTAAGTAATACGCAGCACTATGAATTCAGTCCGGCGGTTTAGCTGATTACATATCTCCTGTTTCTCAGGGTCAAGTTTCTTTATAAACTCCTCGGTAAGCACATCTCCTTCTTTCAGCCAAGTATATTTCTCGGTCAGTTTCTTACGTATAGTCTTGGGCTTTTCTTTTCCGTAGCCTACCGGTGACAACCTGTCGCTTGCAATGCCGTGGCTTACAAGATAATTCACAACCGACTCTGCACGCTTCTGAGACAAAGTCTTATTGTACTCAGCGCTGCCTTTGTAATCACAATGGGCACTAAGCTCAATGGTGACATTCGGATTCTCGTTGAGAAGTTTGACAAGTTCGTCAAGGGCTGTTTCCGACTCGGGCCGTAAAGAATATTTGTCAAAGTCATAGAAAATATTGTCTATCAGCACCGGCACTTGTATTGAAGCCAACGGGAACTGCAATACGTGTTCTTTTGATTCGTTAACCTGCTCAACATGAAGTTCCTCCTTATGATTAAGAAAGCCTTTACACGTAGCCAGCATTATGTAGTCAACACCGGGTTGTACCACTTGTGTAAACGAGCCGTCACCCTTAACACTGAGCTTAAGATTGGTTCCGTCACTGCCCACCATATAGACTAAGGCACCCGGCAACTCGTAACCGTCCATCTCATAAACCCAACCTTTTACAGTCTGAATAATCTCCGGATTCTCAAAACTGTAGATATGGTCATAACCACGTGCGTCATTCCTGTTTGAGGAAAAGAATCCACGGTTATGCGGCCCTTCAAACGTCATTCCAAAGTCGTCAGCCTGTGAATTGAGCGGATAACCGGGATGTTCAATCTTTATCTTGCGTGTGTCCGGGTCAACTTTGGCAATGTAAATATCAAGCCCGCCAAGCCCTTTATGACCATTTGATGAAAAATAAAGGTCTCCATTAGGTCTGAACGTAGGAAACATCTCGTCACCTTCAGTATTGATTGGCTCGCCTAAATTCTCGACACTTCCCATGCCTGCCGCCGTCAGCCGGATACGCCAGATGTCATAACCGCCCTTACCTCCCGGCATGTCTGACGTGAAATAAAGCCACAGACCGTCAGGAGACACTGCCGGATGAGCATAACTTGACAGTGTATCGCGCGACAGTTCAAGCGGAGCAGGCTTAGCCCATGCGGCGTCACTTCTGTTTGAAGTTACGATTGTAGCATATCTGGGGTAATTGGGATCAGTGGTACATTGCGTAAGATACATCATCCGCTGATCCGGGGAAAAGCAGCATGCACCCTCGTCATACTCTGAGTTCAGGCCTGATTCAATTGTCTCCGGGCGTTGCCATTTACCCGTCTCGTCCTTTTGTGAAAAGAAAATATCGCCGGCTTTCGTACCTGTTATTCCGCTAAGTTCGTCACCCTCGGCTTCATTACGCG
This sequence comes from uncultured Prevotella sp., assembly GCA_900550365.1. Taxonomy (GTDB): domain Bacteria; phylum Bacteroidota; class Bacteroidia; order Bacteroidales; family Bacteroidaceae; genus Prevotella. The sequence continues at coordinate 64,136 of URRR01000011.1, read as the reverse complement.
TTGAAGTGAAATAAAGCTGGTCATACTCATCACCGAAAAGCATAGGCGAATAATCTGCCCTGCGTGAATTGAATATGTCCATTTTCTTAACAATGTAACGTGAGCCGACATCCTTTTCAGCCTGTGCTGTCTGTGCTGACAAAAGCCCTGTCTTGGCCTGGTCGTTGTCAGGAAGGGTGTCAAGCACAAGCTGATATTCCTTCTCCGCTTCTTTATAGCTTCCGGATTTCATCAGCATACGCGCAAGAGAAAGATGTGTGTCAATGCTGTCCTGCCCGTATCTTATGACATTTCGGTAAGCAGCAACGGCCTTGGCGGTAGAGTTTATGCGGTCATAGCAGTAGGCAAGTTTGCGTGCACGCTGTCCGCGCTTTGTCCTCTCTTTAGTAGGTGTCTTGTTATAAGCAGTCTTAAATTCAGCCGCAGCGTCATAATATTCGCCTATGGCGAGATATTTCTCTCCCTTTTTCATATAGTGGTCAGCACCGCACGACACGGTAAATGCTGCCAACACAAACATTATTATATATGTAAAGGCTTTCACATTTACTATAACCCTAAAATCGGCATTTTATTGTTTAAAAGGCAGACGGAATGTACATCCTTCACGCCAGCGGTCACACCCATAAGCCGTCTTGCCTTTTATCACGTGACCTTTGCCGCAAACAGGACATACTGTGCCTATTATAGAGTCATCAGCAGACATCTCTTGTCTGCTCTCTTCTGCTGCGTCTGTCGGTTTAGACGCGGCAACAACAGTCTTTTGCTTGGGTGTGGATGTCTTTTTACTGATTTTTTTCTTCAGATCATCATCGGTCAACACCGTTACATGCCGGTTGCTGTTATCAGCCAACACGTCGTTTACGATGTTGGTAATCTGCTGCTTCAGACCATCTATAAACTGCCCGGCATCATATTTTCTGTGCTCAATGTCACGCAGCTTCTTCTCCCATATACCTGTAAGCTCACAACTCTTGAGCAGTTCCTCCTTGATTGTGTCGATAAGCTCGATGCCTGTCGGTGTGGCTACAATGTTCTTACGCTCACGCTTTATATAGCGGCGCTTGAACAACGTCTCAATTATATTTGCACGTGACGACGGCCTGCCTATACCGTTCTCCTTCAAAGCGGCACGCAGTTCCTCGTCTTCTACAAATTTTCCGGCCGTCTCCATTGCCCTAAGAAGGGTTGCCTCGGTATAATACTTGGGCGGAGTAGTCCACTTCTCGGTAAGTGTCGGTGCATGAGGGCCGCTCTCGCCTTTGACAAAAGCGGGCAAGGTCCGCTCCTCATCCTGCTGCCTGGTACCGTCATTGTCGGCCGGCTGTACGTCCTTGGCATACAGGACACGCCACCCCGGGTCAAGAATCTGCTTGCCGCTGACCTTAAACTCTATATCATCTACTTTGCCCATAACCGTAGTTGTAGAAAACTTACAATCCGGATAGAACACGCTTATAAAGCGGCGGGCAACAAGGTCGTAAACGTGGCGCTCCAAATCAGTAAGATTCGCGGCAGGCACACCTGTCGGAATAATGGCATGGTGGTCAGTAACCTTTGACGAGTCAAACACTTTTTTGCTCTTGGGCAACGTTTTTCCAGCAAGCGGCTGTGTAAAATTCTCATATCCTTTGAGTCCCTTCAAGGTAGCGGGACATTTGGGATAAATGTCATCACTGAGGTATTGAGTGTCCACACGAGGGTAAGTAGTTAGCTTTTTCTCATAAAGCGACTGTATTACATTAAGCGTGGTTTCAGCACTCATTGAAAACTTCTTGTTACAATCCACCTGCAGTGAAGTAAGATCATACAAGTGCGGAGGAGCCTCCTTGCCGGCTTTCTTCTGTACATCGGTCACCGTAAACGGCTTATCCGCAATCTTTGCGAAAGACTGCTCGCCCTCCTCCTTGCTCGTAAACTTACCCTTTGTGGCGGTAAACAGTGTGTCACGGTACACGGTAGAGAGCACCCAATAAGGCTCGGGCGTGAAGTTATCAATCTCCTTCTGGCGGTTTACAATAAGGGCAAGCGTTGGCGTCTGCACACGGCCTATGGACAACACCTGCCGCCCTTGACCGTACTTCAGGGTGTACAGACGTGTCGCATTCATTCCGAGCAGCCAGTCACCGATAGCCCGGCTCAGTCCGGCGAGATACAAAGGCTGATACTCCTGCTGGTCTTTAAGGGTACGGAAGCCTTCACGGATAGCCTCGTCAGTCATTGATGAAATCCACAGACGCTTCACCGGGCACTTGGCCTGTGCCTTCTGCATCACCCACCGCTGTATCAACTCACCTTCCTGTCCTGCGTCACCACAGTTTATTATGCCGTCAGCAGCCTGCATAAGCCGCTCAATTACCGAGAACTGCTTTATTATTCCTTTGTCGTCAATGAGCTTGATACCGAAACGCTGGGGTATCATCGGCAACGCGCTGAGGCTCCACCTCTTCCACATTGGTGTATAATCGTCGGGCTCTTTCAGTGTGCACAGATGACCGAAAGTCCACGTCACCTGATATCCGTTACCCTCCATGTACCCGTCGTGTGAGACCGTCGCACCTAATATCCGTGCAATGTCCTTGGCTACGCTTGGTTTCTCGGCTATGCAGACTATCACTTTTTTTAATTAAGAATTAAGAATCAAGAGTTACGAAATATTTCAATAATTAAGAACTAAGAGTGAAGAATCAAGAATTTAATATGATGCTGAAAATCGTATTTGCTTATTTCTTAATTCTTAACTCTTAATCCTTAACGCCATCAGTATCCCAAATCCTCGCCGACGAGCACTACGGTATGGCGCTTTGCAGGGTGAGAATTGCGCATGAAGTGGATGTAGTTACAGATGCTTTCAGGCGAATTGCAGTTATGGCAGATGCCGTCGGCCTGGCATGGTGTCTTGATGTCAAAGCGGGCGGCATTAATCGGACTGGCCGTAGAACGCGCACGGGCCAGGGCGCTGTCAACGTCCTGCGTCACCTTATTCAGCCCCACTACAAATATCACTTTCTTAGGTCCGAAGGTTATGGCGGCCACTCTGTTGCCGTTGCCGTCAATGTTTACTATCACTCCGTCCTCACTTATCGCATTGACACTCGACAGATAAAAATCAGCCGAGAAGGCCTCCCGGTATATACGCTGCGCCTCGGCCGGGTCTGACGTAAGGTCGCGGTCGAGCACATTAAGGTTACGTGCATGCAGAGCTTTAGTCAGCCCCATGTCGCGTATCGTCATCGAGCCGCCCCATGTCACCGTGCTGCCGTCGGGGATAAGAGCCGAGATACGTTCTACAGCCTCAGCCGCCGTGGGGCAGTAAAATGCCTCAAAGTTACGGCGCATGAGATTCTTTATCATCTTCTGTGCAAGTCTTTCGTTGCGTATTTCCTTAGGTGTCATAATGCTTTTGATTTAAAACCGTATGCAAAATTAATAATTTTGACCGACAATCGGCACGCCTCCGCGCTTTTTGTTCATCGTCATACTCAGCGGCTGACGCGTCGGCGCTTATATCAGTCTGAGCCTTGCGGCCATTCGGCAGGCCTCCATTGAGTTACGGGCGTGGAGCTTGTCAAGTATGTTCTGGCGGTGTCGGCTGACGGTGTTGATGCTTATCGACAGTTCGCAGGCTATGGTCTTGCTCGGTTTACCGTCGGCTATCAGCCTCAGAACCTGCAGCTCACGGCCAGACAACAGGCCGTCCGGACTATGGCTGGCAAGCTCGGTGACGCGACCGCTTACCGTATTGAATATTGCACAACGCCCTCCAAAGCCGGGCGACAACGGACCGTAGAGGCACAGGGCGAGCCGAATGGCTCCGCCGGAACAGTCAGTAACGTAGAACAGACGGTGAAGAACAGGGTGATAAAGTCCTGCGGCGTCCTTCATGCGCAGGCTTTCCGCCATATAGTAATCGCGACGGCGCGCGGCCGGACGGCTCATAACGAAGCGGAAGAAATCCAGCTCGTACATATACTTTGAGGGCAAGTCGTCAGGGTGGACAAGACTGAGAACGTCATCTTCCCACACCGACATCACCGTATCAGCACGTCTCTCAAGGCGCATCCCGAGACGGTCAGCAAAGCCACCATAATATATATAGCTCACGCCGGCATGCATATCGCTCAGCACGGCAATAGAGTTTTCCAACAGGGCGTATCCCTGAGCCACCGCCTTAAAGCGCTCAAGGTCAGCGTCCGTCCTGCCATTGAGAACACTGCCCTGCCCGGCAAGAATGGCGTCAATCACCTTAGACCTGTTGTCTGCCTTCATTCAAAATGGTTATTAATGACTATTGCGTGATAAGCCAAAGGTTTATAACTTTGCAAAGTTACTGAAAATACTCATAAATCCAAATCAAATGAAAAGAAACATTATGGCAAAAGCAATAGCAACGGCTCTGCTGGCGGCAGGCACGCTGACAGCCTCAAGGGCTCAGTCTTTGGAGAAAATGACGTGGTATAACGAGCCGGAGGCCTGGAATATAGACAAGGGCGCGCTGACAATGGCGGTCACGCCGAAGAGTGACTACTGGCGTATATCCCACTATGGTTTTACCGTTGACGACGCGCCCTTCCTCTACTCTACTTACGGCGGCGAGTTTGAGGCCAAGGTGAAGATTACCGGCGACTACCGCCAGCGCTTCGACCAGGCCGGCCTCATGATACGTATTGACCATGAGAACTACATCAAGGCGGGCATAGAATACGTTGACGGGAAGTATAATCTGAGCGTGGTGGTTACTCATCACACTTCAGACTGGAGCGTAATCTCTCTTGACCGCCCGGTAGACTGTATATGGATAAAGGCCGTACGCAGACGTGACGCGGTGGAGATATTCTATTCTTTCGATGACAAGGAATACACAATGATGCGTAACGCATGGCTTCAGGACAACACGCCGGTAATGGTTGGCATGATGGGAGCTTGCCCTGACGGCGACGGATTCAATGTCCGCTTTGACAACTTCAGCGTAAAGCATCTGCCTGACGCACGCCGTCTTGAATGGCTCGAGAAGAATAAAGAGTAAGTAGGAAGAAGTTAAAGAAGTTAGAGAAGTTATCACTCGCTTCGCTCGTTAGAAGTTAAAGCCGTATGCTTTGCTGTTTGCGGGGCAAATCTTCTTGTCGGCTTGTTTGCTTGTATCTTGTCTGCTAACTTCTATAACTTCTTCAACTTCTTTTCAAGAGGTGGCCTTTCGCGTTGCAAAAGGTCATCTCTTGGCTTGCAAAAGGCCGTCTTTTGGACGCTAAAAGACGGCCTTTTGCAGAGCCGTTGATTATCAGCGGGTTACACGCCTGCCGCAAACCGCATTGTAAAGGGGTGCAGGCAATGATGTGAACGGTTGTTTTCGGGGTTGCTCAATACCCGGCATGAACGTTTAATAAGGTCATGCCGGACTTTATTTTTATCAAAATCAATGTTATTATTATTATTCATCCGGCTTTTTATCCGATAGCTTTAAAATTATTAGTAACTTTGCAGACTAAGCAAAACATCTGCAACAAATGACACTGCCCGACGACTTTATAACCCAGGCAAAGGCCGACATGGGCGACAGCCTGTGGCAACGGCTGGCCGAAGGGCTGGCCGGTGAGGCTCCAGTAAGCATACGCCTGAACCCTCTGAAATGCCTCGACGGCAAGTGGACGGCAGTCAACGCTGACGGCCGCGTGGTCTGGTGCGGTGACGGATTTTATCTCAAGACGAGGCCCGCGTTCACGTTTGACCCGCTGATGCACGCCGGTATGTACTATGTTCAGGAGGCTTCGTCAATGTTTCTTGACCGCGTCATGCGCCAATACGTCACTGACGGCCCTGTAACCATGCTCGACATGTGTGCCGCTCCGGGCGGAAAATCTACCGTAGCACGCGCCGCCCTGCCTGAAGGCAGCCTGCTGATAAGCAACGAACCGATAAGACAACGCGCGCATGTTCTGGCAGAGAACATGCAGAAATTCGGTCATCCTGACGTCATCGTAACAAACAATTATCCGCAGGATTTTGTCCGCAGCGGTCTTACGTTCGACGTGATACTTACTGACGTGCCGTGTTCTGGTGAAGGGATGTTCCGTAAAGACCCTGACGCCATAGGCGAATGGAGCCTCGGCAACGTAGATAAATGCCGCAGACTGCAACGTGAGATAGTGGCCGACGCATGGGCATGCCTGCGTCAGGGAGGTGTTCTGATATATTCAACGTGCACGTTCAACACCAAGGAAAACGAAGAAAACGTACGCTATATATGTGAAGAGCTGGGGGCCGAGATGCTGCCCGTTGACATTGCCGGTGACTGGTGCATCACGGGGTCGCTGCTCAGCGGCTTCGACAAGCCCGTGTACCGGTTTCTGCCGGGGCTGACACGTGGTGAAGGTCTGTTCATGGCCGTAATGCGGAAGACCGGCGACAGTGAGCACGGAAACCGTAAAACGAAAACAAAAAAACAAAAAAGCGACCGCAACGGAAGGCGTAACAGCAACGCCGCCTGCCCGTGCACGTCGTGGCTGACGTCACCTGACGGCTATGAAATGACATGCTGTGGCGACACGTTCACGGCTATTCCACGCACATGGAAAAACGTTTTCGATGCAGCGTCAGCATCTCTTAAGGTGCTTTCAGCCGGCGTTCAGCTCGGCACGATGAAGGGGCGTGATGTCATTCCGGCACATGCCCTGGCACTGTCAACGGCACTTAACAGCGCGGCTTTCCCTTCAGCAGAGCTTGACTACGGCCAGGCCGTCAGTTACTTACGCAAGGAAAGCGTCACTCTGCCGCCTGACACTCCGCGCGGATATGTCATGATGAGATATAAAAGCGTGCCATTGGGCTTTGAGAAGAATATCGGCAACCGCGCCAATAACCTGTATCCGGCCGAATGGAAGATAAAAAGCACGCACACGCCTGAGGGGGACACCCGCGTAATTGATAAAGAGGAAAGGACCGGCAGCAACGTAACCGCTGAATAAACGGCAGCGGCAGATAAGGCCGGCCATGCCATAATATCATACCGTTATAATAAAATAAGGACAATGAAACAATATCTTGACTTGCTTAACCGCATCGTTACGGAAGGCGTAAAGAAGCACGACCGCACCGGAACAGGCACGATAAGCATCTTCGGTAACCAGATGAGATTCAACCTGGATGACGGTTTTCCGTTGCTTACAACGAAGAAGCTGCACCTGAAATCAATCATCTACGAGCTGCTTTGGTTTCTGAAAGGTGACACAAACGTGAAATATCTTCAGGAGCACGGCGTGCGAATATGGAACGAATGGGCTGACGAGAACGGCGAGCTCGGCCCGGTTTACGGTCATCAGTGGCGCTCATGGCCCGACTATAACGGCGGACATATCGACCAGATAAGCAACGTAATAGAGCAGATTAAGCATAACCCGGATTCACGCCGCATGATAGTGAGCGCATGGAATGTGGCCGAAATTGAGCAGATGCACCTGCCTCCATGCCACTGTCTGTTTCAGTTCTACGTGGCAGACGGCCGCCTCAGTCTGCAGCTTTACCAGCGCAGCGCCGACACGTTCCTCGGTGTACCGTTCAACATCGCCTCTTATGCGCTGCTGTTGATGATGGTCGCTCAGGTTACGGGACTGAAAGCGGGCGACTTTATACACACAACAGGCGACACGCATCTGTACCTTAACCACCTTGAACAGGTGCACCTGCAGCTTACACGCACGCCCCGCCCGCTGCCGAAAATGGTCATCAACCCTGACGTTAAGAACATTTTCGACTTCAAATACGAGGACTTCAAGCTTGAGAACTATGACCCTTGGCCTCATATTCCGGGCAAAGTAAGCGTATGACAATGATTTGAAGGAGAAAAATTAACCGATAATTATCATAAGAAATAAAACAAAAGACGCAACATGCGAATATCTATCATAGCGGCCGTGGCACGCAACCGTGCCATAGGCAAGGGCAACAAACTGATATACTGGCTGCCTGACGACATGAAAAGATTTAAGGCTCTTACCACGGGACATACCATAATCATGGGCCGCAAGACGTTTGAATCGCTGCCGAAGGGGGCGTTGCCTAACAGAAGAAACATTGTACTGAGCCGCACAAGGCATGACTTTAAGGGCTGTGACACGTACACTTCATTTGACGAAGCCCTCAAACATTGCTCTGATAATGAGGATATTTACATCATAGGCGGCGCTGAGGTGTACGCTGAGACCATGACATATGCCGACCGTCTTTGCCTTACGGAAATAGAAGATACGCCTGATGGCGCAGACGCTTTCTTTCCTGAATACAGCGACTGGCACGAAGTTAGCCGCGAAAAACACACGAAGGACGAGAAGCATGCCTATGATTTCGCCTTCGTGGACTATACGAAGAAATAACATACAGACACAGTAAACTAAATAAAAAAAGGCAAGGGCACATTCTTTATTGTCCTTGTCTTTTTGCGTTTATCGTTTATTCATCTTTAGCTCATATACTTACAGACTGTCATTATTATAAGTAACGGCCATAAAACGACCTTGCGCCTGCACCGCAACGTAAGCGGACGCAAGCGCAAGTAATAACAACAAGTTTCTTATAAAACAAATGTTTATTCCTCATCAGCATCAATATCATCTACCGGCATGTCGATAATCGGCAACTGACGGCTGAAAGCTGAATTAAACGAAATAATGGTTTCGCTCCGCGAAAGGCCAAGAGGCTGCAGACGGTCGTGTATGATATTAAGCAGATGATGATTGTTGACGGCGTATATCTTGATAAACATGTCATAGTCGCCGGTCGTATAATGACATTCAACTACCTCCGGAATACGCTTCAAGGCATCAACCGCAGCATCGAAATTCTCCGGATTTTTCAGGTTCAGACCTATGTAAGCGCATGTCTCATAACCGATTTTCTCAGGGTCAATTATAAATTTAGAGCCTTTCAGAACTCCCAAAGTGTTTAGCTTCTGGATACGTTGATGAATGGCTGCGCCGCTTACATTGCATGAACGCGCAACCTCCAGAAAAGGTATGCGGGCATCTTCAGCAATGAGTTTCAGTATTTTCTTGTCTAACGAATCTAAATTGTGATGTGCCATTTTGCCTTTAATAAATTATTAATGAGAATGGCACGGCTGTACTCCGGACTGTTCATGTCCTGTCCATCCGTGCATGATAACTTTTCCGCAAAGATACAAAAAAATATTATTTATACAACAAATCGTAAGCAATTTTTTACGATTATGTTATAGATTAAAACTTTACCGTAAATTGATAAATTATTTTTCGCCTTTTTGTGTGGCTGAATAATTGATGCGCGTGACACCTGCCAGCCTTAACGCCTGACGCACGTCAGACACTAGTCCCATAGGAGTAGAGCGGTCAGCCTTCAACGATACACTCATTATGCGCACATCTTCGGGTGACATCCGGCTACGCTCATCAGCCACATAATCGGTCACGGCCGGCACGTCTACATACTTGTCGTTCACCTGTATTCGGCTTTTTTCACTTACAACGCGCCCCATACCGTCAGTGGGACGTCCTATATATATATAGGTGACAGCAGATTTCTTGACCAGTTTGGTAAGCTCCGTACCTTCCGGAACGCGGTATTTCACCTTTAAAGTAACCTCTCTCATATGTGTTACGGTGATGAAGAAGAAGAGGACGGTGAATATAAGGTCGGGCAATGAAGCCGTATTGAGCACCGGCACCTCACGTCTGACATGTCTGAAAAAGCTCATATACCTCCTCCTTCCTTTTCTCCTGCTGTCGTCTCGGATATGCGTTGCGGATAATACTTCCTCGCTTCGTCCCGCTGGCGCGGTGTACATAATGCGTAAGCACGCCCGAACCGGCGTCTTGCATAACCGTCACGCAGAGCGTTGTAAGCCCCAACTATCTCATTCTGGACATTAAAATACAAATCATACGATGCCCGCCGGTCAACGTCGAGCAGGAGAATATGACGACGGCTGTCGGCCATCCTGCTGATAAACGTAACCACACGGGAACGTAGCTTGCCTGTCTCCATAGGCTGGCCGTCCACTACCAGACGGCTGTCAGCCGTTAGCCGGATGGTCAGGACGTCACTTTTAGCCACCTCGGTGACTTCCGTTTCATTATCATTCTGAATCGGAGGAAGCACACGTGAGAGGCCCTTGTCAACGTCCATTGACGTCATCACAAGGAAAAACACCAGCAGGATAAACGATATGTCAGCCGTTGACGTGGTGTTAAGTTGCGGAACCGTGCGCTTAGAGTGGCGTAAAATCATACTTTTATCTATTATCAGCCGTATGGCATGAGCCGGGCATCTTCATTGGCCATGAGCCGTCCTTCATCATCCGGACACGAATTAATTCCTGAGTTTCAGCTTACGGTTATATCCCGACAAGCCGAAAGCCACTCCGCAGACTGCCACAAAAAGCAGGACAAACGATGTGTTGATGAACATGTCGGTAGCCTTAAGCCAGAACGTGTCGGTATATTCAACGCCGTTGACCATAACCGGTGACGACGAGCCGAGCAAGAAAGTTATTATCATGCACAAGGCAAGCAGAGCGGCTGTAGCCCAGGATATGCGTGAGGCCGGTATATTGTTGACAACCGCATCTGACCTGCCGCCACGCCTTATACCTGTAACTACGGCCGCAACGGCTATCAGCACGGCCGCGATTACAAGCACATAGATGAATATGAGCACGGCGTCAGTAAGCACGGGGGCATTGAACGTAGGGTCGTCTTCATACGGGACATCGTAACCGATGAAGAAAAACGCACCGAAAACGACTACAGTCAACGCCACGAGCACATACAGCACGCGTGTTGAAATCTGCTCGGCATCAAGCCGCTTCATGCCTTTATGTGATTCGTTGCCGGTCATTTTGTCAGCTTATATTTCATTATGATGTCAAGCAATGTTATCGCCGACTCCTCCATCTGACTGGTAATATGCTCGATTTTCGACAGGATATAATTATAGAACACCTGAAGAATGAGGGCTGCGATAAGTCCGAAAATAGTGGTAATCAGGGCCACCTTCATACCTGCAGCCACGATTGTGGGGCTTATGTCGCCTGCCGTCTGTATCTGTTCAAAGGCCATCACCATACCAATCACCGTGCCGAGGAACCCCAACGAGGGAGCCATGGCAATAAACAGGGTTATCCACGAGCATCCTTTCTCAAGGTTGGCGGCCTGCACCGTGCCGTAAGACGTGATGCTGCGCTCAATGTTATCCATTGAATCCTCAATGCGCGACAGGCCCTGATAACATATTGAAGCCACCGGGCCGCGAGTCTCACGGCATACGTTCATAGCCCCGTCAACATCGCCCTGCATCACCAGAGTCTCGATGTCGGCCATAAGCTTCTTGGCGTTAATCTCAGACAAGGTAAGATAAATTATCCGCTCGATACAGAACGCCAAACCGAGCACAAGGGCTAAAGCCACAAACGACATAAAGCCGGCACTGCCCTCGATGTATTTAGTCTTGAGCATCTTATGGAATCCGACACTCTCCACGGGAGCCAGTGTTGAGTCGGCAACAGCCTCAAACCCAGCATCGGACGAGTCTGCCACGGCGGCATCATCAAGAGAATCGGCCATTCCAAGCGCCTCATCTTCACCTTTTACGCTGTCAGCAATACCTGCGGCGGCAGCCGACTGCGCCTTCTTACCGGCCTGCAAACCGTCATTACCAGTCTGGGCCGACACTAAAGAGCTTTGAATAAAAGCAAGGAGCGTGATTATTGCAATCTTTGCAATCAGTTTGTTCATATCCTTAAGGGATTAAAAAAACGTTCGCGGAAAGAGGGGGATTCGAACCCCCGTGCCAGTTTTGCCGGCTACACGCTTTCCAGGCGTGCCTCTTAAGCCACTCGAGCATCTTTCCAATACATGTCCGCAAAATGCAGCTTACGGCTTGCAAAATTATTGTTTTTCCGCTTATTACAAGCATAAAATCACATCTTTTTTGCATTACGGCTCCTTTTTTTCGTATTTTCACACTTGCAATCCCAGCCTTACTTCAACCTGTATATTCACCGGCTGAACGACGTCCTGTCATCCGGTTCAGAATGGGGCATCATCATGCGTTTTGCAAAAGGCCGCATATTGCAAGACAAAAGACCGTTAATCATAAAGCAAAAGGCCGTCTTTCGCATTGTGAAAGACGGCCTTTTGAAATACGGCATGCGTAAGGCTTATTCTCCGGCTGCCTGCAACCGGCCGAAAACCCGCTCTACATTGGCATTTGTGGCACGTGCGACCTCGTCCTCACTTACGCCGTAACACTCTGCCATACGCTTAAGAACGTACAGCGTGTAAGCACTCTCGTTGCGCTTGCCACGCATTGGCACGGGAGCCATGTAAGGCGAATCAGTCTCAAGGACAACACGGCTTAAAGGCACTGTTGAAGCGAGTACTTCAGGCAGATGTGACTTCTTGAACGTCAGCACACCGCCGATGCCGAGCACAAAATTATCAAACGAAAGCAACTCTGAGGCCTCTTTATCGTTGCCGGTAAAGCAATGGAACACGCCGCCAGGCAGGTCTTTACCATATGAACGCAGCAGACGCACCATCTCATTCTGCCCTTTACGGCAATGAATCATCAGCGGCAGGCGGTGCTCCACAGCCCAACGTATCTGTTCATCGAACACTTCGAGCTGTTCCTTCTCAAACTCACGGCTCCAGTAATAATCCAGTCCGACCTCACCGATAGCGATAAACGGACTGCCAGGCGCGTCAAGCCGCAACTTCATCTGCGCCAGAACATCACGCCAGTCAGCCCTGACCTCCTCCGGATGCAGGCCAATCATGGGGTAAGCAAAGCCCGGATAACGTGAGCAGACAGCCAAAACGCTGTCTACCGACGGCAAATCTATCGCTGGAATGAACACCTTGCTGACGCCTGCGGCTTTGGCACGCATGACCACTTCGTCACGGTCAGCGTCAAACTCGTTACCGTCAAGATGCGTATGTGTGTCGATAAACTGTATATTCATAATCAGTTATAATCCGTTTCTTTTCAAATTACGTCTTACTACTTACTCCCCTACTCCTTACTACTTACTCCTTTTCTCCTCTACTCCTTACTACTTTTCTCCTTACCACTTACCTCCCTGTCCTCATTCTTCCGGTAATAATATATCACGCCGAGCCTGCGGCAATCCTCCAAACGCTGTGCCGGAGGTTCGTCCTTGTAATGATTCTCAATCTGATTCCACAAGTCAAGCAGCACTGCGTCAACTTCAGGGCGCACCTTTCTCAGGGCATCAAGGGCACGGTCTGTACGCTCCTGCAATCGCCGTTGCTGTTCATAACTGCCCTTGAAAATGTCAAGATGCGTACCTACCATGCCTATCGTAGGATTATATATCGGTCTGCCGCCCTGCCTGACACGTGCCTTCTCACCCTCGATGGCCGCCTCACCCCACTTGAGAAGATTGCTTACACTCTTAAGATTGGGTAAAGTCGTGGCACTCTCTTCTAGCCCGTACAGCTTAAGCACCGACCTCTTCATCTCTCCACGCTCTACCGACATCATCAAGACTTGCAGGAAATGGCTGACAAACATTACCGCATTGCGCTGCAGCCTGTCAGTCTTACCCGTACCTCTGAGACGTGCTGAATAGGTAAGCCGATACTGCTCGGTAGCCGTCAGAAGCCTGTCGTAAGCCGACTGGGCACGGTTAACTACGTCCCAGTCAATGAAACGGTTACGCACAGTGTACAGATCGCTGCTGTCAAGCACAGCTTTTAAGGCACGCAGACGTGCCGCATCAGTTTTCGGAAGTCTCCTGTAAGGCATCTAAAGAGTTAAGAGTGAAGAATTACGAATTAAGAAACAGATATGAGATTGCAAATTAAATGATGTCAGTTTTTCCTTTCCATCATTCCGTCTGTGTATGCTTTGAGCACTTTCTTACGCTCTTCGGCTACGTTGACGGCAGCAAGATACTTGCGGCTCTGGTCAAAATAATACTTTATCTTATCGGCAGCAAGGCGGTCAATACCCAGCTCATCGTATATAGCTGTAACTGATGCTATTTTCTCTTCGGGGTCAAAACTGTCGGCCGTCATCCAGCGTTCGAGTTCATTGCGCTGCACCTTTCCGGCACGGTTGAAGGCATTGATGAGCATGTATGTCTTCTTGTTGCAAAGAATATCGCCGCCTATGGCCTTGCCGAACACCGCCGGGTCACCGTAGACGTCAAGATAATCGTCCTGCAGCTGGAAAGCAAGACCTACCTGCTCGCCGAACTTATAAAGATTGTCCGCATCCTCAGCAGATGCTCCGGCAAGCAAAGCTCCAATCTTAAGCGAGCATGCCAGAAGAACGCTTGTCTTCAAGCGAATCATTTCTATGTACTCTGCTTCGGTTACGTCATTGCGCGTCTCAAAGTCCATGTCATACTGCTGGCCTTCACCTATTTCAAGAGCCGTCTCTATAAAAAGGTCGAGCACCGGTCTGAGTTCAGGTACATGGCACTGCATCATGTGGCGGAAAGCCAGCACAAGCATGCTGTCACCTGAGAGAATTGCCGTGTTAGCGTTCCATTTCACATGTACTGTGGCATGTCCCCGGCGCATCTCAGCGTTGTCCATTAGGTCGTCATGCAGCAGTGTATAGTTATGATAGGTCTCAATGGCACAGGCCGCCGGCAGTATGGTTTCAGGGTCGTCCTTATACATATTATAAGCCATGAGCATGAGCGACGGTCTTATACGCTTGCCGCCCATCGACAGGACATACTTTACCGGTTCATAAAGGCTCTGGGGCTTACGTGTGTAAGGCAGTGAGTCAATGTACGAGTTTACTTTTTCAAGGATTTCGTTTGCTGTCAACATAGTAATTTATTTATGCTTAATGCAGGTTAAACGATTACAGTTTAAACACTATCGGAATGCTGAAGTACGTGCGGCATGGCTCGCCGTGGTCCTCGCCTGGCTTCCACTTCGGCATAAGGCGTAATACGCGCAGAGCCTCGCGGTCAAGCTCAGGGCTTACAGACTTTACGACTTTCAGGTCGGTTATGCTGCCGTCCTTGTTGACGATAAACGCTACGAGCACGGTGCCTTGTATCTTACTCCGCTGTGCTGTTACAGGATAGTTAAGGTTCTTAGTCAGCCATTGGACGAATGCAGACATGCCTCCCGGATACTCCGGCAGGCGCTCCACCACCTGGAAATTAAGCGGGTTATCATTAGCCTCTGCCACTGAGGCCGGTATGGCGGCATTGCTGATGTCGGTAACACCGCCCAGCCCCATGCCGGCAAGACTGCCGGCCACATCAGTCACCGGTGACGTTACAGCATAGGCCGCACCGGCTGCCGGCCTATCAACCACGCTGATTTTACCCGTCACGCCTGCTTTCTTGCCGCCGGCAGGCAGCGCGGCCACGGCATCGCGGCTGACAACGGGCACCATCTCAATGTCTTGCGAGATGTCGTCAAGTATGTCGTCATCCGTCTGGGGCGGCTCTCCGGTAGTGGTAAACTCAAGCGCCACAATGAAGAGAGAGAGCACAACAACAAGCCCCAACAGGAAATTGAACGCCCGCTGGTTGTCCAAATCGGCTTTATATGATTTTTTTACGTCCACTCGTGACAAAGAGAATCAATACCTCGGAACACGCATATACTAATCCGTCATTTTTTACGTTATAATCAAGAACCGGCGTGCGTGCCACCCGATTAATAATAATGCAAAAGTAACTCAGATATTTGAAAAAGATGTACCTTTGCCCGAAAAATAACAGATTTAAATGAAAAAAACCGTTTTTTCGCTGATACTGGCGCTTTTTGCCGCCGTCGCCGGAGCCCAGGAAAGCCAGACGGCATATAATTTCCTGCGTCTGCCGATAAGCGCCCATGCCGCGGCTCTCGGCGGAGACAACGTCACAATAATAGAAGACGACCCTTCACTGATGTTCAGCAATCCGGCATTGCTGTCTTCCGTGAGCGACAAGAGCATAAACCTGAACTTCATGACATACATGGCCGGCGCGAAAACGGCCAGTGCCTCGTTTAACCGGACCATCGGCAAAAGAGCCTCAGCAGCAGTCATGGCACAATACATGGACTACGGCTCCATGAAACAAATGGATGAGAACAACGTGCAGACAGGCGAATTCTCAGCCAAAGACATTGCCGTAAGCGGCGTGTTCAGCTATATTCTTGGCGAGCGGTTTGCAGGCGGAATAACAGCAAAGATTATCAATTCTTACATTGGCGATTACTCGTCGTGGGCCGTAGGCATTGACCTCGGACTTAATTATTATGACCCTGACCGTGAATGGTCGGTTTCTCTTGTGGCAAAGAACCTTGGAGGACAGCTCAAGGCTTACGATGATGAATATGAGAAAATGCCTCTTGACATACAGCTCGGCGCCAGCAAACGCTTCGCGGCGTTACCTTTCCGTGTGTCGGCAACGCTCGTAGACCTTAACCACTGGGACTACAGCTTCATCAACCACGTTGTCGCGGGCATTGACATCATTCTCTCACAGCAGATATATATCGCCGCCGGATATAACTTCAGACGGACAGACGAGATGAAGATACAAAGCAGTGACGACGAGGAGAGCAGCCACTGGGCCGGTTTCTCATGCGGAGCAGGCCTTCAGCTGGAACGGTTCAAGCTGCAGTTGGCCTACGGCAGATATCATGTATCGTCAAGTTCTCTGCTGGTAAATGTAACATACAGCCTGTAATCTCACAACACCAGGTACAATAAGGAATACTAAAGGACAAAATATAATGAGGAAGATCAAAATCGCGATAGATGGTTTTTCGTCTTGCGGAAAAAGCACAATGGCAAAAGACCTTGCCCGTGAGATAGGATACACCTATGTAGACACGGGCGCAATGTACCGTGCGGTAACCTTGTTCGCACTACGTAACGGACTTTTCATGGCTGACGGCAGTATTGACGCTGACGGTCTGGCTGCCGGCATGAACGGTAAGGCTGAAATATCTTTCAAGCCTGACCCGGAAACAGGGCTGCCTTGTACTTATCTTGACGGAGAACCTGTTGAACGTGAAATACGCTCCATGGAAGTATCAGAACACGTAAGTCCTGTGGCTGCTCTGCCATTCGTGCGTGAGGCTCTCGTTGCCCGGCAACGTGAGATGGGACGTAACGGCGGCGTTGTAATGGACGGACGTGATATAGGAACAACCGTCTTTCCTGATGCCGAGCTGAAGATATTTGTTACGGCTTCAGCAGAAATCCGTGCACAAAGGCGTTACGATGAGCTGAAAGCGAAAGGCATGAAAGCAGACTATAATGATATTCTGAAAAATGTACAAGAGCGTGACTACATAGACTCTCACCGCGAGGTGTCACCACTGCGCAAAGCCGATGACGCCATTCTGCTGGACAACGGCAACATGACAATAGCCCAACAAAAGGAATGGCTTATGGAAAAATACCGTGAAGCGATATCCCGCTGAAGGATAAAACAAATAAAACAGACTGAGCCGCCACGTAATATTTGTGTGACGGCTCAGTCTGTTTTATTTGCTCAAGAGATTGCCGACAAGGCATCACTTGCCTGCATGCAGCATCCAATAATCAAAATACATCACACAGCCGGGCTTATCACCATTACATACGAAATAGAGGTCGTGCACTCCCTTGACACTTGCCACGTCAGCTGTAACCAGCGCCCAACGGTCATCACCGCCGGTTCTCGGCACTTTAACAGAGGCAAGCAACAGACCTTGCTGACTGTCAGCATGCACCTCAAAGGTCACACCATCGTTATGAGTGGTACCAATACGCAGCGATATCTTCGAGGCGCCGTCCTTGCCAAAGTCAACTCCTTTAACTTTTGTATATGCGCCGTTGCGCATCGCCCTTACAAAAACACCGACGTCTTTATTCCAACCCGACTTCATTCCTTCTGAGAAAGCCATGGTCTCAGCTTCTGTCTTGCGGTAAGGATTAAGCGTAGTAAGTCCTTTACTTATTCCTTCAGTCATTTTCATAGGCTTTATGGTGCCATCAGAATTAAACTCAACTTTCTCCACGCACACTGACCGCGTAAAACCAGAACCACCGGGCAATGCCTCGTTACCCTCACGTCGGCCGAAAGCCTCTTCAGTCATAGGCACCTTCACTATTTCGCCTGAATAAGATATCATGTCTCTGTTCAGCTTTACATAATAACAAAACGGATTACCCCAATACAGATAAGCCTGTCCGTCATCATCAATCATTACGGAAGGGTCAATGTCTCCTTTGCCGCTTGAAACCAACGGTCTGCCAAGCGGATCATAAAACGGGCCATAAGGACTGTCTGCTACGGCTACTCCGATAGCTCCTCCGCCTTGTTTCGTTGTCACGGGTACATAAGCATAGAACTTACCGTCACGTTCAACGCACTGCATTGCCCAGGCGTCACCTTTTGCCCAGGCAAATGTCTTATATGACAATACCGAACCGTGGTCTGTCCAGTTAACCATGTCCTCAGTTGAATACAATTTCCAGTCGTTCATCGTGAACCACGTTGACGCATCCTCGTCATGACTTGTATAAAGATATACCCTGCCATTCCAGACCATCGGCGCCGGATCAGCCGTGTATGATGTCTGCACTATCGGATTCTGCGCCGAAGCCTGTACGGCCAGGCATACAGCCGCAAGCAGCGGCAAATGTTTTTTTAGGATTCATACTGTTTCTCTGTCTTTAATAAGACGCCCTTATTTTCATGCAAAGATAACACAAAGAACATGAGAAAACAAAATAATCAGACACTCAGAAACAATGATTTTCAATCATTATATAACGTTTTTGATTCACGCAATAAAAACACTAAAAAACAAAAAAGAGACACCCAGAAGTGTCTCTTTTTGTACGCCTGCAGGGGTTCGAACCCTGGACCCTCTGATTAAGAGTCAGATGCTCTACCAACTGAGCTACAAGCGCGTCAACATTTGTTGTTTCTCAAATGCGAGTGCAAAGATAGGCATTTAATTCTTAACCACCAAATTTTTCCTTATGTTTTTTATTATTTTCTTAAAAATAATTGCATTTCATGCACGAAACAAGTATCTGCACGCCTTTTTCAACTGTTTACACATTATTTATATATAACGTGAGTCCGACGAATTATAAGTTTTTGTAAATTTGGTGGTCAGCGAAAATTGTTGTAACTTTATAGTGCTGATTTACAAAGATTCCCCGTTCACACGGATTTGCAGCCCATGTGAGCTTAGTATAAGGATTTGCAATCCGGAAAATCATTCTTATGTAACTTTTTGGGTTCATCCGCAGTTTAGGTGTATGACAAATCGTTTATTGTCAGTGAAGAAAACACCCTCCGGTAGGGACATAATTTATTATGTCCGCACGCCACGAAGGGGCGTATAAATAAGATAAAAATGAAAAGTTAAGAGTGAAAAATGGCCTTCGGTGATGATAAAACAGCGTGAGATATGTTTCTCCGAAACATGCGGACATAATAAATTATGTCCCTACCGGAGGGTGTTTACGGTAACATTTATGTCTTAATTTTATACACCTGAATTGCGGATGAACCACTTTTTGTCTTGATTACAAATCCTTATACACATAACACACAAAATGTTTTGATTTTATCTCTCATCTGTCACTTTCCTGCATATAGCGCTGACAGTCAGGCTGTTGGCCGGTGACAGATGCGGAAAACATCTGTCACCGTTCCGGCAGTTTTGCAAATCCGCAGGATTGCCGGTGACAGATGCAAAATATATCTGTCACAGCATAACCGGCTGAAAGTAAACGCGTTATAAAGAAAAGTGACAGATGAGAGATGTTTTTCAAAAAACAAATAACAATAATGGCCATATTGCCTGCAATGCTGTTCACGTCCATGTTCTTCACATCATTATGAACCAGAACTGCGGATGTGCCAAATCACGTTGTAAAACATGGCCTTTTAGCGTGCGTTTTGCGGTCTTTTGCAGACTAAAAGACGGCCTTTTACAACGGTTTAGCTCTATCAGCCCTATTTGGCATGACTATGCCTGAAATTACTTCACACAAAAAGTCGTTATTTACTGAAAAGATTTACATATGCATTTATGTGTTCCGGGATTACTTCACATACCGTTCAGACGTTTCCCGCAGAAGTTCACACTGCTAATATAACATGTCAGCGAAGCACGTCAGCGGCGCAGTTGCCCAACACCTTATAGCCTTCGGGATTGGGATGGAGCCAGTCTGACTGTAAATCTTCACGCATAGCGTCAGGGTCGGTGGGGTCGGCAACGGCCTTGTCAAAGTCTATCACGCCGTCAAAATTGCCCGCTGTGCGTATCCATGCGTTTACGTTCTCACGCGCCTTCTCGTTAGTAGCGTTGTAATATGAGCTGTTCTTTATCGGCGTTATCGTTCCGCCGTACACCTTCATGCCCTTTTCACGCGCCTTCTTTACGAACAGGCGGTAGAATTTTGTCAGCATGCGGGTGGTGCGTGCGCCGTCGTCCTTAATGCCGCCGATATCGTTGACACCCTCGAATATCACCACGTCGGTGACGCCTTGCTGGCCAAGGATGTCACGGTCGAAACGCTCTGCGGCCGGAGCTGATATTCCGCCGCTTACAACGCAGTTGCCGCCGATGCCGAGGTTGATAACGCCCACCTTGCCGCCGAGCGCCTCGGCCAACACGTCAGTCCAGCGGTTCTGGGCGTCGGTGGTGGTGCCGCGGCCGTCGGTTATACTGTTGCCGAGGCATGCTATGCAGCGTGTCGACGCTGAAGTCTCTACCTCAAGGGCCGAGATGTTATACCAGTGCTCGGGCGTCTCCACAGCGTTGAAGGCTGCGTCGGGCGTTGACTCGCCGGTCATAATATACGACTTTGTGCGCGAACCGCGGTGAGTCGTGGCCTTCTCGGGCGTGCTGCCGTAATTGATTGTTACCGAAAGGCGCTGCAACGGCTTCAGACTGTACTTGGCAACGTCGGTATATACGGCCTTGCCCGGCTCTATGGTGACAGCCTTATTGCCGCCGAAAGTCAGATAAGTGGCTGTCTTTGCATCGATAGCAGAGCCTTCACCGGCATCAGCAATGTAGACCGACTTTATCTCGACGGGCTGTGTGCTCTTCTCGTTGGACAGTTGCAGGCGCAGCTTCTCGCCGCCGAGACTTACGTGAATAACCTGCCGCAGGGCATTGCCCGTCAGCGTTGTCTTCGGCATGTCACTGTCAGAGAACGGGCTTTCTATGGCCGTAGCCCACGTGGCAGTCCACTTTGTCTGCGCCTGAAGGCCGAGACAGGCCAGCAGCGCAAATGCAGATGTAAGAATAAACTTTTTCATTGTCGTATGTTTGTCATAATTAGTCAGATTACATTTTGTTTCCTCCGGCGTAGAGAAAGTCATTCACCCGATAAGAAATATGAAGGCGGAGATCACGGGCAAAGATAATAAAAATATGTGTCTTGGTTTCATTATTTCTATGTTTTTTAATTGAATACTGAGCCGTCAGAGCCTGCGGCCGACTGCCTCATGCGCCCCCGGCTGTTAAGTCTGCTGGCGTAACGGCCGGCCGGCAGCCCTTCCGGATTACATTCTCAGATTATCCGATATCAGCTTCAGTTAGTGGCCGTAGTCCATTCATAATACGCCTTCGTTACATATTCGTCGCCCGTCGGAGCGTAGACTTTGTTCATAACAACCTCAACCAGGCCCTTGGCATAGCTGACACCCTCAGGCACGATGACGTAAACATTGCCTGAGACACGCAATATAGTGAAATAAAGTCGTACCGTTTTGTAATTACCGAGACACGCCGCAATCTCATACGGATTTTAGGTGAAACAAAACCGTAGGCTCATGTAACATCAAATAATGCATTGCCACTCCCTGCACTCACCGTCACGGGGTTATTTAAACGCTACTATACAGCTGCGTCGATTTATCATCTCACCACCTCTGACAGATAATGTCCGCGCAATTTTTTGACATGACGCCTTCCCGTAAGCACAATTTCCTGCTCTTGCCGTATGTCCTGCGACGACGCTGCCACCTTGACCATGTAACGTCCGGGGGAGATATTCCATTGTCCATCGTCATAATACCCCAGCTGCTCAGGAAAAAGCCTGAACCTCACTGTCTGTTTTTCGCCGGCCTTGAGACTTACCCGCGCAAAGCCTTGAAGCTGTATCGGCTTTAACCGTGACCCGCTGTCAACTGGAGAGACATAGATCTGCACCACCTCATCAGCATCTACCTTACCCGTATTCTTTACACTGACACTAAGACTGAACGATTCGGCGGTAGTAGCCACCTGCCTGTCAATCTGCATGCCGCTGTATTCAAAAGAAGTATAGCTCAAGCCGTAACCGAACGGCCAGGCTATGCGGGAGTCGTTCTCAAGACCGTAATTGTAACAAACAGGTTCATGAAGCTCAACGGCCGGATAACTGACACAGAGTTTTCCTGACGGGGACACATTGCCGAAAAGGATATCAGCTACCGCATTTCCGCCCTCCTCACCGGGATACCAGGCTTGAAGCACTGCCGCGCATTTCTTGGCCAAGTCGCTGATTACCTGCGACCGTCCGCCAAACACGACAAGCACCACCGGTTTACCCGTAGCTACAAGGGCGTTTACATATTCTTCCTGCCGTCCGGGGAGTGTGAGCTTCGTACGGTTGCGGTTTTCTCCGCTAAGCATCACGTTTTCGCCCATAGCCGCAACGATTACGTCGCACTGCCGGGCCATCTGCAACGCTTCATCCCAATCTGCCGGTTCGTTACTGTCGACCATACGGCTGTCGATTATATTTTGTTCAGCCACCCTCGGGTCGCCGCCCTTTTCCATCACCGTTTCCGGCACATCAGTCCAGTCGCACCCGCGTGAATAGAACAGCGTACCTCCCTCAGGCATCTTTTGCTCCATGCCGTTTTTCAAAAACACATATCTGGGACGTAGCGGACTTTCTTCTTTACCTTTCCAGAAATAGTGCATGGCCTGAAATGTATAGTCACCGGCAAGCGCCCACATGGAATTTGCGTCCGGCCCTGTAAGGAAAACGCGTCCGCCAAGTTCTGAAAGCTTTTCGGATGTAAGCGGCAAAACAGGTTTATTATCACTCCCTGCATTGCCGTTTTTCAATAATACTATGGATTGAGCGGCAAGCTGATAAGAGGTGGCACGCTCTTCGTCAGTGTCAAACTCTATATGTCCATTGCTGTACAGGCGCCCGGTATTGTCGAGCATACCAAGCCTTGCCTTTAACATCAGCACATGCTTGACGGCCTTTTTCAACACGTCTTCACTGATAAGACCTTTCTCCAACGCTTCAGGAATATGGGCATAGGTGTCACCTGTGGGAAAATCCACTTCGTTGCCGGCATTCATCGCCATGGCACACAGCACTGACGGCGAAAGAGACTCGTCAATCTGTGGAATAGAGCCGTAATCACTGACAATGAGCCCGCCGAACCCCACATACTTGCGCAGCAAATCCTGTTGAAGCCACTTGTCAGCCACACACTTTGTGCCGTTAAACGTATGGTAACCGGTCATCACCACCTGGCTGCCCGCCAGACGGATGACAGCCTCATGCGGCAGCAGAATATCCTCCATAAGTTCTTTTTCGGGAGCGTCCGCCCCACCGCCATAACCAAGGAAATGCTTTGTACAGGCGGCGACACCCTCATGCAGATTTCCGCCCATTTGCAACCCTTTCACAAAGGCAACACCCATTGCGGCCGACAAATAGCCATCTTCTCCATAAGACTCTTCAAGGCGATTGAACGACGGGTCGCGGACCACATCCACCATCGGGGACAAGGCAAGAGTTCCGCCCATAGCACGCAAAGCCGCAGCCGTAAGCCGGGTTTTCTTTTCAGCCAGCTCCGTGTTCCATGTGCACGCCATACCTATTTGTTGAGGATAAACAGTGGCATCCAGGGCGTTCACCCCTGAGAGCACCTCCTCATGGACGAGCGCGGGAATATGGTTGGGCGTGTTCTCAATCAACCATTTCTGCAACATGGCCACCATATCACGCTGCTCGTCGGGCGATTTGCCCAAATCCATTGCGAATTGGGATACATGCCCTATGCCGTAAGGAATTAATTTTTTACATTTCGCCTCGTCAATTTTACCGTCCGGCGTAAATAATTCAGACATATAGATGCTCCTCAACTGAGCCACACGTTCAGCCAGGCTCATACGATCATAGAGCCGGTCCACCTGTTGTTCCAATGTCGTTGCGCCACAAGTCATATTAATGCAAAACACAGCAATCACTATTTTGATGACAAGCCTCATTACCGATGCTGTTAATAATTAAATTTCACCTTACCATGAATGTCTTCTGCCGACGAACCGACATAAACAGTAAACGCACCGCGTTCACTTACCCATTCATGTTTCTCCTCGTCAAAATATTTCAAGTCATCGTCGTCAATGGTATAGGATACCTGTTTTGCTTCTCCTGGTTCGAGCGCTACTTTTTCGAAATGCTTAAGTTCCTTCACAGGGCGGATTACTGAAGCCTTGTCGTCACCGACATAGAATTGCACGACTTCCTGTCCCGCAACATTTCCGCTATTACGCACCGTTACCGATACCGTGCGCCCTTTAACCGTGGGCTTGCCATAGCTGAACGTAGTATAGCTCAAGCCGTAGCCAAAGGGGAAACGCACTTTGGTTTTGAAATAGTCAAACCAGCGATAGCCTAAAAGGATGTCTTCGCCATATATTTCTGTTTCATCCTTTTTCGTTCCGTCACCCGGTGTGGCACAGAAATCAATACCTTTCCAACCTTCCACGGCAGCCTTCAACAAGCGGGCTGAATTCATCGGTTTGCCCTCTTCGCCGCCATAAGGCTGGGGCAACTTGTCAGGAGACACCCCGGGATAACCTACAGCTCCCATTTTATGGGCAGGATAGTCATTGAGCTTGTAAGCAAATGAGAACGGCAGTTTACCGGATGGGCATACATCTCCAGAGATAATATCGGCCAAAGCATGTCCGGCTTCGCTTCCAAGATACCAAGACTGTACCAAGGCAGGTGCCTCGTCAAGCCAAGGCATGTCGTATGCGTTTCCGCTCACAATCACCAGTACTGTATTCCTGTTGGCAGCGAGCAATTCAGTAATGAGCCGGTCTTGCCCGAAAGGAAGCCGGTAAGACTCACGGTCACCGCCCTCGCAATCCTGACCATGGTTTTTGTTCAGACCACCTACATAGATGACATAATCGGCAGTTTTCGCTTTTTCAACTGCTTCATTGCGGAGCGAGTCATAAACGGATTGCGGAATAACATCTACTTTACCGTACATCGTGCGTCCCGAAACATAGCCTTTCACGTACTCTACGGTACATTTGTCGCCAAACCTCTCCTTAATGCCACGCAGTGGTGACACCTCATCACGAGGTTTCAGTTCACTTGAACCTCCGCCGGCACATAAACTGCGGGTGGCATTTTCGCCCACCACCAAAATCCTCATATTGTCTTTAGGAGCAAGAGGAAGTATGCCGTTGTTCTTCAACAGCACAATGCCTTCCTGCGCTATTTTACGTGCGGCGGCAACGTGTTCGGGAGAGTTCATTGAGCCCACGCCATAACTGCCTGACATCCAGGTACGCAGTATCAGGCGGAGCATACGACGGGCCTTGTCATTGATTACCGAATCAGGAACTTCACCCCTGCGGCATTTCTCAAGATAAGCTCTGCCGAGATAATAGTCATCATACGAATTTATCGGCGCTTCAGTTGAAAGACCGTCAGTGAAACTGCCCATTTCAAGGTCAAGGCCGTTAAAGATGGCCTCATCTGTGTTATGTGCGGCTCCCCAGTCGGTAATCACAGCTCCGTCAAAACCCCACTCTTTCTTCAGAATATCGTTGATCAGACGGGCGTTATGAGTTGCGTGCTGATTGAGATACTGGTTATAACTGCCCATCACGCTCCATGCACCTCCTTCAACCACAGCTGCATGGAACGGGCGTAAATAAAGTTCGTACAAAGCGCGGTCTGAAACCCGCACATCAACATGGTTACGGAAGATTTCCTGTTCGTTAAGCGCATAATGTTTCACGCAGCATGCGACGCCATTTGACTGAAGCCCTTGAATATAAGGCACACACATCCGTGACGCAAGATACGGGTCCTCTCCCATATATTCAAAGTTGCGGCCGTTAAGAGGCGTGCGGTATAGGTTAACGCCGGGACCTAACAGAACATTCTTTTTGCGGTAGCGGGCTTCTTCGCCTACCGTCTGCCCGTAAAGGTAAGCCAACTCCGGTTGCCATGTGGCGGCAAGACAAGTCAGGGCCGGAAAAGCCGTACAAGAATCATTGGTCCATCCGGCATGCTCCCAGCTGTTCCAGCAGATTTCCATCCGCACACCATGAGGCCCGTCGCTGCAATAAAGTTCAGGAACGCCTAAACGCGCCACACCCGGACTTGAGAATTTCGATTGCGCGTAGCTCAGGCGGACTTTCTCCTCAAGGGTCATCTTGTTCAGAAGTGCTTCCACCATAGATTCGATATCATTGCCGTTGGCAGCATTTGAAGTCAACACACCTAACATAAAAAAGAGGAAAAGTAATTTTTTCATGATTGTCAATTTATAATCCGTAAAAGCAATAAGAGCAAGCCGCTGCACTTTATAATCGGCAACGGCTTGCTTTCAAACTTAGAGTATTACAAATGTAGAGTGACCTGATGTCATTTTTTTGTAATCTTTGTAATCGTGTAGCCATTACCTACAAAAATGGCTCCGTTCTGTTCGTTCATCAGCTGTATTGAGTAGTCGGTAAGCGTAAACTCCAGAACCATAGACCCGCTGATCGTAATATCGCCACGTTCGGGGTCTGTTTTTCCTGTAAGAATATTACTCCACCAGTCGGTAGCCATAGTGCCCTGTCCCTCACCGGTAACATACGCACAGACAGTATCTCCGCTCTTTACCAAATCAATAAACTGCGTCTGGAGTTCCCTGAACGGCGTATCCCATGTTACGTCGAACGAGCCTTCCCAAAGCACTTCTTCCGCAGGAAGTTCATCGCTGACTTCGATTTTACCGCCGCCATAAACGTTGCCGTCACTGTCAGTGAGAGTTATGCGGTAAGTGCCGAGAGCGAGATCTGCCGGCACGGTGTATTCCACATAGTCATTGCCGTTATTAGAAACGAAGGTCGTAGCAGCATCCTTTCCGCCAATGGTTATCTTAACCACATTTTCCATATTCGTGCCGTGCAGTTTCGCCGTCATTCCCGGCATAACCAGGCGGTCACTCGAGACATCACCCGGAGTAGGGTCGCCCTCAAGCGGCAGAACGTCGAGTATGCCGGTCCGGGATGTCTGCTTACCCTTTGTCGTAGTGGCCACAATCTTCAGGATATATTCTCCGGCAGGGAGCGGCGAGAGATGAATATTCTTGCCTTCACATACCAACTCGTCGTCAATAAACCACTCCACGGCAGTGTAAAGAGCCGGAGTCACCACAGCCGAGTCGATAAGCTCGGCGTCGCGTGAGATACTCTTATAGACAGCCGGCACGCCGTCAGTCCAATCGCCGAACCTCGGCAGAAGTATTTGCGGGAAATCATCCTCGGTAGCCGTAATGATTCCCTCGTTGTCTTCAGAGCAAGAGCAAAACATGCCCATAGAGAGGACAACTATTGCCGTTACCAAATTATATAATATCTTTTTCATTTTCATTCAATCTGTTAATCTGTTAGTTTATCTACTGATTATTATCTACTGACTCAATAAAAGCCTTAATGTCCATAAAGTTCTGTTCATTGACGTCCCACCACAGACGGGTGTGCCAGTCGTCAGTTCCGCCGAGACGCTCCACGGCCTCGTTATAGTTCGCGCTGTTATACTGGCCTTCGAGCAGCGGATAGCGCAAACGTACGGGCGTCTGCATGTTCGGGTCCTCATGGGGGAAGTCACCGCGGACCGGAAGCAATGTACGGTCGGCTATTGCAGGATAGTCTGAACGGCGGAGGTTAGCCCAGCCCTCGCTCGGGTTGGTAAGATGCAGAATCCAAGCCTGGGTGTTAATCGACTCACGAGGATTATCCCCCACGGGGTTGTTCTGGATGTATTCTTCTATCTCCTCATCAGAAATCGTTGAGACAATATCATAGTGATTGTTAAGCAACTGCATCGATGCGCGGATGCCGGCCTCATAATGGCTCTCTACATCGCCCGGCACGTTCCAGCCCTTCGACGCAGCCTCGGCAAGCAGAAACTCAACCTCGGCAGAAGTCATGAGAATGCCCGGACAGTCAGCATTACAGAACGCTACAGCTATTGTAGGCCTGATCATACGTGCCGGATAATTGTTCTGGTCGTAACCCTTTTCAGGATAAAGCGCTACAAGTTCCGCCAATGTAGGAATATCGCTGGTTGCAGGGGGAGCTACCCACTCACTCCACCAGGCATCACCGACATTACACGGAACGATAGGAATACCGTTATTACCGCCGCGTTCGCCCCATGCAATAACCTCATCGGTAACGTCATAGTTGCCCGAAGTGTCTGTCTGGCTACGTGTGGTGTGGATATAGCACCGGCAGATACGGTAAAGACGCGGGTCGTTCATTTTCTTCATATAATAAAACAATGTAGAGCAGACAAACGAAGGCGACGTAGGGTCTTGTCCGTAAATCATCTCGCTGAGAGCGTTAGCCCTAAAATCGAGGTCAGCGGCGCCGTCATAGAGCGTAAATGGCGCGTCGTTGTATATTATGTAAGCATCTTCATCAGCTGAAGAAATAATGCCGCCGTCAGCATTCAGGGCAGCCTCAAATTCAGCCCGGGCCTTCTCAGGAGCTACATCAGATATACGCATGGCGTAACGCAGGCGAAGGGTGTTGGCATACCTCTTCCAAGCGTCAGTGCTGCCGCCTAAAGAAGTGACATCGCCCGAAATAACATCAGTGCCCGTACCTAATTGCCCGGCACATGCCTTAAGCTCAGAAAAAATGAAGTCATAGACCTCTTCCTGTGTGTCGTACTTAGGAGTAGCATTGTCATTGATGTAAGACATACCGGCCTCAGTGCAAGGGATATCGCCATAGATGTCAGAGAGAACAGCCATCAGGTAAGCACGATGAATACGCAGCGCAGCATTGACGTTGGGCTTATCTTCCGTATGATAGATCGCGTCTACAAGGTTCTTTATCGCAATCTGATAATAACGGTTCCACACATAAGCCATCTCTGAGTCTTTCGGATAAACGGCTCCGGCATAATTGGAAACATTCCACCCTCCGGCATAATACTGCGTGAAGCCGGTGATATAGCTGCGGTAAGTATCCATCAGCGAAAAGTCACCGTATGTTTGCAGCAGACCCGTAGTGAGCTGTGCATTCGGGTCGATTGATTCCGCCTTCGAATCGTCGGTGTTAACTCCCTCAAGATAAGAGTCAGAGCAAGAAGAGAGGCCTCCGCCCAGCGAAAACAGCATCAAGATAGATACTATACTGAAAATATGTTTTTTCATAATCAATGTCTGTTAGAATTTAATATTTACATTAAAACCATAGCTCCGGCGTGACGGAAGCGAACCGTACTCAAGACCCATACCGGATGTATTATAGTTAGAGTCAGGGTCAATATTCGGAATTTTCTTCCAGATAATAAACGGGTTACGGGCCACGAACGAAACAGAGAGAGACTTTATAAACTTGCCTAACATTTTTTCCGGGAAAGTGTATCCGAAAGTAATTTCGCGGCACTTGATGTAAGAGTTATCGTAGATGAAAAGCGCAGGAGCCTTTTCAGCCACACTCTTCCAATAATTCTGCGGGTTCACGGGATAAGTGTTTTTGCTGTAAGTACCGTCACCATTGTCAACGACACCGTCAACAATGAGACCCTCACACTTACCTGCCGCACGCCACTCGGCCTCAGTCATGCCGGCAGCCTTACGGGCCTCTTCAGAGCGATACCACTCTTCACGCCCTGCAAGAGTTGCCGTAGCTTTACCGGTGAGATAAGCCGAGCGCATCGAGAATGAATAGAGGTCGGCTCCCATTTTCACGTCGAATCCGGCATAAAGGTGGAAGTTCTTATAAGTGAATGTAGAGTAGAATCCGCCGGTCCAGTCCCAACTGGAGTTACCGAGAGTCTTGAGATTTTCATCATAAAGGGGAAGACCCGTGTTCTTGTCGATGAGGATATCACCATTCTCATTGCGCTTGAAATCAGTACCAAGAATAGAACCAAAGTCCTTTCCTACCTCAGCGCCTACTGAGACATTAGCCCAACTTGCATCAGCCAGCTGGAAGAAATCCATGCCTTCAACAAGCTCAAGCACCTTGTTTGAGTTCTTTGAGAAGTTGAAACCTGCATCCCATGCAAAATCCTTGATTTGGAGGATACGGCCGTTGATTGACAGCTCGACACCCTTGTTCTGAATCTTTCCGGCATTGATAAGGCGGCTAGGATATCCTGAAGCCGAAGAAGAAGCAAGCGCAATAATCTGATCTTTTGAAGTCTGATTATAATATGTGAAGTCAATTCCCAAGCGTCCGTTGAAGAACTTGAGCTCAAGACCAAGTTCATAAGAGCTTGTCATCGTCGGCTTAAGGTTGCTGTTCGGCTTAGTATTATTATTGATCATACCGATGGTAAAGCCCGGGTATTTATATTTACCTGTAGAATAGGTCAGGGCGAGCTGATACGGGTCAGTGTCAGAACCTACTTTCGCCCATGAAGCACGAACCTTACCAAAGCTTAAGATTTTATGGTTCTTGAAAAAGTTAGAGAATATGACACTTCCTGATACTGAAGGATAAATATATGTATTATTTGCAGACGGAAGCGTAGATGAACGGTCGCCACGGATAGTTCCTTCAAGATAGTATGTAGAGAGATAGCCAAGGCTTGCACTTCCATAAAGAGAATTTATCTGCTTCTTGTAAGTGCCCGGTTGTACATTCTGCTCTGCATAATTCAGAATTGAGACTACATCATCCATTTGCTGGTCAGTACCGGTAATAACGGTTGTCTTATTGTCCACCTTAAATATGTTTCCGCCCAGAGTGGCATTGAAATCGAAGTTTCCCCAGTTGTTGTTATATAGAGCAAGAAGCTCTGCATTCAGAGTACGGTTATTGAAAATCGAATTGGTGAGCTTACCGGCAAGAACGCCAGGGGTCGTGCGGGCAATGAACTCATCGAAATCCATGTTGTTAATGTCCGTACCAATGGTTCCTTGAATTTTCAAGTGCTTGTTAATGTTGTAAATGGCTTTCGCGGTAAAACGGAACACATCCTTGGCCGACGTGTTGTTGTTCTTGTAGAGATCCCAATACGGGTTTCTGTTATACTGGTCGTTACCATTCCAGTTGGCATAAGTGCCGTCTTCGTTCTGATAATTCTTGAGCCATTCTACATTATACGTGCCTGCCAAAGTCATAAGGTTCTTGCCCACATTGCTTTGCGAACTGCCGAGTGCAGGACGGTTCTTCACATTCTCACGGACATAGTTGGCTGTAAAGTCGAGATCAACCGGGCCCATGGAAGTTGTTACACGGAGGTTGAAATTGTCACGACTCATGTGCGTGTTTGGAAGAATGTCCTTATTACGCATATCGGTAAAAGAGAAACGTATACCGGTTTTGCCTGTGTTTACACTCAAAATTGCTGTGTTTTGAGTTGTAATACCGGTGCGGAAGAATGAAGATGTGTTGTTCGGATACATGAGGAACGGACGTACAGAACCATCATAATAAGTCTTGTCTATCATGTCTGCCTTTACGCCCCAGCTCTGGTTTGTTCCCGACGAAGCGTCAAGTTGGTACTGGCCGTTGTCACCCATACCATATATCTCCTGCACGTCGTCCCACTTAGCAAGCTGCTTGTCAAATGTCAGCGAGCCGTTATACTCAACTGAAATCTTCTCCTTGTCAGCCTTTTTCGTCGTGATAAGGATTACACCGTGAGATGCACGTGAACCGTAAAGAGCGGAAGCTGCCGGACCTTTAAGCACTGTCATCGTTTCAATATCGTCAGGATTAATGGCAGAAATACCGTCACCAAGGTCATAACCGCCCTGCTCACCGGCGCTTCCGAAGTTGGTATTATCCAAAGGAACGCCGTCAATCACGTAAAGAGGTTGGTTATTACCGGTCAGTTCGGTCGTACCACGGAGCATAACTCTCGTTGAACCGGCAGAGCCACCAGCCGTATTGGTGACAACAAGACCTGCGACTTTACCAGCAAGTGAGTTCATGACATTTGTCTCCTTAGCTTTGGTCAGTTCGTCACCATTTACTTCGGCTAATCCGTAGCCGAGAGCCTTACGGTCACGCTTTATACCAAGTGCGGTAACAACCAGCTCATCCAGCTGCTCAGTGTTTTCCTCAAGTTTGATTTTTAAACTGTTCTGAGCCTTCACACGTACGGTTTTGTATCCTACATATGAAATCTCAAGCTCATCACCAGCGTTGCACTGTAAAGTAAAGTTACCGTCAAGATCAGTAATAACACCAGTAGAGGATCCGACCACCTTCACTGACACGCCAATTAAAGGGCCTGCCGCATCAGAGACGTTTCCCTTTACTGTAATCCCTGCCTGACTCGCCATTATGCCTACGTCCGATGCTCTTGGCGTAGCCGGTGTGGCTGCCATGACCGCCGGCGCAATCAGGCTTGCCCCAAGCATACATAACACTAAATTAAATCGTTTAATTGCCATAATAGTTTTTTTAGTTTAAGATGTATTTCATGTTTTCGTTTACGAATTTATCTGTGGCTCTTTTTCGCAAAAACTTACGGTGTGTTACATTTCTGCTGTTTTTGCTTACGATTTTCACTTTCTTCCGACGAGCTTGCAAAAGGCATCCTTTTATAGTGTAAAAGACGGCCTTTTACAAGGCGAAAAGCCATGTAATGCAAGCTGAAAGGACACAGTTTGAAACCGTAACCTTCACAATGCCACTTAAAATAACTCCGCTAACGTATGGTTTTTGTTATCTACATAGTTTTCGAACTCTCAGCAATACCTTCTTTAATGCCTTTTATCACCCAGTCAGCTTTTATCGCCATATTCTTATTACGATCAAAAATGCCGAACATATCAGCACCGTTGCCAAACCGGTTGTTGTCCCAAATGAAGGTTGAAAATCCGCGTTTGCGCGCCTCTGACACCAGTGTTTTGCAGTAATAGGTCATATTCTCGTGCATGCGGTCAGCCTCAGAGCCTTTGTAATGGTCGGTCATTCCCCACTCTCCAATCACTATGCCTAATCCTTTCGCGCCCCATTCGCTCACCAATTTGTCGAAGAAATTAATCATAGTTTTCTCATCGCTCTGTGACGCTTTGCCATACTGCTTGTACGGCTCACCCCAGTAGTAACATTCGCCGCTGCCGGCATATTCCCACGGGTTATAATAATGCAGCTCAACGCTCATATAATCATTGCCGTTACCATCTATGTCGGTAGGGATTACGAAGTCGCCGTTATACAGACCATAATCAGCATTGCACACATACGTCTGTACTATCAGGTGACGTTTTGTATTATTTCCGCCTGTGGCACGCACAATATCGATGAAAGTCTGGTTATAAGCGTTCTGCACATCAAGATTTTCGGCAGTAGGTTTTCCCCAGTTATCAGGTACATGAACCTCGTTGGTACCGGCAAATGCCACACGGTAATCATATTTGCCAAGTTCAGTGGCAATGTTCATCCACAACAAAGCCAGTTTCTGGCAGTTTTCTTCCTTGTTCGCATAGAAGGGACGGCTCTCAAGCCACTTATCATGATGCACGTTAACGATGACTTTCATGTCATATTCCAGGCACCAGTCTATCACCTCTTTTATTCTGCTCATCCACGTCTTGCTGATGCTCATGGCCGCAGGGTTGGTGATATGACATTGCCACCTGACAGGTATGCGTATGGCATTGAATCCGGCATCGTGCACGGCCTTAATGGTCTTCTTTGTCACTACCGGGTTTCCCCATGCCGTTTCTGCATTGTCGGCTCCGTCTGGTTCACCTATATACATAGACTCTCCATCTTGTCCGGGAGCAGAACATTCAAACTGGTTACCAAGGTTCCATCCGGCTGTGACTTCACTGTTCCATTGCCGGGCTGTCTCTTGGGCGTGACACAGCGTTACGATAAACATCAGTGTCAACAGCCAACAGATTCTTCTCAAATACGTTTTCATGATTTTTTAGTTTATTTTTTTAAACATATTGCAAATATAAATAAATTTTCATGTGGGCAGGTTCACTTCCTATCGATTAAGGTTTGATGCATGTCTTTCGTCAGAAAACAAACCTTATTTCACGAGGAATAAAACCTTTGCTCCTTTATTTGCAGATTTTTTAGCAATAATAATAGTTCATCATTGCCTTTCCACATCAGAACTCTTGAACTCCTCGATACGCTTGGTGGTAAGCGGATACAGCACCATCAGGCCCACTATCAACAACGAGATGAACGCCGGAATATAGCTCATCGCCAGTTTCATTCCAAAGATAGCGCTCGGTGTCTGTGTGGCAGAATTGGGCTGGAGACCCATGACGCTGAACAACAGCAGCACGGCCGAACCGGCGATTGCACCTCCGAACTTCTGAGCCATTGAACCGGAAGAGAAAATGAGGGCGGTAGAGGCTGTTCCGTGTTTGTAGTAAGAATAGTCAGCCACATCAGCATACATACTCCATACCAGCGGACTTACCACTCCGGTGAAGATGCTGATAAGAACCTGAAGAAGCAATATACAAATGAATCCGCCGTTGCTTAACGGCATATAGAAGAACAAAATGCTAAGTGCGCCCATTACCACAGCTGAAACAAGGAACGTTGTTTTCTTACCAAGCCGCTTGCTCAAAGGCATGGCGCACGCCACTCCTATCATGTTGCACACTTCTCCAATGGCAAGGAACACGCCTGCATAGAAAAGGAATGAGACAAAGCCCAAGTCCACCATATTGCTGTCTCCGATGTAATATTTGAAGTAATAAGCCACAGTGGCACCACGCACCGTGTTAAATAAATTGGTGCAAAGGGCTGTGCAGGTAATAATCCACCAAGGAAAATTCCTTACTAAAGAACGAAAATCATTAATCAGTTTGTCTCCCTTGACTCCCTTGACATGCTCGCGGGTTAACAGGAAACTACCGATGAAAAGCAGAAAACACACCGCGGCGATGACCATCATAGCGCCTTGCCATGCACCCGCATCTCCTTTAACTGTGATAAAAAACAGTTTATTGTCAGAAAATAACTTGCACAACGGTTCCCAGGCATACAGGGCTATGAACGAGCCGCCATAGGCGAAAAACATACGATAGCTTGAGAAGACGGTCTTCTCGTAGCTGTCGGACGTTATCACGCCAAGCATAGATGCGTAAGGCACATTGATGCAGGTGTAAACTGTCATCATTAAGATGTATGTAATGTAGGCATAAATAAGACGCCCCTGTTCGTCACAGTCGGGTGTGGTGAACAACAATACTCCACTAATGGCAAATGGCAGCGAGAACCACAACAGGTAAGGACGATACTTACCCCAACGGGTGTTGGTACGGTCGCAAACGGCACCCATCATAGGGTCGGACACTGCGTCCCATACACGCGTCACAAACATCAGAGTGGCGGTATGGGTGAGTGATAATTGGAATATATCACTGTAAAAAATGGGAAGATAATAAGAAAATATCTTCCAGAACATGGAAGATGCCATGTCTCCCATGCCATATCCTATTTTTTCAGTCAGTTTGGCCATGATAAATTATTGTGAAATTCGCTTTTTACTTTACATCTCCACCACTACAACATGCTTACCCGGAAGGGCCTTCACAACGTTGCCGTCAACGGGCTTTCCGTCAACGGTTATCCGGCTTACGCCTTTCGACTTGCCGTTAGGATTCTTCACGGTGATGCTCAGCTCGCTGCCCCGCAGCTTGCGCTTTACGGTGTACTCCTTCATCGTCTTTGGCAGGCAGGGGTCTATCTCTACTCCGTCGTATGTAGGGCGTATGCCGAGGATATACTGGGTAACGGCGAGCCAGTTCCATGCCGCGGTGCCCGTAAGCCATGAGTTTTTTCCCTCGCCCGGGCGTGCGGCGTCCTTGCCTGCCACCATCTGGCAATAGACGTATGGCTCTACCTTGTGAAGCGTCTGATCCTCAATCCATGCGGGACATATCTTGGTGTAGTGCTCCCAGGCGTCGTCGCCACGTCCGGCCACGGTCTCTCCTATGATAACCCAGGGGTTGTTGTGGCAGAAGATGCCGGCATTCTCCTTGTAACCGGCCGGATAAGACGTGATTTCGCCCATTTCAACATGGTATGTGGTGAAGGCGGGGCTGTTGAGCACCATGCCGTGCCCGCTGTCAAGGTAACGCTTGCAGGAGTCAAGAGCCTTGCTTACCAGGCCTTCCTCCATTCCGATACCGGCCATGGTGCAGAAGCCTTGCGACTCAATGAAAATCTTGCCTTCCTCGTTTTCGCGGGAGCCTATTTTATTGCCGTAAAAATCGTAGGCGCGGAGATACCACTCGCCGTCCCAGCCGTACTTCTTTACGGCCCCGACCATGGCGTCGACGCAACCTGCAGCGCGCTTTGCCTCAGCATCCAGGCCAAGGGCTCTGCACAACCCGGCATACTGACGGCCGCAGAAGACGAAGAGCCCCGCTATCATCAGCGACTCTGCCTTGGAGCCTTCGGAAACGTTCTCTGTGGTCTGGAACGATTCGTCAGGGTCCCATGAAAAGCAGTTGAGGTTGAGACAGTCGTTCCAGTCTGCCCGGCCGATAAGGGGTAACTTATGGGGGCCGAGATTCTCAACGACGTGGTTGAACGAAATGCGGAGATGCTCCATGAGCGGCACTTCAGAGCCGGGCCTGTTGTCCCAGGGCACTTTCTCGTCGAGAATGCTGTAATCGCCGGTTTCCTTCACGTATGCCACGGTGCCGAAGATTAGCCACATGGGGTCGTCGTTGAATCCGCCGCCGATATCGTTGTTGCCGCGCCTGGTGAGGGGCTGGTACTGATGATAACAGCCGCCGTCGGGGAACTGCGTCGAGGCGATGTCGATTATGCGCTGACGGGCCCGTTCGGGTACCTGATGCACAAAGCCGACAAGATCCTGATTGGAATCGCGGAAGCCCATGCCACGGCCTATGCCGCTCTCGAAGAAGCTGGCCGAGCGCGAGAAGTTGAACGTTATCATGCACTGGTACTGGTTCCAGATGTTTACCATCCGGTCAAGGCGGTCGTCGCCCGTAGAGACCTGAAACTTGTCAAGCAGCCCGTCCCACATGGCGCGCAGCTCGCCGAAGGCTTTGTCGACAGCCTCTACGGTGCTGAATCTTCCGATGGTTGCGTGCGCCTTCTCTTTGTTTACTATGGTGCGGTCAAGAGCTCCCAGCGAGGTGATGAGCGCAGGGTCGGCGTGCGGGTCGGCATATTTCTCGTCCTGCGCGTTTTCTGCATAGCCGAGCAGGAAGATAAGGTCTCTCTGTTCGCCGGGCATGAGGCTTACCTCTATATAATGTGAGGCAATGGGGCTCCAGCCGTGTGCCACGGAAGCGGACGGCTTGCCTGCCATGACGCACTGCGGGCCGGACAGCTCGTTGTAGAGGCCGACGAACGACTCGCGGTCGGTGTCGAAACCGTCGGCCCGTGCATTGGCCAAGGCGTAATAGGCATAATGGTTGCGGCGCTCCTTGTACTCTGTCTTATGGTAAATGACGGTAGAGGCCGCGCCCTGCTCTATTTCCACCTCGCCAATGCTCAGGTTGCGCTGGAAATTCTCCATGTCGGTAGCGGCATTCCACAAGCACCACTCGGCATACGAAAAGAGCTTCAGGGTCTTCTTCCGGTCAGCGGTGTTGCGGATTGTCACCTTCTGCACCTCGGCCCATGTATTCAGAGGGACGAAGAAAAGCTCTGACACCTCTATGCCGTTCTTGCTGCCCGTGATGCGGGTGTAGTTTAATCCATGACGGCACTCATAACTGTCGAGCGGGGTCTTGCACGGCTTCCAGCCGGGGCTCCACACAACGTCACCGTCCTTTATGTAAAAGTAACGGCCGCCATTGTCCATCGGCACGTCATTATAACGGTAGCGCGTGATGCGGCGGAATTTGGCATCCTTGTAGAAGGAGTAACCTCCCGCCGTGTTGGAAATAAGACTAAAGAAATCTTCATTGCCCAGATAGTTGATCCAGGGGAATGGTGTCGCAGGGTCGGTGATTACATATTCACGGTTTGCGTCGTCGAAATGTCCGTATGTCTTTTTCATTGTTTCGTCTGGTAGAAAGTTTATTCAGTTATTTCTTTTTTTCCGGTCAGGAGCTCCACCAGCGGGCGGTCCTTGAACGACTGGCTTTTCTGGTCCCAGAAGCCGAAGTCGTTGTCGTAGCACCAAGAGGCCCATGCAATGTTGTATTTGCCGAACACCCACAGCATGTCCTTTGTCCACTTATAAGCCAATTCACGGTCAACGGGCTCATATACTCCCCATTCGCCACAGTAGAGCTGCACGCCATATTTTTTTGCCACAGCTATGGCGTCACTGAAGTCCCGGGCTATACGCTCACGATTCCACTCGCCTGTGTACTGCTTCAACATGGGCTTTAGGTTATCGGGAGCGGCATCATAATCGGCCTGAGAGACGAGTTGCCCGGGATAAGTGAGTTTGCCGCGGTAGCTGCCTATCGGGGTCCAGGGCGCTCCGTAATGAGTAAGCACCTGAGGCTCATAGTAATGGAAGGAGAGAATGATATTCTTATCGCCTTCAGGTATGCGCAGGTACTTGAATGTCCAGGTGCTTTGCCACTTGTTGGACCCGATAACCAGAGTACGTTGCGGCTCACGCTCCCTGAGAGCCTTGTGAACCTTGAAAACCAACTTGTTCCACTGTTCGTGCTCATCGGCCACGGGCTCGTTCATCAGCTCGTAGGCCACGGAATCAACGCTGTAGGCCTTGAGCGCGTCAGACAGCTGGTACCACATGTTTATAAGGTCCTGCTGTGCTTCGTCTGACGTGAAAAGGGTATTGGTTCTGCCCTCGTTGACGGCATTGAAATTGTGTGAGCGGATGATGTGTAAGTCTACTATGGTGCGCAAATGGTGACGTCCGGCCCAGTTCAAGGCCTGCGTAAGCAGCTCCCAAGCCTCGGGCAGCTTGTTGCCCTGCTCATCCCAAAACTGCTCCTCGTCAATCGGAAGGCGTACGAAATCGAACCCGAGTTCTTCAAGTCGTGCAAAGTCGGCTTCCTTGATGTGCCGGCGGCGTGCCTCGCCGCGTTCGTTACTCTGAGAGAGCCAGTGGCTGATGTTGGTTCCTCGTTTAATGGTAAAGTTGTTTACGGTCTGCGCAGTAGCGGCAATTGGAGAAAATGCCATAGTCAGGACTGCGGCAGCAAGAATCATGATCTTTCGCATATTTTTATAATTTATTTGTACATTAATCTCTATTCATCCCTTCCTGCTGATATTTATAACGAAGGGTTACTGATGCGGTAATAGTTAATAAATTCTCAAAATTCGTTTTCATGGTTATTTAATCTGTAACTCAAAATGTATTGCAAAATAAGTAAAAAATTATACAATAACGGGTTCGCTATCTATTGATAAAAGTTCAATAAATGTCTTTCGTCAGAAAACAAACCTCATTTCACGAGGAATCAAACTTTTTTCGTTAGGGGACAAGCGAATCAGCTATCTGCTGCAAAATCTGTAATCCGGCTACAGATACACTGATACAAAAATAATCAAGACACTTCCTTCATCTGAAAGAAGTGTCTTGACTATAGAATGAACAAATATCAGAATTGTTTTACTTGTATTTTGAGGGAGAGACACCAAAATATTTTTTGAATGCGGTGCTGAAATACTTGGCGTTATCATAACCTACTTCTTCGGCTACATTACCGACATGATGCCCGGAGCGCAGCAAGACAGCAGCCCTCTCAAGACGCACAATACGGATAAACTCCTGAGGCGATTTGCCCGTGTATGACTTCAGCTTCACATAAAACATTGTTCGGCTCATCGCCATTTCCTTGCACAGGCGGTCGATAGTAAAGTCAGAATCAGAGATATTGTTGAGAAGAATCTTTGTCACAGTGTCTACAAAAGCCGTATTTTCTTTTGCGGCAGTTGTGGCATCGTTTTCTTTGCTGTCATCAAGTTGAAGTACATTATTTGCAGAAATATACTGTTTGACTTTATCTTGCTGTTGCTCCGGCCGTGAAGCCGCTAAATCTTTTTCGCTGCCTCCCTCCAGGACACTTACAACAAGACGCATGTACCGGGTGTGCAGATCGTATGTCCATAAAACTCCATAGAACAGCAATACAATCAACGAGATGTAAACACACCACATCCACCACGAGTTCCACCAAGGTCTGCGAATGGTGATTACAAGATTCTGCTCATCAAGTACAATGCGGTTGGCCTTGCTTACCGCACGGACTGTGAGATGGTGGGTGCCGGGCTCAAGGTTGACGAACCGGATGTATTGCTGAGTCGAAAGAGGACTCCAGTCGCCGTCTCCCACCTTATATTGATAAGCTATATCAAATTGGTAGCGCAGGTTTATGCTTTCAATATACAGCTCAAAGGTGCGCTGACGGTATGACAATTTCAGCTTCCTTTTCTCCAACATTTTTGCCATTTCCTCGTTGAACTGTTCAGGATCGTCATCATCGCAGCTTATCCCCTTAAAACGCAATTTAGCCGTGTAATTGTGTTTCTCCACATTGTGTGGATTGATAACAACAACACCTTCCACACTCCCGAAAAGAAGATTCCCGTTCTGTAAATTAAAGGCCGTACCCGGTGAATACTCACGTTGGAGCCCGTAATGATAGTTTACAGATATAATTTTGTCAAGACTGTCAGGATATGCGAATGACAGACCACCGTCTGTAGCAAACCATAAACGCCCTGAATTATCTTGCGTGATGCTTGTAACGATGTTTGAAGGCAGACCGTTCTTCATGGTAAACTGCCGACAGTTTCCTGTGTGAAGATCATACACATACAGGCCTCCGCCATAGGTGGCAATGTCTAAGTATCGCCCATCATGAATAAAGAGATTCAGTATATAACGGTTAACCGAGTTGTCTGATGACGAGAAATAAAGCAGTTCTTTCACCGTTCTCTTATCCGGAGCCACTATATATAGCCCGTTTATGGTACCCGCCGCTATACGGCCGTCGGGCAAAAGGACGAGGGATTTCACGTTATACACAGGGTAATACCTGAATTTTCCTTGTGCCACTTCAACGAGCCGTCCATCCTGACAACCAATCCAAAGATGGCCATTCCTGTCAAACAACAAATCATGGACATGGGCATCATCCAAAACATCAGTACCATACAACTTTCTTACTTCTCCGTTGGTGCTGATCTCACATACACCGTTGCCATAAGTCGCCGCCAAAAGTCCTCCGCCATCCGGCTTGGGACAAAAAGAAAGCACTACCATGTTACGCGAAATATGACGCCACTCGCCAGTGATGGTATCAAACACACTGATACCGCCGTCAGTACCCATCGCCAGAGCCGATGAAGACAGTTGCGCCACACAGTTGACATGGTCGTTAACCAATGTCGATTTATTATGCTGATGCCGATAAATGGTAATGGCGTTACCGAGGGGCCGGGCTATGTCTATGCCTCCAGAATAAGAACCTATGAATATGTCATTCCAAGCATCAACAACCACTGCATATATGCCATTACCATGAAGCACGCCATGCTCTCCGGCATTGGCATTGAACAACAGTGATGCTTTAGTTGCAGCTGAGGGTAAGCGTGAAACCTGGTACACGCCAAAGCCGTCAACCCCGACCAGCATCGTAGTATTATCATAGACAACAATGCTGCGTACCGGATAATGAGGTATTCCATCCATAGATATACACTCACCATTACCGTCTTCAATTATAAGCCCCTGATCGTAAGTGCCGAGCCAAAGTTTCTTGGTATCATTATCATAGTAACCACCCACAACGACATACGGCAAATAAGGAACAAGTATCTTTTGATTGCCGTTCTTGTTACTGTTACTCAATGACTTTACACCCTGACGGGTGCCAAAGAGCAAAATTCCTTTCGGTCCGCGGATGATACAATTGGTATATACATTTGGACTTACTGCAAAAATCTTTCCATTGCGGAGCATATAAACGCCTCCACTCATTGCCAGCCAGTAAGTGTCACCGTCCCTATAAACATCATTGAGTTTGTTGTCATGCTTGAAAAGGACAGCAACGTCAGCTATAACCTTAAAATGATTTTGCACCGGATTATATTCATAGATACGTCCACCGGTATCAAACACTTGCAACACACTATTGTCGACAGACTGCACAAAACGTGGTTCCCCTCCCACCCAACTATACTTACCGGTATAAAACGACAAATCAAAGTTCTCTATACTGACACCGTTGTATCGGGCCACAAAACTTTGCGTTGTCAACCATATAGCTCCATCATCCGTTTGTTTAAGTGAAAAGATGCGTTGGCTATTTAATCCATCAGCCAAACCCAGATGAGAGAACGTGAAGTCGCTGACCCGTAATGCTAACGCAATAACTGGCAGCTGCAACATTATTATAATTAGTAGCGTTTTTACAGCCAAAAGTCTGAACCATCCGCTTAGATGTAGCTCATTATGAAAAGAACTTACATCGCCTATAGCTGGAAGTATTCTGTTTTTTCCAAAAAAGTTCATCACTTTCATACTTGTTACAAATAATTATTTCACGTCTGATCACAGCCAATCTTCTTTTAACAAAAGATCAAACACCCCTATGAAATTAATGTGCACCTGCTTCAACTGCAGAAAATTTAGGCGTGAGTTTCTCAGATCAATATCAATTACAGTAATATTTTTGTCTGTTTCTTAATTACACCGTCACTTTACATCATACCTCCCGGCACCTTCAAACAATCAAGATTATTTGACTGAATATACCTTTCATTTAATATAACGTGAGTTCGACGAATTGTAAATGCCTGTAAATTTGGCGATTAACGAAAATTGTTGTAACTTTATAAAGCTGATTTACAAAGATTCACAAACAATAATCGCCATTATCACCGAGAGCAAAGTTATAGAATTATTTTGTATGACAGATGATTTTTGCAGTTTTTTTTGATGCGATGATGGCAAATATACGCTTGAACCTGTCATGAAGCGCCCATATCACCGTGCCTCAACCATGTCAAAAGCTGAAATCATGCTCAACATGATACTTTTCCATGACTCAGGCTACCGCTGTCTGAAGCACTTCTATCCGGAAAAGACATGTTTTTTTTACGGCCTTTTTTTTTGCCGCGTTAATAACATCCTGATTTTCAGTCTGTTACTTTGTGTTTTCCAAAAGACGGCCTTTCAGCTTGTAAAAGGCCGTCTTTTGCGCTGCGTTTTGCAGTCTTTTGCAGCCTGATTTGCCGCCGTTTGATAATAATATGCCAGCGCGCCGTAGAGGCTTGCGCCGCGGCTTGTCTTTGCAACCGTTTCCGCTTGTAGTCCTGTGTTAGTGAGACAATCTTCTTGCATACCAGCATCAGCTCCAGACTGCACTTCTCTAAAGCGGTAGAGCAGTGTGCGGGCGCGCTGCTCGTCGAAGTTCTTTTTCACGGCCTTCACCGTCTGGTTGTAGTTGTTGCCTACGGACTGGAACTGCCTGTAAAAATCAGTCAGGCGTTTGCGGTGTCTGCCTGTCCGTCCTCATGACGGTCCCCGACCATCTCATATTCTTGCCTCAGGGACGACGGGGACTGTCCGCCACGCTGGCATCAACAATCACGCCCGGAGCAGCCATGACACGCCGCGCACCGGAAGCAGCCGTCACACCGGCAGACATTTTATCATTATTGACACATCGGAAAATATCTGAAGCTCATTTTTTTGTGATAATTAAGTGTTCAGATGTAATTTTAATCATCTTGTAACACAAAATATTAAATTTTTAGGTAATTTTGCATGTCGAATTTAAATAGGGTAACGCTCAGGTATTAAATTTCATCAGATAACATTAATAATAATGTATTGTTTTAGGAAACTCATTCATATCTTTAACTTCAAATAAAAACAGTATGCAAAAACGTTTAGGTATTCTATTCGTGTTGATGTTGTTCATGACAACCAGACTGCTGGCACAGATGACAACATCAGGAATCAACGGTATGGTAACGGCCGGTGACGACAAAGCCATCGGTGCTACCATCACAGCAGTACACGAGCCATCAGGAACCACTTATAACACAGTGGTGAACACAAGTGGCCGTTACTCAATCAACGGTATGCGTGTAGGCGGTCCTTACACGATTACAGTAAGTTACATCGGCTACACCACAAGTGTGACCAAGGATGTGACCCTGCAGCTTGCCGAGTCATACAACCTGAATGTCAACCTTGAAGAGGACTCTAAGGAACTCGGCGAGGTTGTTGTCTCAGCCAAGGCTACCAAGTTCACTGCTGAGAAGACAGGGGCTTCTACAAACATCGGCCTCAGCCAGATGGAAAACATGCCGACGGTAAGCCGCTCAATCACTGACTTCACCCGTCTGTCTCCTTATGGCGGCAACGGCATGAGCTTCGCCGGAACTGACGGACGTACGGCTAACTTCACGGTTGACGGTGCGAACTTCAACAACAACTTCGGTCTGAGCGACGGTCTGCCCGGAGGCGGCAACCCTATCTCAATCGACGCGATAGCGGAAATGCAGGTAGTGATCTCTCCCTATGACGTCCGCGAGACCAACTTCATAGGCGGCGGCGTTAACGCCATCACAAAGTCAGGTACCAACACATTCAAGGGTACGGCCTACATCTACCACCAGAACGAGAATATGCGCGGCGACGCGGTGGA
Source organism: uncultured Prevotella sp. (assembly GCA_900550365.1). Classification (GTDB taxonomy): domain Bacteria; phylum Bacteroidota; class Bacteroidia; order Bacteroidales; family Bacteroidaceae; genus Prevotella. Next base: position 19,318 of record URRR01000011.1, on the reverse strand, counting down.
CCGCGAGCAGATTTCAGGCGCACGTGAGAGAGACCAGAAGACCACCTACGGCTTCACCCTGGGAGGCCCGATTATCAAGAACAAGCTGTTCTTCTTCGTCAACGGAGAGATGAGCCAGACTCCTACAATAGTAAACCGCTGGCGAGGCTCTGCCGACGGAGTAGCAGACGCTGACAACTACATCTCCCGCACTACCCTCGCCGACCTTGAGAAAGTGTCAAATTTTGTAAGAGACAAATACGGATACGATACAGGTTCATGGACAAACTTCCCCGCAGACGAGAACAACTACAAGCTCCTTGCGCGCCTGGACTGGAACATCACTAACATGCACCACCTGTCTTTCCGCTACAACTACACAAAGAACCGTGGCTGGAACCCGACCAACTCATCTTCAATGGACGGCGGCACCCGCGCCGCTTACGGACGATTCTCACAGATGTCGATGAGCTACGCCAACTCTATGTACGCAATTGACAACCTCGTACACTCTTTCTCAATCGACCTGAACAGCCGCTTCTCTGACAATCTGTCAAACCAGTTCCTGGCAACCTATTCCAAGCTGGACGACGTACGCTTCACAAATTCTGCCGACTTCCCGTTCATCGACATTATGGACGGCACCGGCACGAACACTCCGTACATCTCGCTCGGAAAGGAACTCTTCACACACAACAACGCCGTGCGCAACACCGTCTGGAACATCAAGGACGATGTCACATACTATGCAGGCAGCCACAAGATCATGCTCGGCGCCAAGTTCGAGCATCAGATGGCGCTCAACTCATACATGAGAAACGGAAGCGGCTACTACCGCTATTACTCTCTTGACGACTTCTTAAACGGCGCCGCTCCTGAGATTGTGAACCTTACATACGGCTATGACGGCAAGTCAGACCCGGCAGCTACAGTACGCTTCAACACACTCGGAATCTACATACAGGACGAATGGTCTGTAAACCCGCGCTTCAAGCTGACCTACGGCCTGCGTTTCGACGATATGTTCTTCAACAACGACGACCTGATGACCAACAAGGCAATATATGACCTCGACTACGACGGCCGCCACATAGACACTGGCAAATGGCCCGGCTCCAACCTCACTGTAGCCCCGCGTGTCGGCTTCGTGTGGGATGTGTTTGGCAACAAGACGCTTAAGCTGCGCGGAGGTTCAGGTATATTCCAGGGCCGCCTGCCGCTGGTGTTCTTCACCAACATGCCGACAAACTCAGGTATGGTGCAGTACCAGGCCATCATCAACGCCGCCAACGCAGCAAGCCACGGCTTCAGCATGAGCGAGTTTGCGGGCGGACTTGTAACCAACGAGAACGGTTATCCTACAATCAGCGCCCTGCAACAGAAGCTGTTCGGCCTCGGCTATCCTTCAACAATCAGGCCTGAGGACGGAACGCTGCCCTCATCCATCTCCGCCGTCGACCCCGACTTCAAGATGCCTGAGGTATGGAAGACATCTCTGGCAATCGACTACGTTGTGCCTGTCGGCTTCCCGTTGACGGTTTCAGTAGAAGGTATCTTCAACAAGACTATACACGGCGTAACCATGCAGGACTGGTCAATTCCTGACGTAGGCGGCTTCGCACGCTTCAACGGAGTTGACAACCGTCCGATTTTCCCGACCGGATACACCGACGGCAAGGTGCCTGCCTACGTGCTGTCAAACACGAGCAAGGGCTACGGATGGAGCGCAAGCGTCTCATTGAACGCCTCTCCTTCAAGGTACATCGACATCATGGCTGCCTACACGCACACCTGCTCAAAGGAGCTTACAGGCATGCCCGGCTCTAACGCTTCTTCCACAATCGCCTACCTGCCGTCAGTGGAAGGCCCCAACAACATCAAGCTGCACAACTCACAGTATGTCGAACCTGACCGTGTGATAGCACAGATTACGGCACACGACAAGTGCCACAACCACTTCAGCCTGATCTACGAGGGATGGCGCGGAACATACAACTACACCTACATGCTCCAGAACGACATGAACGGCGACGGCCAGTCTTACGACCCGATATACATTCCTACCGACGAGCAGGTGGCCAACAACGAGTTCCGCTTCAAGACAACTGACGACCGTGACCGCTTCATGGCTTACGTACACAACAACAGCTACCTGAAGAAGCATCAGGGCGAGTACGCCGAGGCATACAGCGTTTACTCTCCGTGGGTTCACCGCTTCGACTTCAGCTATAAGCACGACTTCATGCTGAACATAGGAAAGACCAAGCACATGCTGACACTCAGCATGGACATCAAGAATGTGGGCAACCTCTTCAACTCTTCATGGGGCGTGGCAAAGACCCTCAACCCGGCTATCGGAACTGAGGCCAAGATACTGAAATATGAAGGCGTTGACGCCGACGGCTACGCCGTATTCTCTACTCCTTCATCAATAAACGGCTCTACACAGACATGGACAGCCAACCACGCCATCGGCCAATGCTGGTATATGTCTATCGGCGTTAAGTACACATTCAACTAAAAATCTTTAAACAGAAAGTATCATTATGAAACTTAAAAACATATTTTTCCTGCTTCTGCTGAGTGTCGTGGCTCTCTTTACGGGCTGCTCGGAAGACGACGACATCACTCTGCTTAATGACCTGCAGGTATCAAAATCTTACGTGTCCATTCCCGAGGCAGGCGGCAGCGACACTATCACTGTAACGGCTAAGGCTGACTGGAAACTTGAGAACGTGCCCGACTGGATCACTCCCTCAGCTTCTGAAGGAACAGCCGGCGAGACTGAGCTTATACTCGAGGCCGATGCATACACGGGCGGCCGCAACTCTGACGCGATGACAATAACCTGCAACGGCAAGGTGCAGCACATTTATGTGATACAAGGCGAAGTAAGCATTACGACCGCCACCTGTGCCGAAGTGCTGGCCGGCCCTGACAACAAGACATACCAGGTGACAGGTACCGTGACGGCAATATCCAACACGGAGTACGGCAACCTCTACCTCAACGACGGCACGGGCGAGATCTACATCTACGGAACTCTTGACGCTGACGGCAACGAGAAGAACTTCCTCAGCCTCGGCATTGACGCAGGCGACGAAATCACCGTGCAGGGCCCGAAGCAGACTTACAACGGAACGGTAGAGCTGGTGAACGTCACTGTCGTGAACATCAACAAGAGCCTTATCAAGGTTGACTCGCTCTCAACCGAATCAATCGCCAAGGAAGGCGGCGAAATCACAGTCTTTGTCACCACCAAGGGCGACGGCGTGTCAGTAGACATTCCCGAAGATGCCAAGGACTGGCTCACCATAGCCTCCGTAAATCAGAGCGGCACTTCGGCCAAAGTCACCTTCAAGGCCACAGCCAACGAAGGCGGCAAACGCTCCACAGAGCTTACTCTCAGCACAATGTCTGACGGTAAGGCCTACACTACGCAGACCACCATCACCCAGGAAGGCGGCATACAGGACGTCTCGGTAAAAGAGTTCAACGAGGCTGCCGACGGCGAGGCACAGTACAGGCTTGCCGGAGTGGCAACTGACGTTCAGAGCAACGGCACCTTCACGCTGACCGACTGGAGCGGCTCCACGCTGGTTTACAGAAGCACAAACGGCGCCGAGAAGGGCGTAAAGGACGGCGACATAGTGACAGTGGTCGGCACTCACGACACCTACAACGGCACCGTTGAGCTGGTTGGCGGCGACGTCACAGACGTAAACCCGACTACAACCATCTCTCTGGCCGACTTCATGACCCTGCCCGACAGCGACGACAACTACATGGTGACAGGCACCATCACAAAGATAGCCAACGACCACTACGGCAACGTCTACATCTCTGACGGCACTCACGAGCTCTACCTCTACGGCCTCTATCCCGGCTATGGAGCCGAGGGCGACGCGAGATACGACTTCGTTGCAAACAGCGGGCTCAAGGTAGGCGACAACATCACCGTCATCGGTGCCCACCTCACCTACGGCGAGACAATTGAGATAAAGAACGCCATCTTCGTCAGCAAGAACAACTGACGGTGCGGCCTGACGTTCAGCGCACAGGCTCTGGCTGAATAACAGCAGGGCGGCAGATGTAATGTCTGCCGCCCTGTTTGCGTATATCGGGCAAATATTGTCCGCCCCGGAACGCATACAGACGTAAAAATATATGTTCAACAAAACGGCAAATCCATATAGACCGGGAGGCGTTTGGGCACGGTTTGTGCGGTACACCGTAAACAAACGTGAATTCGATATAAGTCCACTATAAAACGACGGTTAAGTTTTTCCCTATCCTTATCGGAGAATGGTTGTAACTACTGTCACGCAGCCAATGCTTTCTTAATATTTAGAATTTCATACGCCTGAATATTTATTATCGGCAATGCAAATATATAACTGGTCTTTCATCTTCGTTTTCGGTTTATTGTTTGTCAGTATCAAAGACAATGTCTTTTTGTAAAATAAAGCGCGATATGGGTCTCGTTTTTCGGCTGACTGTAATTAGTTGACAATCAAGCGATTACGGACAACCCTGCAAAAGGCCGCCTTTGGGCTTCCGATTTGCCGTCTTTCAGGCGGTAAAAGGCGGCAAATTGCAGCGTCAAATGCCGCCTTTTGCAAGACATGTGTCTGGCCCTTGGCTTGCGGGTGCGTGCCGCACCGGTACAAAAGTAACCATTTTCATCCTTAATGTTGCGGTTTGGATTGTGAAAATAACATTGAAAACGATTTACCCATAGCCGACGACGAGGCCGGCATCAGGGCCGTAACCGAAGTAGTCCAGCGCATCGCCGACGGCCAGTGTCAGGTCTGTAAGGCTGCATCCGCGCTCAATGCAGATGCTTCTGCCATGTCAACATTCCCTTTTCTGGCAAAAGTGCCCACCTTGTTCAAGATGCTTCCCACGAACAGCGAGCGGTTGTAGCCTTTTGCCTTACCTGCGTCTATGGCGTTTATTATGCCAAGGCTGCGCCTGATGTCTGCCTTCAGTGACAGCCACGCCATTTCGTGCCTGTCTGTTTACAGGATGTTTCCTGCTGTCTGTCTTCTTTCCATTGCTTTTCTTTTTTGTCTGACAATTACGACTTTGAGCCGCCATGCTTGTTTCACGCTTGCTACATAGCGGGCCGGCAGGTTGCGGCAAGGCAGCCTTGTCCGCATCATAGGCCGGCCTGCTAAATCTGCAAGCGGAAGTAAGTAGGGCGGAGAAAAGCAAAAAGGAGTACACTTTGTCAATGCGTACCCCTTATAAAATGTCAACTAAAATGTATGCGTACCTCGCCGTATTGGCCGTTGATTGTGACGCGCATCAGGATTGGTGCCTCCTCGTTTTTCAGGAGTTTCGTTTTCAACACGAAAAACAGAATATTCATTGTTCCTTGTCTCATGACATTGATTTTTATGGGTTAGACATCTTTTCTCGTTAAGCGGAGGACCTGCAAATCATATATTCGCATATCATCCGGCCGGGTCGGTAAAGTTAACCGGTTTTACCTGCAAGACAACTCTGTAAATGCCTGAAAATAAGTGAAGTATCGTGCAATCGGTGGTTTTTTCAGGGGGCTCTGTAAAAGCCACCGAACCGGCAACTTCTTATTGCATAAATCAGCGGCTTTTTATGTTTAAGGATACAAAAAAATCCGCTGAAATAGCCTGTATTTCAGCGGATTTCATGATTTTCAACCGTTTCTTTGTGGTACCACCAGGAATCGAACCGGGGACACAAGGATTTTCAGTCCTTTGCTCATCTTCGGCATCCGAAAGCTCGCTGACGCTCACTTTTGGATGCAACCAACTGAGCTATGGCACTTTATGAATCAGTAGAGTTGTAAGAACCACTCGTAATCTTATTGTTTACTCACCTTAGTTTACACCTCGGTTTACACAAACTGTAATTGTTAATAAATGTATTACTTATCTCATATAGATATAGCTTTCCTATATTGGATAGGTTCTCTATATTTCTGTTTATATCAATATGCCTGTTTTGAGAATATCAGCATAGAGTGGATTGTTAGTATCTTCTGTAAGTAGAATTGGCTCTATAAGATTGCTTATCTTACGTTTCAGTTTCCACAATAAAGGTGTGTCCTCAAAATAATCATCGCTCATGTGTTCCACCACAACGGCAATATCTATGTCGCTGTCCTCTGTATGGTTGCCTTTGCTGTATGAGCCATAAAGGTAAAGAGCCTTTAAGGGCAACCGTTCTGCTACCGCTGCCTTATAGCGTTGTGCCAATTTTATAGCTTGCTCTTTATCCATGTTCTTAATTTATCAGTTTGTTCTATCAGTTCTTTGCAACGGTCAGAAGTCAGACTTTTCATTAACCGCTCCTTATATGAGGGATAACGTGCTTCTATGTTCAAGGGTTCAAGCTCGTCTATAAAGTCAGTCTGTTCCTCTGACATATCCTTGTCTAAACCGCTTTTCTCGGCAAGTCTTGATAAGCTATGAATCTTCAAAGGTGGTTCTTCCAACACTTTGCTCCAATATGCTTTGAGTATCTTCTCTATGGTTTGGTGGCACATGAAAGCCACATAAAGGTAACGCTTGGTTTCAAGCATAGCCTTTGCCGTGTCAAAATCATAATCTGACATCTCAATCCAATATGTTACCTTGTCATTCATTGAGCCTTTAGTATTGTATCAAGTGCAAATATAGTGTATTTCTGTGAGAAACTATCATTTGATGTTGGAAAACAACCTTATAATGCTGTTATGTCTGTGATTTTCTAAGTGGTACTTTATTCTAATTCTCCCTATAAAATGGACTTCTTTCAAAAAAAGTCCCCTCGTTTTTATGTCCGATTTTCAACCTGTATCAATTCTTCTTTTAAGAATGTCAAGAAGAAAAATTAGACATTTATTCAGAACTCATTAAGTCTATAAACAATTTTACCCTTGCAAGAAATTCTCTTGAAATGTTCCGTATCTTCTTCTTTGCAATGTTTGGCATTGTGGCATTGTAAGCCACAGCTTGCAAGTCATAATGTTCTGCAAGATATATGGCTCTTTCATTGTGGTACTTCTGTGAAATGATAGTAATGCTTCCCAAATTCTTAACTTTGGCTATCGAATGCAGGGTACGTGTCCCTTGATAGTCTAAGGAAATCAAGCTGTCGGGTACTCCCTGCTTTATCAAAGCATCTCTCATCGCTATCAATTCATTGCATCCTCCATTATTTGAATAATCACCTCCACTTGCTATAATCCTTTTTATCTTTCCACTATGGTAAAGCGTTGCAGTAGCTTTGATTCTTTCATCAAAGTAGTAGTTATGCTCACCATTAGAAGTAACGGGGGAAGTACCTAATAACAGACCTACTTCATTAAAGGGTATATCTTGAACATCATTAAAGGTCTTTCCTTTTGCATTGATGCAAACCAACAGGTAACAGCTTAGAATGATTATCAGAAATACCGTTACCAAACATAGTAATATGATTCTGTATTTCTTCTTTCTCATTAGGTAGTTTTTAGAAGCCGAAGCCAATAGAAACAGACACGCCATGAGGATAGATGTCCGTCTTGTTTTCTACTGAAACCCATCCCATTTCATTTGGCTTCATCCAACCATCATAAGAGTTGGCATTATAGGTATATCCAACTTTTAAGAACACGGATAACTTTTTGTAGAAGTTCCAATTAACACCTACTCCTGGATTCATATAAAAGCCAGACGCATCAAGTACGCTATATCCTATCTTCGCATCAATAAAAGGAGAAACTTTCTTTTTGAGAATGGTGTATTTAACATCTGCATATATGGGAATGGCTGTATAGCCGTCTCCTAATCTAACTCCTGCACCTGCACCCACATAGAAGTATGGATTGAATTGAACACCATGTGTTGTGTAGATGTCTGTGGTACTAAACAGACCTATATCGTCTGTATGAAGTGTTCTGCCACCCTCAATAGAGCCTTTATAAGTCTGTGCATTACTTGTTGTGGGGCTTATGCTCAATGCCACAAGAGCTAAGAGCATTCCAATAAATCTTAATGCTTTCATTTGTTTTTTTGTCTTTATGTTAAATGAATAAATTGTTACTTGTCTGTTACTTTTATGTATTTTTCAATTTCTCCAATTACAGGCTCGTCAATGCTGTCAGTATATATCCTTTGCCGTCTAAGTTGCTTTATTAGGCTGTCATTGGATAGTTTGAGAATCTTATAATGCTGTTCTCCAAAGCCATGATTATAGATAGCCAAAGAATCAGATGTTATAAAGTGGTAGGTAAATTCGCCTGTTTCAAATGGATAATCCATTTTGCCATTCTCATAAAATGAAATGGTGTCAAGTGCATTTACACTACCACCTCCATATTCTACCATTTCCCACTTGCCGACTATCAAGCTGTCTATGGCAGTATTTGTTGATTGCTGTTTGTTTCCGCAACTCACAAATAGCAACACTAACATTGTAAAATGGAATATCCTCCATTTTATCTTATGATTCATAAATCAGCCTGAATATAAGTTTTCAATTTTTCTTTTTGCATAGATATTGCATTTGCTATATCTAAAGGGCAAGTTACAATCTTTTCAATTTCTTTCTGCTCACTCAAAAAAGATTCTTCACTTTTATCTCTAAGTATAGAAATTTTGTAGGCTTGCTCATTCTTGACAAATCTATTGTCAAATTGTATGTTGAGCTTGCTTATGAGCTCTTTTCTTTCTATGGGAGAGAGGAATAAAAGAAGATTATATGCACTCTCAATATTGCATATAAAAGTGGTGAAATTTCGACGTTCTTCACTAAACCAATGCACCTCATCAATGTTAAGTCTATATTTCAGGATAAACAATCCTGCTAATGCCAGTCTGGTATTATCTATTATTGGCAGATATAAACCATAACGAGTGTAATATCCGTAATCATTCCAATTAGAATCTTCTAAAATGTACTTGGCATTATCGATTACATCATTTATGTGTAAACTATGTACGTATTTTAAGAACTTCGTTTCCATTTCAAATGTTATAAATTTAATCCTATTTATTTACTGCATCAAGATAATTCTCAAATCTTGTTTTTATGGTGTCTGTTATGTACGTTTGTGCTTCTTGCGGCAATCTGTTCCTTATTTTCAGGCATTCTAAATAAAAGTGCATTACATCGTAAATATTTGAAAGAGGTGCTTTATGTACAGTTTCAAAATCATAAAGACTTTGGAATTTTGATATGTATTTCATAAAATGGAATATTTCTCTAAGCCTGTTTTCTATTTCTCCACCATTGTTAGGTTCTGTTTTAGCGAACGGCATTTCCAATCGGTAATCATCAAGGACTATTCCTTGTGAATCTTTTATTGTAACGTATGGGCTAAGATTCTCGTACCAATTCTTTTGAAAACTTGATTTAACTAATGTCCATCCATTTATGGTTAAAAGTTTGCCATCTATCCCAAATATCTTAAAGAAATAAACATAGTTGTTGAATTTTTCATCATATCTGATGTCTATTCTATAACTATTAGGTTGTTGAACGGCACTGTATATTTCCGTGTCAAACCCCTCAGTATAAAGAGGCATTCGTTCTTTATAAAATTCTTTTGGTATCATGTTTGCGAAGTTTTTTAGTACAAAAATAGTGAATTAGTTGCCCCTTATAAAGCCCGTTCCATTGCATTTTTTACATATTTCCTTTATGAAGTAGCTATCATTAGTAGGATTGTTTTTATTCTCATATTTTGATATTCTTACAATATCAGACCCCATAATTTTACCTGTTCCTTTGCAGTAAGGACATTTTGGCGTCATTTTCATCTTTTTATAAAGCGATTCACGTAAAGGGGTAGGAGTTGTGTAATGAAATATATTTGCTTTCAATTTGTCTTTTCCTCTCCCAAATAGTGAATATCCTTTATAAAAATCCATATTCTCTCTTCTTCTTATTCTAATTCTTTCAATTAGTTCTTTCATTTCCTCAGTGAGAATATATCCTTTTCCATAAGTGCAGCTTTTATTATTTCCCTCACAATGTGTACAAGAATTTTCTTTCATTTTTTCTTGGTATTCAAGAATAATATTGTTGCATTCATTTAGTGATTTCATGTAAATCCCATCAAATGTTTCATAGTCCATGTTGAGCAAAGTGGTTATCGTATATTCAAAATCTCCAATTCTTCGTTTTTTATTCTGATATTTAGCTCTCTCTTCCATTTCTATTTTGTCCTGCTCAGTTTTTTCTATTTTCTTCCTTTCTTCATTACGTTTATCTTCATTTTCTATCTCGTTTATTAATTCTCGCAATTCTTGGGTGAGTACTTTTCCAAATCCATTACAATGAGAGCATACAGGAAGCTCGTAGAAATTGATTTCATCTCCTTTAATCCAACCACGTCCCATGCAGTCAGGACAAGATATTATGGGCGGATAATGTTGCATCTTATTTTTATTTTTGCTTTTCGTTTCATCTTCCTCCACTATATCTATATTGTCTTTCATCTTATAATAGGCGCTTCTTAATAGGAGAAATATCAAACAAAGAAATAGACCACCCCAAAAAAGAATGTTTAAAAATGTCGCAATTTGATTTTCACCACGAAGTATGTAGTCTCTTCCATAATCTTCCGGTGCGGCTATTAAATTAGTTGTACTCAAAAAAACAACAAATAACAAAAAAACCAACTTTGGAAGAGTTTGCTTCATATATACGACTGTCCCTCATCCTCCGTTGGAACGGCTAAGTTGTTAAATGCGAAAGGCGTGAGGACTGTATCTATGCTTATCTTTCAGTCAGGCTTCTCGCATTGCCGTGGGACAGATAAGCAACAGCCACTCACGCCATGCGAGTATATAGTTCTCCCTTTTGGGATAGTATATATCCGTAGCGTGAGCGTTGTTGCTACCCTCTTTGTCCCTATTCAAACTTTGCGAGAATTTGACTGAACAAGAAAGTTTCAATAACGCTCTTCGTTCTCTTATGTCTGACAACCTTACGGAAGTCAGCTACAAAGGTACGGAAAAGCGTTTAATATCAATGCAAAAACAGCAGAAATTTGCAGATTATTGCTAAATAACAGCTTTTTAGATGAAAGGCAGATATGTATCATCCAACAGACCACTTTCCACTATCCTTTTACAAAGCTCATGGGAAGCCTTGTTTCTAAGGTCTGTCCCATAGTTCTCACTGCCCACCATTCTTATAATGGCTACAATCGTCTTTACTAAATTTTGTTGTAAAGTCCGGTGAAAATAACCTGTACTCTCAGCAAATTTTTGAGGATTCCAGCCATAATCATTCATAGCTCTCTCCAAATCCTTTGCAGCCTTAAATTCCCTGCTATTCTGTATGTCCATTTTTATATAGGTCTTTATCTGTTTATTTAAGTAACTCAGGAAGAAAAATTGGACACTCCTCATTAAAGAGGAATGCCCAATTATCAAAGTGAATCAACACACACTTAGCCCAAGAACCAAGCGTATTTCGTATCTCCATGCAAGGCGTTGTTGATTCCTACCGCCACTTCCGTTGCGTTCACAGCCCTTTGTAGATAGGTGTCAATGTAACTGCTCTTGTTAGCTTCTGTGAGTAGGTTGTGGAAGTCAAACATGGAGATGGTGTTTCCCTTAGCTCCAAAGTTTGGATTGGTGAAGTAGTCACGGCAGACATTGTTTATCTGACTGTCCGTTATCAGCAATCGTGGAACAGACCTTTGATAGCCATTAGGGAGAGCCTGATATAATCTCATCCTGCCTACTATCTGCGCAAACTGGGTCTCTGTCAGATAAGACTGTGATAAGGTCTGCATTAAATGAATCTCCCTCGCAGGGTTGAAGTTGTAGAACAGTTCAAGAACAGCTTTATAAAGGTCGTTCAGGTTCATCACCTCTAAGGACAGCTTCACCCCATCCCCTGTAAGGACTTGATTGGAACAGATGTTAACCCTCCAACCGATAAAGGCAGAGAACTTCTCCAAGCCTTTGTTAGCCCTGTAAAGGTTCAGGTCTGAATAGTTACGGACACCTCCAATGCAAAGCTCCAGCTTCTGACCGTTCACCTTTTCATGGATAGTGGGAATGGTGAAAGCAAAAGCAAGTCTTTGGTAAAACTGTGTCTTTTCAGATTCAAGAAGTTCACTTGCTTTCTTGCCAAGTGCGGACGGAACACGACCACGAACAATGTGCGACACACGGATTGCAGGCTCATTGATTGTCTCACCGCTGAACATAGTCTGCGCTGCTTCTTGCACAGTGCGGATAAAGTCCTGATGTGAGATAGTCAGCTCCTGATTAGCCCAAGTAGGCACCACACATTGGCTGGTCAGTTCCTCAATGGAGATTTCAGAAGTGTTGGCTTCCAAGAAATTCACATTGGACTTGATAGAAACCTTTTCTTCCTCTCTCACTTCCTCAAAGTTCACGTACTCTGCTTCTTCTGCGAACGATGAATGATTTTGTACCATTGGTACGGATAATAATGTTGCTTCCATAATTGAATTGGGATTAAGTGTTATTGATTCAAGGACAATGATTTTCATTGTCATATAGTTGTAGATGTTTATAACAGGATAGGTTATATTTCTCCTGTACATATCGGATAAGTTTTGCTTTTACCATTCCACTTATGGGGAGGGGGGGACTTTTAGAGATGCAGTCGCTTGTATGTAACACTTCCCGTATTTTTTGATGGGCATAAATTCTTGTTTTACGCTGCATGTCGCTTTTTAGTTGGAAAGAGGATATTGCGAATTAGAATTGAGTTTTGCTACATGTATAAGATTTAAAGCCTATGTTTATCATAAAAGGCAAATTAGGCAAAATCTATCTGCCGGACATAAAGTGTAACAGGTTTAATGATTGGTGGTACTTTTTTCAACTCCACCCTTATAAGCGTGGATTATTGCGAAAAAGGTACTATTTTTGGCTGAATAGTATAGCTGACGCAGCTTGACTGTTAAGATGTGGATGTAAACAGTGTGTGAGGTGTTGTTTTTAGGGTTGGCGGTATAATCGTTTGGAAGTGTCCGAAAAGTTGTATATATTTGATTGCTAAGGATTCAGAAAGGGGTATTTTACTTTCTGACCTCTCTCAATTAGAAAATCGACATATCCACCTATTGCAGATGGGAATAAAGCCGGAAACTATGCGTTTCGGTTTTATTTTGTGGGTGCTGTCTGATTTTCTTTCCTGATGTCCTTAGAAAGATAGATTGACTTCAAGATATTTTGGACTGTCTGATTTTTTGTCCTGACCTCCTTAATAATAAAGATTAAACCGATAGAATATCGGACACAGATTCTAAGATGTGGATATGTTGTATTTTTTAATTTTATTCTATGGTCAAAACGATAAAAGTACCAACTGATGTAAATTATTTGAATAAATGGGCAGGCTTTGAACTGCCAAGAGGTATTGTAAACAAAGGAATAACAGGGTGTGGTGCTACCACTCTTGCTATTGAAGATGAACACAAGAGCATCATTTGCAGTCCAAGAATCAACCTGATTAAAAACAAGTGCCAACAGCATAAAGGAACTTTGGCTGTTTATGGTGATGTGAGGAATGGAGAGATAGAAGATTATCTAAGGAACAGTCCTAAGCCTAAGATTTTGACAACGTATGATTCCGTTCCACGCCTGAACGGTCTTATCAAGGACAGGTCGGATTGGAGAGTGGTTGTAGATGAATATCAGTATATCCTAATAGACAGTGGTTTCAAGTCTGAAACGGAAATAGTCTTGTTGGAAACATTGAAAGGTTTTCCGTATGTCACTTATATTTCTGCCACTCCCATTGCAGACAAGTATATGTTGCAAATGGATTGGTTCAAGGATATGCCCTACACCGTATTGGAATGGAGCAATGTAGAGAAACGGTTTGTCAAAAGGGTACAATCGAAGAATCCGATAAACAATGCTATTGAAATAGTCAGGAACTATCAAAATGGTATTTATCCGTCTATCCTTGTAAACGGTGAAAAGATTGTATCGAAAGAGTGTGTTATCTTCTTGAACAGTGTCACCAACATAGCTAACATTATTAAGCAGGCGGGGCTGCAATCAGATGAAGTGAATATCATAGTCGCTTTCAGCGAAGAAAACAACATTCTTATAAAAAAGTTGGGTGGAGATTTTGGAATAGGCAGTATTCCATTAAAAGGAGAGCAGCATAAGAAATTCACGTTTTGCACTTCCACAGCCTTTGCAGGGTGTGACTTCTATTCAACTTCTGCGTCCACTTTCGTTATAAGTGACAACAAGAAAGCCTACACTTCCATTGATATTGCTACGGAATTGGCTCAAATAGCAGGTCGGCAAAGGTTGGAATGTAATCCATTCAGGAACACGACTACTTTCATCTTTAATGTGGATGTGGGAGAAAACGAAGAAAATTCTTATAAGTCAGCATTAGATGCAAAGTTGCAGAAGTCTGTCAAGAATGCGGATTATAAGAATAGCGTAGCGGACAAGGACTTAAAAGAGGACTTTATAAAAGAAACGGTTGATTCTCAAAAACTCAACAAGTTTAGCAAGAGCTATGTTTATTATGATGAAATCCACCAAAAGTTTTCAGTCAATAGAATGGCTTATCTGAATGATTGCTTTTCTTATGATGTGCAGAAAGAAAACTATTCAGATGGTATCAGGGTTAGAAAACAGTTAGAAGATAGTGGATTTGATGTTAATGAAAATGAAGTATATTCGGATTATGAGGAACAGTTGGAGTGCATCATCAAGAAAGAAAGTTTTGCCGATAGGATGAAACGCTATTGTGAGTATCGTAAGAACAAAGAAACCTGTATGTTTGTATTGGTTGATGAAGTCATGGAACGCCAAAATGAGGATTTGAAACTGTATTATGATTCGTTAGGCTATGAACGGATTAAGGCTCTTGGCTATAAGGAACTGAATCTTAAAAATGAAGTGATGAATAAGCAAGCAACTTTTCATCTTTATAAGGAGTTTAGAGCAATCTTCCCTGTCGGAACAAGGATGCTTACAGATTCTATAAAATTAAAAATGGAAGAAGTGTATGCAAGATATGGAATCAGACAGAAAGGAGTAGCAAGCCATTTGGAAAAGAGGTTTGGAATCAAGATAAAGCCTGCAAAGATTCCGTTGGAAGATAGTGATAGGGGAAGTGGCTATGAGTTTGTATAAAATAGAGGGCAAACTGTATAATGCAGAATGCCCTTTACTTTTTAAGGAACTGGTTGTTCAAAGAATATGTTCTTTTTTATTTTATGAATCAGCGATTTACATAGATTGTTTCCATTATTTGCATTCTTCTTGATATGCACCTTTGTAAATATCGTTAGCAAGAGTATCAAATTAATCATCTTTTCGATGGCAGGACAGGGCAATTTTATATTTGCATTGGTATTTATTCCAATATTGACTTGCAGAGGATTGCATCTTTTGACAAGTGACACAAATTCGCCTAAGTCAAAATCCATGATAGGCTCTACCGTCACAAAAGTTTCAATGCCTAATTTTGCTATGGCATTCATGGCTTCTGCCCTGTCTTGTGGGAGTGGGGCATTGTTCATAATATCAGGATAATGACGGTTTGTTTCCAATGTGGTACAAACTACGGCTTGCTTTCTTTTCACATCAAATAACGGATGGCTGATGAATTGCAACAAGCGTTGTGGATTCTTTGTCTGAAACATAAAACGTGTCCTTTCTTGCGGTGATTGGTTGGCGGTCTTTTCAACGCAAAAATCAAGGACTGATTTTATCCATTCATCCTTTACATCTTGTGAGAACATATCTGTACTGCTACCTACAAATATAAATTTATTTACTCCAAAATCCCCTTGCAATTCATTTTTAACAAGCCTAACCGGCTGCGCATCAGGGTTGATTTTCTTCATGTAACAATAACTGCAATCGTGGTAACACTTACCTTTTATAGGATTCCATGTATGAGTTACAAACTCGTACATATTCCCTTTCCTTTCATATAATATCATGTGCTCAAATTTTTATTATAGATAGCTTCAGGAATCCCCGTTAAGGGGATTCTCTGAAAGACATATCCATTTGTAGTTTACGCTATTCTGCTTTCAATCAATCGGAATTGTTCAATCACTTTTTCTTCTATGAGGTTGCCCTTGTCATTGTGCATGGCTTGGCAGTCATTAGGTGTTATCCGGCTGAATATGTCAAAGGCTTTTTCTTCTCCACCCTCATTGAATAAATCAGAAAACCTTTCAGATAAGTATCGCTTGGCAATGTCTTTAGCGGAGAATCCTTTTTCCTCGCAAAGAGTTATGAAGCGGTTTCCACGCTCTATATTGTGAGCAGGTATGATTGGCTTCTTCACTTTACCTCTGCCTTTCTCATCTTTGCCTTGACAGAGTAATGACAGGCTTGTCTTATTCATCGCTTTGGGGTTATTGCAATAGATGATGTTCAATGTACTTAAAGGGAATCCATTGGGGTTGTCCTCTGACTTAATCAGCTCTTTGTATTTTGCAAGCAATTCCTCTTGTTTCACATTGGCAGCACCACGTACATAATCATCTGTTTTCCACGGCATTTTTGTGATGTTTACGGCAGAAATGTATTCCGCTATGCTTTCATTCTCAGCAAGCTCTATGAGTATGCCGGGCACTTGGATAATTTGCTCTCCATGTTTCTCACGTTCACGGTTGAGCATAGAAGCGGCATAAACGCGGTGTTGTCCGTCAATAATGAGATAATAACCATTCGCATTGTCCTTGCCGATTTCATTGCCATTGATGTCAATAAGCACAATGTCTCCATTGGCAATAGCATCCTCTGCACGAATGACTTGTACCATTTCAGCCTTGCGGTAGCCTTTGAGACCCATTTCAGCAAGGAGTTTCTTGACGTTTGCAAAATTCACTTCACGGTTAATGCCCTTGGCAAAAGCCACCTTACGAGTTTCGTTACCTACTAAAACCTCGACTTGAAAATAATTTTCTTTTTTCATCTTTGTAATGTAATCAGGGATAAGTCATCCACAACGTGTGGTCTGCTGTTTGATTACAGGTGCAAAGTTACTACGGCTTCAAGACTCAACTACAAGTAAGAAAAACACGCTTTTCTTACTCTAATGCAGAGCAAATACCGCTGGTAATGGCATATCTTTATATCTTCTCATTAGCAAATCAAATGTTCCATTATTAAAAGTCTCCGTATCTAATGGGTTGTCATTCTTTCCATGAGCAATTTCCCCTGTTAGCCAAAGAACGCTAAGAGAAAAAATCCTCTCCGCCTTTGTGTATTTGCCTTTCTTTTCTTTCGTATATTTTATAGGGAGGTTATCTAACAGGGTCTTTATCAAGATATAATCTATTTCAAGTTTGTCAGGTTTGATGGTTTCAACACTGTTTAATCCCTCAACATCAGAATTAAGGATAACGGCAAACAAAGACTTTATGAATCTGTCATTTTCAAACTTTATATGTCTCCTGCCAACACTTACATCGAGTTTGAGACGGTCGTCAGGCTGTTTCTCAATCAAGCCGAACAGACGCTTTATCCTTTCTGCCACAGGTTCTACATCTCCATGTTCCCACCATCTTTTAAGTATATCCCATAAATAAACGATAAATTCAAAAGTTGGTTTTGGCTGTATGCCTAACTCCTTGATTGATTCCTGTATTTCTTTCAGTGAATAGAAATCTGCTTCCGACAACTTGCTGTATTCAAGCCTTTCTTGTCTAAGTTCATAATAGTTTATGGCTGCTTGGGATGGGAACCATTCTTCACCATCAAAATCAGGATAACTCAAAAAGTATTTTCGGATATATTGTAACCGTTCTTTAATGTTAGCATGTTCTTCTGCCGGATATTTCTTTATCCAAGCATTGAATAACCTTTCTTCTTCCCATTCTGCATTTTCTTTATAATCGTCAGGCAATGTAGGGAGTGGTTCTCGTTTTCTTAAAAAGTCGGATATTTCCATCAATGCTGTTTTTCTACAAAATTAGAAAATAATCCCGTCTATCGTTCGGATAAACAGGATTATTTTCATTAAAACAGTGATTTCATAGCTTCATCAATTTGCTCATTGTCAAAGCTGTCAAGATAGATTTGTGTTACTCTTTCAGAACTATGCCCCATTATTTCACGTATTACAGCCGTAGAAACTCCTGCTTTCTTCATTACAGTAGCTTGGCTGTGCCTTGCAACGTATGTAGTAAGAGGAATAGGCAGATTCAATGCTTCGCCTATTTGCTTCAAACGGTCGTTCACCTTAGTAATCACCTTGTGTATTCTATTTGCTTTCTGTTCTTCTGTCTTATGAAATGGTGAAAGAATAGGGAACAGGTAGGGGGATTCTGCATTGTGGTACTTCTTGATAAGTGACAATGCTTGCGGTTGAAGTGGAATCTTAATCAGTTTCTTGGTCTTTTGACGCTTGTAGATTAACTTGTCCTCCACAATGTTTGCTTGGGTGAGGTTGGCTATATCAGTGAAATTGATTCCGCCACAATAATAGGTGAATGCAAAGATGTCAATAGGGAATCTCATGTATCGGTTAGTGGACTTATAGGATAAAATGCGTTCTATATCTGCTTTTGTCAAGGCACGTTTGATGGTGTCCTGATGAAGCCTTGCTACTTTGAACTTCTTGAATGGATAGCAATCCTGTGAAACTGCATCTTCTTCCATTGCCACATTATAAATGGCTCGCAAAGTTCTGAAACGTATGCCTATGGTGTTTTCTGCCAACCGTTGCTCTCTTAAAAACAACTCGTATCGTTTCAGCCAATTCACATCCATTTCAGAGAAATAGAAGTCAAGACTATGGCAGAACTCTTTAATGGAGTTATATGTTTGCTTGATTGATAAGGCATAACTTTTGCGCCCAGCCTTTATAAGAGAAGCCATGTACTCTTGAAAGACAACTTCCACCGTCTTGTGTTTGGTACATTTCACATTTACTTTCTCCACAAGAGAAGTAGATGTAAATTCTTGATTGGTTGCTTTAAGCTCAATAATTTTAGCGGAGTATTCTTTTATCTTGTCCGCTATGAGCATTTCAATGTATTCACGGTTGGGGCAATCTGCCTTTGGCTCATTCTTGGAGAAGTCCCAATGTGCAGGATTCATGGATATGCCCAGACTGACATATTTCCTTTTTCTGTCTTTTGTCACTCTCAACATTAGAGGTGATTCATTGTTACTAAGTACCTTAGACTTGTAACAAACTGCTTTTACTGTAATTCCCACGGTTTACACGCTGGTTTACACAGATTGCGTATATTGGGGCGAAATCAAGGGGTAAAAACAATAAAAAAAGAGAGCTACATCGCTGTAACTCTCTGATTTTCAAGTGGTACCACCAGGAATCGAACATATCACTTATCCTGTTCGTAAATGCCTGGTGCATAGCGTTTTGATATATTTGA
>URRR01000010.1 GCA_900550365.1 uncultured Prevotella sp. | reverse complement strand
TCCTTCAGCACATCCTTGCCGCGACCGTCACCGACATGTATTATGCGGCCTGTGTCCAGGTCTACGACTATGGTCTTGTATACAGTGCCCTTTCTGACGGCAAACTCGTCTATGCCAATATTTCTGACACCGCTTATGTCCGGATTCGCATACCTCCGGGACCGGCGTCTCTTGTGTATATCCTTTACTGTGTCCCATGTAAGGTGCAGGAACTCCGCTGTTCCCTTTACCGTTGTTATATCAAGCATGTCCATGACCATGTTTTTCAGTCTTGACGTATAGGTGCGTTTGCCATGGGCGAAGTAGACATGCCCATTCCTGTCACAGCCGCAGTCCTTGCAACGCAGACGGTGGATTTTCGTATGCAGTAATACAGGTCTGTGACCTATCGGGACGGTCTTGAAGTCACGGTATGTCACGCCGTTTTTTATCACGTTACGGCTTTTACACGCCGGACAGCACAATTTGTCATCACGTTTTTGGATATTCAATACTAATTTGCTATCTTTGTAGCGATAACTTGTGCTTATGTATCCTTGGATACCGAACGCAAAGGTTAGAAAGCTGGAATTTATCATATTCTTGTGTTTTGCGACTGTAAAGGTATGATTTTTCCAGCTATTTTTATAACACTATTATCTATTTTTCACGGCATTTGTCTTATGAACCAAACAATAGCGTTTCACATTGTAGTTCATCCGCAGTTTAGATGTATGAGAGTAATTTACTAACATACAAGTACTTACATAGTTGTGTACGTCGGCAAAAACTTCCAAAAAGATGCAAAGTATTTAGCAATAATTTTCTACCGTTACACACTCCGATAAAGCGCATCGTCTTTGTAACTTGCTGATAATCAATAAAAAAGGAGCGCCGTTAAGCGCTCCTAAATGTGATCCGTTTGGGGCTCGAACCCAAGACCCCAACATTAAAAGTGTTGTGCTCTACCAGCTGAGCTAACGGATCGGATTATTCATTACGTTTCGTAAAGCGTGTGCAAAGGTATGATTTTTTTCTTGAACAGCCAAATTATTTGCCTTGTTTTTAGCTATTTTTCTTTATTTTGTGTGCTTGCGGATGCTATTCCGCCATTGTTCAGCATGGATTCTGATGCTGTAGCGGATAATTTGTCGTCTGTCGCGGGCTGTTGCCGGTCAACGTTGTCTTTGGTCACATACCGTTGGTAATAGGCGATGATTAATGTGGTAAGTGGCAGTGCGATAATGAGGCCGATGAAGCCGAGCAGAGCTCCCCATACCGAGAGCGAGAGAAGGATTACTGCCGGATTTAGTCCCATGGCCTTACCCATGATTTTCGGTGTGAGCACCATGTCGGTAATGATTTGTACAATAACGAACACGCCTGCAGCCGAGGCGAATATTATCCAGAAATTCTGTCCTGTGTCAGCAGCCTTGAGCAGCGACAGGATGATCATTGGAATAAATGCCAGGCCGTGGACATAAGGGATGAGGCTGAGTATTCCGATAAGTATGCCGAGGCCGATGGCCATCGGAAATCCGATAATAGTGAAGCCGATGCAGAAGAGTATTCCGATGCAAAGGGCTACGAGACTTTGACCGCGGATGTAACTGTTCATCTCACGTTCAACGTCGTTTATCAGAACATGCCAGAACGGGCGGTTCTTTTTCGGGAATATCTTTATGAACCCTGAAGCAAGTCTTTCATAGTCAAGAAGTATGAAAAACAGGTACAGCAGGGTTATGAGCGATGCCACGATGCTAAGTATCACGTTCGCAGTCTGTCCTATTACTGAGAACACCTTGGGCATGGCACCCTTGATGGCCTGCACCACTTCTTCCTGATGTAAGTATCGCTGAATGTCCTCTTTGTATTCGTTCAGCCATTGCTGTATGGCTACCGGAAAATTGTTGATGTGGGTTTTCTGGTGCAGGTAGCGTGAGATTACATCGCTCAGCTTGTCAAACTGTTCTATCATGGGCGGCACAATAAGATAGAATATGCCGCCGATTACGGCAATGATGAACACAAGCGAGATTATGATTGAGAGCACCCTGGTGGGGACGTGCATTTTATATTGCACGAATTTCACTATCGGATAAACAAGGTAAGCCAGCAGCCAGGCTACGAAGAACGGCAGGAGCACGCTGCTGAGATAGTTCATCAGCAGTAACACCATGACTACAATTACGGCCGTCAGTGACCAGCGTATGAATTTGTCGAATGTTATTTTCTCTTCAAGCATGGCTGTTGTTATTAGTGGTTAATGATTCTTACCGTCGTGCCGGCGTTCCTCTTCTACGGCCTTACGGTAACATTCGCGGCACAGAGGCTCGTATTCACTCTGTTCGCCGAGCATTACGCGCTTGTCGTTAGCCACAAGCCTGTGGCTGACATACGCCACCGCGCCGCATTTCACACATATGGCATGAACCTTGGTTACCTCATCCGCTATGGCGCACAATTCAGGAATAGGGCCGAACGGTACGCCCTTATAGTCCATGTCGAGCCCTGCCACAATTACGCGGATGCCTCTGTTGGCAAGGTCGTTGCATACGTTTACCAGCCCGTTGTCAAAAAACTGGGCCTCGTCAATGCCCACTACTTCGATGTCTGACGACAGCAGAAGTATGGATGAAGACGTGTCAACAGGCGTGCTCGGTATTGAATGGCGGTCATGGCTTACCACCTCGTCGTCCGAATATCGGGTGTCGATAGCCGGCTTGAATATTTCCACTTTCTGTTTAGCGAATTCAGCGCGTCTGAGCCGTCTTATCAGCTCTTCCGTCTTACCTGAAAACATCGAGCCGCATACGACTTCAATTCTTCCTGGGCGGTGTGCCTCGCCTGTCATATTGTTGTCCATTTCGGCGCAAAATTACAAAGACGTTTTAAAAATTGCAAAGAATTACGGCGTTTTTTTGCCGTAGTTGATTATTTACCTATATTTGTAACGAATTATGGGCTTACTATATATTGTGCCCACTCCGGTGGGTAATCTCGAGGATATGACGATGAGAGCCGTCCGCATACTCAAGGAGGCTGACCTCATTCTTGCTGAAGATACCCGTACATCGGGTATCCTGTTAAAACATTTCGGCATCGGCAACAAGCTCATGTCACATCATAAGTTCAACGAACACGGCACGTCCGCCGCCGTGGTTGAGCGGCTCAGGGCCGGCCAGACGGTGGCCCTTATCAGTGACGCCGGCACTCCGGGCATCAGCGATCCCGGCTTCTTCCTTGTCCGTGAGGCCGTCAATGCCGGCGTTACGGTGCAGTGTCTGCCCGGCGCGACAGCCTTTGTACCCGCTCTTGTATCTTCAGGTCTGCCTTGTGACCGCTTTTGTTTTGAGGGCTTTCTTCCTCAAAAGAAAGGCCGGGCCACACGTCTTGAGGCGCTGAAGGACGAAACACGCACAATGATATTTTACGAATCGCCTTACCGGGTGCTGAAGACACTTCAGCAGTTTGCCGAATATTTTGGTGAAGACCGCCGCGTAAGCGCATGCCGTGAGATATCAAAGATTCATGAGGAGAGCGTGCGCGGTACGCTGGCAGAGGTCATAGCCCATTTCAGCGAGTCTGAACCGCGCGGCGAGTTTGTTATCGTAGTAGAGGGTAACGCCGCTAAGTCAAAGGAAGACAAGGCCGCCCTGAGAGAAAGCCGGCGCCGCATGAAAAATAAGGAAGAGGAAAACGTGAACGGATAAAAATACAAACGTCAAAAATATAAGAATATGAAAAAGGTATTATTTCTGGCGGCCTGCATCTTTACATTGGTCGCATGTGACAACGGTAAGTCTTCATCAGGCCTGCCGCAAGAGAGCCGTGCCGACTCGTTGCAGAAGGTTCTTGAGCAGAAAGACAACGAGATTAACGACATGCTGGGCATCCTTAACGAGGTAGAAGAGGGATTCCGGCAGATAAGCGAGGCCGAGAACCGCGTCAGCGTGGCCAAGGACGGCGAGGGAGCCAACCGCCAGCAGCGGATACGCGAGAACCTCCAGTTCATACAGCAGCGCATGGCCGAGAACCGTGATTTGCTGGCCAAGCTGCGCCAGCAGGTTAAGAACGGCTCAATAAAGAGCGAACAACTGCAGAAAACGATAGAAGACCTTACAAAGCAGCTGGAGGACAAGGACCATCATATAAAGGACCTCTACGCCCAGCTCGAGGCTAAGGACATACACATAGAGGAGCTTGACCGCACCGTGTCCACGCTTAACAAGAACGTAAGCACGCTGCAGGACGACAACGCCAAGAAGGCCAACACCATTAACGCCCAGGACAAGCAGCTCAACACGGCATGGTATGTGTTCGGCACAAAGAAGGAGCTTAAGGAGCAGAACATCCTCGTAAAGGGTAAGGTGTTGCAGTCAAACTTCAACAAGAGCTATTTCACCAAGTGCGACATACGCACCCTGAAGGCACTCAAGCTGTACAGCAAGTCAGCCAAACTGCTGACCATGCACCCATCAAGCAGCTACAAGCTGGAGCGTGACGAGCAAGACCAGTACATCCTGCACATCACCAATCCGCAGCTGTTCTGGAGCACGAGCAAATATCTCGTAGTGCAGGTTAAGTAAGCACTTACGTGCATTATAATAAAGAGCAGGCAAGCATCGTGGCCCGTGGGCCGGTCAGCTTGCCTGCTTTTTCTTTCCCTTTACTGTCGGCCGGGCTTATTTCAGCCATGCCCAGCGCCGGCCCCAGTCGTCCATTACTTCCTTGCGCCATTTGTAGATAGTGGCCCCTCCCTGCATATATGTATGGAAGAGGGCAGGGGCACTATGGTCGGTGTACCACTGACGGCCTACCTTATAATCCGTAGACCGCTTCTTGCCGGGCCATGAGTTCACTATCGTTACGGCTCCGCTCTGTTCGGGAAAGTCCTTTATTTCAGACTTTATGGTGTAGGGCAGGGTGCCGAGCGTGTAGGTGGAATAACGCACCATGTAGTCACCTCCGCCCATATAGTATCCCTCCCAGCTTTGTTTTGCTATCGTCAGGGTAACGCATGGCTTTCCTGTCATTGACTTGTCGAGCACCGGGCCTTTTATGTGAAACTCTATTACGGCATAATTCTGTACGGTGTCTTGAGCCGTGGCCGTGCGGCTGAACACCACTCTCGGGCTGTGCGTGCACCGCTCAAACTGTCCGCCCCACGATTCTTTTTCAGGGTCTGACGGGTCGCCGTCCATCATGTAAAGCAGTGAAGGCGTATCGCCCATCTTAGGTATGCCGTCGAGATACGAGCCGAAGTCAGCACCCAGATTGCCTGCGTCTTTGGCAAAGTGGTCATAAAATCCGTTGTTGTACATGTCGTTGTTTTTGCTGTCACGTATGAAGGCGCGGTAAGCAACGTTGTTCTCAATCATCCATAAGTCAGGAAAATTCTTTACGATGTAGACGTAGCTGTTGACGCTCCACTTCTTGTTTGGGCCGCCAATCCAGTACACACGTATCTTGTCTGCAATGTCAGGAGCGTCGTGCAAGGCCTGGGCCAGGTCGTCAAGTCCGCCCCATACGAGCACGTACAGCGGCCGGTCGCTCTCGCGGCGGGCACATTTCACAATCCAGTCAGAGCCCTCCGTTGCCGTCATATATCCGCATAGCGGGGCAGGGCCCCTGCGTCCCTGCTTGGTTATAGAGCGCAGATAGTCAGGCGAGGCCATGCCCGCGGCGTGCCTGCTCAGCTTGGGCAGGTCCTGCTCATACAGGTCAATCATGCGCAGTATTTCCTCTTTGCTGCCCGAGCCGTATGATGGTGACGACACGAGGCCCTCAGTATCAAACTGGTCAGTGTACATAAGGAAGTGGCCCATTGACTGGTTGTCGTCAGGGTCAGTGCCGCCTATGTCGGTGCTGATTAGTATGCGCGGCTTCTCGGCCGGCTTTACGCGGGCCTGGGTCTTTACGGGCACGCCGGCTGTAAGTACTGCGGCAAGTGTCAGAGTGATGATTTTTTTCATGATTCAGGGTGTTGTTAATTGTTATTAGATTATGTATTAAGCACGGCAAAGATATTAAATTTTCCAGATAAATCAAAGTTGCCGGTCATAAAAACAGCCGGTTGGCCGTGCTTTTTATAATGTGTTGACAGTCAGGCGGTTATGACGAGCGTTGCAAAAGGTGGCCTTTTGGTTTGTAAAAGACGGCCTTTTGCGGTCTGAAAGGCCGCCTTTTGCATCGCGTTTTGCGGCCTTTTGCAAATCAGGCCGGGGCGGGCTGCAAATCTGTCTTTCAAGCGTAATTTCGCAGAAAATAAGAAAAAGTTGATTAAAAGTTTGCTCGTTTAAAAATAAACTTGTACTTTTGCAGTCGCTTAAAGGAACGGGATTTAGCGCAGTTGGTTAGCGCACGCGTCTGGGGGGCGTGAGGTCGCTGGTTCGAGTCCAGTAATCCCGACCAGGCAAAGGCGGCCGAAGGTTATAATAAAACTTTCGGCCGCTGTTTTTATATATGCTTCAGGGCTGCGCGCTCCCGCCGCTTTTAATTATGCTGAAAGCCCGTTTGTCTCCGTTTTATTTTGAGATTCGGCAAGTTTACATTATCTTTGTATTCATAAATATTGAGTCATGCCGGATGAGACAAACCGTAAAACAGCGTTCTCGTCAGGGCTTTGCTTCCGTGTTGCGTTATCTTGCAAAATCAATAAATAATGTGAACCCCGGGCTTAGTTGATAAGGGTCGGCTGTCCGGCTAAACCATGATTATTATGAAAAAGCTGTTTGTCATGCTTTCGGTCGCGCTCATTGTGGCGGGGTGCGACGGCCGCAAATCGGCCGAGGAGTTGTTTAACGAGACATCCTCGGGCGTTGTCGTGGTGCTTAATGAGTATTATTATGAACTGATGTTGCCTAACGGCGGCAAGCTGTATTTCACCGGACTTGACGAGAACGGTGACATAAGCGGCCTTACGGCAGACGTGAAGGAGGCGCAGGCTAAGCGTGCCATGCTTACGGGTACGGCCTTCTTCATTGACGATAAGGGCACCATGATGACCAACCGCCACGTGGCCAGGCCCGACATTGACGCCGTGACGGCACGCCGCAGCATGATAAAGATTCTGAAAATCATGAAATTATACATCTCTGACGAAATGACATCGCTCACGCAGCAGTTCATGAGTCTTGAGAACGAGAAGTCATCGTGCATGTACACTGACTATTACGGATACGTGCATACTGACGAGGAACGCCTCTCGCAGATTAATGCCATGCAGTATGAACTGGGCCGGCGCTTCGACGCTCTTAAGCAGACAAGCGACGAGATTGACGGCAACATTGACCCTGAAGGCATCAGGATACAGACCGTCTGTGAGCTTGGCATCGCGTATAATAACACTTTTGTTACTACTGACAGGGATTTTCTGGAGAAGAATCCCTGCGTGGTGGTGCGCACGTCAGACAAGGATGACGTTGACCTCGCGCTGCTGCAGCTGAAGAACAAGAAGACTCCTGAGGGCACGCATGTGTTCAGACTCAGGGGCGACGATGACGGCGGCAACCTTATAACGCGGCTGTTTACCGACAGCGGGGATGACGGTCCGCTGAAGATTGACCAGCAGCTGTACATGATTGGGTATAACGCCGGTCTCGTGCTGGCCAACACCAAGCAGGGTATCAAGGTGCAGATGACCAGCGGAAAGGTGACCCAGCTGCCCGACGGCCAGCGCCTGCTCTACAGTATCCCCACGCTGCAGGGGTCGAGCGGAAGCCCCGTCATTGATGAGTATGGTAATCTCGTGGCCGTCAACTTTGCAAAGCTCGGCACTACGGATAACTTCAACTTCGGCATTCCCGAGGAGCGGATAAGGGAGTTTCTGCGTAAGTGAGCATACTCTTCAGCCGTCGGTGAATGGCCGTAAGGCCTTAGATATAACAAAGGCGCACACCCGTCGGGGCGTGCGCCTTTGCTTTATTCAGTACTTGTAATTACCACATCTTGCTGATGATTCCGAGCTTTGTGGCCTCGATGAATTCAGCTATGTGGCGTATCTCGGGGCCGTCGGGCACCTGCTCCTTAATCTGCCTTACGGCGTCGAACACGCTCGTCTGGCCGTGGAACACAAGACGGTAAGCGTTGGCGATATGGTCCTGCACCTTCTGCGTTATTCCGTGCATTGACAGAATTGACGAGTTGATGCCGCCGTACTTCACGGGGTTGTCGCTTGCGACGATGTACGGGGGCACGTCGCGGCTGATGCGGCATCCGCCCTGTATCATTGCTCCGCGTCCTACGCGCACACCGGCATTGGCAATAACGTTTGAAGAGAAGATCACGGCGTTCTCTATTGAGCAGTCACCGGCTATCTTTGTACCGTAGCCGAACACGCAGTCGTCGCTTATCTTGGTGTCGTGTGATACGTGTACGCCCTCCATCAGCACGTTGGTGTTGCCTATTACGGTCTGTCCGCTGCTGTAAGTGGCGCGGTTGATTACCACATTCTCACGTATGATATTGTTGTCGCCGATAATCAGAGTAGAGTCGTCCCCCTTGAAATTGAAATCTTGCGGAACGGCTGCAAGCACAGAGTTCTGGTACACGGTGTTGCCGCGTCCCATGCGCGTGCCGTTCATAATGCTTACGAAGGGATAGATAACGCAGTCGTCACCAATCACGACATCGCCCTCGATGTAAGCGAAAGGATAAATCGTTACGTTCTTGCCGATTTTCGCTTTCGGGTCTATTTCTGCTTTTGGACTTATCATGTTGTTAATTCATAATTTATAATTCATAATTTGTAATTATGCCTTCCGGCTCAGAAGGTGGAGCTTTATCATAATTCATAATCCCCAATCCATAACTTCCGGCGGTGTAAACGCCCGCCCAATTATGAATTATGAATTATGAATTATGAATTACTTAGTCTCTTCCTCCGCCAAGGGCGTAATAGAGATTGACCACTGCCTGCATCTTGTAGAAGTCGTCCTGGACTTTTGACAGTTCTGCATTGAGCAGTGACTGCTGGGCCGTGATGACCTCCAGATATGTGCTTCCGCCCATGTGGAAGAGGTCTTTTGTATATTCAACGTTCTTTTTCAGGCTTTCTACCTGCTTTGCCTCGAGCTTGCTCTTCTCGTCAGACGAGTTGTAAAGCACGAGCGCGTTGCTTACTTCACTGCCTGCAGAGAGTACCGCATTCTGCCAAGTGTTGTAGGCTTGTTCCTGCGTTGCCTTTGCCACTTTCAGCTGGGCAACGAGCTTACCGTTCTGGAATATGGGCTGAACGAGGCTTCCGATAGCCTGAAGCAGCCATTTGCCCGGGTTTACTATACCTACACCTGAGCTGTTGGTGAATGCGCCTGAACCGCTGATTGTTATGTTCGGATAGAACTGTGAGCGTGCGGTCTGCGTGTCATAGAAGCACTGCGCGAGCGTCATCTCGGCATAGTGAACGTCAGGACGGTTGTTGAGCAGTTGCAGACTTACGCCTGTGCTGAACTCCGTCGGCAGCGACTGGTCCTCTAAGCGGCCGCGGGCTATAGCCTGGGCCTGCTGCCCTAACAGCAGCGAGAGTGAGTTCTCGGTCTCGCGTATCTGGCGTTTCAGGTCAGCGGCCTGTGCCAATACAGAGTAGTAATTTGCCTCGGCGCTCTGTACGCTGGTTTCTTTAGCGTTGTTAAGCTCTTTCTGAAGCTTCATCATGTCCCATGTGTCCTTTGTCAGGCTGGTCATGTTGTCAACTATCTCAAGCTGCTTGTCAAGCATCAGCAGCGTGTAATAAGCGTTGGCTATGTTTGCTATAAGATTGGTCTTGACCACGAGCTGATAGTCCTTTGTTGCCAAGAGGGCCATCTGTGCGCTGCGCTTCTGGTTGAGCAGGTTGCCGAACAGGTCGATGCTCCAGCTTGCGTTGATGGGCAGTGAGTATGTCTTTGTGGCCTTGCTGCCGTCCCATGATGATATCGTTCCCGACGGGGAGAACGTGAACGACGGCACAAACGCCAGTTTTGCTGCCGTGAGCTGTGCCTCAACCATTTTCACGTTGAGGGCTGCGTTGAGCAGGTCAGTGTTGTGTTCGAGGCCCTTCTCTATGAGTACTTGCAGCTGCGGGTCGGTGAACACGCTGCGCCACGGCAGGTTGCCGAAGCTCGTTGTGTCAGTTACCGCAAGCGTGTCGGTGTTGGAAGTGACGTCGCGTACAATGCCGGTGACGTTCACATCGGGGCGCTCGTACTTGTTGTAGATTCCACAGCTGCTCAGAAGGGCAGCTGCGGAAACCATTATCAAAATATTACTTCTTTTCATCATTTGTTGTCGTTTTTCGTATTATCAATTCCACGAGTGTACTGCAGCAGCTCTGTGTCAACGGCTGCGTTGTCATCATCGAACTCGAGAGGCTTAGCCTTCTCCTGCAAGTACTGGAAGATGTAGAAGAGCACCGGAACTATCAATAGCTGGCAAATCATACCTATAAGCATACCTCCGATTGCGGCGGCGCCGATGGTCATGTTACCGTTATAACCTACTCCGATAGGGATAAGCAGAGGCATAAGACCGATAATCATTGCCAACGAGGTCATCAAGATAGGACGCAGACGGGCCTGGGCACCGAGCACTGCCGCCCAAGAGAGAGCCATACCGGTTCTTCTTCGTTCAAGAGCGAACTGCACGATAAGGATGGCGTTCTTTGCCAAAAGTCCGATAAGCATGATGAGCGCAATCTGCATGTAGATATCGTTGTTCTTTCCGAACAGGTCGGTGAAGATGAATGCGCCGGCGATACCGAACGGGATTGACAGAATTACCGACAGAGGCACGAGGTAACTTTCGTACTGCGCACTCAGAATCAGGTACACGAAGGTAAGACAGAGAGCGAAGATTATCATTGTAGAGCTGCTCGACTCCTGCTCAGAACGTGTCAGACCGGAGAACTCATAGCCGAATCCGGTTGGCAGAGTGGTGCTTGCCACTTCCTCAATGGCGCGGATAGCGTCACCTGAAGAGTAACCGTCGGCTGCGGTAGCGTTGACGTCAATAGATGTGAAGAGGTTGAAGCGGGCAATCTCCTGCGGGCCGTAGACCTTGGTCATTGTCACGAACTCGTTGATGGGAGCCATGCCGTTGCTTGTCCTTACATATACATTGTTCATACTCTTAAGGTCCTCACGCATCTTCGGGTCTGCCTGAATCATTACACGGTAGAGCTTACCGAAAGAGTTGAAGTTCGACGCATACAGGCCGCCGTAGTATCCCTGCATTGCCGTGAGCACTGTGCTGGGGTCAATGCCGCTTTGCTTACATTTCTCAACGTTCACGTCAATCTGGTATTGCGGGTACTGAGAGTTGTAAGATGTCATGGCCGTTCCGATTTCCGGACGCTTGTTAAGTTCGGTCAGGAAGTTCTGAGTGATTTGGAAGAAGTTGTTCACATCACCTCCGGTACGGTCAAGCATAGAGAACGTCAGACCGTTGGTAGCAGAGAATCCCTGCACCATAGGCGGCTGGAAGGCCAATATCTGAGCACCCTTGATGGCTGCTGTCTGCTTGTAAATCATGGCAAGAACCATCTGTGAACCCATGCTGTGTACGTTGAAATACTTCATGAATCCCTCTTCCTTGTCACGCTCCTCAAATGACTTCAGCTTGATGACGAACGTACCCTGGTTGGTACCTTGTCCTGAGATGAAGTTGTAACCGGTGATACGCAGACGGCTCTCGATAGCCGGGTTGGTGGCAAGCATTGAGTCAACCTGGTCCATTACCTCGTTAGTTTTGGTAAGAGATGTACCCGGGTCGGTAGAAACCGTACAGAACACTGTACCCGTATCCTCGTCAGGAACAAGACCGGTCTTGGTGTTCATTGCCGTAAATACAAGTGCCGCAACACCGATAACGACAGCGATGATTGCTATAACCGGTTTTTCAACCAGTTTGCGTACAGTCTTTGTGTACTTGTCCTGTACCTTATTATATGCACCGTTGAACGCGGCGTGGAAGCGGTCTAACATTGACAGCTTGCGCTCGGTTCCGTCCTCGTTCTTCGGCTTAAGGAGCACGGCGCACAGCGCCGGAGACAGCGTAAGCGCGTTAAGAGCCGAGATTACGATTGAGATAGCCATCGTGATACCGAACTCCTTGTAGAACGTACCTGAAGTTCCGCCGATGAATGAAACCGGGATGAACACGGCTGACATCACAAGCGTAATAGAGATAATAGCTCCTGAGATTTCGTTCATAGCGTCGATAGAGGCCTGGCGGGCTGACTTGTAACCAAGGTCGAGCTTAGCGTGGACGGCCTCGACGACCACTATGGCGTCATCGACGACTATCGCAATCGCGAGCACCAGAGCTGAAAGCGTAAGGAGGTTGAGCGAGAATCCGAACACGTTCAGGAAGAAGAACGTACCTACCAATGACACCGGCACCGCGATAAGCGGGATGAGCGTAGAGCGGAAGTCCTGCAGGAAGAAGTAAACCACGATGAACACGAGGATGAACGCCTCGAACAAAGTGTGGACAAGGTCGCCGATAGAAGCGTAAAGGAACTCGGTTACGTCCTGCATGTACTCAATTTCGACACCCGGAGGAAGCATTGTTCTCTGGTCGTCGATAACGGCCTTGATGTCGTTGACTATCTGTGTAGCGTTAGAGCCTGCGGTCTGGGTGACCATCATCATGACGGCCGGCTGACCGTTAACCTTTGAGGTAACGCTGTAGTAAAGTCCGCCAAGCTCAACGCGTGCAACGTCCTTCACGCGGATCGTGTTGCCGTTGGCGTCGCTTGAGATGACCATGTCCTCAAACTCAGTAGGAGTCTGCAGACGGCCTTTGTAACGGATTGTGTACTCATACTGGTTGTCGCTTTGCTCACCGAACTTACCAGGAGCGGCCTCGATGTTCTGCTGGGCAAGCACTGCAGATATGTCTGACGGCATGAGGCCGTAGTTCTTCATCTTAATCGGGTCGAGCCATATACGCATTGAATATGTCTTCGCACCCATAACCTCACAGTCGCCCACACCGTTCACACGCTTGATGGCAGGAATGATGTTGATGTCGGCGTAGTTCTGGAGGAACTTCTCGTCATATCTCTCCGGGTCACCCTTGATAGCCATAAGGAGCACCGTAGAGGTCTGTCGTTTCTGCACGGTGACACCGGCCTGAGTTACCTCGGCAGGCAGAAGTGCGGTTGCCTGTGACACACGGTTCTGCACGTTGACCTGGCACATGTCGGCGTTCATACCCTGTTTGAAGAACACCTGGATGTTGGCCGAGCCTTCGTTGGTGGCGGTAGACGTCATGTAAGTCATGCCCTCGACACCGTTGATTTGCTCCTCAAGCGGCACGATGACCGAGTTCAGCACGGTCTGGGCGTTGGCACCCGTATAGTTGGCGCTCACACGCACGGTTGGCGGCGCAACGTCAGGGTATTGCTCGATTGGCAACGAAACCAATCCTATGAGGCCCAGTATCACCACCAAGATAGAAATCACCGTTGACAGCACCGGGCGGTTTATAAAGTTGTCTAATCTCATTGTTATGTATTTTTTAGTTGACAAGTAATCAGTGACAAGCAGACGAGTTATTAGCCTTCAGCCGGCCAGTTACGAATAGGCC
Source organism: uncultured Prevotella sp. (assembly GCA_900550365.1). Classification (GTDB taxonomy): domain Bacteria; phylum Bacteroidota; class Bacteroidia; order Bacteroidales; family Bacteroidaceae; genus Prevotella. The sequence continues at coordinate 62,487 of URRR01000010.1, read as the reverse complement.
AGCAGATTATCTTATCCTGCATTTCGGCTTGTTTGCTCGTATCTTGTGTCTTGTCTGCTTGTATCTTGTCTGCTGAAAATTATTTTGTAAGGTCGTCCTTAAGTTTGTTAAGGTCATTCTGATGAGCGCCCATGGCGCTGGTCTTCTTCAGCTTCTCCTGATACTGAGCCTCAGTGATAGGAGTAATCTGCATTCCGTCCTTAAGACTGTTGATACCCTGAACTACTATCTTGTCGCCGGCTTTCAGTCCGCTCTCTATGATGTAGTTCTTGCCGTCGTTGTTGGGGTTGACGGTTACGTTGGTATATTTAACCTTGTTGTCCTTGCCTACAACGTAAACGAAGTAACGGTCCTGTACCTGTGCCACGGCGTTCTGCGGTATTACGACCACGTTGCTGCTTACGTGGGGTACGATGATGTAGCCTGAACCGCCGCTCTTGAGCAGGTGCTCAGGGTTGGGGAAGTCGGCACGCATCGATACAGAGCCGGTAGCCTGGTCAATGACACCGCTCACTGCAGCCACCTTTCCGTCATGTCCGTAAGTGGTTCCGTCGGCAAGCTGCAGCTTTACTGCCGGATATTCGCTGATGACTGCGTGTAGACCGCCCTTGGTCTTTGTCATCTCGAGCATGTCTTTCTCAGTCATTGCGAAGTAAACCTGCATGGTGTTGATGTCTGACACGGTGGTCAGAGCCTGTGCGCTTGACGAGCTTACTAGTGCTCCCACACGGTAGGGCAGGTCGCCTACGACGCCGTCTGACGGGCTGGTTACGTAGCAGAAGTCGAGGTTCTGCTTAGCTGACACGTAGTTGGCCTTGGCCTGTGCCAGGGCAGCCTGCGCGTTCTCGTAAGAGTTCTTTGACGACTGCAGCTCGTAAGTACCGATTACATTGTTTTCAAACAGTTTCTGATTGTTCTCATAGGTCAGTTTTGCTGTGCTGAGCTGTGCCTCAGCCGAGTTTACGGCGGCCTTTGCCTGGCGCACGGCTGCCTGATAAGTTACGTTGTCAATCTCGAAAAGCAACTGGCCTTTCTTTACCGTCTGGCCTTCCTTGACCAGCATCTTTGTGATGAATCCTGAAATTTTCGGACGAATCTCAACGTCCTGCACGCCTCTTATCGTTGCCGGGTAAGACGTCTGCAGTTCCGTGCTTTGCGTCTCGATGGTCCTGACAGCATACTCGTTGTCACCCATTTTACCATTTTGTCCGCCACATGAAGCGAACATGACAGCAATAGCTGCGAGTAATAAAAATTTGTTCTTTTTCATACCTATTTATTCAAACTGTTTTAGATTTTTCTTCGATTTTCTATGCTTTATTTATTTTCTACATTGAAAACTATTTGCTTCATTTCGGTTTTCGACGTGCAAATTTACACATTATAATTCTATTATAGTATAGCTCTAAATGATAATTATCGTGTTTTAACTTTATTTGAGTAAGGCAGACGGGCCTTTGTAACAATAAAATATATAAATGGACAAAAATCAAAGGTCGGCCTCATTTATTATGCCTCGTCTTCAGCGGTTTTACATGTGATGACGTGTTGTGTTGTCAAAATGTAACTGCGTGACTGCCTTTACTTGTCAAAATAACAACTCGGAAATGTCCGCCATTGTGGCCGTTATACGTTTCCGGCGCGGCCGTAACTGCCCTTCTGAAGCCTCGAAGGCGGTCTTCACGACATGCGTTGACGGTCTTTAACGGTGCAAGAGGTGGCCTTTTACATGATAAAAGACCGCCTTTTGCATTCCCGTTTGCAGTGATTTACGATGTGAAAGGCCACCTTTTGGCGCTTAAATAACCGCTTTCCAGGCCTTCAGCGGGTGTTTTTGATTGCACACATTACGTCGTTTTAAGCGTAAATGCCTGACGTGGTGAATGTTAAACGTGCACACGCAGAATCACGATATTTACGTGTTTATGATTTATTTTTCAGAATATCGCAGTATGGAAGCGTTGAGAAAAATCAATGTGTAAGTAAAATCGGCAAAACAGATTGCACCCTGTCGTTTTGTAAAAGGCATTCTCATAAACAGAAAAATCAGTCATGTATGCTCGTTTGTAAAGGTTAGAAAAAGGCTGTCCGGCACAGGTCAGCGGCGCGAACGCAGGTTCATCGCAGCCGGATCTGTGCCGGACAGCCTTAAAAGTTTAAACGTATGTCAGTTCTTCTGGAGCCCCATTTCACTGGCTTTCTCCATGAGCAGGGCCATCAGAGGCTCGCGCTCGTTGGGCACGCGGTTGTCGAGAACGGCGTCTTTCAGCGTCTTTTTCAGTATTCCTACCTCCCGTGAGGGCTTCAGGTTGAACATTTCCATTATCTCTACGCCGTCAATGCAGGGCTGCAGCAGCCGCTTGTAGTCCTTCTCTTTCAGGTCGTGCAGCTTGGAACGCACTATGCGGAAGTTCTCAAGAAAGTGCTTCTTGCGCACCTCGTTCTTGCTCGTTATGTCAGCTTCGCACAGCGTCATCAGGTCGTCTATGTCGTCGCCGGCGTCGTTAAGGAGGCGTCGCACGGCGCTGTCGGTCACCACCTCGTCGGCAATCACAATGGGCCGCATGTGCAGGTCAACCAGTTTCTTCACGTATTTCATCTTCGCGTCCATGGGCAGTTTAAGCCTGCGGAATATCTCAGGCACCATTTTCGCGCCTACGAAGTTATGGTTATGGAACGTCCAGCCTTGCCCGTTGACCCACCGCTTGGTCTTAGGCTTGCCCACGTCGTGCAGCAGAGCCGCCCAGCGCAGCCACAGGTTGTCTGACTTACGGCAGACGTTGTCGAGCACTTCGAGCGTGTGGTAAAAGTTGTTTTTATGTGCGCGGCCGTTGCGTGTCTCCACTATGTCGAGCGCGGTAAGCTCGGGCAGGATGCGCGCCAGCAGTCCGCAGCGGTGCAGGTCTACGAAGCCCTTGCTCGGAGTAGGCGTCATCATTATCTTGTTCAGCTCCTCCTGTATGCGCTCGCCGCTTATTATGCTTATGCGGTCGGCGTTACGTCCCAGCGCGTCAAACGTCTCTTCCTCAATGAAGAAGTTAAGCTGTGTGGCGAAACGGATGCACCGCAGCATGCGCAGAGGGTCGTCAGAGAAGGTTATGTCAGGGTCGAGCGGTGTGCGTATGATGCCGTCCTCAAGGTCGGCAAGGCCGTCAAAGGGGTCGACCAGCTCACCGAAGCGCCCGCTGTTGAGGCATACCGCCAAGGCGTTTATGGTGAAGTCGCGGCGGTTCTGGTCGTCCTCCAGCGTGCCGTCCTCTACTATCGGCTTGCGCGAGTCGTGGCTGTAGCTCTCCTTGCGTGCCCCCACAAACTCTACCTCCATGTCCTTATACTTCACCTGGGCAGTGCCGAAATTGCGGAAAACTGACAGCCGGGCACGCTTGCCGAGCTGCTCTTTCAGCCCTTCGGCCACGCTTATGCCGCTGCCGACAACCACCACGTCGATGTCGTTGGAAGGGCGTTCGAGGAACAGGTCGCGCACGTATCCGCCCACTACATAGCACTCAAGGCCAAGCCCGTCGGCCACGGAAGAAATTTTATGGAATATGTCTTTATCAAGCAAATGCGCCAATTCGGCGTCGGAAAGTAACCTCATTATATAACCAAATTAATTGAAAACGGCTGCAAAATTACAAATTTTTCCTTATCTTTGCAGCACAATAAAACGGAAAAGTATGAAAACAAGAACCATGACGGCGGCTCTGGCACTCTGCGCGATGATGATGCTGGCAGCCTGCGGCGGCAAATCCGTTGATGAAAAGGCCGGCAAACTGCTTGAGCAGGCGCAGACTCAGTTTGAGCAGGGAGCCTACACCGAGGCCCTTGCCACGATTGACTCGCTGCGCAAGAACTGCCCTGATGCCATTGAAGCACGCAAGAAAGCGCTGCGCCTGTACCAGGAGGTGGAGCTGAAACGTGCCCGGATAACCGTCGAGAGCACTGACACCGTGCTGCAGAGGGTGGAGCGTGAGTATCAGGCTCTTAAGCAGACGGTCGACAGTCTGCGGGAGAAAAGTCTCGCCACGGAAGACCAGCTCAGAAAGGTTAACCTCATGCGCGTTTACCGTGACTCGTTGAAAACCGTGTTTGACGTTGAGTGCGCCAAGATAAAATATATCAAGAAGAAAATGGAAGAGTAAGCTGCCGCTAAGGCACTGAAATCTTTAACTTCTTTAACTACTCTTGCTTTACCAGCTCCTTAATTATAATTACCTTTGCATCCGAAACAGAAAAATAATGACAAAAGACACTTCAAAGACTGAGGAACAGTTCAGGGCGGCGATGGCCGAGTGCCGCGGGCTTTTCGCAAAGAAGCTGCATGACTACGGCCCCTCGTGGCGTATATTGCGCCCCTCGTCGCTTACCGACCAGCTGTTCATCAAGGCAAAGCGGATAAGGAGCCTCGAAGTGAAGAAGGAATCGCTCGTCGGCGAGGGCATCAGGCCTGAGTTTATCGGGCTGATAAATTACGGCATAATTGGCCTTATTCAGCTTGACAAGGGATATGTTGACACTCCTGACATTACGGCAGATGAGGCCTTGCAGCTTTATGACAGCTTTGCCGATAAGGCTCTTGCGCTGATGCTGAGGAAAAACCATGACTATGACGAGGCCTGGAGGTCAATGCGCGTGAGCAGTTATACAGACTTTATACTGACGAAAATACAGCGGGTCAAGGAGATAGAGGATATCCACGGGGCAACACTCGTATCCGAAGGAATTGACGCGAACTATATGGACATAATCAATTATGCCGTGTTCGGGCTGATAAAACTTACATATGAATAAATGAGTTCGAGAAAAGTCACAATCGGTATGCTTGTCAACCTGTGCAGGTTTGTTGTAGCCTTGACGTTCATTTTCTCAGGATATGTCAAGGCCATAGACCCTCTCGGCACTCAATATAAGCTGCAGGATTATCTCGAAGTGATGCATCTCTCGGCTTATGTCCCCGGCTATCTTACTCTCGCGGCCTCAGTACTGTTGGGCGGAATAGAGTTCTGCCTCGGCGTATTGCTCCTTTTCGCCATCAGGCGCAGGCTCGTAACACGGCTCATATTGCTGTTTATGGCCATAATGACGCCGCTCACCCTCTGGCTTGCTCTCGATAACCCCATAGAGGACTGCGGCTGTTTCGGCGACGCGGTGAAGCTGACTAACTGGGAGACTTTCGGCAAGAACGTCGTCCTGCTGGCTGCCGCCATACTGCTGTTCAGGCGGCCGCTGCTGATGCCGAGATTCATCAGCCGGTCAAACCAGTGGATTGTGGTCAATTATACGGTGCTTTTCATCCTCGTGTCAAGCAGCATGAGCCTGTACACGTTGCCGCCGTTCGACTTTCGTCCGTACCATATCGGGGCGGATATAAAGAAAGGAATGGAAATCCCTGAAGGAGCTGCACAGCCTCAGTTTGAGACAACCTTTATCCTCGAGAAGGACGGAGTGCGCAAGGAATTCACTCTTGATGACTATCCTGACTCCACCTGGACGTTCATCGACAGCAAGACAGTGCAGACCGCGGAGGGGTATGTGCCTCCGATACACGACTTCTCTATCCAGACGGTTGACGGTGGAGAAGACATTACGGACAGCGTGCTTAATTATAAAGGTTACTCGTTCCTGCTTGTGTCTCCTCATTTCGAGCAGGCCAACGACGCCACTTTCGGTGAGATAGACGCCATTTACGAGTACAGCCTTGACCACGGATACCCGTTCTATGCATTGACAGCAAGCACCGAGGAAGCTATTAACCACTGGCGTGACATAACCGGTGCGGAATATAATTTTTTCCTTACTGACGAGACAACGCTGAAGACCGTCATCAGGAGTAATCCCGGCCTGCTGCTGCTTAAGGACGGAGTAGTCATAGGAAAGTGGAGCCATAATGACCTGCCTGAGCTGAATTATAAGTCGCCGCGGCTTGAAGATACCGAGTATGGACACATCCCTGAGCGCTCGGTTATGAGCCGGATATCCAAGATTCTGTTGTGGTACATCCTCCCGTTGCTGCTGCTTACGTTTGCCGACCGCACGTGGAAGTTCACTCAGTGGATACGAAAGAAAGAACATTCAAACCGAATATATCAACTTTTAAAACGGAAAAAGAACATGAGAAAGAAAATTGTAGCAGGTAACTGGAAAATGAACATGAACCTGCAGGACGGTATCGCCCTCGCAAAAGAACTTAATGAGACTTTGACAAACGAGAAACCTAACTGCGGCGTTATCATCTGCACACCGTTCATTCACCTTGCAAGCATCGCGCAATTCCTTAACCAGGACGTAATAGGACTTGGTGCCGAGAACTGCGCTGACAAGGAAAAGGGCGCTTATACGGGCGAGGTTTCTGCCGAAATGGTTAAGAGCACAGGTGCCCAATACGTTATTCTCGGCCACTCTGAGCGCCGCGGATATTATGCTGAAGCCCCTGAGATACTTAAAGAGAAGGTTCTTCTCGCACTTAAGAACGGCCTGAAAGTAATCTTCTGTATCGGCGAGAGCCTTGAAGAAAGAGAAGCAGGCAAGCAGAACGAGGTTGTTAAGGCCGAGCTGGAAGGCAGCGTATTCAATCTCACTGAGGAAGAGTTTAAGAACATAATCATTGCTTACGAGCCTATCTGGGCTATCGGAACAGGTAAGACTGCGACCGCTGACCAGGCTGAGGAAATCCACGCTTACATCCGCAGCATCATTGCAGAGAAGTATGGACAGGCCGTTGCTGACGATACTACAATCCTTTACGGAGGCAGCTGCAAGGCAAGCAATGCTCCCGAGCTGTTTGCCAAGCCCGATATCGACGGTGGTCTCATCGGCGGCGCATCTCTGAAAGCTGCTGACTTCATGGGCATCATCAACGCATGGAAATAATTAAACTACGATATCAAAAGAGGAGCGGAGACCCGGCAGAAGGGTGTCCGTTCCGCTTTTGTGCATTTGTTTCTATATTAAGAAAATAAATCATACAACAATGAGACAATTCGCCGTAACACTGCTTTTGGCGCTCGGTTTCGTTACCACAGCCGGCGCGCAATCGTTTCTTAACGAGCTGAGAGAGAAGAAACCGGGTCAGGGTGCCGTGACCGTAATCCAAAGTCCGGAAATCGACGAATTGGTCAATAACGCCAAACTTGCTGTCAGCAGTGCCCCGAAAGCACCTGTGACTCACCCTAAGGAAAAACCTGAGACTGAGCGTAAGACCGTTGCAAAGACAGAAACGGAAAGTAAATCGCCGGCCGAGAGCACTGTCCGTGAGCGGACAAACACAACCGAACATGCGGCCGAGACTACCTCGCCGACGGTCAACACATCAAAGAAAGTGATGCGTAACGCCAGAAAAGTTACCGGTTATCGTGTGCAGGCATACTCCGGGGGCAACTCAAGGGCTGACCGGCAGAAGGCCGAGAGCATAGGCAACGCTATAAAGTTACGGTTCCCTGACATGCCTGTTTATGTACATTTTTATTCTCCGAGATGGATATGCCGTGTAGGAAACTTCCGTACTTATGATGAAGCCAACGAGGTGTTGAAGGAAATCAAGAGCATGGGTTACCGTCAGGCATGTATCGTTAAAGGCAAAATCACCGTAGCATATTAATTCTTTTAAATTTAGGTTTGACGGCAGGCTGAGTGTCCGTAAGCGTGCATTGGCAGATTGGGCAATGCGCTTCAGCATGGCGGTCTGCGGCGGCTTAAAGCATATTAACACGTATTTAAGATGAATCCCGAAACTGAATTCCGTGAAGGTCTTGATGACCTTGCGTCACATTACAAAAGCATTATCGAACTGTTAGGCGAAGATCCTGCCCGTGAAGGCTTGCAGAAGACGCCCATGCGCGTGGCTAAGGCAATGCAGGTACTTACCCGCGGGTACAGTCAGGACGCGCATAAAGTGCTGCTTGACGCGCTCTTTGAGGAGAAATACAGCCAGATGGTAATTGTGAAGGACATTGATTTCTTCTCGCTTTGCGAGCATCACATGCTGCCGTTTTACGGCAAGGTGCACGTGGCTTACATCCCTAACGGTTATATAACAGGCCTTAGCAAGATAGCCCGGGTGGTAGATATTTACAGCCACCGGCTGCAGGTTCAGGAGCGTATGACGCTGCAAATCAAGGACTGCATACAGGAAACGCTCAAACCGCTCGGCGTAATGGTGGTCGTTGAGGCCAAGCATATGTGCATGCAGATGCGTGGTGTGGAAAAGCAGAACGCCATAACTACTACCAGCGATTTCTCAGGAGCGTTCAATCAGGCAAAGACCCGTGAGGAGTTCATGAACCTGTTGCGCGGTGAGGTAAGGCAGATATAATATAAGGTGTAACGGTCAGAAAATAAATATTTACCGGCCGGAATAAATATTTTTTACGTTTTGATGCAAGGTTTTTGTCTACGTTTGTTTTATTAGTATATAAATTTAATAACACATAAAAACAATGAAAAGATTTAGCAAGTTATTCATTATTCTTTTGTGCTGCGTCGGCGCAATGTCTTTAACTTCATGTCTCAACAGTGATGATGACGGCGGCATCGACCCCGAGACCTATGCAACCTATCTCACTCTGATGAGCGGAAGCTACAACGGTTACAGCACAGATTACAGGTATCAGAACAAGATTTACTTCTACAACGACTCCATAACCGACAAGAACAACGTCAACAAAACTGACTCAGTAGACGGAATATACGGACGTGTCAACAAGGCTGACTCAACGTTTACTATCTACAACGTACCAGGCCGTGTGCTGGCAAAGGAGATTCCTGACAGCTACAAGGAGCTGAGAGACGCTATCGAGGCTGCTCCGGCACAGAATGTAACAGGACAGTTGCTTATCACCGATATCAGTTCGTTGGTTTACTTCTTCGCTTATCCGATGTCTGTTGAATATGACGAGCTGACCTATGGCGGCGAGACTCACAAAAAAATAATCATCGCTTTCTGGGGACCTACGATGGGAGTGTTCGGCAACAACATCAATTCTCACAGAATATTACAGCTTAATCTCTGTCCGGCTGCCGTGTATGAGGATAAGGCTCTTATAACGTCAATAAGCAGCAACAACAATCAGGTTGAGATAAACAGAGCGTCACTGACAGTTCAGGTTGTTGACTGATAACGCCAGGCAAAAACTTTTTTGCTGATATCAATATTGCTTCCTCGCGTGGATTTATCTGTCGCGAGGGAGTTTTTTTTGTGCAAACGTAGCTTTATTTTATTTTTTTGTTACCTTTGTGTGTTCAAAATTTACACCTGTCATAACAAAGAAACAAGACTATGAAGAAAATCATTTCACTTTTTGCGGCATTCATTTTCAGTATGGCGGCCATGGCGCAGACCCTGGCCGGCAGCTGGACCGGCAAGCTTCAGGTGGGCGCAGCGCAGCTTACCATAGTTTTCAACATAACCGAAAACGGCAGCGGAGGCTACGCCTGCACGCTCGACAGCCCTGACCAGGGAGTCAAGGGGCTGCCCGCCAGCATTACCGTAAGTGAGGGAACAAAGGTGAAAATAAGCCTTGCACAGCTAATGGCATCGTATGAAGGCGAACTGAAAGACGGCATTATGGAGGGCACGTTCACGCAAGGTGGAATGTCGTTTACGCTCGACATGAAGCCGGGAACGGCCGAAGTAAACCGCCCGCAGACCCCGAAGCCGCCGTATCCGTACACGACAGAGGACGTAACATTCACCAGCGCGGCCGGCAACGCCACTCTGAGCGGCACGCTGACTTGTCCAGTTGGCTACGCAGACATGCAGAAAGAAGACGTGCCCGTAGTGGTGATGGTGACGGGCAGCGGCCTGCAGAACCGCGATGAGGAGGTGTTCGGGCACAAGCCCTTCCTCGTTCTGGCCGACTATCTGGCACGTAACGGCATAGCCACGCTGCGCTATGACGACCGCGGAGCAGGCAAGTCTACGGGCAACACGGCCGACATGACCACCGAGACCAACATGACCGACGCGCAGGCTGCCGTCGACTTTGTACGTTCAACGGGCAAGTTCGGCCCCGTGGGAGTGCTCGGCCACAGCGAAGGCGGCGCCATTGCCTTCATGCTCGGGGCACGGGGCAAGGCCGATTTCGTCATCAGTATGGCCGGACAAGGCGTCAGCGGAGACAGCATACTAATATCCCAGAACCGCATAACAATGAAGCAGGCCGGCGTGCCTGAGAACGTTACGGCCGCCTATTGCGCCGCCCTGAAAAGCGTGCTGGTCTCAATCGCCGGCGGCACTGCCGGCCAAAGCCCTGAAGAAACCGTAGCGGCGGCCGTAAGAAGTGCCGGAGGCAACCTGCCGCCGGGAGCCTCGGCCAATCTTGTAAAGGTAATACAGACAGCCTCGCCGTGGATGAAATACTTTATCGCCTATGACCCTTCGGCCGACATCAAGGCCGTGAAATGTCCCGTTATGGCAGTCAACGGAGAGAAAGACGTGCAGGTAATAGCGGCCGAGAATCTGCCGGCCATACAGCGGCTGCTGCCCGCCGACAGCCTGAACATGGTGAAGGAATACGCCGGACTGAACCACCTGTTCCAACACTGCACGACAGGCGCGGTAACTGAATACCGCCAGATAGAGGAGACAATGTCGCCCGAAGTGATGCAGGACATCGCCGCATGGATACACAAGGTCAACTGACGGCACTGTGCTTGACCGACGACAGAACGGCAAATCATATTTTATGGTGTTCCAAGAGGTGGCCTTTCGGCTTGCGAAAGGCCACCTCTTGCGTTCTAAAAGACGGCCTTTCACGCGCTGAAAGGCCGTCTTTTATATAATGATAATTAATGTGTTGATTTTCAAGCGGTTACCGACGTGCCAAAAATTCGGGTCGGATTGATGTGTTTCAGATGATAATCGGCGGTTAAACATCATTGTAATCTTACCCCAAGTCCTCCCTTATTACGAGATTGCGGGGCAGCGTTATCAGTTTAAGTCGCTTGAACCATACGCGCGACGAACTGTTGAAGTGGCGCGTGGTGTGGCTGCTTATCATGTAATAATTCAGCGTGTATTCATCTGTAAGGCAAGCAAACGCAGCCTTGATACGCGAGCATTTCTCGTTGATGGCATTGTCGGTAGGGTCAGTCAGGCGGCTTACCGTCTCGTTGATTTTGTCCGAGTCGGCGTTAGTCGAAATCCGCCCGTATATCTGTCTTAGCTCGTCGGCATGGTCACTGAGGTCTTTAAACTCTATGCCTTCCACATGATTGAGGAACAATATGTACAGCGCCTTGTGCACAGGCGTCAGCATCACTTCCTTATTATAGTCGGCCAGGATGAAGCGGAAGTCGGCCGTTATCACCAGACGGCTCAGCTTAACGCGTGCCGCCTCAATCCTTAGCTGTTCTACTACGGGCACGGTGATAGCCCTCAGCATCAGGTCATAGCGGCCTGTCTGCTGCAGCTTACGTGCCAGCCGGCCTAATTCGGCAGCCAGTTCTTCAGGCGTAGGGTTGCTTCCGTCAGTGCGTTCCATACTGCAAAAATACTCCAATATCCGATAACATCCCAACTTTGAGGCGGCAAATTTTCGCTGCAAGCCTTGCAGAGGCATTGCGGTATGCGGAAAGTTGGTTAACTTTGCAACATTAAAACTCATACAGCATGGAAGAAAGAGCCCGCGGCGTTATAGACTTCGGAGCGCCGGTTGACAAAACGAAGCATATCATCAAGGTTATAGGCGTTGGCGGCGGCGGATGCAACGCCGTCAGGAATATGTATCAGGAAGGCATAAGTGACGTGACCTTTGCCGTGTGCAACACTGACAGCCAGTCGCTTTCCAAGTCGCCCGTACCCGTCAAGGTGCTCCTCGGCGAGCGGGGTCTTGGTGTGGGCGGAGTGCCCGAACAGGGGCGCAAAGAGGCCGAATCGAGCATCGAGGCGGTGAAGACTCTGCTTTCAGATGACACCAAGATGGTGTTCATAACGGCAGGAATGGGCGGCGGCACGGGCACCGGCGCGGGGCCCGTAGTAGCCGGAATAGCCAAGCAGATGGGTATGCTGACAATAGGCGTGGTAACCATTCCGTTTTATTTCGAGAAGGAGAAGAAAATCATAAAGGCGCTGAAGGGCGTCGAGGAGATGCGCAAGAATGTTGACGCGCTGCTTATCGTGAACAACGAACGCTTGTGCGACATATATTCAAATACGCGCATATCGGTGAAGGATGCCTTCAAACGGGCTGATACAATACTGAGCAATGCCGTGAAAAGCATATCCGAACTGATAACCGTTGAGGGCGACATCAACCTTGACTTCTGTGACGTTGAGTCTACGATGAAGGGCGGCGGCGGAGCGATAATGGCTATCGGACGCGCCGGCGGCGAGCATCGCGTGGAGAAAGCCATTGTCAACGCCCTTGACTCTCCGCTGCTTTACGGAAGCGATGTGAGCAAGGCCAAGCGCATACTGTTCAATATCTACACCAGCGCGGACAACCCCTTGTTTGTTGACGAGCTGCAGGAGATTGACGCGTTCATGGACGAGCTGTCGCCTCAGATTGACGTTATATGGGGCGTGTCTGAGGACAACACTCTTGAGAACGATGCCAAGATAGCAATTCTCGCGACTGGTCTTGACGATGACAACAGCGACTTTAAAGGAGTTGACGACCACTACGGAGCTGACGACAGGGAGTATTATCACGCCTTGATAAAAAAACTTTACTCTCCCGGCAACGGCCGTTCAAACACTGAACCGCAAGACCCGGGCGAGATTCCGATAACCGTTGTCGCAGGAGACGACCCTCAGGAAAATGCGGAGGTGCCGCCGACAAGCGATGTTAAGAATGAAGAACCGTTGCCGGAATCGTCGTCGGACAATGTCTCTGAAACGGAGCACGGAGCTGCTGATATCCATGTTGAGATTACAAAACCTGTACGCCCGATGCAGCAAATGCCCCTCGTTGACAGACTAAAACGCATCTGGCGCGACCTCCTTAAAGAGTGATTTTATATTTATAGAAGTAGAATAGTAGTAAGGGAGTAAGGAGAGAAGGAGTAAGGAGTAAAAAGGTATTTTTCAGGAGTTAAGAAATTAACCTTTACTCCCTCTAACTCCTTAACTCCTAAAGGTTAATTTCTTAACTCCTGAACGCCTACTCCTTAACTCCTAAGAATATTATCCCTCCTTCTCAATTTCTTATAGACAAAATACACGGCGGGTACAAGGAACAGGTCGGCCGCCACCCAGGCCGTAGGGTCACCGTAGCAGACGCCGAGGAAGCCCAGCGCAGGCACCATCCAGAGGCTCACTCCGCAGCGGGCTATCATCTCCATTACGCCCGACAACACCGAAAGATTGGAGAATCCGAGGCCCTGGAGACTGTATCTCAATATGGTGAGCAGGCCGAGCGCCGGGAAGAAATAGCTCGACAGACGCATGTAAAGGGCGGCGTTGTCGATAATGGCCTGCTCGCCTGACTCTACGAAAAGCAGCATCATGTCGTCAGCGAAGGGGTAAATTATTATGATGGTGAACACGAAATACACCGCCGTTATCTTAACTGCCGACCATATTCCGAGCTTTATCCGCTCCACCTTCTGCGCCCCGATGTTCTGTCCGCAGTAAGTAGCCATTGCCACACCGATATTCTCAAACACGCACGTAAACAGATATTTCACGCGCATTGCGGCCGTGAACGATGCCACGTAGAGCGTTCCGAGCGCGTTGTTTGCGCTCTGAAGCATTATCACGCCGATAGCCGTTATTGAGAATTGCATGCCCATTGGTATGCCGTTCATCAGCAGGCGGCCCACCTTCTTGTCGTCATATGCCCGCTCGTCACCCGTCGGGATAAGCAGCCGCATGTGCTTTCTGATGTACAGCCAGCACAGCAACGTGGCGAAAGCCTGCGCCGTCATGGTGGCTATTCCGGCACCTTCAACGCCCATGCCGAGCCATATTATCAGGATAAAGTCAAGCAGAATATTGAGCAGCGAGGCCGCTATGAGGAAATAAAACGGCTGCTTAGAGTCGCCAAGCGAGCGTATAAAGCCTGACAGCATGTTGTAAGCCATCGTAAAAGGAATGGCCAGGAAGTTTAGCAAAAGGAATACGTAGGCGTCATGAAAAATCTCCTCCGGCGTGTTGACTATCCTCAGAATGCGGTCGCAGAAGATAGCCGTCACCACCGTGATTACCACCGCAATAACGGCCACGATGCGCAGGGCGTTGGCCACGTAGGCGCGCATCTTTGAGTAATCCTTGGCTCCGAACTCCTGTGCAACTGGTATGGCGAAGCCCGCGCAAGAGCCGTTGCAGAAGCCCATGATGAGGAACATTATCGACGACGATGCCCCGACGGCTGCCAGCGCGTCAACGCCGATGAAGCGTCCGACGATAGCCGCGTCGATAATCAGATACATCTGTTGCAGAATATAGCCGCCGACAAGCGGCACGGCAAACTTTATTATATCACGCGTAGGCGACCCTACGGTCATGTCATTGATGTTGGCCATGATGTGTTGTTTTGCGGTTAGTTTTAGGTTCTATGGTTTTTGGGTTCTTAGGTTTTATGGTAACCGCATAACCTTCAAACCTCACAACCTCATAACCTGATAACCAGATGACTTCATAACCGGAGTAATACGGTTCCTCCCAACGGGGAGGTTAGGTGGGGCTCTTAACTTCTCAGTATGCCGCCGAGCATGGAATGCCCATTGCGACGACGCGGTCACGGATGGCGTTGAGCGTTTCGGGCGACGCCTTTTTCAGGTCGTGGTCGGGCGTCTCGCGGTCAATGGTGTATATCATGACCTCACGCGGGGCGATATGTCTTACCGCCTCGAGCCACGGACCGACATATTCCTCGCCCGTGTTGTCAACGCTTTCGCCGTTCATCGTGCCCCGCATGAACATCGTCTGCACAATGGCGTGGCCGTTGAACGAGCGTATTGTCTCGATTATTTCGTTCACGTCATAGGCTGGGTAAGTAGGTCTGTTCACCTTATTAATGTATTCCGGGCTGACGGTGTCCAGTTTCAGGATGTTGTTGTCAACGCGTTCAAGAGCCTTGTGTACTTCCGGACGCATGGCCATAGTGGCGTTGCTGAGCACCGACACCTTGGCCTCGGGGCAGTAAGCGTCGCGCAGGCGCACAGTGTCGTCTATTATTCCGGCAAACTGCGGATGAGCCGTAGGCTCGCCGTTGCCGGCGAATGTCAGTACGTCGGGCAGCCGGCCTTCGGCCTGCATGGCTTTCAGCTTCTGCTCAAGAGCCGCCGCAACCTCCTCACGCGTAGGCCGCTTAAGGTGCGGACGGTGGTCGGCGTTGAAGCCACACTCGCAATATATGCAGTCAAACGTACATACCTTGCCGTCAGCCGGCATAAGGTTGATGCCCAAAGAGATGCCCAGACGGCGGCTGTGAACAGGGCCGAATATAGGCGACGGATAGATAACTGTGCTCATGTCTGTATTCTTTTTGTTTATATGGAGCCGTTATCATGCGGCCCAGCTTTGCGCTGCAAAAGTAATAAAAAAGAGTGAAGAGTGAAGAGTGAAGTGTGAAAAATCCAAATGTCTTATCGCTTATTTAAGCACATTGATTCTTCACTCTTCACTTTTTATCTTGTCCGTTCCTGTTTAATTGTAACCTTATTGCCTGTTATTGAGAACGATGCGATGTTCATATCGTTAAGCGCACGGATGACGCTTGGCAGTGATGCCGAGCGCGGAAGGGTTATGTGTACGCGGGTAGAGGCCGCCTGCCTGTCAGTGAAGTCGATGCTTACGTTATACCATGAGCCGATGTCGTTCATCACGTCTTTCAGCCGTTCGTTGTCAAAGATGAACATTCCGTGGGTCCAGCCTGCCGCCGCCTGCAGATTGGTTCTTGACACGTTCACGCCGCGCTTGCCGTCAAGCAAAGCCCTCTGGCCGGGCTCCAGTGTTACGGCTTGGCTTCCGTGCCCGTCGTCTACCCTCACTTTGCCGCTGTAAAGCGTCACCTGACGGCTGACGTTAGGATATGCCCTGACGTCAAATACGGTGCCGAGCACCTCTGTGCGTATGCCGTCTGCGCGGACAATGAACGGCCGGCTGCTGTCATGGCGCACGTCGAAGCTGGCCATGCCCGTAAGCTCTACCTCCCTCGTGGCCGATGCGTTAAAGTCCTCGGGATAGCTGATGCGTGAGCCTGAGCCAAGCAACACGCGGCTGCCGTCAGGCAAAACTACGGTAAGTGTGGTGGCGGGCGGGGTGCATACGGTTCTCGTACCGCCCGAAGATGTGCGTACTACATCCGCCGGCAGGTCGGCCGCCACAAATCCGTAAGAGGCCGTTTCCGTGTCAGCAAGCCTTGCCCACGGCACAAAAAGTATTACGGCGAGCGCCACGGCTGCCGCTGCTAACGACGTAAGCGACAGCCTGATAAGCCTGCGCCGGCGCTGTCTGCCGTCGAGTCTGGCCTCAAGCGCGGCCCATGCACGGCGTGTGTCGTCGTCAGAGGGGCTGTCGCCCAGTGCCTCGCCGAGAGCGTACAGCAGGGTAAGGTCGTCTCTGTCAGTGCCGTTATCGTTGTGTCTTGTCATGTCGTCAGTTACCATTCCTCATTCAGTTTAATGTTTTTTCTAATCATGTCGAGCGCTTTTTTCACGTGTTTCTTCACAGTCTCGTGGCTTATGCCGAGGCGTTCGGCAGCCTGGCGGTGGGTGTTATGCTCGTAGTAACACATCCTTATTATGCTTCGGGCAGGCTCGTCAAGGCTGCACGCCACGGTCTCCACGGCTTTCATCATGCGCTCGCGCTCGTGCCAGTCGGCCTCGCTGTCCACCCGTGTGGCCTCGGCCAGCCGCTCCGTGTGCGTGCTGATTACCCTCATGTGCTTTATTCTGTTCAGGCAGGCGTTGCGCACCGACATGTACAGCCATGCCCCGCGCTCATCCGCCTTTATGCCAGCGAAGCGCAGCCATGCCTTCTCCATTACGTCGGCAACGATGTCTGCCGCCTCGTCTTTGTCGCCCATGAACTGCATGGCGACGCGCACCAGGCGCGCGTAATGCGTCATGAACATCTGCCTGAACTGCTCTTTTTCATTGTTGTTGGATGTCATTTGTTGTCTTTTGGCTTGTTTTGGCGTGCAAAAATAGCCATTATCCATGAAACGGCAGTATTACAGACGTTGTTTTTCTGCCTGTCCGGCGCCCTTGCCCTTATATTTGCTCTTGGTAGCGTTGAACGTGTAGTTGACGCTCAGTTTTATCTTCGGGCCGTCGCTTTCGTCGCGTTGGTCGTAGTAAGTGTGGTCGCCGTAGCCGGCGAAGCGGTAACGTCCCGTCTTGAAGATGTCGTCAACGTTAAGGCCGATTTTCAGCGATTTGTCCTTGAAGAACGTTTTCGCTACGCGCAGGTTCACGTTTCCGTTGGGCGGGATTATGGCGTAGCTCTGTGTCGCCCGTGTGCTGTAAGTGGCCCTGAGGTTGATGAACCAGCCGTGGGGCAGCGTGAAGCTGTTGTCAAGACGGAAGCTGAAGCTCGGCTGGTTTTTGATGTACGGTACGCCCAGTGAGGTCGCGTCAGAGTCATACCAGGATATGCTGGCCGACAGGTGGGGCTGCCATATCCCGAACTTGGGCGTCAGGTCTATCGCCGCTCCGTACATGTTGGTGTAAGGAATGCTGGCCATTGTCTGCAGCATTACGCCCGGATGACCGACGTCGTCATACGGCTTGAAGTATGATGAGTACATGTTCAGCGTGTAGTCGTACCATAACGAGAAGTTGACCCACCGCCAGCCGCCGTCAAGCGTCACGTAGTTATGCTTCTGCGGAACAAGCAGCGGGTCGCCGTTAGCGTACATATACTTGCTGTGGTAGCTTACTGCGCTTGACAGCATGTCGTACAGCGGGCTTAGCTTTATCATCCTGTAACCTAACGTGAGGTTCCATTCCTTGTGGCTGTAGCTTATCTCCGCCGTCGGGATAAGGTCGTTGTAGACAGGGCTTAGCTCCGGTTTCAGCACGCCGATCTCATAATATTTGGTGCGCTGATGCTCATAACGCAGGCCCGCCATCAGGCTGAAGCGTCCTAAGGTTATGGTGTAGTCGGCAAAGGCCGAATAGTACTGCTGGCGCAGACGGTCGTCGGCGTCGGCTGAAAAGCCGTTCTGCACGAAGCGGTCACGGCGGCTGGTGAAGGTCTCCTCGGTGCCGAAGGCCAGCGTGCCTTTCCATAACGGCGCGGTTACTATCAGCTTGGCGGCGTACAGATTGTTGTCAACGTCGTTGTAAGACTCGGCGTCTATCGTGCCGTTGTTTGCCGCCGTCTGCCATGAACGCGACTTGCTGCCGACGTAATCAGCGTTGAAGTCTATGTTCCAACGCCCGAAGGTAGCCGTATAGTAAGCGTTGACAGAGTGGTTGCAGCCGCTCTTGTTCTCGTCGTGTGAGTCTGTCATGATGTCGTCATAGAGCGTGTTGTCACGGTAAACCTTTGTGTTTCCCCATGTATGCGACTTGTCGTGGCCGAGCGAGGAGCTCAGTTCGTAGCGCATTCCGAGCGACTGATGGTCGTCAGGCTCATAGTTGAAGCCTGCCTCGCCGTTAAATTTGGCCGCGCTGTAGTTGCTTTTCTTGTCGGTCTCCATGCGCCAGAGTGACGACGTTGTCATTGTGCTTAGCGTGGTCTGCTCGCTGTGTGAGGCGTGCTCACGGAAGTTTCCTTTAATAAATATGTCAAGTCCGCCGGTGCGGTAGTTCAGCGCGAGTCTCTCGCGTCCGCCCGTCTTGCTTGCCTGGGTCAGCTCGCCGTAGACCTGTCCGCTAAGTCCCTGCCCCCTGAGGCGTATTGTCTTTAGGCGTATCACGGCGCCGGTGGTAGATGAATACCTCGCTCCCGGGTTCATTATCAGTTCCGCCTGCTGTATGTCTGTTGCCTGCAGGCGGTTCAGCTCGTCCTTATCACGTATCTTGCGGCCGTTGACATACACCTCTACAGCCCCTCGGCCAATGACCTTGAAGTTGCCGTCCTCGCCGCTTACGAAGGGCAGATGGCCTATCATGTCTGACGCCGAGCCCATCTCGGCAAGGGCCGTGCCGGCCACGTTGGCCACAATGTTGCCGCCCTTACGCTCTATCATGGGGCGGCTGGTGGTTACGGTTACGCCCTTAAGGCGCTTTGTCTCGTCTTTCAGAGTTACCGTATTGTCGGTCCGGCAGGGCACTATGGCCGTGCCGTAGCCTACGAACGACACTTTCAGCACGCACTTGCTTGCAGGCATGGAGGGCAGGACAAACGAGCCGTCGCCGGCCGTTACGCATCCCGTAACATACTTCTTGTCGGCCTCGGTCAGCATTACAACGTTGGCGAAGGCCAGCGGCCGCCCCTGTTCGTCGGTCACGCGGCCGCGTACCTCAGTGTTGCCGGCCTTGGTGCTGCTGAACTGAACCACAAAGTAAATGTCTCTCTCGACATACCTGAACGGCTTGCCGCTCAGCACAATGGCCAGTGCCTCGGCCTGCGTTTTGTTGCGGATGTCTGCCGTAACACGGTAATTCTCAGTCTCGGAGTAAGTGAAAAGTATGCTCTTGCCGCCCGAACGTTCAATCATTTTCAGCGCCGAGGGCAGCGGCTCGTCAGTCAGCCGCAGCGTGATAAGGCTGTTCTGACGTGGCAGTTCGGCACCGGCAGCCAGGCATATGGCTGCCAGCAGTGTGGTAATCATGGTCTTTACGTAGTTCATATGTCAGTAAGTTGTTGAATGGTTTTATTTAATCAGTATGCCGGTACACTTCTATCTGTAAGACAACTCAACGTCAGAAAAAGGTACACTTGCCGTAGTTTTTTATAAGATATTAACGTTTCAGGAAGTCCGTATCGGCCGGTTTACATCACTGCTAACCATGCTTTCTTATGGTTGCCGTCATCGACTGTTTTCCAAGAGACGGTTCATCCGCAATTCAGGTGTATAATGTTAAGGCATATTTGCCTTGCAAACAACAAAGCATATGGCTTTAACTTCTGACGCCCGCAGGGCGTGATAACTTCTATAACTTCTATAACTACTTTTCAAGAGACGGTCTTTTGCGTTCCAAAAGGCCGTCTTTGAGAGGGCAAAAGGCCACCTTTTGGAGACTGAAAGACGGCCTTTTGCAACACGTTGAGTATCAATATGTTACGCAAACGGCCAAAAACGGGCTTTTTGAAGGTTCTTAAACGGCCGGGAAACGGCCTGTGATTGAAAAAAAACGTTAAACCGTTGGCTGTGCAGATATTTTTTTGTTACTTTGCACCAAATTAGGTGTGTTATAGCCACTGAGTAATGGGTAAAAAACGAAACAACACCCGCATCCGCCAGGGATTGCAGGGGGTGACTTTATGTATAAGTACGGCGCTTGTGCTGATTTTGTTGGGTATGGTCGTGTTCTCTGTCCTGTCGGCACGTAACCTGTCGGCGTATGTTAAGGAGAACCTTACCGTCACGATGATGCTTGGCGAGGATATGACCGACCCCGAGGCGCGCCAGTTGTGTAAGGATTTGTATAAACGGCCGTACATCAGCCATCTTACATATATAAGTAAGGAGCAGGCTCTGAAGGAGCAGACCGAGGCCATGGGCACTGACCCGAGCGAGTTTCTCGGCGTTAACCCCTTCGTGGCGTCTATCGAGCTGCAGCTGAAGGCCGAATATGCCAACACCGACTCGCTGAAATGGATTTCGCGCGAGCTTAAGAAAGACTCTAAGGTTACCGACATAACCTATCCCCAAGACCTTATGGACAGCGTAAACCGCAACCTCAACAAGATAAATCTTGTGCTGCTGGTGCTCGCCGTGCTGCTGACGTGCGTCTCGTTCTCGCTTATCAACAATACGGTTAAGCTGGGCATGTACGCCCGCCGCTTCACTATCCATACCATGAAGCTCGTAGGAGCGTCGTGGGGCTTCATACGCAGGCCCTTCCTCGGCAATGCCGTGGGCATAGGTCTGCTGGCCGCTCTGATAGCCGACGGCGTGCTGGCGGGCGGAGTCTACGCCCTGTACACTTACGAGCCGGGTGTCTTGACGGTGGTTACGTGGCAGGTTATGGCCGTCACGGGGGCGTCGGTTTTCGCCTTCGGGTTAGTGATAACGCTCTTCTGCGCCTTCGTTTCCGTCAACAAGTTCCTGCGCATGAAGGCCGGAGACCTGTATAAAATCTGACAGACAGATTTTAAACCGACAGTTAAAAATTAAAAAATAAACAACGTGGCAGGCAGGTGGCAGACTGCCGTTATAAAGAAAAAGCTTGTCTGCCTGCGCCTTGCCGTAAGTCAATCCAACAAACAGAAATGGACAGAAAAAACTTTGCATTTGGCCGGATGAACTTCATTCTCCTTGCCGTAGGCATGGTGGTTGTTATCCTCGGCTTCATTCTTATGAGCGGAGGCGGCACCGACGACAAGTCGTTTAACCCCGAAATCTTCAGCGCCTTGCGTATAAAGGTGGCTCCGGTGGTGTGCTTCGTGGGCTTCGTCTCAATGATTTGCGCCATTATGTACAAACCTAAAGACGATGCCGCCGGCGGTAACGGAGAGTGTGACAATATCGTAAAAGACAACCAGAACGCTTAACTTAGAGACTTATGGATTTACTTGAGACCGTCATCATAGCCATTGTTGAAGGCCTGACGGAGTTTTTGCCCGTGTCGTCAACGGGCCATATGATTATAGCCCAGAGCCTGTTGGGCGTGGAGAGTACGCCGTTTGTCAAGGCTTTTACGGTGATAATACAGTTCGGCGCCATCCTTTCGGTTATCTGCCTTTACTGGAAACGCTTCTTTTACCCCAACGCCGAGAGCAAGGGCAAGTCTTACTGGCGCTCCATGTACGACTTCTACGCACGCCTTGTGGTGGGCGTGTTGCCGGCCGTGGTGCTCGGTCTGGCGTTCAATGACTTTATCGAGTCAAACCTCGGCAACGTTCAACTGGTAGCGTGGATGCTTATCATAGGCGGTGTCTTCATGCTGTTCTGCGACAGGATATTCAACAAGGGCAGCGAAGACACCAGGCTGACTTACAAGCGTGCCTTCATCATAGGCCTTATCCAGTGTATCTCGATGATACCGGGCGTGTCGCGCTCGATGTCGACGATAGTCGGCGGTATGTCTCAACGGCTTACCCGCAAGGCCGCTGCCGAGTTCTCGTTCTTCCTCGCCGTGCCTACGATGCTCGGCGCCACATGCCTTGAGATGTTCAAGATGATAACCCACGGGGGCGGCTCGCTGCTCACTCAGGGCAACAATCTTGAGACCTTGATATTAGGTTCGGTGGTGGCGTTCATCGTCGCCATACTGGCCATAAAGTTCTTCATCAACTACGTTACGAAGTATGGCTTTGCCGCGTTCGGCTGGTACCGCATAATCGTGGGGCTGATAATAATCATCTGCGGACTGTGCGGCGTGGAAATGAAAATGGTAGACTGACGTGCGATGAACTTTCACGAAGGAGAGATAATACGCCTTAACAAGCCGTACCGGATGTCGAGTTTCGGTGCGCTGGCCCGTGTGCGTTACCTCATTTCGCAGAAGCTCGGCGTGAAAAGGATGAAGACCGGCCATGCAGGAACGCTCGATCCGCTGGCCACCGGGGTGCTGCTGCTCTGTACGGGACGCGCCACCAAGCGCATTGACGAGCTGCAACGGCATACCAAGGAGTACACTGCAACGCTGCAGCTCGGCGCGACCACGGCCAGTTATGACATGGAACATCCTGTCAACGCGACCTTTCCTACTGAGCATATAACGCTCAGCCTCATTGAGGAAAAACTCAAGACGTTTGTCGGGGAGATACAACAGGTGCCGCCGGCATACTCGGCCTGCAAGGTGAACGGTGACCGCGCGTATGACCTTATGCGTAAAGGGCGCGACGTGGAGCTGAAGCCTAAGACGCTGAGAATTGACGAGATAGAGCTGACATCGTTTGACCCTGAGCTTATGCAGATGTCAATCCGCGTGGTGTGCGGCAAGGGAACGTACATCCGTGCGCTTGCCCGCGACATCGGTGAGGCCCTCGGCAGCGGGGCGTATCTTACTGCCTTGTGCCGCACGAGAGTGGGAGACGTCAGGATAGAGGACTGCGTCACGCTTGACGATTTTCCGCAATGGCTCGACAATCAGACAATAGAAGATATAATAACGGAGGAAAATAATATATGAAACTGTCACAATTTAAGTTTAAACTGCCTGAAGAATTGATAGCCCTCAACCCGCCTTATCACCGTGACGAGTGCAGGTTGATGGTGGTGCATAAGGTCTCTCAGAAGATTGATATGTTCAAAACAGACGAGAACGGAGAACCTCTGAAAGACAAAGACGGCAACCCCGAGTATCTTGACTTCCGTAATATCCTTGACCATTTTGACGAGGGCGACACGTTCATCTTCAACGACACGAAGGTGTTTCCCGCACGTCTTTACGGCACGAAGGAGAAGACCGACGCCAAGATTGAGGTGTTCTTGCTGCGTGAACTCAACGAGGAGATGCGTCTGTGGGACGTGCTTGTAGAGCCTGCGCGCAAGATACGCATCGGCAACAAGCTGTTCTTCGACGACAGCGGGACAATGGTGGCAGAGGTCATAGACAACACTACGAGCCGCGGACGCACGTTGCGCTTCCTCTATGACTGTCCTCATGACGAGTTCAAGCGTGACCTTTACGCCCTCGGCGAGGCTCCGCTGCCGCATTATATCGTCGACAGACGTCCGGCAACACCTGAAGACCTGGACGACTTCCAGTGCATTTACGCCAAGAACGAGGGTGCCGTAACCGCTCCCGCATCAGGCCTTCACTTCAGCCGCGAACTGATGAAGCGCATGGAGATTAAGGGCATCAACTTCGCCTTCATTACCCTGCACTGCGCTCTCGGCAACTTCCACGACATTGAGGTGGAAGACCTTACGAAGCATAAGATGGACTCTGAACAGATGTTTATCAATGCCGACGCATGCAAGGCGGTGAACGACGCCAAACTGTCAGGCCACCATGTGTGCGCCGTAGGCACAAGCGTCATAAAGGCAACCGAGACCGCCGTCGGCACGGACAAGCTGCTGAAAGAGTATGAAGGCTGGACTAATAAGTTTATATTCCCGCCATACGAGTTCGGAGTGGCTGACTCGATGATAGCCAATTTCTATCATCCTATGTCAACGCTGCTGATGTCCACCGCCGCTTTCGGAGGCTACGACCTTGTCATGCAGGCCTACGAGCTGGCTGTGAAGAATGGTTATAAGTTCGGATGTTACGGCGACGCAATGCTGATAGTTAACGACTGACATCAAGATATTACGGGCATCAGGAGTCTGCACGTGCGGAAACTCCTGATGTCCGTAATCTTTTTTTATTCCTTTTACCTGCTGATATAGCGGTTTCAGCAACGAAAAACCGATGTGCATGAAAACATTTTGCCTTATTCAGATTATCATCTTAACCTGCTGTCTGCAGCTTTTGCCGGTGCAGACAAAGGCTGCCGACAACGGCGACGGCACTTTCTCGAATCCCGTGATATGGGCTGACGTGCCCGACCCTGACGTTATCCGCGTGGGCGACTGTTTCTATATGGTCAGCACCACGATGCACCTTATGCCCGGAGCGCCCATTATGCGCTCTAAAGACCTTGTAAACTGGGAGATTGTGAGCTATCTTTTCGACCGTCTGACCGACACATCCAATTATGACCTTATCGGCGGAACGGCTTACGGCAGAGGGCAGTGGGCAACGTCGTTGCGCTATCATGACGGCAGGTTTTACGCCTATTTCTCACCCAACGACAAGCCTTTCAAGGGCTATGTCTATACCACCGACGACCCCGCACACGGCTGGAAACTGCTGTCAAGGCTGCCCCATTTCCACGACGCGTCACTCTTTTTCGACGATGACGGACGTGTCTACGTGTTTTACGGGACGGGTCAGCTGCGCGAGCTTGAGCCTGACCTGTCGGGCGTGAAGCAAGGAGGTGTTGACATGAAGGTGTTTGAGCGTGACGCGGAGGAGAACGGACTGCTCGAGGGAAGCCGTGTGATAAAGCACGACGGCAAGTATTATCTGCTGATGATTTCGTGGCCGAACGGCGGCAAGCGCCGTCAGGTGTGCTACCGTGCAGACAAGATTACAGGACCGTATGAGAAGAAAGTAATACTTGAATCAGACTTCGGAGGATTTCCGTATGTTGGTCAGGGCACGATAGTAGACGACAAGGCGGGCAACTGGTACGGAGTGATATTCCAAGACCGCAACGGCGTAGGGCGTGTGCTTACACTGATGCCGTGCCGCTGGACTGAAGACTGGCCGATATTGGGAGATGCCGATGGCCGAGTGCCAGCCGTGATGCGAAAGCCTGTGCAGGGCTGTCAGCCGGTGCCTCTGGTCGTGAGTGACGGCTTTGAAGACGCTGTGATGAAGAAAAACTGGCAGTGGAACCACAATCCGGTAGACAGCGCGTGGAGCCTGACAGAGCGTCCCGGCTACCTGCGTTTGAAGACTTCGAGAGTGGTGGACAACATCTTTCTCGCGCCCAACACCCTGACCCAGCGCATGGAAGGGCCGCGCTGCGAGGCCACCGTGGCACTCGACTTGACCGGCATGAGAGACGGAGACGTGGCAGGATTCAGCGCCTTCAACGGCGACGCGGGTCTGCTGTCGGTGATTGACAGGGCAGGTAAGAAGTGGCTTGTGATGACGTCAGAGTCAGTGAGACTTAGTGACAAGGACAAGGCTGTGACGGCTGTCGAGGTAGACACACTGTTCAGCGCGCCGCTCGATGCCGACCGTGTATACCTTAAAATAGAAGCCGACTTCAGACCGGGGCAGGACATAGCGCGCTTCTATTACAGCAAAGACAACAGCAGTTGGCAGCGTGCCGGCTCCGATTTTAAGATGATATTCGACTACCGCCGCCTCTTTATGGGCACCAAGTTCGCAATTTACAATTACGCGACGAAGTCGTCGGGCGGCTATGTAGACGTTGACCTGTTTGACTATAAACGTACAGACTGACGGCGGCAGCAGTCAGTATGACACCTGAAAACTGTGATTATGGCAGACGGAACACATATATTATACCTGTCTCTCGGCTCTAATCTCGGCGACCCCGAGCTCAATGTGAGGCGTGCAATAAGCCTGATTGGCAGCAGGGTGGGCACTGTTGAGCGCGTATCATCAATGTACGAGACCGCTCCGTGGGGCTTCGTTTCAGAGCACAACTTCGTCAACGCCGCCGTGAGAGTGGCCACGTTGATGACGCCGAGAGCAGTGCTTGAGGCGACACAGGCCATCGAGCGCGAGCTGGGACGCCTGAGCAAGTCGGTGGACGGGCATTATCACGACCGCACGATAGACATCGACATACTGCTGTATGACGACCTCCGCATTGACGAACCCGACCTTAAGATACCGCATCCGCTGATGCACGAGCGCGACTTCGTTATGCGTCCGCTCAACGAGATACTTGAATAAGAACATGAAAAACCACTCTCTACGCTATGGAAATGATTTCAGATGAAGACAGACGCATCGGCTGGGACGAAGTGTTCTACGTCATTACAGGCGTTCTGCTGGTGCTCCACCGCTGCTTAAAGCGTATGGACAGCGTGCCGGCATGGGCTTATGTCATAACCGCTTTGTTTGCCTTAGCGGCGGGAATAGCCGCTTTATTGTATTACCGTAACAGGCAGAAGTAAGGCAAGCGCAGGATTTTAGGCTTCTTCTTCGGAGTTTTATTCATTTTGTGGGGATTGGGTTTTATTCTCAAGGCATTAAGTGTGTTGTAATAAAAAATGACGTTAAACCTATAAATTAACCGCTATGAACAGTTTTCTTGTTAAGTTTTTCTATTACGCCGACATGCTTTTCATGACGGTATTCATCATTGCCGCCGTGGCGCTTGACATCAAGTGGCTGTCGGTAACCAGCTCAATTCTGCTGCTTGTGTTCGGCGTTGCCGGTGTGGCTCACGCCCTGCTGACGCGTAACGGGCGGCCTGAGAATTACGTCTATATCTGCGGTATTGACGCTCTGATAGGTCTTGTGGCCGTTATCTGGGGGATAGTCGGCGGATGGTGGAATTAATTTAAACGGTCTATGAAAAAGGAATCAGTACTCGCCTGGCTGGTTGTCGCCGTATATATTCTGCTTGCGGCCCTTCTCGTAATAAGCTTTTCAATGTTCGGCTCGCGTTATTATACAGCCGTCTCGCTTGTTCTCATGCTTACGGGATGCCTCGGCACGGTGCTTTCTCTGCTGTGCCGCGACAGCCTTAAGAGCCCCCGTCTCGTGCTCTATCTTATTGTCTTGGCAGCCGGAGGCTTGTTTACGGCGCTGCCGTATGTGTGATTTTGTTGTTATTTTAGGTTAATATGGTCTGGCAGATATTCAGTTTTCAGTCAGGCTTATAGGTCTGTTTGGGTTGAAAACTCAGATAAATAATGTTTTATAAGTATCTGATTTCATCTCAAAAGGCATATTTTTTTTGATAAGTAAAACGTTTTATCGTATATTAGTACACAGTTAAAACGCAGTTGTCTGTGATGTATTCAACGTATCAATTTTCAGATGTATGAAATGAAAGCAAATGCACGGTTTGAATTACTCGATTGGCTGTCGACGATAGCCTTTTGTATATTTGTTTTAATAAGAGTTATTGATTTTAGCCCTGTGTTGTTCATTGTCGGTTCGGCATTATGCATCATCGAGGGCGTGATAGACCTCTATCTGCATATCAGGGAGTCGAAAGGAAAGCGCCGGATATTCAGGCTTTTATATTCGGCATTTATCATTATTGCCAGCATTCAGGGCATACATCAGCTCATTGTCAAGGCCGGATGAGCATTATGATACAATAAACGCCCGGACAGCTTGACGTGTCCGGGCGTTTGTTTTTGCTTTTTTAGAATATTCTTCCCTGCTGTTATTAGCGGCGCAGACCAAGAGCCTTGATTATAGCACGGTAACGCTCGATGTCGCGCTTGTACAGATAGTCAAGCATGCGGCGGCGCTTACCTACAAGGATAGTCAGCGAACGCTGTGTTACGTGGTCCTTGTGGTTCTTCTTAAGGTGCTCGGTCAGGTGGGCAATACGGTAAGAGAACAATGCTATCTGGCTCTCTGCAGAACCGGTATCAGTGTTAGACGTTCCGTACTTGCCGAAGATTTCCTGTTTTTTTGCTGAATCTAAATACATTTGTTTGTGATTGATTAAAAAGTTTTTAATTACATCCTTCTGACGGATTGCGCCTTAATCACGGGCGTGCCCGTCGTCGAATGCACCGGATTTTCCGGATTGCGGGTGCAAAGGTACGCATTTTTCTTAATATCAGCCACTTATGCCGGATGTTTATTTTGTATTTAACATTTGTTTAATGTCTGGCCTTTTGTTCATCGTTTTGCCGTATAATGTGCGTTCTGACGTTTTGCTTATAAAACGTAAAATATACTAACATGCTGATTTTGGTTAAGCCTTTTATTTTGCGATATTTGGCAAAACTTTTCCCGTGGGCGGAAAAACGGCAGGAAATCGTGTGCAAAGTTAAAGTGCAATACGTCAGATGTTTACGGCTGATGTATGCGATGTTGTGCAATAAATCGGCGTCTGAAAAGCCGTGAAAGGCCGTGTTTTAAGCATGAAAAGGCCGCAAAACGGAGGGCGAAAGGCCGTTGTCTGGACTCTAAAAGGCCACCTTTTGCTTTCTAAAAGGCCGTCAATAGTACGGCGGAAGACCGTCGGCGGCGTTGCCGGAGGCTGTCAACGGCAGCGAAGGAGGCTGCCGGAAGCCGCCGCGCCGGCCAGATTGCGGAAAACCATTGATGTTTTCTGTCTGACATAATGATATGCCCGTGCCCGCCGTTGCTTACGTTTTGTAAATCATGCTGCGGCGGGTCTGAGCCACGTCAGTGTCCGTCATGGCGGCGTGTCATGGCGCATGTTGTGTCTGTTAATGGTTCATCCGCAGTTCAGACGTATTACATTCAATTCTTAAACAGCATAAAAGCCCCCTTTTGTAGGGGCATAATTCCATTATGTCCGAATGTTTCGGAGAAACATACCGCAAGCGGAATTGTGGTTCATACGCCCTCTTTGTGGCGTTCGGACATTATAAATAATGTCCCTACAAGAGGGTACTTATGGCTGCATCTGTCATCTTGTTCCATGTACCGGAACTGCGGATGAACCCAATTAATACACGCTGTAATGCAATTTTCTTAATTCTTAATTCTTAATTCTTAATTAAATAATGTAATTTTGCACCCGATTTATTAAGGTATTAGTATGCAAGATATCAGAAACATAGCGATTATCGCCCACGTAGACCACGGCAAGACGACGCTTGTGGACAAGATGATGTTGGCCGGTAACCTGTTCCGTGACGGGCAGGACTTGAGCGGCCAGGTGTTGGACAGCAACGACCTTGAGCGTGAACGAGGCATAACCATTCTTTCTAAAAACGTTTCGATAAACTGGAAAGGAACTAAGATAAACATCATAGACACTCCGGGACACTCTGATTTCGGCGGTGAGGTGGAGCGCGTTCTCAACATGGCCGACGGCTGTCTGCTGCTCGTCGACGCCTTCGAGGGACCGATGCCGCAGACGCGTTTCGTGCTGCAGAAGGCTCTGCAGATAGGTCTGAAGCCTATCGTGGTGGTCAACAAGGTTGACAAGCCCAACTGCCGCCCCGAGGAAGTGTACGAGATGGTGTTCGACCTGATGTTCTCGCTCAACGCCACTGAGGACCAGCTCGACTTCCCCGTGGTGTATGGCTCGGCCAAGAACGGCTGGATGGGCGAGGACTATAAGACCCCGACTGACAACATCAACTACCTGCTTGACAAGATTGTAGAGGTTATCCCCGCGCCGAAAACGCTTGAGGGCACTCCTCAGATGCTGATAACCAGTCTTGATTACTCAAGCTATACAGGCCGCATCGCCGTGGGCCGTGTCCACCGCGGCACGCTTACCGAGGGCATGAACGTCACGATATGCCACCGCGACGGCTCTCAGGAGAAGACTAAAATAAAGGAGCTGCATACCTTTGAGGGCATGGGCCACGTCAAGACTCCAAGCGTATCAAGCGGCGACATCTGCGCTATCATAGGTCTTGAGCACTTCGAGATAGGCGACACTATCTGCGACTTTGAGAACCCAGAGCCGCTGCCTCCTATCGCTATTGACGAGCCTACGATGAGCATGCTGTTCACTATCAACGACTCACCGTTCTTCGGCAAGGAGGGAAAATTCGTCACCAGCCGCCATATCAACGACCGTCTGCAGAAGGAACTGGAGAAGAATCTCGCCCTGCGCGTGGCTCCCTTCGGTGACGCTACTGACAAGTGGATTGTCAGCGGACGCGGAGTGCTGCATCTCTCGGTGCTCATCGAGACAATGCGCCGTGAGGGATATGAGCTTCAGGTAGGCCAGCCGCAGGTTATTTATAAGGAGATTGACGGCGTGAAATGTGAGCCGATAGAAGACCTCACGATAAACGTGCCCGAAGAGTTTGCCAGCAAGATGATTGACATGGTTACCCGCCGCAAGGGCGAGATGACGTCAATGGAGACCCAGGCCGACCGCGTAAACATTGAGTTTGACATACCTTCGCGAGGCATCATCGGTCTGCGTACCAACGTGCTCACCGCCAGTCAGGGTGAGGCTATCATGGCTCACCGCTTCAAGGAGTATCAGCCTTATAAGGGAGACATCAGCCGCCGCGTAAACGGCAGCATGATAGCAATGGAGACGGGCACGGCCTATGCTTACTCGATAGACAAGCTTCAGGACCGCGGAAAGTTCTTCATCGACCCGGGCGAGGAGGTCTATGCCGGCGAGGTTGTGGGCGAGCACGTTCACGATAACGACCTCGTGGTAAACGTTACCAAGGCAAAGCAGTTGACTAACACCCGTGCCAGCGGTTCTGACGACAAGGCACGTATCATCCCCCGCACCGTTCTCTCACTTGAAGAAGCCCTTGAATATATCAAGGAAGACGAACTGGTGGAGGTTACTCCGAAGTCGATGCGCATGCGTAAGATAATACTTGACCATAACGAACGCAAGCGCGCCAACAAGCAATAAGCTCATTTCTATAGTTAAGAATTAAGAGTTAGGAATTAAGAAAGACGGCCTTCCCGCCACAATACATGTTTTCTTAATTCTTAACTCTTAATTCTTATTTTCCCCGCTCTTAACTCTTAATTTTTTTATATGTTTTCTTTTATTTGCAGAAAAACATGTATATTTGCAACAAGATTGGGCTTATGCCCTTTTAAGACATAATTGGACTCAGAAGCGCAATGCTTTTCTCGATGATGAAAACCTAGGAAATTTTCATGTAAAAGAGAGATTAGGGCATGGTGGTTCTCACGTTTGGCGTGGGCCGCTACGGCTATATCTCTCTTTTGGGTTTTCCTAGGACCTTCATCATAGACATGGCATTATCGGCCCCACGCTTCGTGGCTATGTTAATAATGCTCCTAAGTGGCCGGGGAGCTGGTAATTAGTTGCATGCAGTTAATTGATTTTTGGATGTTGTTTAAACGCCTCGGGATGGTAATGAACACAAGTCGGGAGTATCCTAACGGAAGTCGTTGCTATTCAGGGAAATATCATGACGGATACGCGGTTTACTTTTATGATGATTCTCCTGACGGCCGTATATATGACGGAAAGTTCTGGTTCTCGAGAACATATTTTACTGTACCGAAAGGCAAAGTTACCGAAACAGCGCAAGGACTATTCAACAGTGGAACAAAAGAAGGGCTCTGGACATTCTGTTATAAAGGGCATGGCATCAACCGTAGGCTTACCGTCCAGTATTCGGGCGGTCATCGTGTCGGCAATTATTGTTACCGTTCAGTGTGCCGGGCGCGCTCGCTTGGATTCACCAAAGGCGAGATAACGGTGACCGGCATGATGCGTAACGGTCATCTGATAGGCGATGTCAGGTATGAGTTTAATAATGAGACGCTGACAGGACGCTTTGATTCAGAAGGCCGTCCTGACGGGACCTGGACTATGGACGCGACCAGATCGTCCTCTCATAGAATAGTCCATGAGACATGGCATCACGGTGAATGCATATCATCTTACGCCCAGGACGTCACTACCGGAGACAGACATAACGTGAGAAATAACTTGCCTGACATTGTTACAAGCACTGTTTACAATGAGTGTAAGCCGCTTGAGAAGATAATGAAGAGAGGCTCCTGACCGCCGGAAAATTATTTTTGATTTGTTATTATCAGGCCGTTCTGCCTATTGTCTCATGCATTTTAAAGAACGGCCTGTTTATATTTATGCTGCATTCTAAGCCATTTCCAGTCTTATTCAAACGCTGAGAGCGCCCTGCCTGGGCGCATTTCTGCGTATTGCTCAGTTCTTCCTGGTTTTTAACCGGATGTAATATCCTACTCCGACGGCGTCGGCTACCAGCCAGCCTATGGGCACAGCCCACCATATTCCGTTGACTCCCACGCTCGGGATTGACGCCAGCCAGTAAGCCAGAGCCACGCGCAGGCCCAGCGAGAGCACCGTCAGCACAACCGACATTGCCGGCATACGCACGGCGCGATAGTATCCGTAGAGCAGGAATAGCAGACCTATGAGGGCGTAAAACGAGCCTTCTATCCTCAGATAACATGCTCCGATGGATATTATCTCACCCTCGCTGCCGTCGACGAAAAGCATCATCAGCTCCTCTGCAAATATGAAGACCAAGGCTGATATGACTACCGAGAAAGCCACCGACACGCCTACTGCAATCCTCACTCCACGCCGTATGCGCTCCTGCTTGCCTGCTCCGAAGTTCTGGGCGATGAACGTTGAGAAGGCGTTGCCGAACTCCTGAACGGGCATATAGGCGAAAGAGTCAATCTTTACGGCTGCCGCGAACGCCGCCATTACGTACATTCCGAAGCTGTTGACGAGGCCCTGCACCATTAGTATGCCGAAGTTCATGACCGATTGCTGCACGCTGGTGAGCATCGAGAACTGCATTATTTCGTTCAGCGTGGCGCGGCTTACGTGGATGTCGGCACGCCTTACGCGCAGTTCGGGGCGCCGGTTAAGAGTGTAAGTCATCATGCCTACGCCCGAAACGGCTTGTGAGATAACCGTTGCCCAGGCTGCTCCGGCCACTCCCCAGCCGAAGACGAGGATGAAAACAAGGTCGAGCACGATGTTGAGCACTGCCGAAACGGCCAGAAACCACAGCGGAGTGACCGAGTCGCCCAAGGCTCTCAGCATGCAGGCATAGAAGTTATAAAGGAACGTGAAGACGATGCCGCCGTAGATGATGAGCAGATACGTGCGCATCAGGGGGTAAACGTCGGCCGGTACCTGAAGCAGTCTGAGTATCTCTTCGTCGAACAGAAAGCACACGGCCGTAAGCAGAACCGTGGCCGAACCGATGACGATAAGCGACGCGCTGACGCTCTTGCGCATGCCCTCGAGGTCGCCCGCGCCGTATTTAAGGGACACAACGGTGCCGCTGCCCATGCTCAGGCCGAGCAGTATCGACGTGATAAACACCATTAAAGTGTACGCCGAACCTACGGCGGCGAGAGCCTCCGGCCCTACAAAACGTCCCACGATAAGCGTGTCGGCCACGTTGTAACACTGCTGGAGCATTGCCCCCGCAATCATCGGCAGGGTAAACTGCAGCATCGTCCTTGCTATTCCGCCTTGTGTCAGGTCACCTTGTGTGCTCATCTCATGTATTAAAAGCAGGTCAGCTGACCGCCCGTAAGTTAATCCGCTGACCCGAAAAGCAATGCAAAATTACTCAAAAAAACGGTAAACCGTGCATGCTTTCCCGCCTGTTTTTCGCCTTGCGGCGGCATAGATTGTAACTGTCTGATATTCAATGTGTTACGAACGGCGTTCTAAAAGGTGGCCTTTCACGTTCCAAAAGGTGGCCTTTTAGCGTCCAATAGATGACCTTTTGTGTTGTAAAAGGCCACCTTTTGGAACGTGAAAGGGGTTCATCCGCAGTTCAGGTGTATAAAGTTAAGGCATATATGCATTGCAAACATCAAAACATACGGCTTTAACTTCTAACGCCCGCAGGGCGTGATAACTTCTATAACTTCTTTAACTACTTTTCAAAAGACGGCCTTTCGCAAATCAACTTATTGCGCCCCGTCTGCCCGTTATCCGAAAATAATAATTACTTTTGCATGCTAATAGCTATGGATAAGATAAACAAGCAGATACTTCACATCGCCCTTCCGTCAATCGTAAGCAACATTACGGTGCCCCTGCTCGGGCTTGTCGACGTGGCAATAGTGGGCCATCTCGGCGCCGCCGCTTACATTGCGGCCATCGCCGTGGGCGGAATGACGTTCAACGTGATATACTGGATATTCGGATTTCTGCGCATGGGTACCAGCGGAATGACGTCGCAGGCGCTCGGCCGGCGCGACCTTGGCGAGACTGTCCGCATGCTTGTGCGCTCTGTCGGCATCGCCTTTGCCATCGCACTTGTGCTCATCGCGCTTCAGACCGTACTGCTGAGAGCTTCTCTCATGATGATGAAGCCGGCGGCGGAGGTGGCCTCGCTCGTGTCGGTTTACTTCAACATACTTATTTGGGGAGCGCCCGCCATGCTCGGACTGTTCAGCCTCTCGGGCTGGTTTATCGGCATGCAGAACTCACGCATACCTATGGCCGTCGCCATTGTGCAGAACGTTGTCAACATCGCGGCAAGCACATTGCTCGTCTTCGGGTTCGGACTTAAGGTTGAGGGCGTGGCCTTCGGCACGCTTACCGCGCAGTACGCTGGCTTCCTTATGGCCGTGTTCCTGTGCGCGAAGTACTATGGGCGGCTGCGCATCCATTTCTCTTCGCACGGCCTTTGGCGGCGTTCGGCCATGGCACATTTCTTCAACGTCAACCGCGACATCTTCTTCCGGACGCTCTGTATGGTGTCGGTCATGCTGTTTTTCACGTCCGCCGGTTCGTGGCAGGGCGAGGTCGTGCTGGCCGTCAACACCCTGCTCATGCAGTTTTACCTGCTTTTCTCTTACGTTATGGACGGCTTCGCATACGCCGGCGAGGCGCTCAGCGGCCGTTACTTCGGGGCACGCAACGTCGCCGCCCTTAACCTTACGGTGCGCAGTCTGTTCCGTTGGGGCTTTGGTCTGGCCGTCGGTTTCACCCTTGTTTACGGTCTCGGGGGCGACGCTTTCCTGTCATTGCTTACCGACGAACCGTCAGTTGTGGCAGCGTCGCATACATATTATTATTGGGCTTTGGCCATTCCGCTTGCCGGAGTGGCGGCTTTCGTGTGGGACGGGGTGTTCATCGGCTGCACCATGACGCGCGGAATGCTCATCTCAATGGCCGCTGCCGCCGCCACGTTCTTCATCCTTTATTATCTCTTACGCGACCATTATGCCAACCACGGGCTGTGGGCGGCCTTCATAGCGTACATTTTTGTAAGGGGAACGGTGCAGCAATATATTTATTATAAGGGAAAAGATAAAAGTGAAAAGTGAAGAATCCATTACTCAGTTTACAGGTATTGGATTTTTCACTTTTCACTTTTCGTTTTTCACTTTACTTTATTCCGCTTTCATTGTCGCTGTTGTTCAGCTTGCGTTGTCCGGCGTTATACTTGCGGCCGTGGCTGAAGTTGTATGACAGAGTGACGTAGACCATGTTGCCGTTGTCCTTTATTATTGTATTGAAATGCGACTTAAAGTAACGGCTGTCGGTGTATCCGGGGTACTCATAGCCCTGCGGATAACCTACGAGTATTGCCCCGAGACCTACGCGGAGGTTCTTCCACTTGTACATGACGTTGAGGTCTGACGAGTTCTCTCCGCCGTTCATGGTTTCTCCGTAAAAGCTTTTCGGCGTGTTGTAGAAGCTCGCGTTGACCGTCCATGGTCCTAACATGAGTGACGCCTCGGCGCCCCAGAGCCACGCGTCGAACTTGTGCCGGTAGGTCAGTCCACGGCTGTCGTAGCGTACGTATCCGCCGTAAAGATAAAAGTCGAGCACGTCTCTTATCGCGTGAACGGTCAGTCCGGCGCGTGTCCACTTCTGTATCATAGCGCGTTGGTTCTCCGGCCGTGACGTGATTATGTATGACCCGTCAGCCTGCTGCTCGGGAATAAGGCTGCTCATGATGATGTCTGGGGCGTAATAAAGCCCTCCGTTGAGCCACAGACGGAACAAAGACGTGCTCCAGGTTGCCGTCAGACCCGTCTGATAGGCGGTGTATGGCGTCAGGTTTACGTTGCCGTCGCCGGCCATGAGGTCGCTGCTCTGCTGGCGTACGTCGCTCAGTTGTGCCAGTGAAGGTATGCCTTGGCTCATCTGCCCCGTAAGACTTATCGTTAAGTTCCTTATCGCTGAAGTCTGCAGAGACAGCCTCGGGCGGAACGTCCACTTCTCAAATCCGATGTCACCCTGGTGTATCGACGCCCTGTTTGCACCCGCTCCGATCTGGTAATTGAGCCATGCTAGCTTGCCCTGGAGCTGCGCGAAGAGGTAAAGATTGTTCGAGTTGAGCAGTGCGTCGGTGTTTACCGCGCCCATATAGTCGTTGTCCGTGCGGCTGATAGAGAACTCTCCTCCGGCCGAGAGTACGGCTTTCTTGAAGTCTTTAGAGTAAATCGCCTCGGCGATAAGCGAGTATTTCTTGCCCAAAGTGGCGTAACTGTAGTCGTTTACGGGGTCGGCCTGCATCGACTGTGACGGCGACTGGTTGAACAGATACAGGCGCATCAGGTAGTCATAGTCCGTGTGAATGTATGTTCCTACCACGTTGGCGGCGATGCTCTGGCTGTGCTTCAGCTTGGCGGAATAGTACAGGTCGATGACCGGAGTGTATCCGCTTGACGATGTCTGGTTGAACTGATACAGGTCAGGTTGCCCCGTCTCGACGGCCAACTGGTTAAGTCCGCGGTAGGGATTGTTGGTTATCGCCAGGTTGAAACGTGCGTTGAAGGTGTACTTGTCAGGTTCGGCAAGGTTGTAACCGAGCTGAAAGTTATGGACGTTATACATGAAAGGGCTGTCGTATCCGTGGTATTCGCGGTGGCGGGTAGTGCCGTCAGGGAAGTAATAGTCTTCCGTCATGTCAGACCGGCGCTTGTCGTAGTCACGGTAATTGAATTTGTACGACAGGCTGAATTCAGACTTTCTGTAGTTGTATTTGAAGTAAGCCGCGCTGTTGTTGAAGCCCGTCGTGAAGGCCTGCTGCGTCTGTATGCCGCCCACATAGCCTGAATAGCGCCGCCTTACGACGTAGTTTATCACGGCGTCGAGCGACGTGTCAGAGTAGCGTACGCCGGGATTGTCGATGTATTCCACGCGTATTACCTCGTCTGGCTGCAGCGCGATGATGTCCTGCGAGTTGGCCTTTACGTCGTTGATGCGTATCTGCACGCCTCCGCCTTTAAGCGATTCAACCGTCTGTTGCACAGGGTCAACCTTTATTCCGGGCAGCATCATCAGCTTAAGCAGGTCGTAACCGTTGGCCGACGAGCGTACTTGCGCCTTTGAAGGAATGAGCAGTTGGCGGTCAACCTTATTGATAACGCGTGCCGCTCTAACGGTAACGCCGCTGAGGTTGAGCGTCGTGTCGACGGCAAGAGAGTCAGTCTGGGCATGTGCCGTGGTGCCTGTCAGCGTTGCGGCAAGAGCCGTAATCAGTGTACTGGCTTTCATTTGCAGAGCTGGTTTAAGCTTATTTCCTCAGTTATTCGGGATAGTTCATGTTCGCGTCGGTCATCTTTTCAAGCACCTCAGTTAGGTATTTGCGTGCTTCGAGGCGAGCCATGGGCAGGTCGTGCAGCAGGTAATTGCCGCAATCCCGTGGCGCAGCACCGGGCACTTCGCCGTCAAACTCAGCAATGAAGGTGAACGTGCGGCGCATCAGGTCAAGTATGTCGCGCGGCTCAAGGTCGCCTTTCATCAGCAGGTAGTTGCCCGTGAGGCAGCCCATCGGGCCCCAATATACTATGCGGTCGCTCCACTCCGGGTCGTTACGCAGATACGTTGCGGCTAAGTGTTCGATAGTATGCAGCGCGCCGGGATGCAGCGCCGGCTCGCGGTTAGGCTCCTTCATGCGTATGTCAAAGGTAGTGACGGTGTCGCCGCCAACCTCGTCTTTGCGTGAAACATATATTCCGCGCAACAGTTTCTCGTGGTTGATTGTAAAGCTGGGAATGGTCTTCATTTTAATTAAGAGTTAAGAATTAAGAATTAAGAGTTGATAATGATGAGTTATATTAATTAAGAATTAAGAGTTAAGAATTAAGAAAATATGCTCAGACAATTATTCGTCCTATCAGTCTTATTCGTCCTATTAAGCATACTTGGCATACTTTCTTAATTCTTAATTCTTAACTCTTAATTAGAGCGCAGCGATGAGCCGCTTTGTAACATTAAACGAACCTTCGGCCAGACGGGCCCAGAAGTCGAAGTATTGCGAGGCCTTTGTGTCCTTCAGCGGTATGTCGCTGATGATGCGGAAGCTGATGAAAGGTACGCCGTAGATGTGGCATGTCTGGGCTATCGACGTGCTTTCCATGTCTACCGCCACCGTTTCAGGGAAGCGGGCGAGTATCGCGCGCATCTTGTTCTGTGAGTTTACGAACCACTCGCCGCTGGCTATCAGACCTTTATATGCCGTAGTATCGCCGCAGGCCGCCACCGCCTTGTCTACCAGTTCGGCCGGAGCGTGGAAGGCGGGGGGCATCCCCATAATCTGACCGTAGCGGCAATCGTCTCCGCAGTAAGCGTCATGATAACGGAATTCGGTGCCAATCACCACGTCGCAAACGTTCATCCTGTCGTCAGCTCCGCCGGCAACGCCCGTGGAAATGATAAGGTCTGGGTGGTAATTGTCAATCATCTCGACAGCGCCAATGGCAGAGTTTACCTTGCCGATGCCACATTTCTGCAGGATAATCTCCTTGTTGTCAATGCTCCCAAGGATAAAATCTTTCTTGCTGTGCCGTTCCACTGTAGAGTTGTCGAGCAACCCCCTGAGCTGCACAAGTTCTTTATCCATTGCTACGATAATACCTATTTTCATCTGTGAAAGTTTTTATTTTGGTTGCAAAGGTAATCTTTTTTAACGAATTACAGACATGTTAAGGCTGATAATCGGTACGTGCGTGCGCATGCGGCGGTGTGCCGGAATGTAATGACAAATGCCGTCTGCGCTTACGTTTTGTATCTGCCCGTCAGGCATGTTAAGGCTTCTGCAAGGGTCTCGGAGCGTCTTTTGCCGTGCGTGAGGGCGTTTGCGGCCGTTTTAGACGTGTTTTCGTATTGTCTGTGTAAAGCCTTGCTGTACAGTGAGTTGTGTTTAACGTTGATTGCGATGAATATCTTTGACGATATTTTACATGACCATTCGTAATGCAAAAGGCCACCTTTTACACTCCCGTTTGTGGCCTTTTAGCCCCTGATATGCCACCTTTTACACGCTGAAAAGCCATGTTTTATATTGCGAACGGATATGAATTTAGACGTATTATGCCTATTCGTAATTCCCGACAAGGCATTTTCTGCACTTTCGTTCGCTATTTCCCGATTTTAAAATGTAAAAACTTTAGAAAACCGCAAGTGCCATTCCGTATGCTCTCTGCCGCCTGTTGATGATAAAATGAAAGTTTGGCTGCTCCGTGTAAGGCATGCTGCTGGCGGTCAATAGTTTGTGAATTTTTCATTTTATTAAGGTATAATTATTAATCAACATTCTTCGTTCTACATTTATTCTATTACTTTTGCAGAGCAAAACGAAAATCAACAAAAACACATAACAACAATGGAAACATGGAAAAAATGCTGGCCTGACGTGCTGGCCGTGGTGCTGTTTGCGCTCATTTCGTTCGCTTACTTCTTCCCGGCCGACATCGAGGGCAAGATACTTTACCGCCACGACTCGTCAGCAAGCAAAGGTCTTGGCCGCGAGATGGCCGAATATAGAGAGCAGACGGGCGAGGTAACGAGGTGGATGAACTCAGTGTTCAGCGGCATGCCTACGTATCAGTCGGCCCCCGAATACGCCAGTACGCAGGGCGTCCATGCAGCTGTCAACGCCTATCACCTCTTCTTGCCTGAGAACGTATGGTACGTCTTTGCCTATCTTCTCGGCTTCTACATCCTGCTAAGGGCGTTCGACTTCCGCCATTCCCTTGCCGTGTTAGGCTCTATAATATGGGCATTTTCAACGTATTTCCTTATCATCATAGCCGCCGGACATATCTGGAAGGTAATGGCTTTGGCCTATCTGCCGCCGATGATAGCCGGCGTTGTGCTGGCTTACCGGGGCAAATACCTGTGGGGTTTCATAGTTACGGCTATCTTCTCGGCCTTTGAGGTCAATGCCAACCATGTGCAGATGACGTACTACTTCCTGTTTGTCATTCTCTTTATGATTATCGCCTTCCTCGTTGACGCTGTCCGCCAGAAGCGCATGGCGCACTTCTGGAAAGCCACGGGCGTGTGCGCCGCCGGCGCGATTATCGGTATAGCAATAAACATAAGCAACCTTTACCACACGTGGGAGTACAGCAAAGAGACCATGCGCGGCAAGAGCGAGCTGGTAAAGAAAGACGCTGCCAACCAGTCAAAAAGCGGTCTTGACCGCGACTATATCACCCAGTGGAGCTACGGAATAGACGAGACGTGGACGCTGCTTGTGCCCAACACCAAGGGCGGGGCAAGCATGCCGCTCGTAGAAAGCGAGACGGCCATGAAGCATGCTAACCCTGAGTTCAACATGATTTACCAGCAGCTCGGCCAATACTGGGGTGAGCAGCCAGGCACGCAGGGCCCCGTTTACGTGGGCGCATTCGTGCTGATGCTCTTTATTCTCGGTCTGTTTATTGTCAAAGGGCCTATTAAGTGGGCATTGCTTGCGGCCACGGTGCTGTCTGTAATGCTGGCCTGGGGCAAGAACTTCATGCCGCTCACCGACTTCTTCATTGACTATGTGCCCATGTATTCAAAGTTCCGCACGGTGGCGTCGATACTCGTTATCGCAGAGTTTACCATTCCGCTGCTCGCCATGCTGGCATTGAAGAAGATTGTTGACGAGCCCAAGATACTTACAAGCAAAATCAAGCTGGTATATCTCAGCTTCGGTCTTACAGGCGGCATAGCCCTGCTTTTCGCCCTGTTCCCCACGCTGTTCTTCTCTGACTTCATATCGTCAGGCGAGATGCAGGCACTCATGACGCTGCCCCAGGAGTACGTGGCGCCCGTCATAAGCAATCTGCGAGAGATGCGTGAGGCCGTGTTCACGGCCGACTGCTGGCGCTCGGTGCTCGTCGTTGTGATAGGCACGCTCTGCCTGTTGCTCTTTAAGGCCAGGAGACTTAAGGCCAACCACATGATCTGGGCGATAATAGTGCTCTGCCTCATAGACCTGTGGCAGGTCAACAAGCGTTACCTCAACAACGGCATGTTCGTACCGAAGAGCGAGCGCGAGGCCCCCATACCAATGACTGATACTGACCGCCTGATACTTAAGGACAAGACTGACTTGGGCAATTTCCGCGTGCTCAATCTTGCGTCTAACACGTTCAACGAGAACGAGACGTCATATTTCCATAACAGCATAGGCGGATACCACGCTGCCAAGCTGCGCCGTTATCAGGACATGATTGACACTTACATCGCGCCGGAGATGCAGAAGCTCGGCCAGGCGGTGGCCAGTGCGGGCGGCGACATGGCCAAGGTGAACGGTGACAGCATATTCCCCGTGCTCAACATGCTTAACGCACGCTACTTCATCATGCCTCTGCAGGACGGCCGCACCGTGCCCGTGCTGAATCCGTATGTCTACGGTCCGGCGTGGTTTGTTGACAAACTGACCTATGTAGACAACGCAAACCAGGAGATTGAGCGTGTAGGCAAGATGAACATACGCCACGAGGCTGTGGCCGACAAGCGTTTTGAGCCGCAGCTGAAGACGGCCGTCAAGCAGGACGGAACGTCCGTGGTAAAGCTTACTTCATACATGTCTGACCGCCTGACTTACGACGTCAATTCGGGCAAGGGCGGCGTAATAGTGTTCTCAGAGGTTTATTATCCTGGCTGGACAGCCACCGTTGACGGTCAGCCCGTTGAGCTGGGACGCGTCAATTACCTGCTACGCGCCATTAATGTAGCGCCAGGCAAGCATACGGTAGAACTTACGTTCCGTCCGCAGTCGGTAACCACCACCGAGACGATAGCCTACTTCGCTTATGCAGTATTGCTGCTGGCGATACTTTTCGTGGTGTATTTAGAGTATAGAAAGAAGAAAAAATAATCAGGCGGAAGGAGCCATGAGTATCCCTGTCGCGGCTTGCAGACATAATGCGGGCGTGCCGTGAGGGGATTCATGGCTCCTTTCCGCTGATTGATAAAAACGTTGCACAAAAATGAAAAAACTACTATCCTTACCACCAAACCTCGTAAATTGTTTTCATGAAATAACCCGCCATGGGCGTGACGAGTGGTTCTGCACGAGTGACCCGATAGGTCATAAGCTCGGTTCGGGAGGCGGTTCAACGTGGCTGCTTGAGGCCTGTTACCGTGAGCATGGCGGCGGAAGGTCTTTTGACGAATGGCTGTCAGCTGATCGCAGGCTGCTGCTTCATGCCGGCGGACAGAGCCGCCGCCTGCCCGCATACGCGCCTTCGGGCAAGGTGCTGACGCCTGTTCCCGTGTTCCGTTGGGAGCGCGGACAGCGTCTCTCGCAAGACCTGCTGTCCCTGCAAGTTCCGTTTTATGAGCAGATAATGGCCCTTGCGCCCGGCAATATACATACCATGATTGTGAGCGGAGACGTCTACATCCGCGCCACTCAGCCTCTGCAGCCCATACCTGAGGCTGACGTGGTGTGCTACGGGCTGTGGCTTGGACCGGAGATAGCTAAAGACCACGGCGTGTTCGTGTCTAAAAGCGACACTCCATCGGTGCTGGAGTGCATGATGCAGAAGCCCTCAGTAAAGACACTTGGCGAACTGCTGAAAGACCATTTTTATCTTACGGATATAGGCGTGTGGCTGCTCAGTGACCGCGCCGTCAAGCTGCTGATGGCACGCTCGCATGAAGACGGCGGACTGAAGAACTACGACCTGTATTCAGAATTCGGCCGTTCGCTCGGCACAGACCCGTCAATCATCGACCGGGAGCTTAACTCTTTGAGTGTGGCAGTGCTTCCGCTGCCCGGCGGCGAGTTCTATCACTTCGGCACAAGCCATGAAATCCTGTCGTCGACGCTGGCCATACAGAACCTCGTGAACGACCAGCGCGAGATTATGCACCACTCGCTGAAGCCGCATCCGGCCATGTTCGTGCAGAACGCCATAACCCGAACGCCCATTACCGAGGCTAATCAGAACCTGTGGATAGAGAACAGTTGGGTAGGCGAGGGCTGGACTTTGGCCCGTGAGAACATAATAACGGGCGTGCCGGAGAACGACTGGCGCGTGGCGCTCAGCCCCGGACAGTGTGTTGACATAGTGCCTGTGGGCGATGCGGAGTATGCTGTCCGTCCTTACGGATATAATGATAAGTTCCGCGGCAGGCTTGCCGACATGGCAACGGAGTTCATCGGCCGGCCTTTCGCCGACTGGGCTTCAGAGCGCGGAATAGGCATAGATACGATTGAAGGCAACGCCGACATGCAGTCGGCACGCGTCTTTCCGCTATGCAAAAATGGTGATGACGCCGGCCTGGCGCTGCGCTGGATGCTGTCAGAACCCGGTCTTGAGGACGGCCGCAGGATATGGACGGAGAGCCGTAAGCTCAGTGCTGACGACCTGTCGGCCGAGGCCGACCTCGTGCGTCTTACCGCTCAGCGTGCCCGTTTCCGCTCGTTAAACTGGAGCGCGCTGGCCAAAAACTATGAGCACAGCGTGTTCTATCAGGTAGATTTGGATGACGCGGCGCATGAGTTCGCCGCCTTTGACATACCCGAACCTGCCCAGATAGCTTCTACAGCGCCATTGATGACGCGCATACATGACGCCATGTTCCGCTCAGAGCTGGCCCGCCTGCGCGGTGAGGAACATCAGGCAGAGGAGGACAAGGCGTTCACGCTGCTGCGCGACGGGCTTACCGTGCAGGCCCTTGCCGGTCGGCAGCAGCCCCGTATGTCGGTTTACGGCGACCAGATAGTGTGGGCACGCAGCCCTGTACGCATCGACATAGCCGGCGGCTGGACCGACACGCCGCCTTACTGCCTCATGGAAGGCGGCAGCGTGGTCAACCTTGCCATTGAGCTTAACGGTCAGCCGCCGTTGCAGGCATACGTGCGCCCCTGCCGTGAGCCGCGCATCGTGCTGCGCAGCATCGACCTCGGAGCCGTTGAGGAGGTGCTGACGTATGAGCAACTGGCCGACATGCGCCACGTGGGCAGCCCCTTCTCTATACCCAAGGCGGCGCTTGCACTGGCAGGTTTCCTGCCTGAATACAGCGTGGAGACTTATCCTACGCTTGAGAGCCGCCTGCGAGCGTTCGGCTGCGGAATAGAGCTTACGCTGCTGTCGGCTATCCCTGCGGGCAGCGGACTCGGCACAAGCAGCATGCTCGCGTCAACAGTGCTGGGC
Source organism: uncultured Prevotella sp. (assembly GCA_900550365.1). GTDB lineage: Bacteria > Bacteroidota > Bacteroidia > Bacteroidales > Bacteroidaceae > Prevotella. The sequence goes on along the minus strand of URRR01000010.1, from coordinate 17,952 downwards.
GCGCTTAACGACTTCTGCGGTCTGGCGTGGGACAAGAGCGAGATAGGCCGGCGCACACTTGTATTAGAGCAACTGCTCACCACGGGCGGTGGCTGGCAGGACCAGTTCGGCGGAATACTGCAAGGCGTAAAGCTGCTTGAGACAAGGCGCGGCTTTGACCAGTGCCCTACGGTGCGCTGGTTGCCGTCAGAGCTGTTCACGCAACCTGAATATAAGCCCTGCCACCTGCTTTATTACACAGGAATAACGCGCACGGCGAAGAGCATTCTAGCCGAGATCGTGCGCCGTATGTTTCTCAATCAGAACGACGAACTGCGCCTGCTGCGCGAGATGAAGCGCCATTCTGTTGAAATGTATGAGGCCATACAGCGTGCTGACTTCACCCTTATGGGGCGGCTCGTGCGCAAGACGTGGCAGCAGAATCAGGCTCTCGACAGCGGTACCAACCCCGAGACGGTGGCACGCATGACGGAGCTTATCGACGACCTTGCCCTCGGTTACAAGCTGGCCGGTGCCGGCGGAGGCGGCTATCTGTATATTGTGGCCAAAGACCCTGACGCCGCGGCACGCATAAAACAGACGCTGAACGCCGCCCGTCCCAATGCTAATGCCCGTTTCGTAGACATGTCATTGAGCACGAAAGGCCTGCAGGTGAGCCGCAGTTAGGGCATGATGATGAAACACCTTGAAACCGCTTTGTAACTGATTGATAATCAAGCGTTTTCCAAAAGGCCGTCTTTTAACTTGCAAAAGACGGCCTTTTGTCGTGTGATTGACGGTCTTTTGCTTTCCAAAAGACCGCCTCTTGGAGTTCATCCGCAGTTAAGATGTATGAGAAACAAAAAAAAGATTCATCCGCAGTTCTGGTGCATGATATTTCAAGGCTGTACCCGCCGGCAGGGGCATTATCAACTTTCCGTAAGGTATGCCGTACGGTTAACTGATAAAGATTTTCTGATTTAATCTCTCATCTGTCACGTTTCCTGCATATAGCGCTGACAGTCAGGCCGTTGGCCGGTGACAGATGTAAAAAACATCTGTCACTGCATAACCTGCTGAGAATAAATGCGTTATAAAGGAAAAGTGACAGATGAGAGATGTTTTTCAAAAAAATAAGATAACAATAAAGGCCATATTATCCTTATTATTGTTCACATCCATATTGACATCTGCGCGTTTGACTGAAAGTGCGGACGGTTCTTCCGTGCCTTGTGCATGACATGATGCAGGCTTTTCAGTCAAAGTCCGGACTATCTGTCCACAAATCTGTCAAAATCGTCATTCAACTGAAGCATCCAATCTGGAAGTTTTGCTTTTGCGTTTGCAATCAACTCTTCAGGCATCATCTTGTAGAATGCGTATGCCATTGGCCCGGAAATTGCAGCTAGTGTGTCAGAATCGCCACCCAACGCAATAGAAAGTTTAAGACAGTCAACATAGTCCTTACTTTCTAAGAAACTTATAAGTGCCGCAGGAATGGTTTTCTGACAACTTTCACTGAAGTCATAGCCGGGTTTAATGCCCTCATACGTCAAACCGCTCCACGTAGGGTAATATTTTTCCAGAACATGATGTCTGATGAAGTTCTTGTCTTCTCCTGCCATTCCGTAGTAAATGGCAAGGGCTGTCGCAACAGCTCCCTTGATTCCTTCAGGGTGGTCATGTGTCGGAAGCGCAGTACGAGTAGCCAGTTCTATGCACTCGTCAGTGCTCTTAGCCATAAAACCTGCGGCAGATACTCTCATCCCGCTACCATTCCCGAACGACTGATATGACGGCTCTGTTTCTTTAGCAATAAGCCACCTCGCAAAACGTCCTCCATATCCACGATGAAAGTCAGCACGGCATCTTTTACGTAAGTTTTCAGCCATATCCAACCCTTTCAACAATGCTTCAGCACACGCAAAAGTACAAACCGTATCATCTGTGTAGGTGTTAAACGGAAGAAGAAGGTTAACGGCATTATAGTCCTTGGTTCTCCTTCTGAACTCATAAGGCATACCGGCGATATCACCAATGGCTGCACTAAGCAATAGATTTTTCATGTTCATGTCTCCTTTCTTCTAAAATTCCAGACGGAATCCTTTTTGTTTTAATTCGTTATAACTCTCTTCATTGAAACTATATAGATACGCCTCACGCTTTGGTGTGGGCCAGACTGTTTCATCCAATTGTCTGAGAATATTCAGCCGGAGCATCTTCTTAGCAAAGTTACTTCTGTCAAACCGGACATCCAATATAGCTTCATACAGGTTTTGTAGCTGCCTCAGCGTAAACTTCTCCGGCAAAAGCTCAAATCCGACAGGTTCAAAATGTATGCGTTCGCGAAGCCTCTTCAACGCTTCACGTAAAATCATATCATGATCAAACGCAAGTTGGGGCACTTTGTCAAGGGTAAACCATTCTGCTTTTGCAGCATCATCGCCTCCCTTTACTTCCTGTATCCTTACAAGAGCATAATAGGCAACTGTTATAACCCTCTCTCTCGGGTCTCGGTTAGGGTCGCTGAAGGTATGGAATTGCTCTATATATGCATTTGAAAGTCCTGTTTCTTCTTTCAGCTCGCGCAACGCACCATGCTCGCATGATTCGTCAATTTTCACAAAACCTCCCGGAAATGCCCACTTTCCTTTGTAAGGCTCTAATCCTCTCTCCACAAGTAACACCTGAAGTTTCGTCCCGTCAAAACCGAAAATAACGCAATCAGTTGTGACCGACGGATGCGGGTACTTATACGAATATTTATTCTCTTCCATATTATCTTTGGTAATTTTTACACCGCAAAATTAAACATTTAATTTTAAATAACCAAATTACTTGAGTGAAAATTACGCAAGATATATCTTTTTTATTAATTTTATACTATTTGTTCTTATTATCTTCCTGCATTTACACTTTTTGATTCATCCGCAGTTCAGGTGTATGAGAAACAAAAAAGGTAAAATCGAGCGTACGCATATAAAAATATGCTGTCCTGAATGCGGAAATATCTGAACCTCATCAGTAGGCACACCCTGTATGTCGCGTATGTGTCTGCCTACTGATTTTCTTAATTCTAAACTCTTACTTCTTAATTTCTCAGGCTACTTCCTTGTTTGCTCGTCTGCTTGTCTCTTGTCTGCTAAAAAAGGTGGAACGAAAATAAGACGGAGATGATGTATGTGCCTTTCGGTGAAAAACTGTATATTTGCAGTGCGCAAGGATACAATAAATGATGGTTGCGCAAAGGCAAAACGAAAGTAAAATGCAGTTCAGAACAAATGTAAAAATAGACAAGCCGGATTTTGAGATAGGGCCGTGTGAGGAGATGCTGTTCGTTGGCTCATGCTTTGCTGACAACATTGGGCGGCGCTTTAAGGAAGAAAAATTCCGCGCGACGGTGAATCCTTACGGCGTGATGTATAATCCGGCGAGCATTCTGCACACGGTGGCGAGGTGCGGGGCAGCGCCGAAAGTGGCGCTGTTTACGCTCGGTACAAACCACGTATATGTATTAAACGAGACGGGCGAGATTGTTGACAACTGCGCCAAGCGGCCGCAAAGGCTGTTTACCGAACGTGAACTTACTATCGATGAGTGTGCCGGTTACTTGCGTGAGGCTGTCGGTCTGCTCGTGGACAGGCGTGAAGACGTGAGGGTAATCATCACCGTAAGTCCGATACGTTACGCCAAGTACGGCTTCCACGGCAGCCAGTTGTCGAAGGCAGTGCTGCTGCTTGCCGCTGACAGGATAGTGAAAGAAATGCCCGGAAGGGTAAGCTATTTCCCGGCATATGAGATAGTTAACGATGAGCTTCGCGATTACCGTTTCTACGCCAAGGACATGCTTCACCCGTCTGAGCAGGCTGTGGAATATATCTGGGAGCTCTTCTCTGAAGCTTACTTTTCGGTAGAGGCAAAACGCTTTATCGAGGAGTGGAGGCCGCTGAAGGAAGCGTTGGGGCACAGACCGTTTAATCCTGAGTCAGCGGAGTATAAAGATTTTATAAATAAAACAATGTTAAAAGTTAAGGAGTTCTCAAAAAAATATCCGAACTTTGTACTTTAAATTACGGTATAACGTTCATGAGGCAGTGAGGCCCTGACGGCTTTAGCTGTCTCAGGCGATTTTAACTACTATAATAACATGCCTTACACGATTGAAAAAATAACGACACTGATAGGCGCACGGCGCTATGGAACGGCTGACGGACAGGTGAACTGGATTCTGACAGACAGCCGCAGTGTCTGCTTTCCTGAGGAAACATTGTTCTTCGCCATACGCTCTGAGCGTAACGACGGGCATAAATATATAGCCGACCTTTACCGCCGCGGAGTGCGTAATTTCGTGGTGGAACAGTTACCTGATGACAGGGAAACGGCTTATGCTGACGCTAACTTCCTGCGCGTGCCCCACTCAGTGGAGGCTCTGCAGCGCCTTGCCGAGCGTCATCGTGATGAGTTCGGCATACCCGTAATAGGCATAACCGGCAGCAACGGCAAGACCGTAGTGAAGGAATGGCTTTATCAGTTGCTGTCCCCATCGATGGTAGTAACGCGCAGTCCACGCAGCTATAATTCGCAGATAGGTGTGCCCCTGTCGGTGTGGTTGCTTGACGAGCACAGCCAGGTGGGCATATTTGAGGCCGGCATCAGCCAGAAAGGCGAAATGGCCGCGCTGCGTGACATTATACAGCCTACCGTAGGCGTGCTGACCAATATCGGTACGGCGCATCAGGAGAACTTCTCGTCGACAGAGGAAAAGTGTATGGAAAAGCTGAAGCTTTTTCACGACACGAAAGCCATTGTTTACCCTTACGATGACGAGACGGTGCGCCGATGCGTGGCAAGTCTTGACTATAAGGGCGAGCAGATAGCATGGTCGGCAACCGACCCGAAGGTGCGCTTATATATAAATAAGGTGGAAAAGAGCGGAGTTACGACCACCGTAACCTATACCTTTGACGGTGAAGAAAGCAGTTACACGCTGCCGTTTATTGACGAGGCATCGGTTGCAAATTCGGTAACCTGTGTTGCCGTGGCACTTTATCTGGGGTTTACCCGTGAGCAGATAGCCGGCCGCATGGCCGGTGTTGAGCCTGTGGCAATGCGCCTGGAGGTTAAGGAAGGACAGCACGGATGCACCTTGATAAACGACTCTTACAACTCTGACGTCAATTCGCTTGACATCGCTCTTGACTTTATGAGCCGCCGGCCTGACCACGCCGGACGTAAACGCACGCTTATTTTGAGCGACATTTACCAGAGCGGAAAGGACGGTGAAGCACTGTATAAGGAGGTGTCAGACCTGGCTAGGACGCGCGGAGTGCGGAAATTTATCGGCATTGGACCGGACTTGAGCGCAAATGCCGGCGTGATAGACATAGCAGAGAAATATTTCTTTAACGACTGCCAGGAATTCATCGCAAGTCAGGTGTTCGCCTCGCTTCACGATGAAGTGATACTGCTGAAGGGTGCGCGCCGTTTCAGTTTCGACCGTCTAACGGAACTGTTGGAGCAGAAAGTACATGAGACTATCCTCGAAGTGAACCTCGGTGCGGTGGTTAAGAATCTGAATTATTTCCGTTCTTACATGAAACCTACTACCAAGATAGCCTGCATGGTGAAGGCTGACGCCTACGGTGCAGGTGCCGTTGAGGTGGCTAAAACATTGCAGGACCACCGCGTTGACTATCTTGCAGTGGCAGTGGCGGACGAGGGCGTTACGCTGAGAAAGAACGGAATAACGTCGAACATCATGATTATGAACCCTGAAATGACGGCGTTCAAGACTATGTTTGATTATGATCTGGAGCCCGAAGTCTATAGCTTCCGCCTGCTTGACGCGCTTGTCAAGGCAGCACAGAGGGAAGGCGTGACCGGTTTTCCTGTCCACATAAAGCTCGATACAGGCATGCACCGCCTCGGATTCAATCCTGTTACAGACATGGATGAGCTTATCAGCCGTCTGAAACGGCAGAACTCTGTTATTCCGCGTTCAGTTTTCTCACATTTTGTAGGCTCAGACAGCGATGATTTTGATAACTTCTCGGCTCATCAGTTTGAACTTTTCAAGCAAGGAAGTGAGAAACTTCAGGCAGCGTTCAGCCATAAGATAATACGCCACATGGACAATTCGGCCGGCATAGAACATTTTCCTGAGAGGCAGCTTGACATGTGCCGCCTGGGTCTCGGACTGTACGGCATTGACAGTCGGGACAACTCCGTAATAAACAACGTCTGCACTCTGAAAACAACCATACTGCAGATTCATGCCGTGCCGAAGGACGAGACCGTAGGCTACAGCCGTAAGGGAATACTTACACGTGACAGTCTGATCGCCGCAATACCTATCGGATATGCTGACGGACTTAACCGTCACCTCGGCTGCGGACATTGTTATTGCCTCGTGAACGGCAAGAAAGCCCCGTATGTAGGCAACATCTGCATGGACGTTGCGATGATAGACGTAACAGATATAGACTGCAAAGAGGGCGATACTGTTGAGATATTCGGTGACGATTTGCCCGTAACCGTTCTCTCAGACGTACTAGAAACAATACCCTACGAAGTGCTTACGAGCATCAGTAACCGTGTGAAAAGAGTTTATTTCCAGGATTGATGAAGCTGCGAAAAAGCTGTTTTATTGTCTTAGTTTTTTAATCTAAAGACTTAACATACTGTTTTGTTAGACTAATTTAACAAAACAGTATGTTCTTTTTAATAGAAAAATAGTAACTTTGCGCAAATTTACTTAAACAATACTATAAATCAAAATAACAAAAATGAATCCAATTCAAACTACCAAGATGACCAACTTCCGTTGGGTCATTTGTGCTTTGCTTTTCTGTGCAACGACAGTGAACTACCTTGACAGGCAGGTCCTTTCGCTCACATGGAAAGACTTTATAGCACCTGAGTTCCACTGGAATGATGCCCATTACGGCATGATTACCGGTTTCTTCTCTGTGTTTTATGCCGTTGCCTGCTTGTTTGCGGGTAAGTTTGTTGACTGGATGGGCATAAAGAAAGGTTATATCTGGGCTATCTTCATCTGGTCTTTGGGTGCCTGTCTGCACGCCGGTTGCGGTTGGGTAACCATGGAAGTCGAAGGACTTGACTCTGTTGCTGCCCTCCGCGCGGTTGAGGCCGGCAGTGCAATGGCTGTGGCTATCTCAACATTGAGCGTATGGCTGTTCCTTGTTTGCCGTGCAATCCTTGCACTTGGTGAGGCCGGAAACTTCCCCGCTGCCATCAAGGTAACTGCCGAGTACTTCCCGAAGAAAGACCGTGCGTTCGCCACTTCTATCTTCAACTCAGGCGCTTCGGTCGGTGCTTTGGCTGCTCCGCTTACCATTCCACTTCTTGCCAAGCATTTCGGTTGGGAGATGGCGTTCATCATTATCGGTGCTATCGGTTTCATATGGATGTTCTTCTGGGCTCATCTTTATGAGCGTCCTGAGAAATCAAAGCATGTCAACAAGGCTGAGCTGATTTACATTAATCAGGATGAAGGAGAAGAAGTTAAGCCTGAAGAAGCTGCTAAAGAAGAGAAAACAATACCCTTTATCCAGTGCTTCAAGTATAAGCAGACATGGTCGTTCGTTGTAGGTAAGTTCTTTACTGATGGCGTTTGGTGGTTCTATTTGTTCTGGGCTCCGGCTTATTTCTCTGACCAATTCGGTTACGAATCATCTTCAACGATGGGTATGGCGCTTATTTTCGTACTTTATCTTATTGTTACCGTGCTGTCTATTTACGGTGGATATCTGCCCAAACTGTTCGTTGAGAAGAAGGGCATGGGCCCGTATTCTGGCCGTATGCTGGCAATGCTTATCTTTGCGTTCTTCCCCCTGTTCGCGCTGTTCGCACAGCCGTTGGGCGGCTATTCAGTATGGTTCCCGGCAATAATCATAGGCCTTGCCGGTGCGGGTCACCAGGCTTGGTCTGCCAACCTGTTCTCGACTATCGGTGACATGTTCCCGAAATCAACAATCGCAACTATCACTGGTATCGGCGCTATGGCCGGAGGTATAGGCTCATTGCTTATCAACCTCGGTGCAGGTGAGCTGTTCACATATGCTGAAAACGCAGGAACAGCGTTCTCATTCCTTGGCTTCGAGGGTAAGCCTGCAGGTTACATGATTATCTTCTGCATCTGCGCGGTGGCTTATCTGCTGGCTTGGATTATCATGAAGACACTCGTTCCGAAGTACAAGCCTATCGTTGTTGAATAATATTCAATGTGATAATAATAAAAGGCAGCCTGCTGGCTGCCTTTTTTATTTGTGCTGAATGGAGATAAATAAAGTCTGTTTGTGATGTCTTTTATTTATCATTATTCTGCTGAAAGTTCATTCCCAGGTTATACATAATAAAGCTGTAGATGTCAGCCTGTTCCTCTATAACCTTGCTCATGGGCTTGCCTGCTCCGTGTCCGGCTTCGCTTTCAATGCGGATAAGGGTAGGATTTTGGCCGCTGTTGCATTCCTGCAATGTTGCCGCAAACTTAAATGAGTGTGCCGGAACGACGCGGTCGTCATGGTCAGCGGTGGTTACAAGAGTTGCAGGATATGACGTCCCGGGTTTCAGATTATGCAACGGCGAGTACCCTTTCAGGTATTCAAACATCTCTTTTGAGTCTTCACTTGTGCCGTAGTCGCTTGCCCAGTTCCAGCCGATGGTGAACTTATGGTAACGGAGCATGTCCATTACGCCCACCTGAGGTATGGCCACACGGAACAGGTCGGGCCTTTGCGTCATGCAGGCGCCGACGAGCAGTCCGCCGTTAGAGCCGCCGACAATTGCTATTTTGTCCTTATTCGTATATTTGTTGGCAATTAGCCATTCGGCAGCAGCTATGAAATCGTCAAACACATTCTGCTTGTTCATTTTCGTTCCGGCCAGGTGCCATGCCTCACCATACTCGCCGCCGCCGCGCAGGTTGGTCTGTACGTAGATGCCGCCGTTCTCAAGAAACGGTATACGCATAGATGAGAAACCGGGGAAAAGGCTGATGTTGAAACCTCCGTAGCCGTACAGATAAACTGGATTGGAGCCGTCACGCTTCAGCCCTTTCTTGTATGTGAGGAACATTGGAATCTTTGTTCCGTCCTTGCTCGGGTAGAAAACCTGTTCCGTGACGAACTCATCAGAGTTGAAGTTGACCTTCGGCGCACGCAGCAGAGCATATGTGTCGGCGTCGATGTCATATTTATAGGTGGCGCCGGGGATTGTAAACGACGTGAACGTAAAGAAGCATTCCTTGCTGTCCTTGTCACCGCTGAAACTTACAGAGCCGAGTGACGGCAGCTTGATTTCATGCTCCATGCGTCCGTCAAGGCCATACACGTAGGCATGGTTGGCAGCGTCCTTTATGTAGGTCAGCAGCATTTTTCCTCCTATAATCTCAGTTCCGGCCAGCACGTTGTCGGTCTCAGGCACAAGTTCCTGCCAGTCTTTTATGTCAGGTTTTGCCGGTGTAGTCGTCATAATATGGTATTTCCGGGCGTCTTGGTTGGTATAAATGTAAATATTACCGTCAATCACGTCAAAGGGGTAATACTGATAGTTGAAGTCAGTAGCCATGGGAACGAGCGGTGCGCCGGCCTTTGTCAGGTCTTTCATGTAAAGCGCGTTGCCGTTACCCTCGCCGCTTTCATACAGGAAGAGTGTCGTCTCATCATCGCTCACGCTGACTGTATAAAAGCGCTTGGGATGCTTCTTGTTCTCGTAAATCAGTTTGTCTTCCGTCTGCGGAGTGCCTATTTTGTGATAATATACCTTGTGGTTCTCGTTCATGTTTGAGAACTCCTTGCCCTTTTCGGGAGCGTCGTAGGCGCTGTAATAGAAGCCGTCGCCCTGCCATGCCGCCGACGAGAACTTGCTCCATTTTATGTGGTCACTGAGCTGTTTGCCGTCAGCAACGCTCATAACGTATATCTCGCTCCAGTCAGAACCGCTGCGCGATATGGTGTAGGCAGCGTATTTACCGTTGTTCGAGAAACTTATTCCGGTCAGCGCCACAGTGCCGTCGGCCGACAGTTTGTTAGGGTCAAGGAACACCCTCGGCTCGCTTTCCAGGTTGTCCTGCACATACAGCACACTCTGGTTCTGCAGTCCGTCGTTCTTGAAGAAATAATATTTGCCGTGCTTTTTGAACGGAGCGCCTGTTTTCTCATAGTCGGCCAGCTCGGTGAGACGTTGCCGCAGCGCGTCGCGGAAAGGTATTTTCGACAGATATTCGTGCGTTACCTTGTTCTCCGCTGCTACCCATGCCGCCGTCTGCGCGCTTGTGTCATTCTCAAGCCAGCGGTAAGGGTCGGGTACTTCCGTGCCGAAATATACGTCTACGGTGTCTGTCTTGGCCGTTACGGGATAGGTCAGCTTTTGCTGCTGTACTTGCGCGTTGGCAGTAAGGCAAAAGCCCGCGACAGATGAAATAATTAGATTTTTATTCATGATTTATATTAGAAGTGGTGATAATCTGTACAAATTTAATACAAAAGTACGCAAACTAAGTCATATTGCAAAATAAAATTTGGCACGACGGCAGAATAGCATTACCTTTACAGCCGTTTTCGCCGAAAGCGGGAACTATTATCTTTTAATTATAATAATTTATGTACAAAACAGTTTTCAACAAGCGCGAGAGCTTCAAGTTCAAGCACTTCAGCCGTAAGGGATACGCCCTGTTCGCGTGTCTCGGGCGCGAGGTGATTGTCGGTACGCTTAGCGTTGCCACGCTGACCTATGCCAAGGCTGACGGCATAAGCGTGCGTGCTGACATCGCTGAGGCCGGCATTGCCGACACCACACGTGCCGTAACGCTCGACGAAGTGGACGTGACGGCCTCGCGCGCGCCGCTGGCGGGAGGCCGGGTGCCGAGAATTGTAACTGTGCTGGGCAGCGACGAGATTGCCGCCGTGCCTGCACAAAGTGTTAACGACCTGATTAAATATGCCGTCGGGGTAGACGTACGCCAGCGCGGTCCGATAGGAGCGCAGACCGACATAGGCATACGCGGGGGAACGAGCGAGCACGTAGCGATACTGCTTGACGGCGTGAATATATGTGACCCGCAGACCGGTCATAACGCGTTTGACCTGCCGGTAGACGTCAGCGACATCGAAAGGATAGAGGTGATTGAAGGCCCTGCGGGGCGCGTCTACGGCACATCGTCGCTGCTCGGGGCGATTAACGTCGTTACGAAGAAGGCTGCTCAGAGCGGCGGAGAGGTCAGAGCCGAGGGCGGTTCGTTCGGATATGCCGGTGCCGGGGCGCGTGTTGCGCTGGCCGGAGGCCGGTGGAGCAGCTCGCTCAGCGGCGGCTATACCCGCAGTGACGGTTACCTGCGCAGCAAGGCCGGGCATCTGAATGCCGACTATGAGGGCGGACGGGCCTTCTGGCACGGCAGTTATGACGACAACAGCGTAACTGTAAGCTGGCACGCAGGCGTCAGTACGAAAGGGTGGGGCAGCAATACGTTTTACAGTACGTTCTCCGACGAGCAGTATGAGCACACCACCAAATATTATACAGCCCTCAGGGCTGAGACGAAAGGAGGACGGTTCCACTTTCTTCCGTCAGTTTACTGGAACCGTTTCAGTGACCGCTATGAGTTTTACCGTGGTGAGCCTGACCGCTCGCCGTTCAACTATCACCGTACAGACGTAATCGGGCTGAACCTCAACAGCTGGTTCGACTGGGCGCTTGGCCGCACTGCTTTCGGCGCGGAAATGCGCAATGAAGACATCATATCGACCACGCTTGGCGAACCGCTTGCCGCTCCGCGCCCCGTTCACGGCACTGACAGGCAATATGGCGTAGGGCTTAACCGCACCAACATCAGCCTTTATCTTGAGCACAACGTCGTGTGGCAGCGGCTCACGGTGTCAGCAGGTTTCACTGCTGTGAGGAACACCTGGAGCGAGATGCCGTTCAAAATCTATCCCGGAATAGACGCAAGTTTCGCCTTGTCCACGGCCTTAAAGGCATACGCCTCATTCAACATGTCGCTTCGCATGCCGTCGTTCACCGAGCTGTATTATTCAGTCGACGGCCATAAGGCCGACAAGCATCTGAAGCCCGAGGAGATGTCAGCCTTGGAGGCAGGTCTGCGTTATACGGGTAAGGGCGTCAGCGGTACGCTGTCGGTCTACCGCCATTGGGGCCGTAACATGATAGACTGGATAATGGACACGTCGCTCGGCGAGGATGCAGTGTGGACTTCGGTCAATCACGCGCGGATAAGTTCAACCGGAGTTGAGGCTACCGCTGCGCTCGATTTTCTTCGTCTGTTGCCCGGTCAGCGGCTGCTGCGCTCTCTTAATGTGGCGTATGCCTATATAGACCAGAGCCAGAAGCGTGACGAAGGGGTGCAGTCGCTTTACGCCCTGGAGTATCTTCGCCATAAGATTGTAGCCCGTTTAGGACTTAATCTGCTGCCAGACCTTGCTTTTGACGTCAGCTATCGTTATCAATACCGCGTTGGAGGATATACTGATACTGGCGGTGTAGACCGCAGTTACCGGCCCTATTCGCTCGCAGATGCCCGCCTGTCGTGGAACAAAAAGCGGTATGCGGTCTACCTTGAGGCAAACAATCTGTTCGATGCTGATTATGTAGATTACGGTAATGTGCCGCAACCCGGCCTGTGGGTTATTGCCGGTGCCCGCTTTAGTTTCAGTCTGTAGCAAAACAGTCGGCCGCGCTTACACTTTTCAGCCGCCGCCGACGGCAATACAAGAGGTGGCCTTTTGCATTGTAAAAGGCCACCTCTTGCGTTGTAGGGAATGACATTTTTTAATAGAAAACGGCGGTCTTCATGTAGAGGCCGCCGTTTTGTCGTATGGCTGTTCGCCGGATGTCTGCATCAGAACGTGTAGCCGATGCTCAGCATCCAGTTGCTGTTTTTCATGCTGACTTCCGATACGTCCGAGTTTGCGATGTCTGTAAGACCGAACTCATAAGTGAAACCAAGGTAATAATGGCGTGCGAATGTCATGCCTGCACCGACCTGCAGACCGCAGTCAAAGCGCTTTAGCACACCGTCGTCGCCGAACGCGTCGATCTCATTCTCATATGAGTCGCTGCCGTCGCTGTACTCAATCTTGTACTTGCCGCCTACGCCGTATGCGAAGTAAGGACCGAAGTTGACCTGCAACTGGAACGCGTCACTGAAGTTGTAACGGTAAGAAGCAAGTACAGGGATTTGCAGATACATCGGGCTGAGCGTCTCCTTGTAGGTGTCGCCGCCATAGCTTTCCTCGTATTTCATACCCTTGCTTTGGAAATAGAGACCTGTCTGTATATACAGGCTCTGCATAAGCGGGATGTCTGCTATTACGCCTACGTGGTACGCCGTGCGGCTGTCGAGCGCGTCGTCGGTATCGCCTGTCAGCGTGGCAAAGTTCAGTCCGGCACGTATTCCGAACGTTACACCCTGGTCTGCTTTCTCTGTTGAGAAGAATGAAGACGATGAGCTGCTTGCCCTTTGGGCAGATGCCGTAATGATGCCAAGGGCACATACGGCTGTCAATAAAAGTTTTTTCATTGCAGTAAAATGTTTTGTGTTAATAAATAAGTTGATATATAAAAAAGTTATAGGTTAAAGTCCATTCTCCATACATTATATATCTTGTCTGCCGAACCACGCTGTGAGAGGAAGAATATACTGCGCCCGTCTGGAGACCAGATTGCAGACAGGTCGTTGCCGGGGTGGTAAGTGAGCTGTGTAAGCTGGGTTCCGTCAGTGCGTACAACAAAGATATCCGTATTCACTATGCCCTCTTTCTCAGATTTGCTGTTACCTGTTACGAGCAGCCAGCGGCCGTCTGGAGAGAGCTGCGGCGTGGTGAAGCTCTTGCCCTGCTGTGCGAGTATCACTTCTTCTACGCCCGTCTTGAAGTTCACACGCCATATCTCGCTCTCCTTCTTGTCGGTGAAGCGTGCGCAGTAGACTTCGTCCTTGCTGCCTGGAATCAGGCATACTGTCATTCCGCGTGAATAGTTTGAGAAAAGGTTTGTTTTCCTGTCATAGCTCCACAGGCTGTAGCTGGACAATCCTTCGCCGCGATGGAAGAAGATAGTGTTGCCGTCCGGAGTTATCACGCCGCCTAGGTCGTTGTCAGTTCCGTTGGAAATCTGTCTCACAACGGTGCCCTGGTTAGCATCTACAAGATAAATGCCCTGGTGGCCGTTACGTATCTCTGTGAAGCAGAGTGTTGTGCCGTCGGGACTCCATGAGAAACCTTGCACGTTGGTACGGAAGGTGCGCTGCACACTGGCTCCGCCCGTAGACGAGCTTTTAATCATGACGTTTGTTGTGCCGTTCTTCTCATTAATATAGCCGATACGCTTGCCGTCGGGCGATAAGGCAATCTGAGGTACTACCCACCAGTCCATTGCCACGGACTTGCGTTTACCGAATATGCTCGATGCACGGCTTACGATGTTGCCGTCATAATCGGCCACGCGGTCAGCGTCATCGGTGATTTTCTCAAATTTTACTCCGCCCTCCTCGGGTACGAATACTACCGAAAAGTCAAATTTGATTTTCTTCGCACCAGCCAGTATTACGGTCATAGCGAGTGCCACAGTCAGTAATTTTCTTTTCATGCTTATTTTGTTTGGGGTTAAATGACGTCACTGCAAATCCCCGTTCAAGGCCGCGCCGCCCCTGTACGCCGCCGCATGTCGGGACGTACTCTGGCCCTGATGTGTATGGCAGGGCACTGTGTGTGCGCATGAAGCCGTCGGACAAGAAGCGTCCAGGCGACAGCTTGAAAAGAAAACCTTTCATAATTGGCCGTTATTTAGGGATTTTCTCTGTTAAATCAAGAATTTAAAGAAAAAGAGCGGACGTCTTTTTCACATTCCTTATCATCCCAAGGGAACGGCCAAGCACCCCGAACAAGATAAATAAAAGGAGAAAAACGCCCGCATCCGGGCGTATCTATTTCCTTCTATTCTCTTGTTCATCCCGAGTAATTTGGCCGTTATTCTGAGATGAGAACGAAGCTAATAAACACGTTAGTCATGCTCTTATTTCATGCACTGATTAGTAAACCGTGCGTTGCAAAGGTAGTAAAAATAATCTTAACAGACAAGATATTGACGCTAATTTATGACTTTTGGCCGATTCATATACGGCAACGGTATTGCTTGCTGATGTTAAAGCGTGTTGATGTAGGCTGTATGTGTATGGCTGCTTACTGTTTGTTACTTTTTCGAGAGTTATTCTTACGGTTTTAATCATCGTCGAAACATTATACAAGAGGTGGCCTTTTGCACTGTAAAAGGCCACCTCTTATCGTGTAAAAGACCGTCTTTTGCAACGCAGGAGACGGTCTTTTAAAATCGTAAGCGGCAGCTTTAAAAATGACGTGAAAGCTTGCCTGTCTGATAAATAATCGCTATATTTGCTGACGCGAATATAGGATGCGGCTCGGCAAAACCAGCGATGAAAGCTCCGTTTTCTCTTGTTTCTGCACTCGCCTTTCACTATATTTGCTGACGCGAATATAGGATGCGGCTCGGCATGTGTTATCTGTTAACTCTTAAAATCTTATCAGTATGAAGCGGATTGACAGTATCTTGTATTATTTTTATTTTGTTTTTTATTTCGTGGTACTTGCGTTCAGCAGTCCGAAGCTGTTTCAGGTATTCGACGTGCAGACGCGTGACCTTCTCAACGTTGTGGCGTCTTTGCTGTTCGGGGTGTACTTTCTTTTCCGCATGCTTACGCAGTACCGTGGCAATAAAGCCGCCCGGCGTGACCTTATATTCATAATAGCTGTATGTTTCTGCGTGCTGATATTGTCTGTTTAGCCGTGCTTTCTTAGTATGGAAAGGATGTTTCGTGCCTTAGTATGCCTCTTGCGGTGTGACCGGATACAATAAAGGGATGAGCCTTTTCAGGTTCATCCCTTTTCAGTTTATTTCTTCAGCTTGAACGAGTTCTCAATGCTTTGTATTTCGTTGCTGAACATTTTGTCAATCTTTATCTTGTTCTCTACCTGCGTGCAGCTGTGTATTACGGTTGAGTGGTCACGTCCGCCTATCAGCTTGCCTATCCTTGAGGCCGGCATCTTGGTGTATTTCTGGGCGAGATACATCGATACCTGGCGCGCCACGACATAGTCACGCTTGCGGCTGCGGCTCATTACGGCAGTTGTGGTGACGTTGAAGTGGTTGCAGACGGTATCCAGGATGTCGTCCATCGTGAGCGGCTCGTTGTCTATCTTGACGGCCCTCTTGATTACTCTTTCTGCCAGGCGCATGTCTATCTTGCAGTTATACACGATAGAGAAGGCCAGCAGCGAGTTGATTACTCCCTCAAGGTCGCGCACGCTTCCGTTAGCCGTCTGTGCGATGAAGGCTATCACCTCATCTGGTATATGCAGCCCGTCACGCTTTATTTTGCTTTTCAGTATATCTACGCAGAGCTGTATGTTTGGCTTCTCAAGCTCGGCTATGAGGCCGCAGCTGAAGCGTGTCAGCAGGCGGTCGCTCATGCCCTGAAGGTCGACGGGCGGGCGGTCGCTCGCCAGAATTATGCGCTTGCCGTTGCGGAACAGGTGATTGAAGATGTGGAAGAACGTCTCCTGGGTCTTCGCGGCTGATACCCATTCCTGTATGTCGTCGACAATGAGCATGTCGATAGTCTGGTAGAAGTTTATGAAGTCGTTGGTGCAGTTCTTCAGTACGGCGTCAGTGTACTGCACCTGGAACAGCCTTGCGCTGACATACAGCACTCTTTTCTGCGGGTACAGCTCCTTCGTGCGCACGCCTATGGCATTAATCAGATGGGTCTTACCGCATCCTGACGGACCGTAAATGAACATCGGGTTGAACTGTGTGGTCTTGGGATGTTCGGCAATAGACAGTCCTACCGAGCGCGGCAGCTTGTTGCTGTCGCCCTCGATGTAGTTGGCGAAGGTGTGGCGCGGGTCCAGTTGTGAATCTATGTCCTGCGGCTTTGCGGCGTCGAGCGTGGTCGGCGATTTGTTCACACGCTCTCTCTTTACGGCTGAATTGTCGATATCGGCCACGGGCTCAGGCTCCACCTCCTGGGTCAGCTTATGTTTCTTGTCTACCATTATGCGGTAGTTCAGGCGCAGGCCGGCGCCGAAATATTTAGTCAGCACTTTGTTGAGCAGATCCACATAGTTGCCCTCAAGGTATTCCACGAAGAAGTTGCTGGGCACTTGCAGGATAAGTGTCCGCGTGGCTTCGTTGAATGATTCAAACGTGATAGGCTTGAACCATGTGGTGAATTGCTGCTCGGAAACATTGCTCTTGAAGAGCAAGAGGCAACTGTCCCAAAGCGCGTTCGGGTTGTTATGCATATTTAAGATAAGATTATACGTGATGTCTTTCGACGCCTTTTTAAGCGAATGCAAATTTCGCAAAAATTCTCGAAACAGGCAAATAAATCTTTTTGTTTATATTATGCCTTGCTTCCGTAAATGTCGGTCATAAGCCACTTTATGGAATTTTGTGTCATATGATTGTAATATCGGCTGTTGCGTATTTGTAAGTATTTGTAAATATGGAAGTTACGTGGTTGGTCCGGATGAATGACATG
This sequence comes from uncultured Prevotella sp., assembly GCA_900550365.1. GTDB lineage: Bacteria > Bacteroidota > Bacteroidia > Bacteroidales > Bacteroidaceae > Prevotella. Next base: position 383 of record URRR01000010.1, on the reverse strand, counting down.
CCTGAGACGGGCATGCCGCTCAATGTTCGGAACGTGGTATGTATTAGCGCTTTGCAGACTGTTTGTTAATAAAACATTAACACAGGTGTTATTTAGATGTTTTTTAAATTACGTCTGATGTTACTTATTTTAACATGTCTTGCCCGGTTGTGTGCCGTGATGTTGCCGTAAGCAGGGCGTCTTATGTTCCTTGAAAAGCGGCTTGCCATCTGCTTGAACGGGGCAGGTATCATGGTCTTATGCCCTTAACTTCTGATGCTGTGATGACGTGACGGGGCCAGAGAAATGCTCCGCCGGTTTCCAATTTGTCTTGTCCTGAAAAAAGTTGACACATATAGAAACAATAAAAACATGTGTCCATTATGAGGAAAAGTCCAAAGAAG
>URRR01000009.1 GCA_900550365.1 uncultured Prevotella sp. | reverse complement strand
ACGGGCTGTATAGGCGATGACACGGCCCCACCTGTTCCTGATGGGTATCATGATGCGCTGGCGGAACATGGCATATATCCGCCCGTCCTCTCCGCGTTTCAGCATACCCAGTTCAAAAAGGGATTCTTCTCCGATTCCTTTTCTGCGGCAGTATCCTATAAAGTCCATGCCGTCCTTCGGGGCATAGCCTATGCCGGCAACCGAACAAAAATCCTCAGGCCACCTGCCGTAGGCATATTGGCGTGCGGTATGGCTCTCAGGGTTATCCGGTAATCTCAGCGTTTCTACGAAATAGCGTTGGAGGTGCTCCAGTGTTATCAGCAATGCCTCCTTATGCTTCGCTTCCGCTACCTGCTCTTCGTTTTGCTCTTCTTGGGTGTATTCCACAGGAATGCCGTTCCTCTTGGCAAGGAACAAAACGGCATCCGTGAACGAAAGCTTCTCTTTCTCCATGATGAAGGCGATGCCGTCCCCTCCACGGTTACAGCTGAAGCAATGAAACAAGTTCTTTCCGGGCGAAACGGAGAAGGAGCCGGTACGTTCCTGGTGGAATGGACAAAGCCCCATAAGCGTCGAGCCTTTGCGCGACAGCTTGACGTATGGTTGAAGTATATCCTCTATGGCAAGGTCTCTGACTTTACTGATGGTTGACTCACTTATCATAGCCTTATCAGTTTCTCCCAGCAATCTATTATGGACTTGCCACTGTATTTGGGTCTGCGGACATTATCAGGATTGATAGGTTCGATGTAGCCGTTCTCTCTATATTTACGCAACGTCTTATGGCTGATACCCAGTTCGGCACACGTCCTTTTAACAGAGTAAACGCCGTTTGGGTTACATACAGGCTTTAATTCTTTCATATATCTACTCAAAAAGAAATATATATTACAACATATAGATGTTTGTTTCACGGCACAGATGATCCGTGAATTGATGTGGCAGCACCTATAATTACTTAACACTTTATCTATTACTACCATTTTGTGGCTTATCTAAACTTTTTCTTGTTTGTTTTACTTCGCAGTCAAAGTAATCCTGCACGGTACGCTGCAGAAACCGTAAGTCAGCGGTTCTGTATTCCACCTTCCCTGGCCTTTTGTAACAGGTAACTTTCCCTTGTCGTCTCCATCTTTCCACATTTCTTCTGCCAAACATCTGGTATGCCTTTCTTTGACTGATAAATTCGGGGTCATTGTTGTCCGACTTCAACAGCTTGACAATATGGGCTGCAAGGTCATTCAGGAAGGTGTCATACGGTATGAGGTGATCTAAAAATTGAAGTATTTTCATACATATGTTGTTTACGTTTACGAAATGCGCGTCACTGTTATGGTTTGACTGGCTCTATCTGTCTTTGTCTTAAACTGACGATTATAGATTGCACCGAGTTCAGAAGCCTGAGTTCTAACACTTTTGAGCCTTGAAATTGGGAATGTTACAGAAGCACCGACTTCAAGCGAAACCAGTGCCGGACGGATTTTTTCGTTGATTTCAATCATAATCTTTGTTTGTTTAATATTTAATGTTTAACTTTGCGCATGGAATCAGTTTTCCATAACGGGTACAAAGTAACATAAAATTGTTTATGTATCCAAATATTTGTTTGATAAATATCTAATATTCATCAATTCATGATTAAAACCAATGGATAATGATGTAAAGGATGTACATATAGGACGTGCGATAGAGAGACGTCGCATGGAACTTGGAATCTCCAAATCTGAATTTGGGCGCAGGATAGGTGTGCCACAGCAGCATGTCAACCGAATCTTAGAACGGGATACAATGGAAACAAATAAACTTGTCAAGGTTTGCGAGGCTCTTGATTTCAATTTCTTTGCTTTGTTCTGTTCCACCAATCATCATATATCAGCGCAGCTTGCTGCGGTGTCTTTGGATGGAGATGCAAACAATAATATTGGCGACAGTGGTTTGGCAATTCAAATCATTGCTGAACAAGCCAAGGTGGAACACCTCAATGACACAATAAGACTTTTAAGGGAACAGATTGAAAGCCTCAATGCACAGATAAAACGTCTGGACGCCAACCTTAAGGATAAGGACGCCATCATAGAACTATTAAAAGAAAGGAGGGAATATAAAGTAGAAAATCAATAGTCTTATTCTTCGGCGAAATCACAAGTTGCCATTACAGACTATACCATAATACTAAAGTAGAAGTCCTTAATCAAATTCTACACTCTACACCAAATACATACAATCCACATACACCAAATTTGTAAAGTATTGGATATAAGCAATGTATTAGAGCGGCCCAAGCTGCGATAGAGGAATAATCTTGATTTTAGACCGAAAACTTTTCACCAGCTGCAAAAACGCATACAATTCACATACACCAAAACGCTAATTTACTGAAAGTTAGATGTGAATTAGAGCGGCGCAGGCAGCGGTAGAAGACACGCTGTAACCCATTGAATATCAGTAAATTAAGCGGTAACGTCCTGTTTGTGGGGCATTACCGCTTTTTTATTTATTGGCGGTTATTCAGGCAATAGATAAAGCCTTTCCATCAAAAGATTTCATATGATTAAGAAAAGCAGTTAAGTTACATATTGCAATAATTTGCCTCAATGCAAATAAAATGCTAAATTTGCAGCATGAATAATAACAACCAGCCTTTAGTCAGCTTTATTGTGACATGTTATGAAATTCCATCTGACATGATAAAGGAATGCATTAACAGTATAATCAGCCTGTCGTTAAGTAAAAACGAAAGAGAAATTATACTCGTTGATGACGGTTCTAAAAACAATCCACTTACGGCTTTCAATGAATTAAATGACGAAATAACTTATGTCAGGCAAAAAAACAGTGGTTTGAGCATTGCCAGAAACACGGGGTTACGAATGTCGACCGGTAAATTCATACAGTTTGTTGACGGTGACGACTATCTTATCACAGAAACATATGACATGTGTCTTGACATTGTACGTTACAATGAGCCTGATGTGGTGATGTTTGATTCAACTAATAATAAAAAGATTAAAAAAAATCGCAGTGTGCCCAAAGCTATTGACGGCGCCTGTTTCATGAGGAACAACAATCTGTGCGCGTCGGCATGCGGATATATATTCAATAGAAGAATACTCGGAGACCTTAGATTTACTCCGGGCATATTTCATGAAGACGAAGAATTTACCCCACAGCTTATACTGCGTGCCGAGAAGGTGTATTGTCTTGACATAACGGCATATTTCTACCGAAAGCGGCAAGGCTCAATCACAAACAATATTATAAAACGCAATATTGTAAAACGGCTTAATGACGTGGAGAAAATAATAATTCATCTGAATTATCTGGCCGACATAATGCCGGCAGGCGACAAACAGGCTTTAACAAGAAAGGTTTCTCAACTGACAATGGATTACTTATACAACACGGTTATGTTGACCCACTCGGCAAAACAAATTGAAACGCGCATAAAAAGACTTGAGGAAAAAGGGCTTTTTCCATTGCCGGACAAGAAATATACGCCTAAATACACTATTTTCAGACTTGTATCTAAAAACAAACAGCTTAGGAAACTTTTTGAAATAATCTTAAAATGAAAAATATTTCTTATGAAGATCTGATATCTGTAATAGTCATCACATATAATGAGGAAAAGACCATTGCACGTACACTTGATTCCATTCTCGCGCAAAAATGTCATCTGCCAGTTGAAATAGTATTAGGCGAGGATGGGTCAACAGATAACACAAGAGCCGTATGCGAGAAATATGCAGACCGTTATCCCGGCATAATACGATTAATGGAGAAGGCCCCTAACAAGGGATTAATTGACAACTATTTTGACTGTCTGCTTGCATGCAGAGGAAAATACATCGCAGATTGCGCAGGTGATGATTTTTGGGTTGATCCATTGAAACTTGAAAAAGAAGTAACAATTATGGAAAACAATCCTGACGTTACACTGGTACATACAGCCTGGGCCTATTATGATGAAGATACAGGCAGAACCTGGCGTCAGAGGTTAAAGACTTTCACTAATAAAATTACTGACGGAAAAAACATGTTGGAAGCCATTGCGACACAGACTAATGGATGTATAATACACTTATGTTCAGCCCTTTACCGTACAGAAAACATAATTAATGAATATAATAAAAACATTTTTTTGTTCAGGAACAAAGACTTCGGATGTGAGGATCTGCAGATATGTTTTGTAATGGCCGCAAACGGAAAGATTGCCTACATTCCGGACATTACACTTTATTATGGATACAGAAGTACATCTGTGACAAACCAAAAAGATGAGAAAGCACAATTCCTTTTTACAAAAAGAATAACTGACTTGAGCTTTTACCTTTGTAAGAGATATAAGCTGAACAGTAAAACTATAAATTTATATTTCAAGAAGCGCCTGTTCGCCCTTACGATGCACGCGTTCAGGTGTAAAGACAAAGACTTGCATAAAGAAGTAAGAAAATGCAGCAACAACTGGCACACTCCGCTTCCCTGGCAAGCAAGAACGGCCGATGTTATCATGTCTAATCCGGTAACTTGGAACTTATTCCTGCTTATCCGGAAACTGTTTGTAACGGCCAAAAGTATTGTAAGAAAACATTAAGACATAACCAAATTATAATATTTCAGAAAAAATGATATTTTATTTATCCGGAACAGGAAATACTAAATGGGCGGCAGAATCGCTCGCGAGACTGACAGGAGAGCAACTTGTTGACATATTCAAGGTTGACGACAATGACATGAATTACTCTCTTGCCCCCAATGAGAGGATAGGATTCTGTTTCCCTGTGCATGGCTGGCGTCCCCCGTTGTTCTTACGGAAATTCATCAGCAGATTAAAGCTTCAGGACTCAGACAAACATTACTGTTATGCCGTCTGCACAGCAGGCGACAACATCGGTGAGACCATTGACATTTTAAAGAAAGATTTGTCAAGACAAGGTATTACTCTTGACAGTGCCTTTTCTCTGATAATGCCTGAGTCATACGTCGGTTTACCGTTTATGGATGTCGACACTCAAGACAACGAGAGGCTAAAAAAGGAAAAAGCCGAACAAGAACTGGCAGAATACGGCAAACTCATAATCAATCGTGAAAAAGACGTATGGAGGCTGACAATCGGTAAATGGCCCAGAGTAAACAGCCGTCTGCTTGGAGGATTCTTTACTGATTATCTCATTACAGACAAACGTTTCCACGTTGACAAGAGCAGATGCATCAGTTGTGGAATATGCAGTAAAGTATGTCCCGTTGAAAATATTGTCATCAATGACAACAAATATCCTCAGTGGCAGCACAACGGCTCATGCCTCACGTGCTTCTCGTGTTACCACCATTGTCCCGTACACGCTATAGAATTCGGCCGCATGACCCGGCACAAGGGGCAATACTATTTCAACAAAAATGAAAAGGCGAAGAATGAGTCTTCAGGCAGATGATTACATGCCAGAGATTCATTCCCCGTCTTTCGACACAGATTCTGTTGTGCCGATTATTACCTTATAAAGTTAGTACGCGTCACAGGCTCAGCCTCCGGCAGGCTGACGCCTGCCTTCTTACCAGCCTCTATGCACTCAAGCAGCCAGGCCATATTCTGCCCCAGGCGCCTCATGGTCTGCATACCTTCCTCGTCCATGAACACCTCTTCAGGCTTGTTGCCATGCACTTGGTTCCAATATATCGAAGGCACGGTAGGCATATTACTGATACCATAATACTTGTTCAGGTCATCAAATCCAGCGGTAGCTCCGCCGCGGCGGCAGCTTACAACCGTTGAGGCAGGCTTATTGGCATACATTGACGCCTTGCTACAGAACGCCCTGTCCATAAAAGGCTTGATAAAGCCTGACGGACCGGCAAAATGTATAGGCGTGCCGAACACAAAGCCGTCGGCCTTTTCAGCCTTATCAAGAAAAGCATTTACCGTGTCGTCATTATACCAGCAACGTTTTGTCTCGCTGCACCTTCCGCAACCGATGCATCCCATTATGGGCTTGTTCCCGCACCAGAATATTTCCGTTTCTATTCCGCGTTTTACCAGTTCGCCTGCTACTACTTCCAATGCGGCATTTGTACATCCGTTCTTTTTCGGACTTCCGTTAACCAACAAGACTTTCATAAATTCATAATGTTTTTATTTCACACAAACGGAACCGGCACTGAATGCCTGCGACTTACATTCCTTATTCCGTTTCCTGTCATAAAATTTCAATACACTCTCGGCCCGAATATGGCCGTGCCAATACGTACCATTGTGCTGCGGCACTCCACGGCTATTCTGTAATCATCGCTCATGCCCCACGAACGCTCGCTGAAGCCGTCATCGTCAGCAAAGTATCTGCCCTTTATCTCGTCAAACAGAGCGGCCGCGGTGTTGAACTCATCACGTATCTGCCGCTCGTCGTCTACATTTGATGCCATCATCATCAGTCCGCGTATCCTCACGTTAGCCATGTCGCGCCACTCCCCTGCTTCCAGCATTTCCATGCATTCGTCAGGTTTAAAGCCATATTTCGTAGCTTCTTCCGCGATATGCAACTCCAGCAGCACGTCTATCACACGCCCGTGTCTGGCCGCCTGTTTATTTATTTCCTTAAGCAGCCTAACAGAGTCAACGGCGTCAATCATTGAGATGTATGGAGCTATATATTTCACCTTGTTAGTCTGAAGATGCCCAATGAAGTGCCACTCTATATCGTCGGGCAAGACCTCCACCTTACGTGCCAGCTCCTGCTCGTGGCTCTCGCCGAACACTCTCTGCCCTGCCGCGTAGGCAGCCTCGATATACTCCGCCGGATGAAACTTGCTTACGGCTACGAGCCTTACGTTTTCAGGCAGTGTGGCCTTTATTGAGCTAAGGTTTCCGGCAACGTCAACACCCAGCATTATTTTGCCTCCTCCCCGCTCTCAGCCTGTTCATATTCAGGCCTGTCGTCAGCCTCCTGCCTGTTATTGTTCAAGGCCTTGTTATGTTCAAACACGTCCATAATCTGCGTTTCCGCCACGCTTGCTATCACGTAGTCAATCATCGTGCCGCCCATCACCTCGTCAATGCTCTTCACGGCTTCAGGCAGCGAGCCTGCGTGTACCAGATAGTTCACGGTTGAGCGTTTCTCCTTTTCCGTCTTTTCGTCAATCGTTATAAACTGCAGTTTGGTCTTATACCAACGGTCGGCCGACGGAGAATCGCTGAAAAACACCTCGCCGTAGGCAGCCTTCTTGATATCTCTCACCTCAAATTCGCCGCTTATATAAGCCGACATTTCCTCCATGATGCTTGCCTCAGCCTCCGTAAAGCTCAGAGCGTCAACAGTATATTGTTCAGTAACCTTTTTCTGAGTACCGTCCTCCATTGTCTTCTCATAACGGATTTTACACTCAAACCATGTTGTTGTCCTGCTTCTCATTTTTTCTTATTAGTTTATAAATATCAGTTTTTATCCTGCAAAAGTAATCAAAATCTGCCTGTATTACGCCCTTCCGTGTCATTTTTCCTTGCCGTCGGGCACATATTCCCTGCAAATATCAAGGAAGAGCATCGGGTTGTAGGCTATGGTGTCCCAAAGGCGCTTTCCGCCTTTCAGCACTCTCTTGTCTACATAATCCACCAGGCCGCGCCTCGTCTTCTTATATCTTATGCGCATGGCGTTCAGGCTTATCACGTTACCCGTCATGAACGGCACCACCACGCTGTCGCCCTTCAGGCACACCCCGTATATCGTCGAGATGTTCATCTTGCCCAGCTGCATGTTCTGCGAGTCCACCCCGTTCCACCAGTACATGCGCCCCGTCTCGTTCTCTCCCTCCACGTAGACAAACTGCCGGCGCACGCGTTTCGGCTTCAGCAGAGAGGGGTTGGCTACCGGCATTGATTCCAGGTGGTCATACTTGCCGTCAGCCGAGGTCTTCTTTACGAAGTCTATCGAACGCACTTTGTCAGCGTCATATTCCGTTACGTCCTTTCCGTCGGGGGTCGGCGACAGGGTGAACGACGTGTTCATCTTCCTGAACAGCCTGCCGTCAACCCAATATGTACGTACATATCCCTCCACTACAGTCCCGTCGTTCAGGGTTACCTTTACATGGTCGTCCTCGGGGTCGCCCGTACGCTGCGCGCCGGCGCACAGCCATATCGCCGACAGCAGTATTGCAAGAAAAGTTCCTTTCATATTCTCAAAAGTCATACGCGTCGAGTAAAAAGCCTGCCGATACAAGCACACCGTAGATAAACATGTTGCGTGATGTCAGTCCGAGCACCCTATTCAGGGCCTTCCCCCTGTTGATGCTCACCATTTTACGGTAAGCAAGATAATGCAGCACGAGATATGCTGCGGGCAGGCATGCCGCCCATACATGGCCGTTGACGGCAAACACTATGCCTGCAAGCACGGCCGCCAGCCCCGCGCCGAAGTAAGCGGCGCGGCCTCCGGTCTCGCCCATTCTCACCACCAGTGTCCTCTTGCCGGCACGCCGGTCGTTGTCTATGTCGCGGTAATTATTCACCAGCAGCAGCGTATCTATTACAAAGCCGCAGGCCAGCGACGCCGTGAACACCTCAGGCGTAAGCGTGCCTGACTGGATGTAATACGTCACGCAGACGGGCACTATGCCGAAAAACACGAGCACAAGCACGTCTCCCAGTCCGAGGTAAGAGAGCGACGTGGTGTACAGAAAGCAGAAGACCACGCACAGCGCCCCTACCGCTATCATCTCAGCGCCGCCATACCATATAAGCGGCAGTCCCGCCAGGCAGGCCAATATCGTGGTAACCACGATGCCGCGCATCATCATCCCCGCCGTTATCCAGCCCTGCGCGCAGGCCCGCCTCGGGCCGAGTCGAGTCTCGTCGTCATTGCCGCGCACAAAATCAAAATAGTCGTTGATGAAGTTAGCGTCTATCTGCATTATCAGCGCGAACAGCATGCACAGCACCGCCGGCACCAGCCTGAACGCCGCGCTTCCGCCGTCGGCATAAGCCATGGCCAGCCCTATCATTACGGGTACGGCCGCCCCGGCAAGCGTCTTGGGACGCGCCGCCAAGAGCCATGCCTCACATGAATTCTTACTTACCTCCCTGCCTGTCATCGTCATTTCTTTCATTACCTATTTGCTTGCAAAAGTAAACATTTAATCGTATATTTGCAAGAAATTAAGAAACATTGAGCTATGACTGAGAAAAATGTCAACCTTGACCTTATGGCTTTCATTGAAACCGAAATACTGCCGCGATACTCTCATTTTGACAAGGCCCACAGGCTGCCTCACGTCACTAACGTGATACGCCGCTCCATAAAGCTTGCGGCCGCCGTAGGCGCTGATGTCAACATGGCATACGCCATCGCCGCCTACCACGACCTCGGGCTTGAGGGTCCCAGGGCCATACATCACATCACGGGCGGCAAAATTCTGGCGGCTGACGCACGCCTGAAAAAGTGGTTCACCGCCGACCAGATAAAGATAATGAAGGAGGCCGTCGAGGACCACCGCGCCTCCGCCTCCCATGCTCCGCGCGGCATCTATGGCAAAATCGTTGCCGAGGCCGACCGCGAGCTGCAGCCCGACACCGTGTTCAGACGCACCGTACAGTTCGGGCTAAGCCGCTATCCCGAAAAGAACAGGGAGGAGCAATGGCGGCGTTTCATGGCTCATCTTGACGAGAAATACTCACAGCACGGCTACATACGCTTATGGATTCCGGGCTCTGAGAATGAAGCCGACCTTAAGAAGATACGTGAACTGCTGACACGCCCCGCACAGTTAAAACTTATTTTCAACAAAATATATGATGAAGAAAAAGACAAATAACCGCCCCATGCCACGCCGCCGCCTCTCCGTCATGGCGGCCGTCGTGTCTGTAATGATGCTTGCAGCCATTACCTCATGCGGCGCGCAGCCGGCCGACACGCTGCGCCGTGAAGTCCTGCTTGAGACCACAAAGGGCAACATACGCATCGCCCTGTACAACGAGACGCCGCTCCACCGCGACAATTTCCTCCGCCTCGTAAGCCAGAGGTTCTATGACGGCCTCCTGTTCCACCGCGTCATTTACAACTTCATGATTCAGACCGGCGACAGTGCAAGCCGCAACGCCGCACCGGGCCGCCTGCTCGGCGACTCGCCCGAGAGCCATAAGATACCGGCGGAGATCAGATATCCCGCACTGTTTCATAAGCGCGGAGCCGTGGCCGCAGCGCGCGAGAGCGACGAGACCAACCCTGCCCTGGCTTCGTCCTCATCACAATTCTATATCGTTTATGGGCGCAGGTTTAATGACTCCATGCTTGACGCCCAGCAGCAGAAGCTCGACAGGCAGACCGGCGGTAAGATAAAGCTTACCCCCGAGGTAAGAGAAGCCTACAAGGCTGTAGGCGGCACGCCTCATCTCGACGGCCAGTACACCGTATTCGGAGAAGTAATTGAGGGGCTTGACGTCGTGAAAGACATTGACTGGGCTGACACTGATGAGAACGCTCGGCCTAAAGAAGACATCAGGATTATCAAGGCTACCGTGGTAAGATAATCTTGCACAGGCTCCGCCTTTACGCTTCGCCACAGCCGCCCGCAAACATAATGAGAGCCGCCCGCACATCGCGTACCGGCGGCTCTTTGTTCTGTCATGGTTGATTTGCCTGCCGGGCGTCATTATTCCGCCCGTCCCTGTGTGAACGCCTTGCGGTCTCAGCCCGGCCGGGCTGATTTACGCGCCCGTGAAAAAGGCCGTGTTTCGGGCTGCAAAAGACGGCCTTTTGGCGTGCGTTTTACGGCCTTTCGCGTCATAAAAGACGACCTTTTGCACGACCGTTCACACACTTTACGTTCACACGGATTTGCAATTCGTGTGAGCTTAGTATCAGAATTTGTAATCCGAAGATTCATTACTTATATAAACTTTTTGTCGGATTACGAGCGTCTTGTATTCGTAGCGCAATTTATCGTATTTCAGGCAGTAGTCAGTGGTGGCCATCATCGCCGCGCCCTGCTCCATGTTGCGGTAGCCGCGCTCCTTGTCGCCCTGGTAGTACAGGCTCTTGCCCGGGTTAAACAGAGCTATGCTCTCCATGGGCTTGCCGCCCAGGCGGCGTTGTAGCGCCTCGCGGCTGCGCCAGGTGTTGTACAGCAGGTCGCCCTCGATGTAGTCGAGCTCCCAGACAGGCCGCGGTCGGTGTAAAAATATTTGTAGATGTGCTCCTCGTCGAGCAGGCTGTCGGCCAGGCTGCCGCCTCCGCCGTCTATGGCGACAGCGGCCACGGCGAACCATGCGGCCACAAGTGTGATTATGTGTCTTGTCTTGACTGATGCCATATATGCTGCATAAAAAAGGTCTGGCGCGGAGGAGCGTTAACCGCTGCGGCCCAGAGCTGAAGAATAAATAAATTATGTCCGCATGTTGCGTAGAAACATGCCGGGGCCGTCACAGCCTTCCCCGGCAGAGATCCATCACGTCCGGGCGGCACCGCGCGGCATCCCTTATCTCCCGGAGAAACAGACGCGCGCACATCTCGGCGTCGTCGCCGGCACGATGGCGGCGCTCGTAGGGGATGTCAAGGCGGTCGCAGAGGTAGCCCAGGCTGTTACAGCCGAAGTCGTACAGCCTGCGGGCGGCGCGCAGCGAGCAGTAGTAAGTCAGGTCAGGCTTCGGCATGCCGTACAGCTCCAGCGAGCTGCGCAGGCAGCCGATGTCGAAGGCGGCGTTGTGGGCCACAAGCACGGGGCAGCCGTCAAGGTACGCGCTGATTTCGCCCCACACCTCGGGAAAATCCGGCGAGCCCTCCGTGTCCTCCGGCCGTATTCCGTGTATCCTCATGTTCCAGTAGCTGTAAACGTTGCCCTGCGGGCGTACGAGCCACGAGCGCGTCTCCACCACCCTGCCGCCTCTCACCACGCATATGCCAGCCTCACATACAGAGGCGCGCTGTCCGGTGGCCGTCTCAAAGTCAATCGCCGTAAAGTCAGGTCCATGCATCGTCAGCCCTCCTTCCTGTCGGTGTAATAGTTCAGCATGTTCCGGGCAAAGCCGCGCATCACGTCGCGCACTGACTCAGGCTCCAGCACCTGCACCTGGTCGCCCTGGGCGAGCACCAGCTGATAGAAGTCGAACGTAGGCTTCAGGTGATATTCGAAGAGTGTCGACTCACCGTCGCCCCCTATCACATGCTGCGAACCGTGCAGAGGCAGGGTGCGCAGATAGTCGGCAAAGCCGCCGTAGGCCTGAATCACAATCCGCTGTATGGGCTCGTCGGATGTTATCACGCCGCAGCAGCCCTCGAAGTAGCGGCTCACGTCAAAGTCGCTCCTCATCCTGAACGTCCGTCCGGCGTCGCTCACGTCAGATATCCTGTCGAGCGCATATACCAGGTAGACGTCGGCCGGGCCCGAACCCCTCCGCCTGTTTCTCTCTGAGTAATAAGGGCTGCGCGCCACCACGTACCAGCGCCGCCTCACCACCTTGAGGAAGTAAGGCTCTATCTCGAACGTGCCGGGACCCGGCCTGCCGAAGCCCTGATGCGTGATGCGCAGCACGCGGTTGGCCCTCATGGCCTCGGCTATGGGCACAAGCCACGTCTGTCCCGATGGTATGTCCTCAAAGATTATCCGTTCCTCCAACCGGCTGTCAGCGTGTATCTGGTTCAGCGTGGCGAACGAGCTTATCAGCCAGCTGCACAGGTTGTCGCTCTCCAGGCGTTCGGGCTCGTCGATGTAGTAGCGGCAGCCGTCCGTCCGGTCGCACTCTATGTAAACGTCAAAGATATCTTTCACGGCCTTCCGGTGGTTATGGAAGGTGCGCAGGGGCAGCGGCTCGCCGTAGCCCAAGCCGCTCTCCTGCCATAGCGCGCTGATCTCCTCAAACGTCAGGCGCTTGTGTCTCAGCAGTATGTCTACCAGCCAGACATACCGCCCGAATAAATTAGCTGCCATATACCTGTAAAAACTTTTAATGCCATGCCGCAAAATTACAAAAATAACCGAAAAAACGAAAGTACGCCTTCTTAAATCCCGTTATTTGAGCTGAAAGACGGCTGATGACGCCAGGCAACAGGAGACATGCCAAGTTTTTTCTTTACAAACCTGCAAAAGAATGACGGATTAGGAAAATCAAGCTCGTCTGAAATCTCCTTTACCGACAACGTAGAAAAGCGCAGCCGCTGCTTTATGGTCAATGCTGCGGTCGTCAATCCATTGATGGGCTGTCTTTCCGCTGACACTGCTGACACAGAGGCTGAGATACTTTGACGTGTAACACAGGATATCTGCATAATATCTTACAGACCGGTGGATTCCGTTATCTTTATTCAGTTCCTGCAAAAACCGCCTGAACACCAGAGCCCGCGAGCTCATAACATGATTGCACTCATAGTCAACGCAACGCTCAGCCAGGCCGACATGAACAAAAATGCGGCAGAAAAGAGCGGCGACAGCGTGCTTTACAGTCTCTTCCTTATAACTTCCTGAGGGAGCGCCCACCGCGTTGAGTATGGCATCAAGGTACAAAGAAGCCCTGCCCTCACCTGACGCAGTATTGCCAAGACGGCAAACAGGATTATCATGAATAAATCCGAAAACATTGTCCACATATCTGTTACTGTTCAGTATGCCATGCACACAGTCCTGACTGACGCTGATAATCAGGCACGCAAAGTTGTCAGACACATCAGCAAGCGCTACGTCCAGATGAGGCAAAAGCATGCACAGGTCGCCTTCCATGACACGATGAGACATATTGTCATATACGACTGTTCCACGTCCCTTACGACAATATATTATTGTAAAGAAACTGCTTTGAACAGGCACCGACATACTTCTGAGCGGCTCTATGTTATTCCCGGTTCTGTTCAGAACCATGTTCCGGTTTACTCCACGTGAAATTCTCCTTTTGGTGACCGGAATCCTTATCATCGGTGATTATATCTGCATGGTATCCGACTTTGTTCCTCTTGTCGTTTTTATCTCCTTCGTGTGCGGATTTTTCAAAATGACAGGAACGTTTATCTGCTGGAGCAATATACAGCTGAATATTACCCCGACAAGAGATTTTGCCGTATTCTTCCCATTCCTGTTCACATTTATACTCGGCTGCGTACAACTGGTGAATATTACGACAGGATACAACATCTATAAATTTGACTGGCAAGCCATGCACCGCTGCACCATCGGCGCGTTACTGTTGATTTTTGCGGTCATCTTTTTCTGCCTGCGGAAGCATTACCGGCAGGGACCTTTCATCCCGTTTAAAGGCATTGACTATCTTGGCTGCATCTTGTGGAGCTCTTTTCTTATGTGTATTGTTTTCATCTGTGGCTATGGAGAACACTATGACTGACTGAAAAGTAACGAAATACCTACAGCTGTCATGTTTGCAGTTATTTCCCTCGCAATGAGCCTACTCCGTGCAGCCTCCGTAAGACATCCGTTCATCAGGCTTGAAACATTCAAACAACATAACCTATGGCAGATTTTCATTCTCTTTGGCTGCATGACACTGATGTCAGCCACATCAAGTTCCATTCAGAACACATTCACAGGAGCAGTTCTTGGTTATGACACGAAACACAGCATTGACCTTACTTGGGGCTCTTTTCTCGGAGTTCTGATCGGTGCTGGATTCTGTTACATGAGCCTTGTAAAATGGAAATGGCACATCAGATATATCGTGCTCACCGGCTTCGTATTCTTCTTTCTCTATCAAGTTATGTTATATTTCCTAATTTCTCCCTCCACAGATAAGGAGATGCTGTATCTTCCTCTCCTTTTCAAGGGAGCCAGGTTATGCATTATCTATACAGCGCTTACTTATGCTTTGGCAATAAGTGTGCCGTTCATGTATTATTTTGAGGCAATGTGTGTAATCGGCTTTATAAGAACGAGTTTCGGAAATCCGTTGAGCGGGGCTTTCGTTACCCGAGCATACAACCACATACATCAAAAGAACATCATGCTTCTCAGCAGTGAAATTGATGCCGTGAATCCGTTGCCGGGCAGTTTCTCTTCTGTCTGGTCAGAACTCCAAAGACAGTCACTTCTGGTTAGTCTGAAAGAAGTGTACGGCTATGCAGCTATTATCGGGCAACTTCTCCTTATTTTCATTTTGCTATTTGAATACAGAAGGCATATAGACGTACTGAAATTTCCTAAATCGGCAGAAATATGGAGAATGACAAAGAAAGATGCCGGGCATTTGTCAGCTGAGTGAAATAGAACCCTTACGAGCAGCAGTATCACTGGACAGGCATCATCGCCGACACTATGTCTTAAACCGCTGACGCAGGCGGTGCCTTACTTTCCCCATACCCGGCACGCCACATCAGCGCGGCCAATATGGCGATCTGCCTTTTCTGTAGCCTTTAGGCGGTTTGTGTAAATAAAGATGTGAGGAAACAGCCGCCTGCCGCAGCGCGCGGATGGCTGCAACAGGCGGTTGGGATGAAGGGGATTACATCCTTTCCCTCAAAATCTCAAACAGCTCGTCACGGCTGAACTTCCGGCAGCAGCCGGGCGTTAGCAGGCATGTGTCGGCGGCGACGCGGAGCACGCCCTCGTCAGTAATGCCGAGCTCGCTCCAGCGCGTCGGCAGGCCTACCTCTCTGATAAAGGCTTCAAGGGCGGAGATGCCGAGAGCGGCAGTCTCATAGACGGTGGCGCCGCTGACGCCCCACACGTGCTGGGCCATGCGCGCCAGCTTGACGCCACCTTCGCCGAGCATGTGGCGGTAAAGGGCGGGATGGATGACGGCGAGGGCCCGGCCGTGGTTGCAGCCGGTATAGGCGCCCAGGGCGTGCTCGAGCATGTGGCACTGGAAGTCAGTCTGCTTGCCAAGCTTCAGCAAGCCGTTCTCAGCGAGTGCCGAGTCCCACATCAGCTCACCGCGCGCATAGTCGTCAGCGGGGTCGGCTATCAGGGCACGCAGGTTTCTGACGACGCTGCGCATAACGGCTTCGTTGAGCTCGTCAGAGATGTTGTCGGCCTGCGGCCTGCCCATGTAGGTCTCCATGCAGTGGCTGAGCGTGTCGAACGCTCCGCTCACCACCTGCTCCATGGGCAGCGTAAGCGTAAGGTCACTGTCGAGTATGGCGAAGCTGTTGTAGGCGCCGGTCAGAGCCTGCTTCAGCTTCTTCTCCGTATGGGTGATTACGGCGCCGTTATTCTGCTCGGCTCCAGTGCCAGAAGCTGTTACGACGGCTCCCATAGGCACGAACTCTGTGGGGTATTGATGTCTGCCATATTGCATCTCCCAGATGTCTTCGCCGGTCAGGGCCTGGGCCGACACTATCTTACAGCAGTCGATGACCGAGCCGCCGCCTACGGCCAGGATGAAGTCTATGCCGTGCTCACGCACAAGGCGCGCGCCCTCCTGCACCTTGTCGTAGGTAGGGTTGGGCATGATGCCGCCAAAGTCGGTAACGTTCTTGCCGCACTGGCGCAGCCAGCCGGTTATGCGCCCGTACAGTCCGGTACGCTTCAGCGAGCCGCCACCATAGGCCAGAAGCACGTTTGTGCCCACGCGGCTCATCTCCTCTTTTAGCGCACTTTCGGCGCACCCCTTGCCGAAGTGCTGGCGCACGGGGTATTGATAATTGAATGTGTTCATTTTTTCTGTATTTTTTTAATCCGCGGCCGGCAACAGCCGGGCCTGGTTATCGGCGGGCAACACGCCCGCGGTGTGTGCTGCGGCTCTTACCGTTTTTCCGCCCCGCTCTTTATCTTTATGTCTTCCAGCCATGCGTCGATGCCGGCGGTATCGCGGTTTACCGCTCCGAAGCCTTTCAGATGTCTGGCGGCGGGGGTCAGCTCTACGATTCGGGCAAGGGTCTCGTCACGGTAAGCGGAGGCGTATGTGCAGAAAGGAACGACCGTCTTGCCCTTGAAATCGTAGCTCTCGGCAAACGTGTTGATGATCATCGGCGCCGTCCACCACCATACGGGGCAGCCGATGAACACCGTGTCGTAACTGTCCCAGTCAGCCACTCTGTTCCTGATCGCCGGGCGCGCGTTGTCTTCTTTTTCCTTCTTTGCCACCTCGGTGCACGGCGTGTATTCTGCGGGATATGGCTTTACTGGCTCTATCCTGAAGAGCGTGCCACCAGTCTGTCGGGCTATGTACTCTGCCACATGCTGAGTGTTTCCGCTCCAACTGAAGTAGGCCACCAGCGTCCTGTGGCCCTGGGCGTGGACGCACGCCCCGCTGATCATCAGCGTAATAAACGTAATAAGTCTTGCTTTCATGTCTCTATTTTTTTACTGTTAATTATGAATTAAATTATGTCAGATAATACCGATATTCCGTAACCAGGCTTCCACGCTGTCGGTGTTACGCCCGGTTGTGCCAAAGCCTTGAAGATGTTCTGAATCAGGCGTAAGGCTGACGATGCGCTGCAACGTGGCGTCACGCCCCGTCGAGGCATAGGTGCAGAACGGTATTACAGTCTTACCGGAAAAATCATAGCTGTCGCTTTCCAGAAACGACCATATCGCCATCGGAGCATCGCCCCACCATACAGGGCAACCGACAAAGACCGTGCCGTATCGCTCCATGTCATCTACCGTTCCGCTCAGTTCAGGCCGTGTACCGCTTTCAAGCTCCTCGCGTGCCACTTCCGTACATTCAGTGTAGTTATCGGGATAAGGCACGGCCGTCTCAATACGGTAAAGCGTGCCGCCGGTAAGTTCGGCTATGCGTGCCGCAACCGTGCCCGTGTTGTTGGTACGTGTAAAATATGCTATGAGGATACGGCTGCCATCTGAGGGTTTATCAGGAGTATCGGTGTCATCCGGATTTTCTGACGTGTTACCCGAGCCTCCTGACTGTTCTGTATCCGCTTCTTCCTGTGCGGGGTCGTCATCCCCGCATGCATTAAATGCAACAACGGCAAATGCCATCATCATATAAACAAAATACTTTTTCATCGCAATATGTCTTATATTTGTCTTTTTTATCGTCAAACGCACGCCATTGCCGCACGCGCTTGCAGCAGTGGCTCCGTCAGTCTTTCACCGGCGTATTGAGATATACTTTTTCTTTTTCGGTCAGCGGCATGTTAAAGAACCGCTTTTCCTTGTTCAGCGAGCGCATCGCCGCCATTTCCTCGTCTGTCAGGGTGAAGTCGAATATCTGGATGTTCTCCTTGATATAGTCAGGATCAGACGCTCCGGGGATGACGGAGAAGCCTTCCTGTATGTGCCAGCGCAGGATGACCTGGGCCGGCGACTTGCCGTGAGCCTCGGCAATCTTCCTGATGACAGGGTCTTTAAACAGCGCGCCGCCGGACATCGCGCCACCCAGAGGGAACCAGCATTCTACCTGAATGCCCTCACGGGCGGCCTTCTTACGTATCTCTACACGCTGGGCGTAAGGGTGACACTCTATCTGAAGTACGGCGGGCTTGATAGTAGCGGCGCTCATAATCTTATCCCAGACTTCATCGCTGGCGTCAAAATTGCTGATGCCAAGGGCACGCACCTTGCCAATCCTGACGGCTTTCTCCATGTCTTTCCATGCCCCGACAAAGTCGCCCACAGGCTGATGGACATAGAGCAGATCGATATAGTCAAGCTGCATCCGGTCAAGCATGTCGTCAATGGCTTTCAGCGTCTTGCCCTCACCGTATTCGGTAGGCCACAGTTTGCTGGTAATCCATATTTCCTCACGCGGTATACCGCTCTCCTTTACAGCGCGCCCTACTCCACGCTCGTCGTTGTAGGCATGGGCAGTGTCGATGTGCCGATAACCTGCACGCAGAGCCGTCAGACATGACTGCTCGCACACCTCATCTGAAGGCTGCAAAAAGGTTCCAAGACCGAAGCGCGGCATCTCCACGCCGTTGTTAAGTGTCACTACAGGCACACCGCCTACAGTAGTCTTCTCCTGCGCATCCATCGCGCATACGCACCCTGCAAGCAGGGCCGTTAAGAATAATAGTCTTTTCAATGTGTACATATTAATCATGATTTATATCCGGTTAACGAATCATTATCTCTGTAAGATTTGCTCTCACCATATCACATGAACAATTTCAATATCCGTCATATCAATGAAAGGTTATCATCTGGCAACGGTAACTCAATGCCCTTCATGAATCTTAACGCTTCCATCACTATATGCCGTCAAAGATCTTTATCCGGTGCAAAGTTAGCATAATGCCGGCCTCCGGTCAATACACAGATTACAGATTAAAGCACCCGTTTTACTGACCGTCGGGCCGCGACGCTGATTACCGTATCCCTGCATCTTCTGAATCCGGCTTTTGTCTGTCTCGTTTTTGCTTTCTCCATAATTGCCATGAATTAAATATATTCTGCCAGATAATATATGTGCCGGGCGCTACCGACAGGACCGGCGACATATAAGTATATGACACCCAGATGGCAAATATTGTATTCTTCTGCCCAAGGCCTTGTCCGCCTCCGATACGTTCGCCGCAGCGTGCACCGATGTTTTTACCGACAAAGAACTGCATGGCGCAGGCCAGAAGACTGACAAACGACAGCATCCATTTAAGATGAACGCTGACAGGACTGTCAACAAGAAAACGGCACGTCTGCCCCACTGACAGCACCAGCCCGAATCCCCAAAGATAAAAAGCCAGGCCTCCGGTACGCTCTACAACACGGGCATGTACTTCAGGTAAAAACTCACGCAGCCCCCATGCCAGAAGGAAGGGGAAGGTAAGCAATGGAAATACCCGGCGTATTATAATAAAGAACTGTTCAGTGAAAGTGGCGTCTGTATGTTTCTCAACCAGTGGAAAAGCCAAAGGGATAATAACGGCAGCCGCCAGATTACTTAATATAGTATAAGTGGTGAGCGATGTTTCATTGCCGCCTAATTTGCCGGTAATCACTGCCGCCGCACCTGCCGTAGGACAAACCAGACATATCATAAGTCCTTCAGCCAGAAGGGCATGGGGAAAACCCGAAGCATAATGCAGAAACAACGCTATCCCCATACATGTCAATAACTGAAAGGCTATCAGCCATACATGCCAGCTCTTAATACGCATATCGCGGGGATTAACTTTACAAAACGTGGCAAACAGCATGAGAAACAACACTGCAGGCATAAGAAACTCCGCCGTGGCCTGAGCCGCAGGCTTTACAGGCCGAAGCCAACAAGAATAATGGAAAACAAGAAATCCAAGAACACCGCAAGCCATACCTGCAGGCAAAGTCCATTCCTTAAGAAATAAAATCAATCGACGCATATTTCGATTCTTTTTTTATTGGTGCAAAAATACAGATGAATAAGCTGTACGTCAATACACAGATTACAGATTAAAGCACCCGTTTTACTGACCGCCGGCCCGCGGCGGGAGCCGGACCCGGTATCTTAACCAATATCACTGAATCAAATACCGATTTTACAGAAAGGGGCATCGGGTATGAAAAGTTTTCTGTATCTTTGGGCACTGTCAAAAAAATAAAGAGAGGGAGGGAATTATGAGCGAGATATTAGACATGAAAACGATACGGGACTACAACGAGTTTCTCTGCCTGGAGACGCTCAACCCGCTGGTGAGCTTGGTTGACTTTTCGAAAGTGGAAGTGCTGCCACACAGGCGGAAGTGCTTCGGCTTTTACGGAATATTCCTGAAAGAGAAGATTCACGGACCACTTACTTACGGGCGCAACAAGTATGACTATGAGGAAGGAACACTGGTGTTTGTCGCTCCGGGACAGGTGGCCGGCATCGATGACGACGGAGCCACGACCCATCCGCAGGGTTACGCCCTGCTGTTCCACCCCGACCTTATACGCGGCACGGCCTTTGCTCGCAAGATGAAAGAATATACCTTCTTCTCATATGAGGTCAACGAGGCGCTGCACATGTCGGAACGTGAGCGACAGACCGTCTTCAACTGCTTCGGCGGGATTGAGGAGGAACTGACCCGCCCCGTCGACCGGCACAGCCGGAACATCATTCTGTCTGACATCGAGGTGCTGCTGAACCACTGCCTGCGCTTCTACGACCGCCAGTTCGCAACACGTGAGGCTGTCAACTCTGATGTCCTGACACGGTTTGAAAGCCTGCTTGCCGGCTACTTCGACTCAGACCTGCCGGGACGCATCGGCCTGCCTTCGGTGGCATGGTGTGCCGACCAGCTACACTTCTCGCCCAACTATTTCGGCGATCTTGTGAAAAAACAAACGGGAAAGTCTGCAATAGAATATATCCACCTGGCCATAGTCAACCGCGTGAAAGACCGCCTGCGCGAAACGGACAAGACGGTAAGCGAGATTGCCTACGAAACGGGCTTCCAGTATCCTCATCACCTCAGCAGGCTGTTCAGAAAAGTGACCGGATGCACGCCGAACGAATACCGTGCGCAGGAAGGGGTGAGATAAAAAACAATGACGGCTGAACTTCCGGCCGCAGCCGTCTTATTCAAACACTTCCTCTATGCCGCCAGACACATAGTCGTCAAGCTCTGAAGAGCACGGATTGAAGTCTTCCGGTATGTCAAACTTCTCATCCGGACTGTATCCTAACGACTTGTCAGCGAAAACTTTTTTCATGTAATAAGCCCATATTGGCAGGGCCATATTGGCGCCCTGACCCATACGTGTAGAGTCGAAATGAATGTCGCGGTCCTCGCCGCCTACCCAGCATCCGCTGACGAGCGACGGCGTAAAGCCCATGAACCAAGCATCGGCATTGCGGTTGGTGGTGCCGGTCTTTCCGCCCATGTCGCACTCTATGCCGTATCTGTAGCGCATGCGGCTGCCTGTGCCGCCGTTCATCACGGCACGCAGCATCTCAAGCATCTTATAAGTGCTCTCCTCGCTGATGACCTCGTTCATGCGGGGCTGGAACGTGGCTACGACGTTGCCCTCATTGTCTTCTATTTTCGAGACGAACATCGGATAGCAGTGTATGCCGTTGTTCGCGAACGTGGTATAGGCGCTGACCATCTCGCATACAGACACCTCGTTGGGGCCGAGACACAGTACCATTGACGGCCAGGCACCGTAAGTGTTGATGCCGAAATCATTGAGGATACGGAGGAAATCCTGCGGATTGAGCCGGCTCATGAGGTAAGCCGATATCCAGTTGTTCGACTGGGCGAGCCCCCACTTCAACGTCACCATCTGGCCGTACCTGGCCCTGCTGCCGTTACGCGGCGTCCAGTTGCCGTAAGTCTGCTGCACGTTCGGGGCGACATCGCACGGCGACATGCCGTTGGACATGCACAAGGCATAAAGGAACGGCTTTATCGTAGACCCCACCTGGCGGCGGCCCTGCGTAGCCATGTCGTAGGTAAAGTGAGTAAAGTCGACTCCTCCCACGTAAGCCTTTACGGCTCCGGTCTTAGCGTCCATGCTGACGAAGCCCGAGCGGAGGAACGACTTAATGTAGCGGATTGAGTCTAACGGCGTCATCACCGTGTCAACGTCACCATGATACGTAAACACCGACATCTCCACCGGAGTTCTGAACGCTTCCTGGATCTGGGCGTCCGTAGCCCCCTGCTCACGCATTGCGCGGTAACGCTCGCTCTGGCGTATCGAGCGGTTAAGTATGCCGCGCACCTCTGACGCCGTCAAGGCGTTGGTGAACGGGGCGTTGGGCTTGGTGCGGTTCTCCTTGGCGAAGGCGGGCTGAAGGTAATGCCCCACGTGCTGCAGGACAGCCTCCTCTGCATATCTCTGCATGCGCGAGTCAATGGTGGTAAATATCTTCAGGCCGTCAGTATATACATTGTAGGGTTCTCCGTTTTTCTTGAAATTCTTGTTGCACCACCCGTAAAGCGGATCGTTGACCCACGCCGAGGAGTCAATAGAGTATTGCACCCGGTTCCATGAGGGGTAATCCTTCAGGTCGGGCTTCGTGGCCATCACGTACTGACGCAGGAACTCGCGGAAATATGTGGCTATCCCGTCCTTATGGTCGATGCGGTGGAAGTTCAGGGCGAGCGGCTCGTCGTGTGCCGCGCTGTACTCGCTGTCGGTGATGTATCCGGCCTTGAGCATCTGGCCGAGTACGATATTGCGACGCTCTGTACATCTTTCAGGGTATCTGACGGGATTAAAATAAGAAGGATTCTTACACAGGCCTATCAGCGTGGCAGCCTCATTGAGCGTAAGGTCCTTGGGATTCTTCCTGAAATAAACGTCTGACGCCGTCTTGATGCCTACGGCATTGTGAAGGAAATCGAAATAATTGAGATACATCGTGATGATTTCCTCCTTGGTATAAAAACGCTCGAGCTTAACAGCGATGACCCATTCTATCGGCTTCTGCATCAACCGCTCCACCGTGCTCTTGGCCGTTGACGAATACAGCTGCTTGGCAAGCTGCTGGGTAATGGTGGAGCCTCCGCCGGCACTCTTCTGTCCGAGCAGGCCGCGCTTCACTATGGCGCGGGTCAATGCTATAAAGTCGATGCCGGAATGGTCATAGAATCTCTCGTCTTCAGTCGCGACAAGGGCCTCGACCAAATACGGTGAAAGACTGTCGAAATCTACATGTACACGGTTCTCACGGTTCATGCTGTAAGTGCCAAGTATCTTTCCGTCAACAGAATATACTTGAGAGGCATACTTGCTTATAGGGTTCTGCAGATCTTCTATATCAGGCATGTATCCTACCCACCCGAACCATATTGAGGTAAACGCCACGGCCATGAAAACAACCCCCGCGCACAGCAGACCCCACAAGATGCGTACAAATGCTTTTCTCATTACGATTATAAAAAGATAAACACTAATTAGCTGCAAAATTACTACTTTTCTTTTGATTTATCCCTCATAAATTAAAAATAATGCGTAACTTAGCACTCGAATTTGAAATCACGACATTCAATGGGAAAACATAATTTTGTTACTATCGCCGATTTATCACGTGAGAAAATACTTTACATGATTAAATCGGCACAAGAGTTTGAAGCCCATCCTAACAGGGAAATTCTAAAAGGCAAGGTTGTTGCTACACTGTTCTTCGAGCCGTCAACCCGCACCCGCCTGAGTTTTGAAACGGCAGCTAACCGCCTAGGAGCGCGCGTGATAGGCTTCAGCGACGCCAAAGTAACTAGTGCTACCAAGGGTGAGACATTGAAAGACACTATTCTTATGGTATCAAACTATGCAGACGTCATAGTAATGCGCCATTACATTGAGGGCGCAGCCCAATATGCAAGCGAGATAGCCCCCGTACCCATAATCAACGCCGGAGACGGAGCACACCAGCACCCGTCGCAATGCATGCTTGACCTTTATTCAATCTACAAGACACAGGGCACGCTGGAGAACCTTGACATCTGCCTGGTAGGCGACCTTAAATACGGCCGTACGGTGCATTCGCTCATCATGGCGATGCGCCATTTCAACCCTACATTCCACTTCATCGCCCCCAAAGAGCTAGCCATGCCTGACGAATACAAGCTGTATTGCAAGGATCATGGCATTAAATATATCGAACATACGGATTTCACCGAAGAGACTATCAACCAGGCCGACATATTATATATGACACGCGTCCAGAAAGAACGCTTCTCAGACCTCATGGAATACGAAAAGGTAAAGAACGTATATATCCTCAAGAACGACATGCTCAGCCACGCACGTGAGAACATGAAGATACTGCACCCGCTGCCGCGCGTCAACGAGATTGAATACAGTGTTGACGAAAATCCGCATGCCTACTACATCCAACAGGCACAAAACGGCCTGTATGCCCGTGAGGCAATCATATGTGATGTGCTCGGAATCACATACGACGAAATAACAAATGACAAAACTATCATCAACTAAAAACTGAACTGAAGAATGAGCAAGAAAGAAAGACTGGTAGCGGCTATCGAGAACGGAACCGTCATTGACCATATACCCTCGGAAAAAACATACGAAGTAGCCAATATTCTGGGACTGCAGAATCTCAACACCGTGGTTACCATAGGCTATAACTATCTGTCAAAGAAAATAGGACGTAAGGGCATTATCAAGATAGAGGACAAATTTTTCTCTGATGAGGAGATTTCACGCCTTTCCGTAGTAGCACCCAACGTAGTACTGAACATCATCAGAAATTATGAAGTCGTTGAAAAGAAAAAGGTAGAGACGCCGGACATTATTACCGGCATCGTAAAATGCAACAACCCAAAATGCATCACCAACAATGAGCCTATGAACACCGTCTTCAACGTAATAAACAAGGAGAACGGCATAATACGATGCCACTATTGTGACAAAGAACAGGACATCAACGAGGTTGAACTGATTTGACATCATCTACTCTTACCATCATATTTTTATCCATAACGTGACTGGACCGCGGATAACGTTGCGGGCAACCACAGAAAAGAATCTATTCACAAACAAAATATCATAATAATGAAAAGAGACCAAGTGATTTTCGACCTTATCGAAAAGGAGCATCAAAGACAACTGAAGGGAATGGAGCTTATCGCCTCTGAAAATTTCGTAAGCGATGAAGTTATGCAGGCAATGGGATCTTGGCTTACCAATAAATATGCCGAAGGACTGCCCGGCAAGCGGTATTATGGAGGATGCGGAGTGGTTGACGAGGTTGAGAACCTCGCAATAGATCGTGTCAAAAAGCTGTTCAACGCAGAGTTTGCCAACGTCCAGCCGCACTCAGGAGCGCAGGCCAACGCAGCCGTACTGCTGACCGTTCTTAATCCTGGCGACACATTCATGGGCCTCAACCTTGCTCACGGCGGGCACCTCTCTCACGGCTCGAGCGTCAACACGTCCGGCATCCTGTACCACGCCGTAGGATATAATCTCAACAAGGAGACAGGCCGCGTAGACTATGACGAAATGGAGCAGCTTGCCCTTGAGCATAAGCCTAAGCTGATAATCGGCGGCGGCTCAGCCTACAGCCGTGAGTGGGACTACAAGCGTATGCGTGAGATCGCCGACAAAGTAGGTGCTCTACTCATGGTAGACATGGCCCACCCTGCCGGCCTTATAGCAGCCGGACTGCTTGACAATCCACTTGAATACGCACACATAGTAACCTCAACGACCCATAAGACACTGCGCGGACCGCGCGGAGGTATTATCCTTATGGGTAAAGACTTTGAGAACCCGTGGGGCAAGACCACACCCAAGGGGCAGATAAAGATGATGAGCCAGCTGCTCAACAGCGCCGTTTTCCCCGGTACACAGGGCGGACCGCTCGAGCATGTCATCGCCGCGAAGGCTGTCGCTTTCAACGAAGCACTGCAGCCCGAGTTCAAAGAGTGGGCCATGCAGGTTAAGAAAAACGCTGCAGTGCTGGCCGACGAACTTATCAAACGCGGTTTCTCAATCGTCAGCGGCGGTACTGACAACCACTCAATGTTGGTTGACCTGCGCAGCAAATATCCTGACCTTACAGGTAAAGTGGCTGAGAACGCTCTCGTAGCGGCAGACATAACCGTTAACAAGAACATGGTGCCATACGACACAAGAAGCGCTTTCCAGACATCAGGAATACGTCTCGGCACTCCCGCAATAACCACCCGCGGCGCCAAGGAAGACATGATGGTGCTGATAGCCGACCTTATCGAAGAGGTGCTTAACAACCCCGAAGACGATAAGACAATAACACGTGTTCGCGAAAAGGTGAACGACACCATGTCAAAATATCCTCTCTTTGCATACTGAAATTCAGTGAAAAACTAAAAGTGAAGAGTGAAAAGTCCATTTGCAGAGTCATTTGGATTTTTCACTCTTCACTTTTCATTCTTCACTCTTCATTTTTCACTTAAACAGCATGAACCACGGCAAGATTATCAGCGACCCGATATTCGGTTTTATCAACATTCCTCAAGGCCTGTTGCTCGACATAATAGAACATCCGCTGATGCAGAGGCTTACAAGGATACGCCAGCTCGGACTGACATCAATGGTATATCCCTCGGCACAGCACACACGCTTCCAGCACTCACTTGGAGCATTCCACCTTATGAGTGAGGCAATGACAACGCTTGCGCAAAAGGGAGTGTTCATATTCGACAGCGAAGCCGAGGCCACATGCGCAGCCATTCTGATGCATGACATAGGCCACGGCCCTTTTTCACACGTACTTGAGCACACACTTATCAGCGGCATCAGCCACGAGACAATATCGCTGCTGATGATGGAACACATTAACGAAGAAATGGCCGGGCGACTTAATCTTGCGTTAAAGATATTCAAGAACGAGTATCCCAAGAAATTCCTTCATCAGCTAATAAGCAGCCAGCTCGACATGGACCGTCTTGACTATCTTCGCCGTGACAGTTTCTTTACGGGCGTAGCCGAGGGCAACATAGGCAGCGCACGCATAATAAAGATGCTCAACGTTGACAACGACAACCTCGTTGTTGACGCCAAAGGACTTTACACCATTGAGAATTATCTGATGTCACGCAGGCTGATGTACTGGCAAGTCTACCTTCACAAGACAACCGTCGCAAGCGAGAAAGTACTGGTAGGCGCACTGCAACGCGCAAAATATCTTGCACGGACGGGACATGAAGTATTCGCTACGCCATGCCTGAGATATTTTCTGTATAACGATATTGACGCTGAGACCTTCCGTAACAGCAATGAGGCACAACACCATTACGCCACCCTTGACGACAACGATGTATGGAGCTCATTGAAGGTGTGGACCGGAAGTGACGACAAAGTGCTGGCAATACTTTCTACGGATATAGTAAACCGGACTCTTTTCAAGACTGAAATCACGGATACTCCTGCCACACCAGAACATATTGAAAAGGTCAGAAATGAGCTTGCCGGCAAATATAACATAAGTATTGAAGATGCCGGCTACCTGATGAGTCACGGCGTAATACAGAAAGACATGTACAACATTGATGACGACCGCATTGCCATGTTATACAAAGACGGCACGGTAAAAGACATATCTGAAGCCTCTGAAGTGTTCAATGTTGCCATGCTCTCAAAGAAAATAAAGAAGTACTATCTGTGTTATCAACGGTGACACATACTCTGAAATTACTCACATGACAATGCCTTTTCTTATCACCGGTTAAGGCTGATGACACCGGCAACAATATTAAGTCATTGAAAAAGACATGCCATGACGGAAGTGTTGACCGATATTTCAGGCTCATACTTTTCATAAGACATGACCTTTTACACACCGAAAGGGCATCTTTCATACGCTAAAAGGCCACCTTTTGCAACGCGAAAGGTGGCCTTTTACAACACCGCTGATTATCAACGAGTTACACATGCCTGTTCACCTCATCACGCAGTTACGACAACTGCGTGATACTATTCGGCTGACCTGAGCTCCCAGAATGCCACTGCTGCCGCTGCCGCAACGTTGAGAGAATCAACATTATGTGACATAGGTATGCGCACGACATAATCGGATGCGGCAATGGTGTCATGCGGCAGTCCGTCGCCTTCAGTTCCCATAATAATGGCCAGACGCGGCTCAGCCTTTAACTGCGGCGAGTCAAGAGGAACAGAATGCTCAGTTAATGCCATAGCCGCAGTGCGGAATCCAAGCCGCCCAAGAGACTTGACACCGTCATCGCCGTCAAGCCATGCCCAAGGCACAAGAAACACTGAGCCCATTGATACCCTGACAGACCTGCGGCACAACGGGTCGCAAGAGTCTGGGGTGAGTAACACGGCATCGATGCCAAGGGCTGCGGCGGAGCGGAATATTGCGCCTACATTCGTAGAATCAGCCACTCCGTCAATAACTACCACCCTACGGGCTGCGCTACATACATCCATGACACTGCGCCCGGCAGGCCGTCTCATGGCACACAGAACACCACGGGTAAGCGTGTATCCGGTAAGCTCAGCCAATATGTCGCGGTCGCCCGTGTACACAGGTATCTGGCCACATCGGGCTATTATGCCGGCAGCATCACCGGTAATGTGCTTACGTTCGCAAAGTATGGCCAAAGGCTCGTATCCGGCATCAAGCGCCACACGTATAACCTTAGGACTTTCTGCTATGAACACTCCACCGACACTGTCATTACGGCTGCGCAACTGCGCCTCAGTAAGCCGGCTGAACACCTCTACACCCGGATGAGTCAAAGACTGAATCTCTATGCAATTCATTTATCTGCGTTATCTTTTTGTTTTTCTTATCCTAATAATATGAGAGCACATTGATAAATTCTGTCCCGATGGTAACGGCTCTCCGCACTTATTACGGATGCAAAATTATAAAAAAACAGGTAACTATGCCACTAATCGGAATTTAAGAACATATAACTGATAGTTTTTTTGTATTTTTGTTCCGACAATGACTTACAATGAAGATTACTTACATATTCCACAGCTGTTTTATCATAGAGACAGAGCAGTGCATGCTCATGTTTGATTATTGGACTGACCCTGCCGGAGCGGCCGAACGGCTGTCAGCCACTGACAAGCCGACATATATATTGGCAAGCCATTTTCATGAAGACCATTTTAACAGGGAAATATTTAAATGGAAGAAGCTGAGAAACAACATAAGATACATTTTATCAAAAGATATACTCAGACATCGCCGGGCCAGACGCGAGGAGGCAGACGCATGGCTGGCAAAGGGCGGGACATGGAGTGACGGATTGGTTGACATCAAAGCCACCGGCAGTACAGACAGCGGGGTGTCTTGGATTGTTGAGACCGGAGGCATGAGAATATTCCATGCCGGCGACTTGAACAACTGGTATGCCCGTTTCCTGACAGACGATTACAAGGGAGGCAAAGTGTACAGTCCTGAATTCGGAAGCGAAGTTGACCCGGAACGTGAAGAAAAACTATATTTGGGCGAGCTGAAAGACATCAGAAAAACAGCAGACAGCTTTGATGTGGTAATGTTTCCTGTTGACAGCCGTATAGGCAACGGATATACCCGCGGCGCACGTCAGTTTATCGAACGTTTTAACGTTAAGACATTCATACCGATGCACTTCGTTGCCGGCGGATTTGAATCAGCCTGGCGGATGAAGGAATTCACTGACGAGAAAGGTATCAGCTTCTGGTGTATCACGAAAGAAGGTGAGACCTTATATGTCAGCAGCAATAATAATTTATAAGATTTGTTTGGTGTCAATCAAGAATGAACAATAACATAAGCCATGCCTAACGGTTATTTTGAGTTTAAACAATTTGTTGTAAAACATGACAAGTGTGCCATGAAGGTAGGCACTGACGGAGTATTGCTCGGAGCATGGGCCAACGGCGGCAGACGTATCCTTGACGTCGGCACAGGGTCTGGACTGATTGCTTTGTTCATGGCTCAGCGCTTTACCGACGCCACCGTTACAGCTATCGACATTGAGCATGGGGCATGTGTTCAGGCCAAAGAAAATGCTGAAGCCTCAGCATTCAGCGGCAGAATAAACGTTGTAGAGTCATCGTTGCAGGACTTTAAGGACGGAAGGTATGACGCGATAGTATGCAATCCGCCGTTCTACACCGACACACTGAAAAGCCGTACAGCACAGAGAACAATGGCACGCAGCGCCGAGACGCTGCCCTTCAGTACGCTGTTCAGATGCGCGGCGGAGTTGCTTTCGCCTTGCGGTGAGTTCTCTGTCATTATTCCATCACAATACCGCACAGAGTTTGACACTGAAGCTGCCTTTGCCGGTCTTTACCCCTCACGTGCATATGCCGTGAGAACAGTACCTCATAAACCTGTAAGCCGCTATCTCTTAGCATACAGAAAGCAACGGGATGAGAGTGTGGAATATGAGGAAAAATGCCTGAACGACGCTGACGGAAAACGTTCAGAATGGTATTCACGGCTGACCGAAGACTTTTACTTACGTTAGGCTTTACCTTTCTTTTCCAGTTTTGCAAGGCGGCGCACAGCCTCAGGCGCATCGGGATAAAGCTCAAGTGCCTTGCGGTAATTGGCTGCTGCGGCATCAGGCATATCCTCCTTTTCACACTCTTTACCAAGCAATGTGTACTCAACTGCAAGTTTTTTCAGAAAGTCGCGCTGCCTGCATAATGTCTCCTCAAGCTTGTTACGCTCTGCCCTGAGAAGGTTAATCGTATTAAGTTTCTTACGGATAAGACGCTTCACGGCCGGTTTTTCTATGTCATAACGGTGATGAATGGCCTTAAAAAAGTTTTCAAGAAAGGCATCAATGTCACCTTCATCAAACGCCTTGACAGCATCATGATATTCACGGTCTGCCTTTGACTCGTTCAAAGCATCCTTTATGAGGCTGCTGTTATTATAACTGCTTGCAAACTGTTTTATCTCCTGCCTGACAAAGACATCTTCACGACGGATTGCGGTCTTCAGGCTTATACCGTCAAGCGAAGTACAACGTGACAACGCGACATATGCCTGTCCTCCGGCAAAAACACCACCCGTGAAATCTATATTTACCTGCCTGAACGTAAGTCCCTGGCTCTTATGAACGGTTATTGCCCATGCAAGACGGATTGGAAACTGGACATAACTGCCTATTTCTTCCTCTTCAATTTTCTGTTCTTTTTCATTGAACTTATACTTCATGTTGCTCCACCGCTCACGATAAACGTCATACTCATTGCCGTCTTCAGTAACGATATACAGCACTCCTTCCTCCTCATCAATGCCTTCTATTACACCGAGAGTGCCATTTACCCACCGCTTGTCAATGTCGTTTTTTATAAATATCACTTGAGCGCCTGGTTTCAGCTCAAGCTCAACCGGTGTAGGCAGACTGCTCTCCGGAAAATCTCCCTTCACCTCACCACGCATCTTCACCGCCTCTCCGGGCAAAAGGCTGAGCTGCTGCTCGTTAATATAATCAACCGTATCACGGCGCGTTGACAGGGTTATGACTAACTTATTACCAGACGCTTCGAGACTGCTCCCCACCCTTGCGTTCAAAGCATTAAGCTCGGCCTGGCTCACATCACTGGTACGTATGTGGTCAAGAATTGATATAAACGCAGAGTCGGTCTGTCTGTAAACCTTGCGAAGCTCAATGCTGACAAGGCGCATCTCACGGAACACATGTGCCCCGAAAAAGAAGTTTGTAGCATAAAACGGGTGCAGTAACTTGCGCTCCTCTTCCTTAACAACCGGCTCAAGCTGGTATATGTCGCCGACAAGCAACAACTGCTTGCCGCCAAAAGGCTCACGCATGTTTCGTGAATATACGCGTAACACCTTGTCAATGAAGTCGATAATGTCAGCACGCACCATGCTTATCTCGTCTATGACAATAAGCTCGACTTCACGCAATATCTTACGTTTTTCTGAATTATACTTCAGGGTATTACGTATGTTACGAGGTGAATAACGAGAATCGTTCGGTAATAAAGGATGAAACGGCAGTTTGAAAAAACTATGCAAAGTGGAGCCGCCGGCGTTAATGGCCGATATGCCGGTAGGTGCAAGTACGATATGTTTTTTCTTCGTGTTTGCACAGATATACCGCAAGAAAGTTGACTTACCCGTACCAGCCTTTCCGGTGAGAAAAAGTGAACGGCGGGTATACTGTATTATTTGCAGTGCTTGTTGTAATTCCTTGTTGTCTGTATCTATCCCCGGCATGTCTGTTTGTTATTAAAATAATGGGAGAAACCGTACAGCCAGCCTGTAAGACATACTTATGTCTCATTGTAAAAGCCGGGCATACGGTTTCTCCCGCACAGATTTATTACAAATCTTCAAACCTTATCACTTCTTCATGCGGCTTTCCGTTTTCTTTTGGACGCTCACTCTTGTTACCATGTCCGTTAGGAGTATGTGCAGCATTGACGTCATGACGGTTGGCATCTGACGGCTGATGATTTACAGGAACAGATATTACATTGCCCTCTTCATCAATCATTATTGAATCACCTACGGCCGTACTGTCTACTAGCGCTGTGTCCTTCTTTACGGGATAATAACTGTCGCATATATACATGTCGCGGGTAATGTCATCATCCTGCGGCTTATTGAATCGTCCGTGATATTTTTCAAATTGCGGGTCACCCATAATAGACTGAATGAAATATCCACAAATCGGTAACGCGGTACGGCTACCTTGCCCTAAAGCCCCGGTACGGAAATGGATACTGCGATACTCACCTCCAACCCATGCGCCAACTACAATATTCGGACTTACACACATGAACCAGGCATCTGAATGATTATTGGAAGTTCCTGTCTTACCACCGAAATCCGTATCCTGAGCCTTATTGATGTATCCCCACAGACTTTGCGACGTTCCTCCTGGCTCACGCAGTCCTCCCATAAGTAACTGCTGCATGAAAAACGCACTTTTATATGGTATTACTTGCTTTTCTTCCTGCGGTGCTACATAAACTTCGTTTCCGTCACGATCCGTTATCCTCGTTACCAACATTGGCGG
Organism: uncultured Prevotella sp.; assembly: GCA_900550365.1. Lineage (GTDB taxonomy): Bacteria > Bacteroidota > Bacteroidia > Bacteroidales > Bacteroidaceae > Prevotella. Next base: position 48,610 of record URRR01000009.1, on the reverse strand, counting down.
AACATGCTTGCCATCGTTAGCAACAGTACAATAAGCATTCACCATCTCAAGCAGATTAACGTCAGACGACCCTAATGCTAATGACGGCTGCTCGTCAAGCGGACTTTCTATACCCATATCATGCGCTGTCTTGGCTATATTCTTTATGCCCATCTCCTGACCTAACCTTACGGCTATTGAATTAATGCTTCGCGCAAAAGCGCCCTTTAAAGGAATCGAGTCTCCTGAGAAATGTCCGTTAGCATTGGTCGGAGTCCACGTTGTCATCCCATGCTTCGACTTATCATACACTTCCATACGGATATATTCATCGCGTCGTTTGTCGCATGGCGTTAGTCCCTGGTTCATTGCCTCGGTGTAAACAAACAGCTTGAACGTTGAACCCGGCTGACGCATCGCCGTAACCTTGTCGTACTTCCACGAGTTGAAATCTATGTCGCCGACCCACGCTTTCACAGCTCCTGTCTGCGGTTCCATTGCCACAAACGAGCAGTGCATGAACTTCACCATGTAGCGGATTGAGTCCATAGTGCTCATCTCCTTCTCTATCTCACCCTTCTCATAGTCAAAGAGTTTTACCTTATGCGGTTTATTGAGATAATACGTGACAGAATCCGGGTCATCAGGAAACTTCTGTTGCAACATTTTATAATACGGTTGCCGTTTCACAATATTCTCAATAAAATTAGGTATGACCTGATGATTCTCGTCACGCCATGGGTCCTGTCCGCTCCAATGACGGTCAAAGTTACGCTGAACTTGCCTCATCTGCTTCATCGCAGCCTGCTCAGCATACTTCTGCATGCGAGTGTCAAGTGTGGTATAGATTTTTAATCCGCTGCTGTACAAGTCATATCCATTCTCCTTACACCAGTCCTTCAGATAGTCAGCAATGGCTTCTCTGAAATACATTGCCTGGCCGTCATAATTACTCTCCACACTGTAATCAAGATTAACAGGTATGGCACTGATAGAATCATATTCAGCCGCCGTCATGTCATTATGTTCCAACATATTACGCAACACGACATTACGACGTTTAAGACTGTTCTCCGGATGGGTTATGGGATTATAATAAGTGGTGGCCTTGAGCATACCTACCAGTACGGCAGCCTGCTCTGCTGTTATCTCAGCAGGCGTAGTACCAAAATATGTCTTGCACGCGGTTTTTATTCCGTAAGCATTGGAACCGAAATCCACTGTATTGGCATACATGGTTAAAATGTCCTTCTTATCATACAGCATCTCAAGCTTGGTCGCGATAATCCATTCCTTACTCTTCATTATAAGGATACGTACTCCTGGGATATATCCAAGCAACCCGGTTGAATATTGCGTCCTTACACGGAACATGTTTTTCGCCAGCTGCTGGGTAATAGTTGACGCGCCACGTGCTTCATGGCTGACAATAATATCCTTAAGGACGGCAAACATACCATAGAAATCAATTCCTCGATGTTTGTAGAAGCGCTCATCCTCGGTGTCAATCAATGCCTTCCAGAATACAGGATTAACATCCTCATACTTAACCGGAGTACGGTTCTCGCTGAAGAATTTACCGATAAGCACGCCATCAGCACTATATATCTCAGAGGCTTCGCTTGTTGTAGGATTCTTTATTTGGGCAAAACCGGGAGACTTGCCGAACAGCCAAAGGAAGTTGATGTCTACCATTCCCAAATAAAGGATAAAGGCGACTATGAGCGACACAATGGCCGACAATGTCTTAACATACCACGGACGCCCCTTGAACAGTCCGACATACCAGCGCCCAAACGCTTTTAACTGACGCAGACATGCTTGCAAGAATCTGCCTATAACCGAGTTATTTAATCCTTGGAACATATTATATAATAGTTATTTATTTATCTTTGCCTTGCTGCAAAGGTAGTGAAAAAGCCACACATCAACGGTAAGTGCGTATGTAATTTATGATTTCTTCAATATTGGCAGGAGAAAACCAGCGTATGTCTTTATCACGCTTGAACCATGTCAACTGCTTGCGGCAGTATTTATGCGTGTTACACTTTATCTTGAAAACAGCCTCGTCAAGCGTGCACTTACCATCAAAATAATCAAAAAGCTCCTTATAACCTACGGTATTGAGAGCGTTCAGATGCCTATGGGGATACATTGCCTGCGCCTCACTAACCAGACCATCAGAAATCATTTTGTCAACACGCCGGTCAATACGGTCATAAAGAATGTCGCGCTCAAGAGTAAGACCTATCTTTATTATTCTGAACGGGCGGTCTTTCCTTACGTTAGTACGGAATGACGTATATGTCTTTCCCGTTGACAGACATATCTCTACAGCATGAATCACACGCTTTGGATTTTTCCTGTCTACAATACTGAAATATTCAGGGTCAAGCTTCTCCAATCTGGCACAAAGAGTCTCAAGTCCTTCCCTTTCATAATCAGCCATAACCTGACGGCGGATATCCGGGTCAACTGAGGGTATGTCATCAATTCCGTTACATACGGCATCAACATACATCATGCTGCCGCCCGACAAGACAACCTGCTCTCTGTCACGGAAAAGGTCATCAAGCAACGTCATGACATCTGTCTCAAACATCGAGGCACTATAATAATCGCCAATATGGTGATTGCCGACAAAATAGTGCCTCACACGCTGCTGTTCATCAGCCGTCGGCGCAGCTGTACCTATCGGTATCTCACTGAAGATTTGCCTTGAGTCAGCATTAACAATCACAGTATTCAGCTCTTCAGCGACTTTCAGGCACAAGGCTGTCTTGCCTACGCCGGTCGGACCGACTATTACAATAAGCGTCTTCATAAGTAAAAATTCATTTTACCTTATGATACCACGCTTTGAACTCTCGACAAATCTTATTATATAGTTAATTTCCTCGCACTCGGGCAGGTGGCGGCGTATCTCCTCAATGCCTTCCTTAAGTACGCCCTTAGAGTAGAGCAGGCGGTAAGCCTCATGGATGTTGTTTATCAGTTCGTTGTTGAAGCCGCGTCTGCGCAGACCTACGATGTTGATGCCGCAATATCTCGTAGGCTCCTTTCCTGCGATAATGTACGGCGGAATATCCTGACTGAAGCGGCATCCGCCCTGTATCATGACGTAACCGCCGATGTGGCAGAACTGGTGAGTAAGCACCTCGGCACTGATAATAGCGTTGTCGTCAATGGTCACCTCTCCGGCAAACTTCGTTGAGTTGCCTATGATGCAACCGTTACCCACTACACAGTCGTGAGCTACGTGCAGGTTTTCCATCAAGAGATTGTTTGAGCCGACAACGGTCTTTCCCTTTGACGCCGTACCGCGCGAAATGGTCACACACTCGCGGATGCTGTTGTTGTCACCTATTTCGCAGGTTGTCTCCTCGCCCTTATACTTCAGGTCCTGCGGTTTCGTACTGATGCTCGCACCTGGAAATATCTCATTACCGTTACCTATCCGTGCGCCGCAATTTATGGTTACGCTGTTCTGCAACACATTGTTGTCACCCATTACGGTGTTGCGGTCAATGTAACAAAAAGGTCCGATGATGTTGTTGTCACCCAACTTTGCCTCGGGATGTACGTATGCGAGTGGACTTATCTGGTTCATAGTTACTTATATTAAAGCATGGGAAGTAAAACAAGCGGAGAGCAAAGAAATTAAGACCGGTGCCTGACACGTCATCGGTTGAACTGCAGTCTTAATTTCCTTACTCTCATTCCGTCACTTATTTTACCTCGTAAGATTATTCAGGATTTACTTGTTCTTAACGATTTGCGCGGTAAACGTGGCCTCAGACACAATCTTGTCGCCAACGAAGACGTAACCTTTCATTGAAGATACGCCATGACGTACCGGCGCGAGGAGATCTACCTTAAAGAGCAGAGTGTCTCCTGGCACAACCTTCTGTCTGAACTTCACGTTGTCTATCTTCATGAAATAAGTTGACCAGCGCTCAGGTTCCTCTACAGTATTGAGCACCAGCAGACCGCCACACTGTGCCATAGCCTCTACCTGAAGCACGCCCGGCATTACAGGCTCCTGCGGGAAATGACCTGTGAAGAACGGCTCATTGCTGGTAACGTTCTTAACGCCGACGATGCTTGTAGGACCGAGAGCTATCACCTTGTCAACCAGCTGCATAGGATAACGGTGGGGCAACAGCTCACGAATGCGGTTCACGTCCATTATCGGAGCTTCATTGCAGTTGTATATCGGGGCCTGCACCTCATGCTTGCGTATCTCGCGGCGCATCAGGCGGGCAAACTTATTATTGATTGTATGACCGGGACGTGTAGCTATGATGCGGCCCTTCAACGGCTTGCCTATCAAGGCCATATCACCTACAATGTCGAGCAGTTTATGACGTGTGCACTCATTTTCCCATACGAGCGGCTTGTTCTGGATATATCCCAGCTTTGACGCGTCAAGGTGAGGCACGTGCAGGAAGTCAGCCAGCTTGTCAAGCTGCTCCTGTGATGTCTGGCGCTCATAGATTACGATTGCGTTATCCATGTCGCCGCCTTTGATGAGGTTTGCCTTCAGCAGCGGCTCGATGTCACGTACAAATACGAACGTGCGCGCGGGTGCAATCTCTTTGGCAAAGTCCTCCATATGGTCAAGCGTTGCGAACTGGCTGTTGATGAACTTCGAGTCAAATGAGCACATCGCCGTAATACTGAACTCCTCATCAGGCAGTATCGTTATGCATGAGCCGGTTTCGTCATCCTTTACCTCTATTTTGTGGCGGATGATGTAATAATCCTTCGGGGCGTTCTGCTCCTCGATTCCTATTTCCTTTATCTTGTCGATATAAGGAGCGGCTGAGCCGTCAAGTATAGGAAACTCCGGTCCGTTAACCTGTATCAGGCAGTTGTCTATGCCCAAGGCGTAAAGCGCAGCCAGACCGTGCTCAACGGTTGACACCTTTATGTCGCCACGGCCGACAACAGTGCCACGCTGGGTATCAACAACGTTTTCGGCAATCGCGTCTATTACCGGCTGTCCGTCAAGGTCAATTCTCTGTATCTTATATCCCGTGTTTTCAGCGGCCGGATTGAAAGTTACCGTAAGACTCAGTCCGGTGTGTAGCCCTTTTCCGCACAATGCGAAGCTACCCTTTAACGTATTCTGTTTAGACATGTCCGTATATTTTGTTTTAAATATGTTTCTTCAGTTCATCCACCTGTTTCTGCAGCTCGTTAATCTGCTTATAAAGCTCTGGCAGCTTACGTGTTATGGCTATCGACTTAAAGTAGGCCTTCGGCTCCATTGGGGGCGTACCTATCAGCGTTGTATCACCTTTGATATTGCCAGGCACGCCAGACTGGGCACCAAGGAAAGTCTTGTCGCCTATGCTTACATGGCCCGATATTCCCACCTGGCCGCCGAACATGCACCATTTGCCTATCTTGGTGCTCCCGGCCACGCCGACCTGAGCCGACATCACCGTATTCTCGCCAACCTCCACGTTGTGGGCTATCTGCACGAGATTATCCAGCTTCACGCCACGGCGTATTATCGTAGTACCCATGGTAGAACGGTCAACGCATGTATTGGCGCCAATCTCCACGTCGTCTTCGATTGTTACTATGCCGATCTGCGGTATCTTGTCATACCCTTCGGTATTGGGGGCAAACCCGAAACCGTCAGCACCGATTACCGAGCCTGCATGTATCGTAACGTTGTTGCCGAGGCGACATCCGTTATAAATCGTCACATTAGGGTAAATCTGGCATCCCTTGCCTATTTGCACACCGTCTTCAATGACGGCGTGGGGATGAATCTGCGTGCCGTCGCCTATCACTGTGCCCTCACCTACATATGCAAAGGCTCCGATATAGCAGTCTTTACCAATCTCAGCACCGTCAGCGATACTTGCCAAAGGACTTATTCCTTTCTTTTTCGGCAGTGATGACTGGTACAGCTGCAGCAGCTTGGCTACACTGTCATAAGCGTTCTTGACCCTAATGAGAGTAGCCGCCACGGGGTGTGCCAGCTCTACATCCTCGTTTATCAGCACGATGCTTGAACGCGTGTCGTATATATAATGAGTATATTTGGGGTTCGACAGGAATGATATTGCCCCGGGAACGCCTTCCTCTATCTTGGCAAAGGTGTTCACAGTGGCGTTTTCATCACCTTCTACCCTGCCTCCTATAAAGCTCGCTATCTGTTTTGCGGTAAATTCCATTGCGGTTTGATTACATTTAAATGCAAAGATAATGTAAAAATTCGATTAACCGAAGAAAAAAGAAAAAAGTTTTCACTTTTACATATGGCCCTCCACGCTGCTTAGCGGCACTACATTAATATACAAATGCAATCAAAATCGGGTAAAACAGCAGCAAAATGTAAATCACCAAAATTCCGGATAAAATATCAAAACAGAACGCAGACAACGCAACTGACCGCCCTCGACGACACCGATGACGGCCTTTGGCGGCCTTAAAGACCGCCTTCCACAACGCAAAAGACGGCCTTTTGCATCACCAAAGTACGTTTTTAAGACCCTGAAAAGCATATAAAACGTGGCATAAACAGTGGTTTTCAGCACAATTTCAGCTCTTTTTTCATGCACACTTCTGCGCTTTAAAACGTATCTTATTAACTACCAATATGTTACATCTGCACACGTTTTCACGCGATATTTACGGATAAATATTTTGCAGATGAAAATACGGCAGACTGAGAGCGTTGTCAAAATACAGAATGTAAGCATTTTTATCAAAACAACGACACAATGAAAACAGCAGCCGGATTGCATACTGAAGACATGCAAATGCCGCACAATTATCATGCGACACAGACCGATACAAAAATCTGACGCCGATGCATGCCGTAACAGGGCGCGCTTTACTTAATTATATGTAAATAATTCACGTCTCAGGATAAATTGTCAATTAAAATAAGTAAATTTGCACCCCAAAATTATATTTTCCAAGAAACGTAATGTCGGGCCGCAGGCCCGGTCGTGCAAGCCGCCAACTGAAGCGGCCACGTTGCCGTGAGCCCGACAACAATTAACTGATATGAAAAGAGACAACAACGGCGCCTTCTCGATGATTGCAGACTATGAAGGCGACATTTCCAAACTGTTTGAGGGTAACGAGAACGGCGAAATTCCTATTCTGGCAACGCGTAACCTTATATTGTTTCCGGGCGTAGTATCGCCTGTGCTCATAGGCCGCACGGCCAGCCTCAACCTGGTAAACCACCTTAAGGACAACGGCGACGAACCGTTTGCCGTATTCTGTCAGAAGAGTGCCGACGAAGATACGCCCGCACGCAAGGAAGACCTTTACGAATACGGCGTATATGCCAAGATTATACGTGTGCTCGAGATGCCCGGTTCTAACGATAACCTTACCGTTATACTGCAGGGGCTCGGCCGCTGCAGGCTGACATCCATAAACCAGGTAACGCCCTACCTGAAAGGCACGGTAGAGGTGGCACCGGAAAAAATACCTGACGTCAAGGACAAGGAGTTCATGACGGCGATAGATGACCTGCGCAACGTTACGATAGACTACGTCAAGAAGAACGACGAAATACCTGACGAGGCACAGTTTGCACTGCAGAACATCAACAATGCCGTAATCCTGCTCAACTTTGTCTGCACAAGCCTGCCGTTCGACACGGCCGAGAAGATAAAGCTGCTGAAGGCAAACTCGCTGAAAGACCGCCTGTTCAAACTGCTCAAGATTCTGCACCGCGAGATGCAACTGCTGGAGATAAAGCACGACATCCGCACCAAAACACGTGAGGACATAGACGAACAGCAGCGCGAATACTTCCTGCAGCAGCAGATAAAGAACATAAAGGAGGAACTCTCCGGCGGCGAGAGCTATCCTGAGAAAAAAGAGCTGACTGAAGCTGCGAAGAAAAAGAAGTGGCCGGAAGAAGTGGAAAAGACATTCAACCGCGAACTGGACAAGCTGGATATACTTAATCCGCAAAGCCCGGAGTTCAGCGTACAGCTTACATATCTCCAGACAATGGTCAACCTGCCGTGGGAGAGCTATACACAAGACGACCTTAACCTCAACAGAGCCCAGAAGGTGCTGGACAAAGACCACTACGGCATGAAGAAGGTAAAGGAGCGTATCCTCGAGTATATGGCCGTGCTCAGCCTCAGAAGAGATCTGAAGTCGCCTATCATCTGTCTGTACGGCCCTCCGGGAGTAGGCAAGACCAGCCTCGGCAAAAGCATAGCAGCCGCCATGAAGCGCAAGTATGTGCGCATATCGTTGGGCGGACTTCACGACGAGGCCGAAATTCGCGGACACCGCCGCACGTACATCGGCGCCATGCCCGGACGCATAATAAAGAGCATACAGAAGGCCGGGTCGTCTAACCCCGTGTTCATACTCGACGAAATTGACAAGGTTACTCAGAACACCGTCAACGGTGACCCTGCGTCAGCTTTGCTCGAAGTGCTCGACCCGGAGCAGAACTTTGCCTTCCACGACAATTATCTTGACGTTGACTATGACCTGTCAAAGGTGCTCTTCATCGCCACCGCCAACGACCTCAACACTATCCCGCGCCCGCTGCTCGACCGTATGGAGCTGATTGAGGTGAGCGGATATATCACGGAGGAAAAGGTGGAGATAGCCAAGCGCCACCTGATACCTAAGGAAAAAGCCAATACCGGTCTGGACAGCGAAAAACGCCTGATGTTCACAAAGCAGGCCATCGAGAAGATAATAGAGCAGTACACAAGGGAGAGCGGTGTGCGCCAGCTTGAGAAACAAATAAACAAGGCGCTGCGCAAACTTGCCTTCATAAAGGCTAAAGACTATATCCTGCCGTACACTAAGATTACACCTGACGAGATTACATCGCTGTTGGGCAATCCGCCGTTCTACCGCGACATATACCAAGGTAATGAATATGCTGGCGTGGTGACCGGTCTGGCATGGACAAGCGTGGGCGGCGAAATTCTCTTCATCGAGACAAGTCTGAGCAAAGGCAAAGGCTCTAAACTTACGCTGACCGGCAACCTTGGCGACGTGATGAAAGAATCAGCCATACTTGCACTGGAATATGTCAAGGCTCATGCTGACGTCCTGAAGATTGACTACCGCATATTTGACCATTGGAACATACACATCCACGTACCTGAAGGAGCTACGCCAAAAGACGGTCCGTCTGCTGGTATCACTATCGCCACATCCATAGCCTCAGCCCTGACACAACGCAAAGTAAGGGCCAAGACAGCCATGACGGGCGAGATAACGCTCCGGGGCAAAGTGCTGCCGGTAGGCGGAATAAAGGAGAAAATACTTGCCGCCAAGCGTGCGGGCATCGCCGAAATCGTGATGTGCCGAGACAACAGGAAGGACATAGAGGAAATATCGCAGGAATATCTCAATGGAGTGAATTTCCATTACGTTGAGAACATCTGCGAAGTATGGGACTTCGCCCTGACTGATGAACTCGTAAAGAATCCCGTTACGTTTGACATTGACGACTGACAATATGTTTTTCAAACTGTTACATACCGATGACGCCAGTGACGCACGCACCGGCCTGATTACCACTGACCACGGACAGATACGCACGCCGATATTCATGCCCGTGGGTACGTGCGGCAGTGTTAAGGGCGTACACTTCAGTGAGCTGCGCGAACAGGTGAAGGCACAGATTATTCTGGGCAACACTTATCATCTGTACCTTCGCCCCGGGCTTGATGTACTTAAGGCTGCCGGCGGACTGCATAAGTTCAATACATGGGACCGCCCTATCCTTACTGACAGCGGCGGATTCCAGGTGTTCTCTCTTACCGGCATCAGAAAACTCAGGGAGGAGGGCTGCGAGTTCCGCTCACACATTGACGGCTCAAAACATTTCTTTACCCCTGAGAACGTAATTGACACAGAAAGAGCTATCGGTGCCGACATAATGATGGCTTTTGACGAATGCCCGCCAGGACAAAGCGATTACCAGTATGCTAAAAACAGCCTGATGCTGACACAACGCTGGCTCGACCGCTGCATCAAGAGATTCAACGAGACTGAGCCTCTTTACGGGTACCAGCAGGCATTGTTTCCTATCGTTCAGGGCTGCACATTCAAAGACCTGCGACGCGAGGCGGCAAAGTTTGTTGCCGACAAAGGCGCTGAAGGCAACGCTATCGGCGGTCTGGCCGTAGGCGAACCTACCGAAGTGATGTATGAAATGATTGAGGTTGTCAACGAGATTCTGCCCAAAGACAAGCCACGATACCTTATGGGCGTGGGCACACCTCAGAACATCCTTGAGGCAATAGAGCGCGGCGTTGACATGTTTGACTGTGTAATGCCGACGCGTAACGGACGCAACGCAATGCTTTTCACCTATAACGGCACAATGAACATGCGTAACAAAAAGTGGTCAATGGACTTTTCGCCCATTGACCCTGACGGCTGCGACGTTGACAAGACTTACTCAAAAGCATACCTGCACCACCTTTTCAAGGCGCAGGAACTGCTTGCCATGCAGATAGCCAGCATACATAACCTGGCTTTCTACCTGCGACTCGTCAACGATGCGAGGGAGCACATTGAAGCCGGAAACTTCGTGAAATGGAAAGCATCTGTCATCAGCCAACTCGGCAAAAGAATATAACAAAACGGCATGAAAGCGAAAAACATCAGAAGATATAAAGGCATTCTAAAACTTGCGAGACAGTCAAGAAGACGGCTCGGCATACTTGCAGCACCTTTGGCTCGGCTCGGCCGCAAGCTGGGTTGGATGAAATACATCAATCCATTCAGATACCTGAAGATTCTCGACTGGTACATAATAAAGAAGTTTATAGGCACGTATTTCTACTCGATTGCCCTTATCATCTCGATATCCATCGTATTCGACATCAACGAGAACCTTGCGAAATTCGCTCAATACCACGCACCGCTCAGGGCGATAGTGGTTGACTACTACATGAACTTCGTACCTTATTTCGCCAACCTGTTCAGCCCGCTGTTCGTATTTATTGCTGTAATATTCTTTACATCTAAGCTGGCGGGTAACTCTGAGATAATATCCATGCTGGCCGCAGGCGTGAGTTTCAAGCGGCTGATGAGGCCTTACATGATATCAGCAGCCATTATATCTCTCATGACATTTCTGCTCGGAGCATACGTTATACCTCAAGGCACAATCATAAGGCAGAACTTTGAGTCAATGTATAAGAATAAGAAGAAGAACACTTCTGCTGAGAACGTCCAGTTACAGGTGGGTAAAGGCGTAATAGCATACATCCAACATTATGACAATAATCTGAAAAAAGGCTACGGATTCTGCCTCGACAAGTTTGAAGACAAGAAACTCGTGAGCCATATGACAGCATCTGAAATACAGTATGACACAATTTCAGACTCGAAATATCACTGGAAAGCACGCAACTGGCGCATAAGACAGTTGCGCGGAATGCGTGAGATAATAACCAGCGGCTCAGTAAAAGACACGCTGATTATGATGGAACCGACTGACCTTGTCTACTCTAAAGGCCAACAGGAGACATTCACCAGTCCGCAACTGAGAGATTACATCAACAAACAAATAGACCGAGGCTCTGGCAACGTTGTTCAATATGAAGTTGAATATCATAAGCGCATTGCGACATCATTTGCCTCGTTCATTCTTACCACGATAGGCCTGTCGTTGTCTTCACGAAAGCGGAAAGGCGGTATGGGATTATATCTCGGCATAGGTTTGGCACTCAGTTTCACATATATTATGCTGCAAACGGTGTCATCAACGTTCGCTATCAATGCCGACACTCCACCAATGCTGGCCGCGTGGATACCTAACATTATTTTTACAATCGTAGCATACTTCTGCTACCGCAAAGCACCTAATTGATATATGGATTTTTATGATTTAGACTTAAGTGACAACACTCTCGACGCCATTGACGATATGGGGTGGACTTCATGCACGCCCATACAAGAAAAATGTATCCCCGAAATACTTGACGGTAAAGACGTACTCGGAATAGCACAGACCGGCACAGGGAAAACCGCAGCTTATCTGTTGCCGATACTTAGCATGCTTGACGATGGAGGATTTCCTGAGGAATCAATCAATTGCGTCATCATGAGCCCGACAAGAGAACTGGCACAGCAGATTGACCAGGCAATGCAGGGTTTCTCATATTACATTGACGATGTAAGCAGCGTTGCCGTCTATGGAGGCAACGACGGGAACCGTTACGATCAGGAATATAAAAGCATGAAGCTCGGTGCTGACATAATAATCGCCACACCGGGCAGACTCATCAGCCATATTACTATGGATAATGTTGACCTTGGCAAGGTTTCATTCTTTGTCCTTGACGAGGCTGACCGCATGCTTGACATGGGTTTTTCTGAAGATATCCTTTCGATAGCCAAGCTCCTGCCGTCATACTGCCAGACAATCATGTTCTCTGCAACAATGCCCAAGAAGATCGAGGACCTTGCCAAAACAATTCTCAAGAGTCCGTCAATCATCAAACTCGCAGTAAGCAAGCCTGCTGAAAAAATACATCAAATGGCATGCGTATGCCATGAAAATCAAAAAAACGGCGTACTTAAAGACATATTTAAGAAATACGGACAAAAAAGGGTCATAATATTCTCAAGCTCAAAGCTCAAGGTCAAGGATATAAACAAGTATCTGAGAAGCTCAAAAATAAACAGCGGAGAGATGCACTCAGACCTGATGCAAAGCCAGCGCGACGAAGTGATGTACCAGTTCAAAAGCGGACAGATTGATGTTCTCGTAGCAACTGACATCGTGGCGAGAGGCATCGACATAGATGACATATCTATGGTGATAAACTATGATGTGCCACATGACTCCGAAGACTATGTTCACCGTATAGGAAGAACAGCCAGGGCTGACCACGATGGCATAGCTATAACTCTCGTCCGCGGCAAGGAAGTAGGCAACTTCATGCAGATTGAGAAATTCTTAGGATATGAAGTTGAGAAAATACCATTGCCTAAAGGACTCGGAAAAGCACCGGAATATAAGATTATTGAAAATAAAGGTGAACGTCATTACGGGAAAAAAGGCCGTGGTTTTCACGGAAAGAAAAAAGGAGGCAAGAAAGGCAACAAGCCTAAAGAGCAACGTAAGTGATAACGAAACCTTCAGACACGCGGTATGAAACATCCAATGTTTCGCCGCGTCTGTCATTTTTTACGGTTATTATTCCTTCCGTATCATTACCTTTTACGGCCAGCAGACACATTTCTGCAAGTGAAAGCCGGTCCTCTGAATACAGTTTATATAATGTCTCCTTTGCGCACCAGTGCAAAAGTTTCAGCAACAGGGTTTCCGCCTTCTCATCACTACGCAGCATCCTCTCAGCGACACGCCCTACCCTTTCGTCAATATACTCTACGTCTACAGCCACTTTTGCGTGCGGTGAATGTATTACGGCCGCGCATCCCTTTGTGTGGCTGATGCCGATGTTAGTTCCGTCTGTAAGATATGGCTTGCCCGATGCCTCATGGCAAAGCGTTACGCCGTCAATACCCATCCGACGCAACAAAGCGTGCACAGCCAATATCTCAATACGGCGAGACTCTGAACCATAGCCTTCAATCACACGCTCAAGATAACCAAGTTCAGGATATTCACTAATAAACGTTCCTACACTTTCCTCTATTCTCCATAATCCCAGTCTTACGCCGGGCAGAACGTTATCAACAGATATCAGCGGCATAAATTATGATGTATGCGGAAATCGGTGACAGCCATTCTTAAAATTCAGAATGGCGCGTCATTGTTATCTTCAGGACTTGCAACAGCAGATTTGGCCTGGTCCTGCGCAGCAGGCTGAGCCGGTTTAGGTGACAGCAGCTCCATATTATCAGCGTAAACCTCAGTTACATAATGGCGAATGCCTTTCTGGTCATCATACGTGCGGTAATGGATGCGCCCCTCAACATACAGCTTGTCTCCCTTATGCACATATTTCTCTACAATCTTGGCCAAACCTCTATAAAGCACGATGTTGTGCCAGTCTGTCCTGTCAGGCACCTGCGTACCGTTCTGCAACGTGTAGCCGCGCTCCGTCGTGGCCAGCGACAGCGTTGCCACGGCCTGGTCATGGTCATAATAACGTATAACAGGTTCCTTGCCTACATTGCCTATAAGCATGACTTTGTTCATACGACTTAAGTTTTGAGGATTATAAAAGCCATGCGGCTTAATGGCCTTTCACAAATCTAAGGCCATAAAACCGCACTGCTATTTTGCTACGATTATTTCCACATGCCAAGATAACGGAACTTGAAGTTCTTGCCCTTGGCTGAAGGGAACTGGCTACGGCTGTCTACTCTTCCGCGCAGATGGTCTACCATACGGTTATAACAGTCGAGCCCGGACATGGCCTTACAGTTCACTACGAAGTGAGTGTCACGGTATTCATGCTTGCCCGTTATAGGCACCAGAACGACACGCTTGAAATCAAGCGTACCCTCATACCATCCCGGACGCTCTTCTGTAAGACGTGCCAAAGCCGGCGAGACCTCCTCACGTGCATCACCCGCATGAAGATTAGAACGCAGAGCCTTCTTCTGCTTGAAGTCAAGCATAGTAGCCGCCTCGGTCTTGATTATGATGAAATAAACGCGGGGACGTATTTTGTAACGCTTCGGATAATACACGCTGCTTGCGACATATTCCCTAATGTCACGCTCCAAATCGGGATTCATTCCTATCTCGTCAATAGAATACAAAAAAGCTATGGCGTCATCGACATTGCTTACCAATGTCTCTTTATCGAAGTATCTTAAATATAAATTCATGAGTGTATTTTTCGATTTGAAGAAGAGCGGCAAACGGGACTCGGACCCGCGACCTCGACCTTGGCAAGGTCGCGCTCTACCAACTGAGCTATTGCCGCCTGAAGCAATAAAAACATTATGTGTGAAGAGGAGGAGACTCGAACTCCCACGAAACAATTTTCACTACCCCCTCAAAGTAGCGCGTCTACCAATTCCGCCACCTCTCCAACATAAAATCATTCTGAATAAAAAGTGCCCAGAACAGGACTCGAACCTGCACGTCGTGAAACACACGCACCTGAAACGTGCGCGTCTACCAATTCCGCCACCTGGGCTTAACAGGAAGAACTCCTCCCACACGCTGTTTATTCAGAATGTATGAGCGGCAAACGGGACTCGGACCCGCGACCTCGACCTTGGCAAGGTCGCGCTCTACCAACTGAGCTATTGCCGCTTGTTCCTTTTCAAAGGAGCATTTCTCTAAATGCGGTGCAAAGATACAGTTTTTTCTTAAGTCTGCAAAACTTTTGCGACTTTTTTTTTCAATTTTGATGAAAAAAACTTTTAATCCATGCGGTTTCGATAATCATCATAAGTAAATGTACGCAAAATCTCGAATGTCCCGTCTTCATGCGCAAAAGCGATTGACGGATGCGTTATTCCGTTAAACATGTTGGTTTTTACGGTTGTATAATGCAGCATATCCTCAAAAATCACGTTGTCACCTACATGCAGACCGCTGGGGAAGCGCCACAGCCCCATGAAATCACCTGACAGGCAACTGTTACCGCCGAGCCTGTACACATTTTCTTCTGACGCGTCAGACTTGTCTCCGTCTTCAATTATCTCGGCGCCACGCACCGCCGGCATGTACGGCATCTCCAGACAGTCAGGCATGTGGCACGTAAAACTTACGTTAAGTATGGCTGTCTTTATGCCTCGGTCTTCCACAATGTCTACCACCTGAGACACAAGTGGCCCTGTCTGCCAGGCGAATGCGCTGCCAGGTTCTAATATTATATTAAGGTGTGGATACTTTCTGTGCAGGCCGTTAAGTGTCCTTATTAATAAAGGTATGTCGTAATCCTTACGTGTCATAAGATGACCGCCGCCGAAGTTAATCCATTTTATCTGACTGAACCATGGCGAGAACTTTTCCGTAATATGTTCCAATGTTCTCACGAAAACATCCGATCCACTCTCACAATGGCAATGACAATGGAATCCTTCTATATCATCAGGCAGCGTGGCCGGCAACTTATCGGCTGTGATGCCGAAGCGGGTGCCGGGAGCGCAAGGATTATAAAGGGCCGTGCCCACCTCTGAATACTCTGGATTTATGCGCAGGCCTATGCTCAGTTCAGCGTTTGCAGCCTTGGCTCTGGCATGCAGCCGAGTATATTGTGACAATGAATTAAACGTTATATGACTTGAGCATCTGGCTATATCGTCTATTTCATAATCAGTGTATGCCGGCGAGAAAGTGTGAGCCTTACTGCCGAACTCGTTAACGGCAAGCAGCGCTTCATACAACGAGCTTGCCGTAGTGGCTTTTATATACTCCCTGAACACAGGGAATGTCTTCCACAGGGCATAAGCCTTGAACGCCAAAATAATCTCAACACCTCCGGCATCAGCCACACTCCTTATCAACTCAAGATTGCGCCTGAGCCTTTTCTCCTCAAGCACATAGAACGGCCTGTCCAAGCCTTCAAATGTATCAAGGTTTATCTTCATTGTCTTTATCTCTGATATAATCCGCATGCAAACTTACACATTTTTTTTAATATTACATGGCAAATCACAGTCAAGATTTGCATCTTTGACAGTTTCCTCCTCTATCCGGGCAGACTAATCCGGATGACAAGAACATTTACCGGCAAAGCCCTTAATGACGTGACAATCTCACATCGTTTGTCAGACTGTTGTACAAAAGACGGTCTTTTGCTTTTCAAAAGGCCGTCAATCATACGCCAAAAGGCCGTCTTTTAGCTTGCAAAAGACGGCCTTTTACAACGCATTGACAATCAGGCCGTTACAAAAGCAACCATGTCGCCGAAGCCGATACACAGGGAGTTCATGCTCATCAACATTACCGCAAAGCCCACAGACATCACTGAAGATTGCCATGAAAACGGCTTAAAACAACAAAAAAACAGCATCACGCAATGCCGTAACATTATTTTTCCTCAATTTTAAGGCTCACGAAACAACTTTTATTATCCAATAGATTGCCCGTTTATCTTTTTTTTTATACATTTGCATTTGGAAAAAGAAAAAAGCGATGAAGCTCGTTATAATGACCCAACCTACCTTCTTCGTAGAAGAAGACAAGATACTGACGGCTCTTTTCGAGGAGGGCATGGACAACCTGCACCTGTACAAGCCCGGAGCTTCACCTATGTATTCAGAACGTCTGCTGTCTCTTCTTCCCGAAATATCATACGGTAAAATAACCGTTCATGACCATTATTACCTGAAGAATGAATACGGACTGGCGGGAATACACATTGACGACAGCACCAAGGACTTGCCTAAAGACTATAAAGGAAAGTTCAGCCGCACATGCCATGACATAAGCGCGCTTAACGCCATGAAGAAAAAGGCTGAGTACGTTTTTCTTGACAACACATTCACCCAGGGCGGCCGCGACATGAGCGAACTTGAGAGCGCGGCACGTCAGGGACTGATTGACCGCCACGTGTATGCGCTCGGTGGCGTAAGCCTTGACAACATCAAGACGGCCAAGGAGTTAGGCTTTGGCGGCGTAGTGGTATGCAAGGATCTGTGGAGCAGGTTCGACATTCATAATGAACTTGACTACAAGGATCTCATAAGCCATTTTGAGAAGCTCAGAAAAGCAGCATCATAAAAAATAATTAATAAAACAACTATAAGCCAAAATGAGTGAGAAAAACTCTTTTATGGTATTCTCGGGCACCAATACGAGATACCTTGCGGAAAAAATCTGCAACAGCCTGGGTTGCCCCCTTGGCAATCTGCTAATAACAAAGTTCTCTGACGGCGAGTTCGCCGTGTCTTACGAGGAGTCTATCCGCGGGCGCGACGTGTTCCTCGTACAGAGCACATTCCCTAATTCAGACAACCTCATGGAACTCTTGCTGATGATTGACGCCGCCAAACGCGCGTCAGCCAAAAGCATCAATGCCGTAATTCCATATTTCGGCTGGGCACGACAGGACCGCAAGGATAAGCCGCGTGTAAGCATCGGCGCCAAGCTCGTGGCCGACCTGTTGAGGGTGGCCGGCATCGACCGCCTTATCACCATGGACCTGCACGCTGACCAGATACAGGGATTCTTCGATGTTCCTGTTGACCACCTTTACGCGTCCGGCGTCATACTTCCATATCTCCTGAGCCTCAAGCTCGACGATATTGTCATCGCATCTCCTGACGTCGGCGGCAGTAAACGCGCCAATACTTATGCCAAATACTTAGGATGCCCGCTTGTACTTTGCAACAAGACGCGTGCCCGCGCAAACGTTGTTGAAAGCATGCAGATTATCGGTGACGTCAAGGGAAAGAACGTAGTAATCATTGACGACATGGTTGACACGGCCGGAACCATAACCAAGGCCGCCGACATAATGAAGCAGGCCGGTGCCAAGAGCGTAAGAGCCTGCGCGTCACACTGCGTCATGAGCGGACCCGCAAGCGAGAGAATACAGAACTCTGCACTTGAAGAGATGGTGTTCACCGACTCTATTCCCTACTCTAACCGCTGCGCCAAGGTCAAGCAACTGTCAGTTGCAGACATGTTCGCAGAGACCATCCGCCGCGTGGTCAACAATGAGAGCATCAGTTCACAGTATCTCGTATAAAGCCTGAAAGCATGAAGATACGCCGCATATTGATAATATCTGCCGCTGCGCTGATAACCTTCACAGCATGCAAAAACGGCAAGACCGAGAGCCAGACGACACAGACTGCAGCGCAGGCTGACACTACTCAGCGTGAAGACAACAATGAGCAGGAGCTCAAGATAAACTTCACCATGGCCGACATCAACGGCAACAACGTAACAGTTGCCGACGAGTTTGCCAGACATAAGATTACTGTTGTTGACTTCTGGGCAAGCTGGTGCGGACCGTGCCGTCAGGAAATGCCCGGCCTTGTGAAGACATACAACGACTACAAGGACAAGGGACTTGGCATTGTCGGCGTATCTCTTGACGAGAACAAAGAGCAGTGGACTGACGCAATAAGCACCATGAACATGACATGGACACAGTTGTCTGACCTTCAGGGATGGAACAACAGCGCGGCCAAAATGTACGGAATACAGGCCATACCGTTCACTATCGTAGTTGACAACACGGGCAAAGTGATTGCAGCCGGCCTGAGAGGCGAGGAGCTTACGGCGTTTATCGCCAACCGTCTCGGCACAGCCGATAAGGCCGCCGCACAATAAGCGCACAACAGCACAGTCCATACATAACAATAGAAAGCGCCGTATTACGGTTGTGCAGACAATATGCTGCAATCCGTAATACGGCGCTTATTTTATCAATAAGCCGTCAGGCGTCAGCCGAACAACGCCCTCAGAGCCTCCTCCACCTTGCGGACGGGCACAAGATTGATATTGAACTTCTTGCGCGAAAGCCCCTGCATGTTATACTTCGGCACTATTATATTCGTAAAACCGAGCTTCTCGGCCTCAGCAATACGCTGCTCTATACGGCTGACTGGGCGCACCTCGCCGCTCAGCCCCACCTCACCGGCCATGCACCAGCCCGTCTCTATAGCCGTGTCAACATTGCTTGAGAGCACCGCCGCAATAACACTGAGATCCATGGCCATGTCTGTAACGCGCAGACCTCCCGCTATGTTGAGAAACACGTCTTTCTGCATCAGTTTGAAGCCGACACGCTTTTCGAGTACGGCAAGCAACATGTTGAGCCGTCTCTGGTCAAATCCCGTAGCGCTGCGCTGCGGCGTTCCGTAAGCAGCCGACGACACAAGAGCCTGCGTCTCAACAAGAAACGGGCGCACACCTTCTATCGCCGAGGATATGGCTATGCCGCTAAGTCCCTCGTGGTCCTGCGTCAACAGCAATTCAGAAGGGTTGGCAACCTGGCGCAATCCGTCCTGCTCCATTTCATAAATACCAAGCTCAGAGGTGCTGCCAAAGCGGTTTTTAGTAGAACGGAGTATGCGGTACATATAATGCTGGTCACCCTCAAACTGGATTACAGTGTCTACAATGTGTTCCAGAATCTTGGGTCCGGCCAGTGTTCCTTCCTTATTTATATGTCCTATCAGGATTACAGGTATGCCGCTTGACTTGGCAAACCGGAGCAGCGCCGAGGCGCACTCGCGCACTTGCGACACGCTGCCGGGTGAACTGTCAACAGTCTCCGTACTGATAGTCTGTATCGAGTCAATTACCACAATATCAGGCATTACTTCCTGAATATTGGCAAATATGTTTTCAAGAGATGTGTCACACAATATCATGCATTCATCATCGTCCGGCTTGCCGACGGCATCCGCCGATGCTTTAAGCGGCCGGGCAGCCCCCGAGCTTATCCTTTCGGCACGCATCTTTAACTGATGGGCACTTTCCTCTCCGCTGACATATAGCACACGGCGGTCAGTCATCCTCAACACCGTCTGCAACGTAAGGGTACTCTTACCTATGCCCGGCTCACCGCCGAGCAGCACAATCGACCCGGGCACAAGTCCTCCGCCGAGCACGCGGTTCAGCTCACCGTCATGCATGTCGATACGCGGCTCGTCTTTGGCAGATATTTCACGAAGGCGCTGCGGACGGGCTTTTACGTCCCGGCGGGCACCTCTGACCGTAGCTGCAACTGACGCTGCTGCAATGTGCCCCGCACTCTCTGGAGCCACTCTTATTTCCTTAAACGTATTCCACTGCCCGCAGCTGGGACACTTGCCGATCCATTTTGATGACTCCTGTCCGCAGTTTGAACATACGTAAGCTATCTTATCCTTTGCCATAATATTATTAAACAAAGGGCATGAGAAACGTTACAACCGCACGTCAGAAAGCTGATTGCGGAGCCGTTTACGGCCGGCCGCGTAACAGTCTGACGCTCAACGCGTTGCAAAAGGTCATCTTTTACCGTGTAAAAGGTGGCCTTTTAGCGTGCAAAAGATGACCTTTTACAATGCGAAAGACGGCCTTTTGCAAAACGAGCAGTAGCAAGTATGACAATCTTCACGCCCCACCTAATTTGTTTTACAAAATTAGTGATATTTTTTTGAGTTACAAAATAAATCATTAACTTTGCACCACAGTTGAATGATGCTGACTAATATCGCACATTAATAATAAACTCTGAAGGGCGACTCGGGTGTAAAACGCTGGGCTGCCCTTTTTAACTAATGTATGTAATGAGCACAAAATACATCTTCTTATTTATACTTACAGCCGTTATCCTTATGGGATGCGGACAATCGTATGAGGAGAAGCAGAGGCTGTCACGGGCTGAGCAGGCCCGGCTGCACAGGGAAGACTCGCTGGCATTGAAGGTTGGCGTGATGCCTACTCTTGACTGTCTGCCTATCTATGTGGCTAAGGATTATAACATGTTTGACACGGCCAAGGCCGACATAAGACTGAAACCGTATAAAGCACAGATTGACTGCGATGCGGCTCTGATGAAGGGCGCGATTGAGGGATGTGTCACCGACATAGTGCGCGGACAATGGATGAAGCGCAAAGGCACCGGCCTTGACTATGTGGCCGCCACCAACGCATACTGGCAACTGATAAGCAACCGTCTGGCAAGAATCAGACGTATAAACCAGATGAGTGACAAGATGATAGCCATGGCACGCTTCTCGGCAACGGCCCTGCTTGCCGACTATGCCGTAGACAGCGCCAAGCTGAAGGAGGAAGAGGTGTTCAAGGTACAGATAAACGATGTCAACCTGAGGCTGCAGATGCTCCTCAACAACGAGATGGACGCTATGCTGCTGACCGAGCCGCAGGCTACTACGGCACGGCTGTATAAGAATCCTGTACTTATGGACAGCCGCGACAAGGATATGCGCTTCGGGGTCATAGCATTCAGGAGCAAGGACATGAAAGACAAACGCCGCACACAGCAGCTTGACGTATTTATAAAAGGATATAACGCGGCATGTGACTCAATCAATAAAAAGGGTCTGAAACATTATGCCAAGACCATTGCCAAATATTGCGGAGCTGACGGAAAGACTATTGACGCACTGCCGAAAATGAAGTTTGAACATGCCGGCGAGCCACGCCAAAAGGATATCGACACCGCTGACAAATGGCTAAAATGACGACTTAACATGGATAACAGAGAAACAAAGGAATTTGACATCATTTTCAGACTGATTGACAGAAGCGAGCTTGGCGCTGCCCTGCGGGCTGTACGTAAGTTTGTAGACGCCAATCCTCACATGATATATGACGAAGAGCTGGAGAGCATTGAGAACGATTACAGGCTGATGCTTGACTACATGAGGCGCGGCTTTAACGACCCGCACCGCAGCGCCATATATAACAGTCTTACAACAAGGCTTTACCGCTTTGCAAGTGACATGTACATGACTTACATGACTCAGCACACTGCCTTCTTTACAGACGCATTGAGAAAGTCAGGCAACAAACAGTTCAATGACGAGAAAATAAAATCTGAACTTGAAGGATTCGTTGCAGACGCGGCAATGCTGAGCCTCGAAATAGAACCCGCACGCACAACGAAAAGCAACGAACTTTACAGCCGGCACAATGATTTCATGCAGGCTTTGTTCTGCCACATCATCGTGTCACGCCAATGGTCTGATCACGACTCAGAGTTTTTCAATCGCCTGCTGCTCTCACCCACCATTGACAGTATTGACGCACAACTGCTCATCAGCGCGATAACTCTTGCCGCAATGAACAACATGGACATCAACAAATTCGGCGTGCTGATACATGTCTACCTTGCATCAACAGATGAGAAAATACGCCAAAGAGCACTTATTGGCTGGGTATTTGCCCTGTCTTCACGCACAAGGGTTATGCCGAAAATGAAAAATCTTGTATCTGAAGCACTTTCACATGACGGCGTAGCGAACGAACTGGCCGACCTGCAGAAACAAATCATATTCTGCATGAACGCGGAACAGGACACAGACACTATACGGCGGGACATCATGCCGGAGCTGATGAAAAACAATAACCTGAACATCACACGCTTCGGCATCAATGAAAAGGAAGATGACCCCATGACAGACATATTTGACCCAGGCGCATCTGAACGGGCAATGGAGAAAATGGAGGAGAGTTTTCAGAAAATGATGAACATGCAGAAAGCCGGCTCTGACATCTACTTTGGCGGCTTTTCGCAGATGAAACGCTTCCCGTTTTTCTATAATGTAGCCAACTGGTTTTATCCGTTCTATATTGAGCATCCTGAAATCTCACGCACGGCTGGCAACCTGAAAGATACCCCTCTGCTCATAAACATTCTCAATAGCGGACCGTTCTGTGACAGTGACAAATACTCATTCACGCTCGCCATTTCGTCAGTAATCAGCCGCCTGCCTGACAATATGAAAGAAATGCTTAACTCGCCTGAAGTTCTCGGGCAGGTTGTAAGCCCCGAAGACCAAAGGCAGCCGGCCTATATTAGGCGCATGATACTGCAGGACATGTACCGGTTCTTCCGCCTTTACCCGCAAAGAGAACAGCTCGTCAACCCATTTGACGCAAAGCATTTCATCTTTGTTTCCGATGACCTGTTTAATAATACAGACATCCAGACACTCGTACCGGACTTGTGTTACTTCATGATAAAACATAAGAACGGCAACGCTTTAAGAAACATTCTGTCAAAAAACACGGATGAGGACAATCCGAAAATGCTTCTCGTGCGCGGCATGTATGAACTCAACTTCGCTAAACAGCCGGAAAAAGCAGTGGAGGTTTTTGAAAAACTTAAAGCTGAAGACCCCGGAAACAGACGTGTATTGTCATTACTTGCCCGCTCGTATTTTGAATGTGGAAAGTTTGAGGATTCTGCCGCGTGCTATCAGACACTGCATGACAGCGACCCGCAGAACAAAACAGTTGCGTTAAATCTTTGCGTTGCATTGTCAAAAGCAAAAAAATACAGTGACGCAATAAACCTGCTTTACAGACTTGACATAGAGAATCCTGATTCTTCAGCGGTAAAGCGTGTACTGGCATGGACCTTGTCAGGCTTGGGAAAATATGACCAGGCCGAAAAGGAATATAGCCGTCTGACGTCTGCTGATGATGCTGAAAACGGTGACTGGCTTAATGCCGGATATTGTCAATGGATGAAAGGCAATACGGCCGAAGCCGTAAAACTTTTCGCCAGATTCATGGAAAACCGACGTAACACAGGCCTCAACAGAAAATACTGTATAAGCGAAGAATTTGCCAACGACAAGGATTTCCTTAATGAACACGGCATAAGCGATACTGATATTCATCTGATGGCTGACCTCGTTGACGGCTACGCCGGATAACGGCGGCCGTCAGAGGAATGGCGTAAGCAAATGGGCAAACCAGCCTACAAACTTCTGCCAAGGTGTACGCCATTCATCCCATATCTCCTCAGTAAGCTTGAACGAGTGCTTCTTGTCACGCTCAAACATATCGTTAAGCTCCTTTGTTGTGCATGGGTCAACGATTACCGCGTTCTCCTCATAATCGAAATTAAGGCTGCGCGCGTTAAGATTGGCGCTGCCTACGGTGCAGAAACGTCCGTCTACCATGATGATTTTAGTATGATGAAAACCGTTCCTGTAAATCCATACGTCTACCCCGTGCTTCATCAACCGGTGTACATTATAAAACACACAATCCGGAGTAAGCGGAATATCACTCTTCTCTGAGACCATTATCTCTACCTTCACGCCGCGTTCCACAGCCTTACGCAAAGCCCGCTTTAGCGTCGCGTTAAGCGTAAGATACGGATTCACAAGCTTTATACTGTCTTTTGCAGAGTTAATGGCTTCGGTGTAAAACGTCCTGATTATTCCGTTGGTAGTACGTGGCTCACGGTTGATGATACCCACCATCTTGTTACCTGCGGTGCAACAGGTGTCAGGCTTCAGTCCTGTTATATAATCAGCTTTGTGATAACCGAAGAAATACTTCGCCCCGTGCACGTTCTGTCCGCTCACCTTATTCCATATTTTAAGGAAAATAGCCTGAAGAGTGTTAACCTCATCACCCTCTATGCGGCAATGCATATCACGCCACTCACCAACCTGTTCAGTACCTGTGATATAATAATCGGCGACATTCATTCCGCCGGTATAGGCTATTTTGCCATCTATTACGACAATCTTGCGGTGGTCACGGTGGAACACATGATTGACCCAAGGAAAGCGGATAGGGTCAAACTCATAAATTTCTATGCCGTTGGCACGTATCTTCTGAAGATGTTCTTTCTTCAAAGGCTGGTTGTTCGAGTCGTTACCGAAACCGTCAAACAAGGCACGTACCTCAACGCCTTCCCTTACTTTGTCAGCAAGGATGCCAAAAAGCAGCGACGCGATAGAGTCATTCCGGAAATTGAAATACTCAAGATGTACACTGCTGCGGGCCTGACGTATGGCCTCAAACATGTCGTCAAACTTCTCCTGTCCGTTCATCAGCAACGTAACTGAATTATTATGTGAGAATCTGACGCCCTCATCCCGCAGGCAGTCAACAATCAAAGAATCAGATGTCTGTGAACTTATGCCGGAACAGATAACGGCAAACAATATAACTAACAAATACCTTCTCATGTTCAATCTTTTACCTATAATAAATACAGGCAAGAAACGCACACCTGCGTCTTGCCTGCAAAAAGGTTATAAATCATCACAACATACAACTGTAATGGTCAACTACTCCGAGCAGATGATTG
Organism: uncultured Prevotella sp.; assembly: GCA_900550365.1. Classification (GTDB taxonomy): domain Bacteria; phylum Bacteroidota; class Bacteroidia; order Bacteroidales; family Bacteroidaceae; genus Prevotella. Next base: position 22,967 of record URRR01000009.1, on the reverse strand, counting down.
TCTTCGTCAACTACAAGCACTGAATGAATCTTATACTTATTCATTATATTCTGTATGTCATTAATCTTTGTTGACGGCATAACCACCTTCGGATTACGCGTCATAATGTCGGCTACGGTACGGTCGAAGAACTGAGCCTGCCACTTCTCCATTGCACGTCGGATGTCCCCATCAGTTATCAATCCAACAATCTTGCCGTCAACTTCAGCTATACCAAGTCCCAACTTACCTTTGCTGACATGAATTATAGCTTCACCGAGATGCATTGTCGGCGGTATTACGGGCATGTCTTCCGTACGCATAACATCACGGGCTGTGGTGAGAAGACGCTTTCCAAGCTCACCGCCCGGATGAAACTGTGCAAAGTCACCGGGCTTAAAATCTCTTACCTCCATTAGCGCGACGGCAAGCGCATCGCCCATTGCGAGCGTGGCCGTAGTGCTGCTCGTAGGCGCGAGATTCAGCGGGCAGGCCTCTCTCTCAACCTGTACATGCAGGTGTACAGTACTGTATTTAGCCAGAAGAGATGACGAATTACCGCTCATCCCGATTATAGGAATCTCCATATGAAGCACCATCGGGATAAAGCGCAACAGCTCGTCAGTCTGTCCCGAATAGCTTAAAGCGAGCACAACATCATCTTTCGTCATAACGCCAAGGTCGCCATGAAAGACATCCAACGGATTAATGAAGAACGACGGAGTGCCCGTACTGGACAACGTTGCAGCGATTTTCGCTCCGATATGTCCGCTCTTTCCTACGCCGGTAACTATCACCTTGCCATGGCAATGGTACATAAGGCTGACGGCCTTATCAAAATTCTCATCCAACTGCGGAACTAAATCAAGCACGGCCTGTGCCTCTTCTCTTATGCAACGGGTTGCGTATTCACGCACATGTTTCAATCTTTCTTCTGCTTCCATCGAGCAATCGTTTTTTATTTACATAAAGGCCATAAGCCGGGAAAACAGCAATTCACCTTTACATTATATTATATAACGGCATCAATGCCTGTGATATGACTATAAAAGTATCTTCTGAACAAGCGCCTCAAGGTCATCAAGGCGCAACATGTTGGGGCCGTCGCTCAGAGCGTTGTCAGGGTCAGGATGAACCTCAAAGAAATAACCTGTAGCCCCGAAAGCCTTTGCGGCAAGCGCCATTGACGGTACAAAGCATCTGTCGCCGGACGTCTTGCCTCCCCCGGCGCCAGGGCGTTGCACACTATGTGTACAGTCCATGATCACCGTAGGAACTATCTTAAGCATGTCAGGGATATTCCTGAAATCCACAACAAGGTTATTATATCCGTAAATGTTACCCCGCTCGGTAAGCCAGATGTCAGCTGCACCGGCCTCACGGGCTTTCTCCACCGGATAAACCATATCCGCGCCGCTGAGAAACTGTGCCTTCTTTATGTTGACCACACGCCCCGTACGGGCAGCAGCTACAAGTAAATCGGTCTGACGGCAAAGGAAAGCCGGAATCTGAATTACATCAGCAACCTCACCTACCGGCCCTGCCTGCCAACTCTCATGTATATCCGTAAGGACGCGCAAGCCATACTTCGACTTGACGTCTGCCAGCATCTGAAGCCCCGCATCGATACCCGGGCCACGGTAAGAGTGAAGAGACGTACGGTTAGCCTTGTCAAATGAAGACTTGAATATGATGTCTATGCCGAACTTCCCGTTTAACTGACAAAGGCGTTCGGCCACATTATTTAATAATTCCTGCGACTCAATGACGCAAGGACCTGCTATGAAAACCGGTTGCATCTTTTTAGTTTTATTTTTGGACATGCAAAGTTATTTAAATTGTTCGATTATTCCAAATATTTAACACATATTACCGAAGAATATAAAAATGGCAGCAAAAAATTTTTTTATATATTACATAATCAATACATTTGCACCGCGATAAAAATCAAGAATGATTGAAAATAAATTGATTGTCTAATTTAAAATTAAAAGAATTATGAAAAAGATTTACATGACTTTGGTTGCCGTAATGATTGCGGTATGTGCAAGCGCACAAGTTTACGTAGGAGGTAACGTAGGTATCTCAAGCGTTGACGTTGACGGTGCAGACAACGAGACTTACTACAAGCTCCTGCCTGAAGTCGGCTACAAGTTCAATGACGACTGGGCAGCAGGTGTAATGTTCGGCTGGTCTAAGGGCGCTATTGATTTAGGAAGCATCAGCGTAGGCGCTACACAAACGTTTGAAATCAACCCCTATGCACGCTACACGTTCTTCCACAGCAAGGTTGTCAACCTGTTCTGCGACGGCGGTTTTGGTTACAAGCACTACAACGGTACAGCTAACCAGTGGTCAATCGGCCTGAAGCCCGGTATCGAAGTTAAAATCAACAAGTTCAGCCTTGTAGCTCATGTGGGCTTCCTCGGCTGGGAGCAGATTAAGGGAATTGACGACGGTCCCAAAGCAAGTGAGTGGGGAATCAACCTTGACGGCAACAATATCACATTCGGAGTTTACTACAATTTCTGATTTTAACGGCAATGCGTTACTACAACATTGCACAAGTGCCCGGCCTAATCGTCGGGCACTTTTCTTTTAACAACACCTCAGCATCTTACCCGCAATCACCGGCCTGCACACATCCTGCAAAACGGCCTTAAACAAAGGGTTTTGCAAAAGGCCGTCTTTTACAATGCAAAAGGTGGCCTTTCAGCGCGTGATTGACGGTCTTTCATCCAGCAAAAGACGGTCTTTTGCAAAACGGCTGAAAATCAGCAGGCTGGAAGAAGGAAATCATTAAGATTTTTTCTGACATCAAAGTCTTGGTTTTCCAAATAAAAACAGTACTTTCGCACATTGTCACACACAGTCAACAAGGTGAGTTTATGAGAGTACAGACATATTACCAGAAAACCAACCTGACCGTAAAACGCAACAAATGGAAACAATAAAAATAACACATTACACGTCGCCGGCCGGCATGATGATTATAGGTTCAGCGGGCGACAGACTCTGCCTCTGCGACTGGTTTGCCGGCAGACACCGCGCCGCTACTGACCGCAAGATACAGAAGTGCCTTAACGCCGTGTATGAGGAAGGCTCATCTGACATAATAACACGAACAACAGCAGAGCTTGACGAATACTTCGCAGGTCGCCGCAAGACGTTCGACATCCCGACAGTATTCACCGGCACAGCGTTTCAGAACACCGTATGGACGGAACTTACGAAAATACCTTACGGCACAACGATATCATACGGTGAGCTGGCCAGGCGCATACATAACCCGAAGGCGGTGAGAGCCGTCGCGGCGGCAAACGCCGTCAACCCTATTTCAATAATAGTGCCATGCCACAGAGTGATAGGCAGCGACAACAGTCTGACGGGATACGGCGGCGGACTGGATGTAAAGAAGATGCTGCTAAAGATAGAAAACGCCTGGCCGGAATAAAAAAAAGGAGACCGGACTAAACGGTCTCCCCATAACAATTAACCAAATATCAGAACAGGCCTGCTCAAGCCTCATATTCCGTAGGGTCATCAATGCCGGCCTCACGCAGCGCCTCTTTACGCTCAACACATGTGCCGCACTTGCCGCAATGCTTGTCACCGCCCTTATAGCAGCTCCACGTCTCGGCATAATTGATGCCGAGAGCAGCTCCACGCCGTGCTATGTCACCCTTTGTCATATTAGTATATGGAGCCAGGATTTCTATCCCCGGATAAGTACCTGCCTTCGTTGCCTCACACATTGCGGCGACAAACTCAGGCCGGCAGTCTGGATAAATAGAATGGTCGCCGCCGTGACTGGCCATCATGACATACTTCAGCCCCTCACTTTCCGCGATTCCGGCCGCTATCGACAACATGATGCCATTGCGGAACGGCACCACCGTTGACCGCATGTTGTCATCGGCATAATGCCCCTCAGGAACAGCATCCGCCCCTTCAAGCAGTGCGCTTTTGAAGTAATCATGCATGAAGTCAAGCCTGATAAGCGCATGCCTTATGCCCAAACGGCGGCAATGCATCTTGGCATAACCTATCTCGCGGGCATTATGATTGCTGCCGTAATCAAACGATACGGCCAGGGCTATCCTGTCCTTCATGTCGTAAAGCAGCGTGGTACTGTCCATTCCGCCACTCAATACTATAACACAATCTTTCATTATCATTACATTTTAACGCATGCAAAGATAGCACAAAAATTCGATTACACGAAACGATGTACAAGGCTTTTACAAAACGGGCATTACACTGACACCCTGACGGCCTGCATATCAGCACTGCCGCAATGCTCCATTTTTGCCACCCGAACATTACATAACTATTACGGGCATGTCAAAAATCGTAAAAATATTAAGCGTACATTTCACATTATCGGCTTAATTTGTTAACTTTGCAACAAATATAAATGAAAAACGGGACGTGGATACACAGGCATGAAAAACGTATAGCAAAACGGCACAGGCCATGACGGCTAATCTTCAGTTCATCATTGTACACCGCTCCCGACAGATACATTCCAGACATTATCCATTAAGTAAAGATACTTCAATAAATAAAAATTTAAGGTAATTATGAAAATCGAACAATTTAACTTTGCCGGAAAGAAGGCAATCGTACGCGTTGACTTCAACGTGCCCTTGGACGAAAACGGAAATGTAACCGACGACACCCGCATACGCGGAGCTCTCCCCACGCTGAAAAAGATTCTCGCAGACGGCGGCAGCGTAATCATGATGAGCCACATGGGCAAGCCCAAAGGCAAGGTTAACCCGAAACTCTCTTTGAGCCAAATCGTAAAGAACGTATCTGAGCATCTCGGAGTTGAAGTTAAGTTCGCACCTGACTGCGCCAACGCAGACAAAGAGGCTGCCGAGCTGAAGCCGGGAGAGGCTCTGCTGCTGGAGAACCTGCGCTTCTATCCTGAGGAAGAAGGCAAGCCCGTAGGCATTGACAAGGCTGACCCCGCATATGAGGACGCGAAGAAAGAAATGAAAGAGCGCCAGAAGACATTTGCAAAGAAGCTCGCATCTTATGCTGACTGCTATGTAATGGACGCTTTCGGTACAGCTCACCGCAAGCACGCTTCTACCGCCGTAATTGACGAATACTTTGACAAGGACCACAAGATGCTGGGCTACCTCATGGAGAAAGAGGTTCAGGCCGTTGACAATGTGCTCAGCAACATCAAGCGCCCGTTCACAGCTATCATGGGCGGTTCAAAGGTTTCTACAAAGATAGGAATCATCGAGAACCTACTCGGCAAGGTTGACAACCTGATTCTTTGCGGCGGTATGACTTACACATTCGCCAAGGCTCAGGGCGGCAAGATAGGCAACTCTATCTGTGAGGACGACAAACTTGACGTAGCTCTCGACGTAATCAAGAAGGCTAAGGAGAACAACGTAAACCTCGTTTTGGGAACTGACTGCATCGCAGCCGACGCATTCTCTAACGACGCCAACACCCAGGTATGTCCTTCTAACGACATCCCTGACGGATGGGAAGGACTCGACGCAGGTCCTGAGACACGCAAGGCCTTCGCTGAGGCAATCAAGGGTGCCAAGACAATACTTTGGAACGGTCCGGCCGGCGTATTTGAGTTTGACAACTTCATCGGTGGCTCAAAGGCAATAGCTGACGCCATTGCTGAAGCTACAGCCAACGGAGCATTCTCGCTTATCGGCGGCGGTGACTCTGTAGCATGTATCAACAAGTTCGGCATGGCTGACAAAGTATCTTACATCTCAACCGGCGGCGGCGCTCTGCTCGAGGCTATCGAAGGCAAGGTTCTGCCCGGTGTAGCTGCTATCGAGGCTTAACAGCATAATAAACAAATAAAAAGCCGCGAATCAGACCTGTCTGGTTTGCGGCTTTTCATTTGTTTGTTATCATATATTTATTAAACATTCAATAATCGGATAAGAACTTGGCACACCGACATATTTCAACAGATTCAGGCCGTTTTTCAAGCAAAAATCTGTAACTTTGCCGGAAAAACAACAATAAGACATGCAAATATGAAAATAATTGTGTCTGAAGAAATAGAACATGTGTGCCCGGGATTCGTGGGCGCTGTCGTTGAAGCAAAAGTGACAAACACTGAATACAGCCCTACTCTATGGAATGAAATCAGGGCTTTGTGCGACAAATACAAAGCCACATATACTACCGAAACCATAAAGCAGCTTGCACCTATCGAGGCAACACGCCGCGTCTACCGCGTATGCGGCAAAGACCCGAGCCGTTACCGCCCGGCCGCAGAGGCACTGATACGCCGTGCACTGCAAGGCAAGGAACTTTACCGGATCGACACATTGGTTGATCTCATCAATCTGGCAAGCATGGCTACGGGATATAGCATCGGCGGCTTTGACGCTGATTTGTTTGCCGGCGACACCCTGACCCTTGGTATTGGCCGTGAAGGTGAGCCCTATGAAGGCATCGGACGAGGCTTCATAAACATTGCCGGACTGCCTGTATATCGTGATGCTATCGGTGGTGTCGGTACTCCGACAAGCGACAATGAGCGGACAAAAATAACGCTTGCCACAAGCCATTTTCTTGCTCTTGTCAACGGATATGACGGAAACAGGCAAGGCGTAATTCATACGGCGGAGCTGATAACCGACTTACTTAAACAATATACTGAAGCTACTGACTGTATGTATCAGGTTTATGAATAACAACATACTGCTGACAACGCAAATCTTTGAAACGCAAAAGAGCAGAACAACAGCAAACAAAAATACCGGCGGTGCAGTAAGGTTATAACCTTACAACACCGCCGGTATTATAATAAATTAAGATAGATATTTATTCTTCAGATATATCCGGGTTACATCAGAACGGCAGATCGTCCTCACTTCCGCCATCTGTCTGCGGCGGGAATGGCGCTGCGTCAGCAGCAGGCGCTGCAGGCTGGGCAGGTGCCGGCTGGTCAAACTGTACGCCCTGGGGCATTGGCTGCTGTGCCGCATTGGGATCAATGCGCTCTACCTTCCATGCACGCACGCTGTTAAACCACCTGCCCTGGTATTCATGGGCGTCAATATCAAAGCTTACACGCAACTCCTCACCTACCTGAATATTAAACAACTGTATCTTGTCTGAACCGAATACGTTAAAACAACATTTACGGGGATACTGCTCGTGGGTCTCAATGACATAGTCTTGCGTCTTCCACGGAGTGCCCGTACGTGCTGAGACTCCCTCGCGGGCAGGGAGCACTGCTATGATTTTTCCTTCTATTTCCATAATTAGATGTTTTGTTTGTTTTTTAAATTTAGATTGCGAAATTAGTAAAATACTTGTGAATAAAGAAATTTTTGCAGATTTTTTTTGTTTTACAACTCTCTTTTTCGTATTTTTGTATCCTACTTTGTGGCTATGAGACAAGCGTATGTCAGCAGACAGCAAACCGTCTGTAACAAGACAGAAATACAATATACGTATGGGTCAAATTGACGCGTCTGCGTGTCTTGCATTATTATTGATTGACAAAAAAACAAATTAAATATATAGAAAATGAGACTGACCATATCAAGCACAGCCTTGGCAAGCCGCCTGTCGGCATTGTCAAAAGTGTTCAATAGTAAAAACTCCATGCCAATACTGGACTGTTACCTCTTTGACGTGAAGGACGGCATGCTGACAATAACAGCATCAGACAGTGAGAACGTAATGACCACCACACTTCAACTGGATGAATCTGACAGCAACGGTACATTCGCAGTTAACAACCGTACTATCACTGACGCGGTTAAAGAATTACCTGAACAGCCGTTAACTCTTGATGTAGACATGTCTACATACGCCATCAAAGTTATTTACATGAACGGTATTTATAACTTCACAGGCGAAGGCGGTGAAGAATATCCGCGGCTACAACAGCTCAATGACAACGCTGCTACCATAATCATAGAGTCAAAGACATTGGCAGGCGATATATCACATTCTATTTTCGCAACAGCCAACGAAGAACTGCGACCTGTAATGAATGGTATTTTCTTTGACTTGACACAAGACGCTCTCGCCATAGTGGCAAGTGACGGTCATAAACTGGTAAGAACGCTCAATAAGAGTATCAAGACTGAAACTCCTACATCATTCATAATGCCGAAAAAGCCGGCTGCTCTGCTTAAGGGTGTACTGCCAAAGAACGATGAGGAAGTAATAATCCGCTTTGACGAGCGTAATGCAAATATCTCATTCCCCGGCGGGACACTGGTCTGCAGACTCATTGAAGGAAAATATCCTAACTATAACTCTGTAATACCGCAGAACAACCCGAACCAACTGACAATAGACCGTCTGACTTTACTCGGCGTGATACGTCGAGTATTGCCTTTCGCAAGCGACAGCAGCCAGCAGGTACGTCTGCATATAGAGTCTGGCAAGGCAGTAATATCTTCTGAGGATATCGACTTCTACACAAGTGCCAAAGAGGAAATAATCTGTGATTACAACGGAAATCCTATGGATATAGGTTTTAAAGGAACATCACTGACTGAGATTCTGACAAACCTTGACTGCGAAGAAGTTATACTGCAACTGGCTGACCCGAGCCGCCCATGCCTCATCATACCTGCACAACAGGCTGAAGATGAGGATGTGCTCATGCTTCTGATGCCAATGCTGCTCAACGACTGATTTTAAATAATAGCAACATCTGCAACCTTTTAAATGAGGTTGTTCTGTTGCATACATAATAATAACAATAATGAAACTCAACCTGACAAAGCCCCTTGTTGTCTTCGATCTCGAGACAACGGGGCTTGACCTTGTAAAGGATAAGATTATACAAATATCATATATTAAGGTATATCCCGACGGAAAAGAAGAAAGAGCCAATATTTTTATCAACCCTGGACGACATATCCCTGACGAAGTGGTAGCACTCACCGGAATAAGCGATGAGGACGTAAAAGATGCCCCGACATTTAAAGAAGTCGCTCATGAACTTGAAGACAAGTTTAAAGGTTGTGACTTTGCCGGATTTAATTCAAATCATTTTGACGTTCCAATGCTTGCAGAGGAATTTCTGCGTGCAGGTATAGACTTCGATTTTTCAAAATGCCGCCTTATCGATGCCCAAACAATATATCACAAAATGGAGCGCCGCAATCTTGCCGCCGCATACAAGTTCTATTGCGGACGTAAAATGGAGGATGATTTCACAGCACATAAAGCCGACCAGGATACCGAGGCCACTTACCGAGTTCTGCAGGGAGAACTTGACATGTATGCCCCTGGCAGACAGGAAGAACCTGAACGCCAGCTTAACAACAATATGGATGAACTGGCCGAGTTCTCAAAGATGAATAATAATGTAGACTTTGCCGGGCGCATTATATGGAAAGAAATGAAAGATAAAGACGGTAACACCCTGACAGATGCAGACGGCAATCCAAGGATGTACGAGGTATTTAATTTCGGTAAATATAAAGGTTGGGGCGTAGCAGATGTGTTACACCGTGACCCTGGATATTACAGTTGGATGCTTAGCAGTGACTTCACATTCAATACAAAACAAGTCTTGACGAGAATACGACTCAGGGAATTCAGCAAGAACTGACGTCAATTTTCCACAATAACAATTAATTAAAAATGCTGAAAGGAAAGAAAATTGTACTTGGCATAACGGGCAGCATTGCCGCATATAAAGCATGTCTTATTATAAGAGAGCTTATAAAACAAGGCGCGGAAGTTCAAACAGTAATCACGCCTGCAGGTAAAGAATTCATCACACCGATTACCCTTTCCGCGCTGACTCATAAGCCTGTTATAAGTGAATTTTTCTCACAACGCGACGGAACGTGGAACTCCCATGTTGATATAGGCTTGTGGGCTGACGCAATGCTTATAGCACCATGCACGGCAAGTACAATCGGAAAAATGGCAAATGGCATTGCCGACAATATGCTGATAACAACATATCTGTCTATGAAGGCACCCGTATTCATTGCTCCGGCAATGGATCTTGACATGTATGCCCACCCGTCAACACAGCAGAATCTCGACAAGCTGCGCTCATACGGAAACATAATCATCGAGCCGCAAAGCGGTTTCTTAGCAAGCGGTCTTGAAGGCAAAGGACGCATGGAGGAACCTGCCAACATTGTAAAAAGCCTTGACTATTATTTTTACGACAAAAAAGAAGAGCTAAAAGGCAAACACATAATGATAACAGCAGGGCCGACATATGAAAAGATTGACCCCGTAAGATTTATCGGTAATTATTCAAGCGGGAAAATGGGATTTGCCATTGCTGAAGAGTGTGCAAAGCGCGGGGCGGATGTTACACTGATAAGCGGACCGACATCATTGACTTGTTCTGACGGCATCAACCGTATTGACGTAGAATGTTGCCAAGAGATGTATGATGCGGCCACATCATGCTTTGACCGATGTGACGCTGCAATACTTTGCGCAGCCGTGGCTGACTTCAAGCCGGAAAGTATTGCCGATAAGAAAATCAAGCGTGAAAAGGATGACCTAATGTTACGTCTCAGCCCTACACAAGACATCGCACGCGAATTAGGAAAACGCAAACGCAAGAAGCAAATACTTGTAGGCTTCGCACTTGAGACCAATAACGAAGAATCAAATGCAAAGGATAAACTGAAGAAAAAGAACTGTGACTTCATCGTGCTAAACTCAACACGTATTAAAGGCACGACCTTCGGCAGTGACAACAACCAGATAAAGATTGTCACTGAAAACGATATCAAGGAGTATGGGAAAAAGAACAAGCACGAGGTAGCCTGCGACATAATAGACGAACTTGCTGCACTGTTTAAAGAGAACTGAAAAAAACTGAAAACCGAATGACAAGGCTGGTTTCAATAATAATCATACTCATTGCCCTTGCCTGTAAAACAAGGGCACAAGAACTTCAGGCTAAGGTTACAATCAACCACAACCAGATACAGGGCACTGACGCAAGTGTATTTGACAATCTTCAGGAAACCCTGGAACAATTCATCAATGACAGGCAATGGACTGCACTGCAATTCCGCAAGAACGAACGTATCGTGTGCAACTTCAATATAACTGTGACCAAGTATGACCAATCATCAAACATGTTCACATGTACAGCACTGATACAGGCAAACCGCCCTGTCTACAACTCAGCCTATACAACTACATTATACAACAATCAAGACGGAGAATTCAACTTTGAGTTCGCACAATTTGACCAGCTGAATTTCAATGAAGAGACAGTAGACAACCAACTTACGGCACTGATAGCCTATTATGCCTATCTCATAATAGGTCTTGACCTCGATTCTTTCTCTCCGATGGGCGGCGAAGACATACTGCAACGCTGCATGAATCTTGTAAATAACGCACAGAACCTGAATTTCACCGGATGGAAAGCCTTTGAAAATGACCGCAACCGGTTTGCCATAATTAATGACTACATGGACGGGGCCATGAAACCCTTCCGCCAGTTCCAATATGATTATTACCGAAAAGGACTTGACGAAATGGCTAACAACGCGGAACGTGGCCGTACAAACATCTCGGAAACAATAGAAACGAATCTGAAAAAAGCCCACGAAGACAAGCCACTAAGTCTGTTACCGCAGATATGGACAGACTATAAAAAAGACGAGCTGGCCAACATATATAAAGGTAAAGGCACACAGAAAGAGAAAGAGGCCGTATATGAGGTGCTGTTCTCTATCAATGCGTCGCAAAGCAATTATTGGGACAAGATAAAAGAATAAATACCCGCCGGGTAACATAATCACAACAGGACAAGAAAAATGCTGAAGCAACTATATATCAACAACTTCACTTTGATTGACACTCTTGACATCCAGTTCAAGCCCGGCTTTTCCGTAATAACGGGAGAGACCGGTGCAGGAAAGAGTATAATACTTGGAGCCATCAATCTGCTGCTTGGTCAAAGGGCCGACGCCAAGTACATCAAACAGTCCTCAAAAAAATGCATCATTGAAGCACATTTTGACATCAGCCGTTATGACATGTCACATTTTTTTGAAGAAAACGGTATAGATTATGACGCTACAGACTGCATCCTACGCCGGGAGATAAGCCCGGCAGGAAAAAGCAGAGCATTCATCAACGACACTCCTGTGCAACTGGCATTAATGCGGCTGCTCGGTGAACAACTTATCGACATACACAGCCAGCACCAGAACCTTATGCTCAACGAGGAAGATTTTCAACTGAACGTAGTAGACATTATAGCTGACGACAAAGCTCTTCTGACCAGTTATAAAGACTGTTTCACCGCTTACAGAGAGATACGCAAGGAAGTAAAACGTATGCGTGAAGAAACTGAAGCAAATAAGAAGAACGAGGATTTTATCCGCTTTCAACTGCGCGAACTTGAAGAAGCCTCACTTCAACAAGGCATGCAGGAAGCCCTTGAGCATGAAAGCGATATGCTGGGGCATGTTGAGGAGATAAAGAATGCCCTGTATGAAGCAGACAACCTCTTGGAAGCCGAAGGCACTACGGACGGCGGAGGCACAACCGACAAAATCAAGGAAGCCATACGCTCACTCGGTAATATAGCAGGAATTTTTCCTAAAGCAAAGGAAATATCTGAACGTCTGGAGAGCTGCTTCATTGAATTGAAGGACATAGTGCAGGAAGTAAGCACGCAGGCTGAGAACATAGAGTTTGATCCACAGCGGCTCGAAACTGTAAATTCAAGCCTCGACAAGATATACAGTCTGGAGCATAAACATAACGTAACGACAGTTGACGAGCTGTTAAACATCAAAGAATCTCTGGCCTCAAAACTCGCAAAAATAGACAATAGTGACGAGGAAATAGCCGCTATACTTAAGCGCGAGCATGCACTGGCTGATGAATGTGAACGTCTGGCTGACGAGCTTACAGCCGTACGTACAAAGGCTGCAAAGAAAATAGAAGACGAAATGCCTGAAAGGCTCATCCCTCTGGGGATATCAAAAGTACGCTTTGCAGTAAAAATAGACAAAAAGGATTTGTGCGAAAACGGGCACGACCGCATATCGTTCCTTTTCAGCGCCAACACAAGCACGCCCATGCAGCCCGTAGCCCAAGTGGCGTCTGGCGGCGAGATAGCACGCGTAATGCTGTCAATAAAAGCAATGATAAGCGGTGCGGTTAAATTGCCGACTATCATTTTTGACGAAATTGACACAGGTGTCAGCGGTAAAATAGCAGAAAAGATGGGCGGCATTATGGAAGAGATGGCTCATAACAACAGGCAAGTGATAAGTATAACCCATCTTCCACAGATTGCGGCAAAAGGCACCACTCATTACAAAGTGTACAAGGAAGAAGGGCCACACGGTACAATAAGCCGTATGAGCATGCTCTCTGCGAAAGAGAGAATCAATGAGATTGCCCAGATGCTAAGCGGTTCGGAAATAACCGATGCGGCCGTAAACAATGCAAAAGAATTACTAAAATTATCATAAACACAAATAAAATGAAACACATAATCACACTTATCGCAATCATAATAATCGGCTATACTCAATGCGTGGCACAACCTTCCGCAGTGAAGGATGCCTCGAAATCGGTGTTCAGACTTACTACATATAAAGCCGACGGAACAATTCTGGCTGAAAGCAACGGAATATTCACAGGCGCTGACGGCACATGCGTAAGCGCGCTGACGCCGTTTCTTGACGCGGCCCGAGCCACCGTCACCGACGCTAAAGGCCGCACGGCAGAAGTAACCCGCATACTTGGAGCAGATGAACTTTATGACATGGCAAGATTTAAGGTCGACGGCCTTAAGGCCGAACCACTGGCCGTGGCCTCCGCACCTGCAAAGACAGGTGACAAGGTATGGCTCATAACATACAGCGGGAAAAGCAGCCAGCCGGTAGGAACGACAGTTAAAAGCGTCGAGACGTTCATGGATAAATATGCTTATTATATCTTCACGATGCAGGCTCCGGCACAATCAACCTCATGCCCGTTCGTCAACGAGCGTGGAGAAGTAATCGGCCTCATGCAGCCTTCAACCACATCATCAGACATCCACGCTACTGACGTAAATTATGCGTCAAGTCTTAAAACAACAGGATTTGCCCTCAACGACCCTACTCTACGCCGTATAAACATAGCTCCGGCATTGCCCGAAGATAAGGAACAGGCACTGCTCGTGCTGATAATGTCAGAGCAAGATGCCGACTCGGTGAAGCATCCGGCTATCGTAAGCGACTTTATAAAACAATATCCCACGCTCATTGACGGATATTCAGCCAAGGCACGCATGCAGGTTGACGCTGACGACTTCAGCGGAGCTGACGATACAATGAACGAAGCTCTGAAAAAAGTAGAGAAAAAGGACGAAGCACATTCAGACTACGGAAAGATAATATACGACAAAATAACGCTAAAGGCAGACAAACAATATGAGCCGTGGACTCTTGACAAAGCTGCTGAGGAGACACAAAAGGCATACTCACTTAACCCGCTGCCCACATACCGCCACCAACTGGCTCAGATAACTTATGCCAAAGGTAACTATCAGGAAGCCTATGACGAGTTTACCGCCTTGTTTAACTCTACTATGAACGCACCTGAGCTCTACTATGAGGCTGCACAATGTAAAACCATGCTGAATGCGCCTAAAAGCGAAATAATAGCCCTGCTTGACAGTGCCATCAATAAGACTGACACCTTGCGCCTGCGCGAAGCTGCCCCGTATTTTCTTGCAAGAGCCGAGGCCTATAACGCGACAGACAGTTTCAGGCAGGCCGTATTTGACTATACAAGATATGAAATCCTTATGGGCGGCCGTATGACTCCGCAGTTTTATTACTTACGCAGCCAGGTAGAGGTGAAGGCACGACTGTACCAGCAGGCACTTGGCGACCTTGCCGCAGCCATTATGCTTGCCCCTAAGGAACCTACTTATTATGCAGAAATGGCATCGCTCCAACTGAAAGTAAACCTCATTGACGAGGCTATAAAGACGGCCGAACGGTGTACGCAGCTTGCTCCTGAATATTCAGACGGATTCCTGCTGCTCGGACTTGCACAGATAAGCAAAGGTGACAAGACGGCCGGTCTGCCTAATCTTGAGAAGGCACGCGACTTAGGCAATCCGCAGGCACAGCCGCTGATTGACAAATATTCAAAGTAACAGAACATACGAATAACACATGACAAAGGTGTGTCGCAGTATAATCGCAGCACACCTTTGTCTTATTCATAACAGCGTAAGAAAGCATACCTGTTTATACATGTAAAAAAGCAATATTCTCAATAGCAGGCCGTAAAGTTGTAAAAGACGGTCTTTAGCGTTGTAAAAGACCGTTAACGGCACGATA
Source organism: uncultured Prevotella sp. (assembly GCA_900550365.1). Classification (GTDB taxonomy): domain Bacteria; phylum Bacteroidota; class Bacteroidia; order Bacteroidales; family Bacteroidaceae; genus Prevotella. The sequence goes on along the minus strand of URRR01000009.1, from coordinate 7,662 downwards.
AAAGGCCGTCTCTTGCAAACCAAAAGACGGCCTTTTAAAACATTGCATGTAATCAGGCCATGCAGAACTTATATCCATTGCTTTTTAAGGAAGATATACATCATGGACATCCAGACGTTTGTCTTACGTGTTTTCCGGAGACATCAGATATTATCATCACCGTGCAAATGCGGCAACGAGATGTGCAGACGCACGGCTGCAAGGCGCACTATGACGACCACGGCAAACCCGACAATGGCCGTAAGCTCAACATTAAGCCCGCACCGCAGGCATATATAATAAGCCACGCCACCGAGGATACACGCCATAGCGTAAATCTCTTTACGGAAAATCAGCGGCACTTCATTAATCAGCACGTCACGTATGACGCCTCCGGCAGCGCCCGTGATGCAGCCCATGATTATCGCAACCCAGAAAGGGAAGCCAGCATATAGAGTCTTCTGCAGACCGGCAACAGTGAAAAGCGCAAGCCCCAATGTATCGAACAGAAACCAGGTGTTAGTAAAACGTTCGATAAAGCGCTTGAACACGATGACCGTAAGCAGGGCTACAGCCGTACATATCATATAAATTGAGTTGGTCATCCAGAACGGCGTAACGCCCAACATGACGTCACGTATAGTTCCGCCGCCTATTGCCGTAGCCAGTCCTACAACGTAACCGCCGAACCAGTCAAAATTCTTTGAGGCAGCCCAACGTATTCCGGAAATGGCAAATGCAAAAGTTCCAAGAAATTCTATTACAAGCTGGACAGTAATCATATTCATTTAACCGGAGTTATTACATTCTTAGGATTACCTTCTGCAAAGGCCTTTACGTTATCCACTGCAACCGATATAAGCCTCTTGCGGGCCGCGGTAGTGGCCCATGCAATATGCGGAGTGATGTATGCATTGGGTGCAGTAAACAGCGGATTGTCTGCCCGTGGAGGCTCCTGCACCATTACGTCTGCACCATATCCGCCCAGTTGTCCGCTGCCAAGAGCCTCAGCAACTGCCGTCTCGTCAACAAGCGCTCCACGCCCCGTATTAATAAGCAGCGCACCCTTCTTCATATAGGAGATTGATTCACTGTTAATCAGCGCATGAGTCTTTTCCGTCAAGGGGCAATGCAGTGTAATGATGTCACTGATACCCAACAGGCCTTTGAATGTCGTTTTCTGTATTCCGGGAGGCAGACTGGCTGAGTTACGGCTGGTATAAGCAAATACATCCATGCCCAAAGTAGCGGCGACTTTCGCCACTTTAGAGCCGATATGCCCAAGGCCTACCACTCCCAGCGTGCGGCCGGCAAGTTCTTCAATAGGTGCATCCCAATAACAGAAATCTGAAGCGTTGCTCCACCTGCCATTCCTATTCTGACCGGCATAATAAGCCACACGGTTAGTAAGATTAAAAATATGGGCAAAGGTAAGTTGCACAACGCTGTCTGTACTGTATGCCGGTACGTTAGTAACCGTTATGCCGTGACTGACTGCGGCAGGCACGTCTACCACATTGTAACCCGTAGCCAGCACACCGATATATCTCAATTCAGGTAAAGCAGACATCACTTCGTCGGTAATAACAACCTTATTTGTCAATATGACATCGGCTCCTGCAGCACGCTCTACTACTTCAGCCGGAGCAGTACGGTCATAAACAATAACTTCACCTGTTTCTTTAAGTGCGTCCCATGACAAATCGCCGGGATTGACACTATATCCATCTAAAATAACAATCTTCATGTCTGTTATGTTTGTTAAATCGGATTATTATATCATTTACATCAAAAACTAAAACTAAAACATAATATTCATCGCAAACAATCGCATGCGATGCTGACCTCCTCTGACTATTCCTTATACCGCTCACCCCAGCAATTCAGCATCCGCTGATACATCTTCTCCTCACTGGGTGAATGCTGCGCATGCCACAGACGCTCATGCTGCAACGCGTCTGGCATATATTGCTGAACGACAAAATTACCGGGATAATCGTGTGCATACTTGTAACCGTCATGATAACCGAGGTCAGCCATAAGCTTGGTAGGCGCGTTCCGCAGATGTAACGGTACGGGCTGGTTGCCCGTACGTTTTACCAGCGACAAAGCCTCAGCTATGCCGTTGTAGGCGGAATTGCTTTTTGCGCTTGTGGCAAGATACACCGTTGCCTCTGCCAAAGGGATACGGCCTTCAGGCCAGCCTATCTTGTTTACGGCATCAAATGCCGCATTGGCAAGCAGAAGAGCGTTAGGATTAGCCAGCCCGATATCCTCTGAAGCACTTATTACTAAACGTCTGGCGATAAACTTCGGGTCTTCACCGCCTTCTATCATGCGCGCCAGCCAGTACAGAGCCGCGTCAGGATCAGAGCCGCGTATGCTTTTAATAAACGCTGAAATGATATCGTAATGCATTTCACCATCCTTGTCATAAGCAAGCGGATTCTGCTGCAGACACTGCTCTACTAAGGCGTCAGTAATTTCTATACTGTCACTTTTCGCGGCACCGACAACAAGCTCTAAAATGTTAAGCAACTTACGGGCATCTCCCCCGCTGTACCTGAGTATCGCTCCGGTCTCTTTCAGACTTATGTCAAGTTTCTTCAGTTCAACATCCTGAGTTATTGCCCTGTGCAACAGTTCAAGCAAATCTTCTTTTTCAAGAGACTTCAGAACGTATAGCTGACAACGTGACAACAACGGCCTTATCACCTCAAACGAAGGATTTTCAGTCGTGGCACCGATAAGTGTCACGACACCTTGCTCCACCGCCGCAAGCAGTGAATCCTGCTGACTCTTGCTGAAACGATGAATCTCATCTATGAACAAAATAGGTGCGTTGCTGTTGAAAAAGCCTGAATGACGTGCCTTGTCTATTACTTCTCTGACTTCCTTAACTCCGCTTGAAACGGCACTAAGGGTATAAAACGGCACTTTCAGCTGATTGGCCACGATAAGAGCAAGCGTAGTTTTGCCTACACCTGGAGGTCCCCATAGTATAAAAGAAACAACCCGACCGCTCTCTATCATATTGCGAAGAACGGCATTCTTACCAACAAGATGCTTTTGCCCGATATAGTCATCAAGCGTCTTGGGTCTTAATCTTTCAGCCAAAGGTCTTACCATAATAGTATTGCAAAATTAAGAAATATATCGCATTAAGCAAAAAATATCATCCAAAAACTTGTCGTTCAAGGATAATGTATTACTTTTGCAACGCCCATACAAACCTGAATAAAGCATAACGTGAGAATAACCATAATCCAGACCGACATCAAATGGAATGATCCTGATGCCAACATGGCCGGAGCAGAAGCCCTGATAGGCAAATCTCCGGTATCAGACGTTTATGTGTTACCGGAAATGTGGGCCACAGGATTTGCAGCCACAACACCTGCCGAAGCATGCCATGATGCTCCGCTTGAATGGATGAAGTCAATGGCAGGACAGTATGAAGCAGCAATCTGCGGCAGTCTTGTCGCAAAAGAAACTGACGGTTCTTTCCGTAACCGGCAGTATTTTGTACTGCCTGACGGCACGTTTCACATTTATGACAAGCACCATCTGTTCACATATGGAGGTGAGAACATCCATTATACCCGTGGCGACAAAAGGGTAATAGTAAGATATAAAGGCGTACGGTTTATGCTACAGACATGCTATGACTTGCGCTTCCCTGTATGGACACGTTGCAAAAACGACTATGACGCAATTATCTATGTAGCCAACTGGCCTGAAAGCAGACAAAACGTATGGCAAATATTGTTACGCGCAAGAGCTATCGAGAACCAATGCTACGTTATCGGAGCCAACCGTACCGGCAATGACCCGATATGTAAATATGCCGGACACAGCGCGATAATCAATGCAAAAGGACGCACACTTGCTCAGGCTAAAGGACATAATGAACAGACAGTAACAGCAGATATTGACATGGAACAGCTTGAAAGATTCAGGCTGAAATTTCCTGTGCTTATGGACAGAGACTGATATTCAGATATTAATACGAATAAAAAAACAATTCATTCGGAATATGAAAAATATTGACAAGAAAGCGCTTACATTGAAAACCTTGAACAAAAGTAACATCTGGGACGTTCAAGAGAATGACATTTTCAGGATGCTTGAAAGTGGCGAAAAAGACGCCGACATGAAGGAAAACCTCCGACATTACATCGACATTATCAAAAGTGCCTTCGAGTTTGAGGAGATTAAGGTTGACCGCCCTGAAGTAATAAAGAAATATGAGGCACGCGGTTTCAGAATCGGTACGCTCCATGCAGGGGATAGTCAAGAGACAAAGATTGGCGTGAAGAAGCGTCCTATCATGCGTGTGACTGACCTGACATACGAAAATATACGCCACATAACGGCTGAAAAACTCATGGAAGTAATTGACCGGAACTTTGGCGGAGGTTGGGATTCATTGTCACAGAGCATCCAGGACATCATACAAAGCGGTTTCGATGTCAGTACGACAACCCTGCCAAAAGACCGTCTACACAAGCCTGGCGGCATGTACGAGAAAAAGATTGCTGACGGATTCTCAGTTCTCGAGATTCCCAAAGGAGCATGGGTCGAGGCCATATTTGCAAAACTTAAGCCTGAAACAGAGAAACCAAGGCTGAAGTTCGGGCAGGACGAGACAAATAAATATAATGACGATGAAGACAATGATGACGAAGACCTGCCGGATATAGATGATAAATATGACGACCAGGACGACGAAGACGAATTCGATGATGACAAGCTTACAGAGGAAAGCTACCGTACAACCATTGAGGAAAATCCTGAAGACCTTGAACTTGCTGCGGATGACGTAACGGATGATGACGATTATTAATTTGACGATTTCATTACTTAAATAACAATAACGGCCGCCTTCATTAAGATTGCGGCCGTTGTTATTTTATGTTGCAATGAGATTCAAAAGATATAAACCGACAATTAATTAATGGTTAACTCCGTAACCAAACAGGGCAAAATCTCCTTTTAACGGGTCTTCCGGAAAAATCCGTGAAAGGCGGGCTGTCAGTTTACGAGCAGCAGCCATAGAGGCAGTCTTGCTCTCTATCAGCCCAAGCCGGCACGCCTCTTGCAGCACATGGGTATCCATGGGGATTATAAGTGTGCGCTTATCTATGAAATTACTCCACAAACCAAGATCTACCGGAGAATTATCGCGCACCATCCAACGCAAAAACATGCATACACGCTTACACGCTGATGCCGTATTTTTTGGTATTATGGTCTCTATTCCCTTACTTGAGAAATATTCGGTCAAAGCCTTTACGGCAGAAAATCCGTCTGTCGCATTATTCCTGACATAACTTCCGATACTTCCATACTCATCCAACATCTGCCTGAGAGCCACAAACAAAGCATGCATTGTATGCTTTGTATATAGGCGATAAAAACATGCAGTATCATCATCGGGCACATCTTTTTCAAAAAGTCCTCTTTTAATCCAACCGTAAACGTCACCTCCAGCCATGTCAACGATTGACTGTATCTTCGGCATAAATTGCTTACGGCTACCATAACTGAGGCATGAAGCGATAAAGGCCGTAACTTCCTGATTATCAGGCCCGATTACCTGATGCATAAACCAGCTTGGATCAGCAGGCAGAAAATCAGCCGTTTCATACCTGTCCGCATATTCACGTAAAAGCTTTTCTAAATCACCAGTTTCCATGTCATTTACACTTTTCACTGTGCAAACATACAAAATTTTCAGTAAAAAACGGGCAGACACTCCGGATATTACATCCGTCTGTCTGCCCGTCTGAATTGTTATATGACTAAATCAAGTCTTATATTTCCATTAAAGGATAGTCTTAACAGCCTCAAGCATACCCTTCTCCTGGATGAGGTCAAGGTCTTTCTTTACAAGAGCATTCAGTCCCTTAATATTGTTAAGGTCCTCACCCCAAATCTGTGTAGCAGAAAGGACTCCGTCAGTAACCTTCTGAGTGTCGCCTGTAGCCCAAAGCTCTTTCAGCAAGTCCATGATTTCCTTAGAGTCATTAGGAACAATCTCTGTGCCGTCAGCACGCTTGCCACCTTTATAATATGTGATGATAGCTGCAAGACCGAACACAAGTCCCTGAGGCAGCTCACCCTTACGCTCAAGATAAGTCTTAACGCCAGGCAGATCACGAGTCTGATATTTCGGGAATGAGTTAAGCATGATGCTCGTTACCTGGTGGTCAACGAACGGGTTCATGAAGCGCTCAAGCACATCGCTTGCAAACTTCTGAAGCTCATCCTTCGGCAAATTAAGCGTTTCCATAAGTTCCTCAAACTGAACCTTGTGGATATATTTTCCTACAACGGGATCCTTGCAGGCATCACGCACGATATTGATTCCACTGAGGAAAGCAACCGGGCTCAGTACAGTATGAGGACCGTTGAGCAAAGTTACCTTACGCTCATGATAAGGCTCCTCTGACGGAACGAAGAGTACATGCAGGCCGGCTTTGTCTGCGGGGAACTCTTCTGCTACCTCTTTCGGAGCCTCGATAACCCAAAGGTGGAATATCTCTGCCTGTACAACGAGGTTATCCTCATAGCAGATTTTCTGCTGGATGTCCTTAATCTCCTTACGAGGGAATCCCGGAACGATACGGTCAACCAAAGTAGCGTAAACGCCGCAGCAGTCAGTAAACCACTTCTTGAAGTCGTCGCCAAGGTTCCACAGTTCGATATATTTATATATGCAGTCCTTCAATACGTGACCGTTCAGGAAGATAAGCTCACAGGGGAAGATGATAAGTCCCTTTGTCGGGTCGCCGTTGAAAGTCTGATAACGGCGGTACAAAAGCTGAACCAGCTTGCCGGGATAAGAGCTTGCAGGAGCGTCGTCAAGCTTGCAAGAGGGGTCAAAAGCGATACCTGCCTCTGTTGTGTTTGAAATAACGAAACGAATTTCGGGCTGATCAGCAAGAGCCATGAAAGCCTGATTCTGTGTATAAGGGTTGAGCGCACGGCTTACAACGTCAATACGTGTCAGGCTGTTTACCGGTTTTCCGTCCTCAAGTCCTTGCAGGTTAACGTGATAAAGGCAGTCCTGTCCGTTCAGCCAGTCAATCATACCGTTAGCCAAAGGCTGTACGATTACGACCGAACCGTTAAAGTCGGTCTTCTGGTCCATATTGTAAATAATCCAATCAACAAATGCACGAAGGAAGTTGCCTTCACCAAACTGGATGACTTTCTCTGGCATTACGCTTTTAGGCGCAGTCCTTTTGTTTAATGCTTGTAATTTTTTCATGATTTGATTTACTAAATTCGTTTTTATTAAATTTGATGCAAATATACGATTTTATTTGATACATTGAGCACCATTAAAGCATGAATTACACGTAAAGGTTTGCGTATTTACGCTTTATTTCAGACTGTATGGCAGACGGGCGGACACGGACGTTTCTGCCCCTCCGTTCCGTCTGTCTGCCTATGCTCTAAATACCAGCCTTACATGGCGAACGCATTGAAGCCTCCGTCGACAACGGCGACTGTGCCTGTTACGAACTTCGCCGCGTCTGACATAAGGTAGTGGATGGTTCCGCACAGCTCCTCGGGGTCGCCCATGCGCCCGAACGGTGTCTGGCGTATCACGTCCTGACCGCGCTGCGTGTAGCTGCCGTCGGGATTGGTCAGCAGCGCGCGGTTCTGCTCAGT
>URRR01000008.1 GCA_900550365.1 uncultured Prevotella sp. | reverse complement strand
CGCATCGTAACGTGCGACGAGGACATAGAGTGGTTCCTCAAGGCGGTTGACGACCCGCACAACGGACTTACCTTCTGTGCCGGCTCTCTGTCTGCCGGAGCCCACAACAACGTGGTCGAGCTGGCCCGCAAGTACGCCGGCCGCACGTGGTTCGTACACATGCGCTCATGCAAGGTGTTCCCCAACGGCGACTTCACCGAGGCCTCACATCTGGGCGGACGCGCTGACCTCATAGAGCTGGCGCGTATCTTCGAGAATACCAACCCGAAGCTGCCGATGCGCGTAGACCACGGCCCTAACATGCTGGGCGACGAGAACCGCGGCTACAACGCCGGCTACACGTTCCTCGGCCGCATGTTCGCCATGGGGCAGGTGCAGGGCATACTGGCTACGGTTGACCGTGAGCTGGGAATAAACCGGAACTGAAAAGAAAAATAAATAAGGAGAGACGACTATGAAAAATCTATTCGATATCAAGGACAACGTGACAGTGATAACCGGCGGCACGGGCGTTCTGGGCCGCACGATAGCCCGATATCTGGCCCTCAACGGCGCACGTGTGGTAATCCTCGGGCGCAAGGAGGAAGTGGGCAACGGGATTGTTGCCGACATAATCAAAGAGGGTGGCGACGCCTGCTTCATGAAGACAGACGTGATGAGCGCTGACGCCGTGCAGGAGAACTGTGACGCTGTAATGGCAAAGTACGGCCGTGTGGACACGCTGCTCAACGCCGCGGGAGGCAACATGCCGGGCGCGACGATAGCTCCTGACAAGAACTTCTTTGACCTGAAGGTCGGCGATTTCCAGAAGGTCCTCGAGCTGAACCTCACCGGCACGGTAATCCCCACGCAGGTGTTCCTCAAGCCGATGGTAAGCCAGGGCAAGGGCTCGATAATCAATTTCTCGTCAATGGCGGCTTTCCGCCCGATGACGAGGGTGTGCGGATACGCCGCGGCGAAGGCCGGAATAAGCAACTTCACGGCCTACATGGCTACGGAGTGCGCGAAGAAGTTCGGCGAGGGCATCCGCGTTAACGCCATAGCGCCCGGCTTCTTCATAACTGAGCAGAACCGCGCGCTGCTGACCAATCCCGACGGCAGCTACACGCAGCGCGGTCAGGACGTGATACGCCAGACGCCGTTCGGACGCATGGGCGATCCCGAGGAGCTGTGCGGAACCATCCACTACCTTATGTCAGACGCGGCGAAGTTCGTCACAGGCACAGTCGCCGTTGTCGACGGAGGCTTCAATGCGTTCGCCATGTAACATTAAAACAAAATAAGAAATGCCGATAAATATTAAGAAAACAATATTTACCGCCGTCTGTGCTCTTACGTTTTCACCAACATTTGCCCAGCGCGACACCATTTCACTGAACTTCGGCTGGCAGTTCCAGTTGAACGATTCTGTGTTTGATGACGCCAAGGCCGTAACCGTTGACCTGCCTCACGATTTCCAGATAAGCCAGCCGTGGGTGCCTCCCGGAAAAGACGAGAAAGCCGACAACAGCGACATGGCCGCCAACGTGAAGAGCCGTCTGTCAGCACGAGGATTCAAGGAGATGGGCGTAGGCTGGTACAGAAAGGTTTTGCACCCTGACAACAGGCTGAAAGGCAGGCGTGTTACTCTCGACTTCGGCGGCATAATGCTTGTCGGAGACGTTTATCTTAACGGCGAGCGTATAGGCGGAACTGACTACGGTTATGTGGGCTTCGGCATCGACATAACCAAGAAACTGAAGCATAACGCCGACAACGAGATAATCGTCAGAGCCGACACCCGCCAGCCCGACAACTCGCGCTGGTACACGGGCGGCGGCATCTTCCGTGACGTTAGGCTGACAGTAACCTGCGCCGACAAGTATTTCGCACGTCATCCGCTGAAGATAACGGCTGACACGGCCGGACTTGTGGCAATAGAGAGCGAGGCGTATATCAACGACAGAAAGCTCAACGAGGTAATCATCGGCGCACGCATACTCGACGCCGGAGGCAAGGAAGTTGCCTCATGCCTCACCAGGACAAAGTATGACCGCTGGCGAAAGCTGCGGACATACAGCCTCGACACCATGCGCGTGGCCGCTCCGCGGCTGTGGAGCTGCGACTCGCCTTACCTCTACACCGCCGAAGTTACCCTCTATTCAGCCGACGGAACGCCGCTCGACAGAGTTTCAGAGCGGTTCGGCATGCGCTCGATAGAGTTCAGTCCGGAGTTCGGCTTCAAGCTCAACGGCAAGAAAACGCTGCTGAAAGGTACGGCCAACCACCACGACCTCGGCGCACTTGGCGCGGCTGCCTATCCCCGCGCGATAGAGAAACGCATAAAGATGCTTAAGGAGTTCGGCTTCAATCACATACGTGCTTCACACAACCCTTACAGTGAAGACTTCTACCGTCTGTGCGACGAATACGGCATACTGGTGGTTGACGAGATTTACGACAAGTGGCTAAGACGCTATCTGGGCGGACGGGCTGAATGGTCAGAGCTGTGGCAGCACGACATAACCGAATGGGTGAAGGCCAACCGCAACCACCCTTCAATAATAATGTGGAGCCTCGGCAACGAGCTGCAGACATACCCCGACCTACCTTACGGCGACTGGGGCGTTACCCCGTACAAGCTGCAGCGCTGCCTGCTGCGCCAGTATGACGACAGCCGGCCTACAACCGTGGCCATGCATCCGCGCGGCCGCAGCTTTGAGACCGACAGCCTGCCGTGCGACCTGGCGAGGATTACCGACATACAGTCGTACAACTACCGCTACATGTACTTCCCCGGCGACCGCCGCCGCTTCCCCTACATGAACTTCTACCAGAGCGAGGCCAACCTCTCGGCCATGGGCCCTAACTTCTTTGAGATGGACCTCGACAAGGTGATAGGCCTGGCTTACTGGGGCATGATAGAGTACATCGGCGAGTCCCGCGGCTGGCCTGCCAAGGGGTGGACAGAGGGCGTTTTTGACATGTCTCTGCGGCCGAAGCCGATGGCATGGTTCGTCAAGTCGATGTTCACCGACGAGCCTTTGGTGCGCATCGGAGTGCTTGACGAGAAGGCTGACGAGACCGTATGGAACGGTGTGAACTTCAACGGCGACAAGCTGTCTGACCACTGGAACCGCACGCCGGGCCGTCTTTACACCCTGTACACGTACACCAACGCCGACGAGGTGGAGCTGCTGGTCAACGGCAGGAGCATAGGCGTGAAGCGTAACGACAAGGGCAATCCGAAGACACACAACAGGATAGAGTGGAAAGACGTGGCGTATGAGCCGGGCAAGGTTACCGCCATAGCCCGCAACGGCGGCAAGGAGGAGGCCCGTCACGAGATAAAGACAGCCGGAAAGGCCGTTGCCCTGCGCCTTGAGGGCGACAACGCCGGCTGGCGTGCTGACGGCACTGACCTGCAACACGTGCGCGTTACGGCCGTTGACAGAAAGGGACGCAGAGTGCCTACGGCGACCGGCGAGGTGACGTTTACGGTAGAGGGCGACGCACGGATAGTGGCCGTTGACAACGGCGACATAACCAATCACGAGATTAACACCTTGCCCCACATACATATGTACGACGGCACGGCACTCGTAATACTGCGTGCCGGATGCAACGGAGGAAAGATTACACTGCACGCCAAAGCCGGCACGCTGAAAGCATCCGCCGATTTTAAAGCAGACAAGGAGACAAGAGACGAGCAGACAAGGAGATGTTTTAAAGCAGACGAGGAGACAAGAGACAAGCAGACGAGGAGATTTGCCTTGTAATCAGCAGGGCATTTATACTTACTACTTTACTACTTACAACTTACTACTTTTACTCCTTACTCCTTTTCCTCCAAGTTCGCGAAAGGCGGCATTCCACACTCTGAAATGCCGCCTTTTGCATGGCGTTTGACCGTCTTTTACAAGGCAAAAGGCCGTCTTTTGCAATGGCGGTCATAAACTACTGGAAATCAAGAACATATGAAAACAGCAGAAAAATCTGACCACGCCTGAATTTACTTCAAACAAAAAGCGGTTGTTTACCTAACAGATTTACAGCAGTCAATCATGGAATTTCCGCACGGCGGAATTTCTTATGGGCAGTGCCGCGGTTTGGCATTCAGAGGGCTTACCTTTGCTGTCAGAACAACGCACGGCGCGCATACGCTGTACGGTGTAGCTCTCAACCATACACAAGAATGCCGCCCGACGGCCTGAAAATGGCGGCTGACGGGCGGCTACAGATTTTAATGACCGCAAAACAAGAAATGACATGAGACACGGAAAACTTATTGCGGCGGTACTTGCACTGCTGATAACGGGCTATGTGTTAATAATCGTTTCGGCCCTGACGGGCTACTCTGACAGCCGCCGGATTCTGCCGCTTACACTTGACTTATAGCGCCACGGCAGGGCGGGCGGCCCGCTATACGGGCAGGGCAAGGCCTGTGTCGAGCAGATAGCTGTTGCCGGAGCTTAACGCGTCACGCCGGTCAAAGCGCACGGCGCATACGCTTTTACCATATCTCAGGGCGAAGCGCACGGTGTGCATCGTGCCGCTGTGCTCGGGGCATTGGGCCACAATAACTTTCTCTGACATCGCCGCCTGGAGACGGTTGCGTGCCACAAGGCGTGAAGGATTAGCCTTTACGCCGGCCGCCTGTTCAGACATCAGCAGGCCTCCGGCTGAAAGAATCATGTCCTGCAGAGGCTTGTTCTCTTTAGGGTGGGTAAGGTCCAAGCCGGTAGCTACAACGGCTATGGTGCCGCCCTTGGCGTCAATGCAGCCCCGATGAGCCGCGGCGTCGCAGCCCAGGGCCAGTCCGCTGATTACCACCCAGCCCTTTCCGCCATACCCGGCACCCAGCTTATAGGCCGCTCCGCAGCCCCTGCGGTCGGCCTGACGGGCGCCGATTACGGCCACGGCCTTCTTTCCAAGCAGCTCCATATTACCCTTGAGATGAATCAGCGGCGGGCATTCATCTCCGATTTTTCTAAGCTCTTCAGGAAAGTCCTGATGATAAAAGGGCAGAGTCCTGACGCCGATACGCCGCTGCCTGTCAAGCAGCAGCTCGGCCTTGCGGAGCGCTTCTTCCGCCGCCTCATTGTCACTCATCACCCTGTTGAAAAAACAAGCGTCCGCTTTGATTATCGCGGACGCCTTATATCCCAGCAATTGCAGGCACAGAATCTGTTCTGTGGTAAGATTATCATTCATCGTTTTCAGTTTATTAAGTTTTATAAAAGCTCGCCTCTGTAGAGCGAAGGCGTGTCAGCCTTATTGCCCATGCAGCAGAGCGTTACCTCGTCCCAGTCAGTCTCGAGCGTGAAGAAGCCGTAAGCGTCAGGCGCGCTGGTGACGATGCTGTAGCGCATCTGCTGGCCGAGGTAAACCGCGGCACAGCTTGACGGCTGCATATGAATGTCCACGCTGCAGTCATATTTCTCCTCGATGACGTCCTTGTTCCTTTTCACTTTGCCTCCGCCGGTGCAGTCAACGGCCTTCATCAGCCACTCATCCACCGTCTCGCCCTGTCCCAGTCTGTTCTTGATATATTCCTTCACCTCATGGTGCAAGTTGATGTCAAGGTTCTCAAACTGAACTATCCTCAGCCTGTATTTCGCCTTCGGAACGTTAAGCATGTTGCCGGCAGGCACTTCGCCCATAATGTTACACTCGTCAATAATCGCGTTCAGGATGTCGATTGTCGATATCTCGAGCGTGTCCACCAGTCTCAGGACGCCATCTTTAAGCGACATGTCCTTAAGGTTGTCGTCAATGACGTCGTTGATAGCCTTTGCCGAGAGGTTGCCGAACTCCTTGATGTAGCGTATGCGGCCGGGGCGACCCAGCAGATTCTCGTCCACGGTCAGCTTGTTTGTCGTGAGGATATACAGCTTGCGCCTGTTGTTATACACCCCGTCAATCATCTTCAGCAGCACCTCACGCTCATCGCTGAACGTCTTCTCGGCCTCATCGATAAGTATCACGCTCTCGAAGCACAGCGACTGGACAAACTCCAGCAGGCCTTCCAGCGGCTTTGAAATAACGATTACAGGCAGCCCTGTGCGGTTGCTCAGCAGCTTGGCGGCGATAGTCTTGCCCGTGCCCTTCAGGCCGTTGAAGATAACGCCCAGATTCTTGTTGCTCTGCGCGAACAATTCTGATGACCATGTCTTGATAACCCTCTCCATAACGTCTTCACAGCCGAGGTCATATATCTTGAAGCTGAAAGTAAACGTCTCGTCAATCTTCTCAAGGCCGAGCCTTCTGGTCTGCGGCTCCTCATAGACGCGGAATATTCCGCTGCCCGGGCACGGCAGCAGCGTGGCATAGCCCGGGATAGGATAAAGTATGCCCCCTTGGTTTATCCACTTCTGCCTCTCGGCGGTCACCACCCGTTCCTTGTCGGTCTTCTTCCCCGGATTAAGATACTCCTCCTTGTCAAGAGTATAATATTCAAGGTCAACCAGTTCGTCGCGGAACGTCATGCCGCACTTCTTCTCAAGTCCCTCGTAAGTGAAGCCGCACTTCAGCGCCACCCTGCGCGACGCGTCGTTACGCGGAAAAACGGAAATTGTCAGCGAGTCGGCCATACGCTCACTGAACATGTAAGCCTTCATCCTCTCAACAACCTCAGTCATGTATCCCTTGCCGCGGGCATCGCGGTGCAGGAAATAGCAGATACCATAATTACGCTTCTCGCCGTCAACGGTGTTCACAATGTGAGGATAAACCTCAAATACGCCTACGGTACGTTCCGGGCACGTCTTCTCCGCGATGGCGAACATCATCAGGTCAGCAATGCCCCTGCGTATCTTGCCCTCGGCCTCGCTGGGAGTGGTCATCGGGCGGAAGCCCGTGCTTAAAGCAATCTCGGTATCGCTCATCAGAACAAAAATGTCATGCACGTCATTCTCGTCAGGAGTTCTGATGATAAGCCTCTCTGTAAAAAGTTCTACTCTCTGTCTCATATCTTTCCTTTCATTTTTTCTGCAAAGAAAACATTACTCCGTGCCAAAACAAGGCACATCATCTAAAATTTTACCGGCCGCAGGAAATCACTCGCGTAATTCCTGCGGCCGGCCGGTAAATTCGGTACCTGTGGAGTAATTATACTCAGACAGTCAACAAAGTTTGCAGAAAAGGCAAACAAAATCCATCAAGTTATGCTTTATTAACATAACGTGACATGGCAAACTATGACTTTAATCTGAATCTAAGATAAAATACATAGCTATTGTTTGCTAGAAAAATTTTTTATGCTTCCAATAAAAATGGAACAGCCCTGCGATATGTTTCCGGGCCAATTTTGAGAAGATTTTTTTATTAGTAGTTCTCTGACAGAAATGTATTATAGTGAATTGCGGAAGATACATTATTTTCCATCCTTTCTTCCTTATTCTTATGCAGAAATCAGCGTCTTCAGGACCATAAAATATCTTTTCATCCAACGGGCCTACCTGCTCATACACCTTTTTCCTGAAAAATTGGCAGGCCCCGATCAGATATACAGGTTCAAACGGCCGTTGCATGGTCTTTTCTCCGTATGCGTAACGAAAACCTTTTGACAGTACATTAGCAGCTTTCTCAAAAATGCCCGGATAACGCTTGCAGCTTTCCTGCACCAAACCGTTTACATCAACCAGCCGGCATCCGCACAAGCCTGTTTCAGGATGATTGTCCATATAATCTTTCATGCCCGTTATTGCCTCGGTATTGACAATCGTATCATTATCCAAGATGAACAAATATTCTCCGCGAGCTTTCTCCAACCCTCTGTTACGGGCATAAGCCACTCCTTTGTTGGATGACAAAGGCAGGCATAATACATCCGGATAAGTTTCTTTGAGAAAAGGAACAGTATTGTCTGTTGAGCCATTGTCCACCACAATAATTTCAATCTCGTTATTATGCATCAGCGCATGAAGGGACTCAAGGCATCTACGCAGCAGTGCCAATCCGTTCCACGTTATGATGATGATAGATATCTTCATGGGGTATCAGCTGAAAAGTTTTACCTTCAACACTTTCAGTGCGTACAGGAATTCCTTAAAGTTTGAGAACCTCTTTATCTGTGTGAAAATAAAGTGTGGGGAAAGAAAATAGCTGATATTGTTCCAATAAAGGATTTTTTCCATTTCCTTATCTGTAAGGTGAGGGTAGCTTAAGATAGAGTTACGCTGCACATCGGTAGGCACATAATCACCGGTTGTTATCCAGCCGTTGTCTTTCGCCATACGGTAAAATTCTGTTCCGGGAAAAGGTGAGACAATATTGAACATTACCTGGTCTACTTTCAAAGCCTTCGCTTTACGTAGAGTGTCTTTCAACGTCTTCTTGGTTTCAAGCGGACTTGTGCCGATAAGAATATTCAGTTTTACCGGCACACGATATTTCTTCAACAGATGTATGGCTTCATAAATCTGTTCGCTGGTGATACCTTTTTTTATAAATTTAAGTATTTCGTCATCAAACGACTCAACACCCAAATCAACATAAAGGCATCCTGAATCGCCCAACGCTCTGGCTATGTTTTCAGTGATAGCGTCAACACGTGCCTGGCAGCCCCATTTAAAGCCATATTTTTTTAAAGACCGGCATATGGCGACCGTCCTTTTCTCATTCCATATAAAATTATCATCAACGAATCCGATTGCTTTATAGCCTTGCTCATGCAATTCTTTCAGCTCGCGCTCAATACTTTCTTCAGACCTGAATGAAATGAAAGGCTTTTTATGATAATACTTCCGGTATTCTATTTCACGTGCGAAAGTCAAAGAGCTGGGTACACAATAAATACATTTGTACGGGCAGTTACGTGACGTCAGGGCCACGGTATAAGGAGTCAGCTTCAGTTTAGGGTTATGGTATTCCTTGTCTTTGATGAAATGCCTGGCCGGGAAAGGCAACTCATCAAGATTTTTAATCATGCCACGAAACTTGTTGTTTATTACCTTCCCGTCTTTTCTGAAGGATATGCCGTCAATATCATGCCAGTCGTTACCGTCTCTTAACGCGTTCATCAGTTCACATGTCGTTATCTCAGGCTCACCTCTAACGATGATGTTATAATCATGAACAAGGCATTTTTCGACAAAGAAAGTCGGCCCCGGGCCCATCATTATCACATACGCCTGCGGACTGAAAGAGTGGATTAGCCGGCTGACGGCAATATCATTTTCTATTGACAGATTAACGCTCCACATGCAATACACCTGGCTGCGGTCGCTTTTCAGAAACTCGGTGAGGTCTTTCTTTGTTTGCGAAGCGTACACAAAATCCTTATATTCTATATCTTCATAGCCTTCTTTCTCAAGACATGCGACAACAGTCAGTTCATATATATTGGGTGTTGCATAAACCACACGGGTACATCCGGAAGTCCGCTCAGCCGGATGTCCTCCATCCAGGACCGGTGGTATCAGGAAAGTAATTCTCATTATCTGTATTCTTACGTTTTTAAATCTTTTTATTTAAATGACTGCAGGCATGCCATTAAGCCGCGCCATGCAGCGAGCCCCTGCCCTACAGGCCGTGCTGCCGATGGCGGAAGCAGCGTCAGCGGCGCCTTCTGTCAACAATCTTATAATGCGCGCCGCAGTCAAGGACGTAGCCGGCCATTGTCTTGAAAAGGGCACGGACGGCGGAGGGCACTGACAGGTTAGAGTAGTCGCCGAACCGGCTTGCCATGTGTGAGGGCAGGTCAACCATATTTATGTGCAGCCGCCTCGACATCCTGAAGGCGTCCTCAAAACTTACTACGAGGTCTTCGGTGTAGTCGTTCTCATGGTGGTCATAGTCGGTTGACTGCAGCCTGATGACGAAGTTCTTGCCGGCGTCGAAGCCCACTGTGACCGATGCCCATATTTCATAGTCGTCGTGCGACTCGATGATTACTTCTTCCAATGCTAATGACATGTGTTTCAGGATTATGAATCAGATTTTTCAAGATATTCAGCTATGCCTCAGTGCCGTTCAGCAAAGGTAATAATAAAAAACAGAAATAATCCGCCATACGTGCTGAAATGTTTACTTTGTAAACGAAAAAAACGTCCGCCGGCAGTCAATCCTGACGTATTACGGCCGGCGGGCGGACCGCTGTGCCCGGCCGTGCATGATACTGGCTGATTATGAAAGACGGCCTTTCAGAGTGCGAAAGGCCGTCTTTTACCGTGCGTTTTGCCGTCTTTTGGAGCGCAAAAGACGGCAAACGGGAAAGGGTATGGTCATCATGAAGATTTTCAGGGGATTCACGTGGCGCCGTCACCGCCCTTCATGAGGCCAGCACATAGCCGCCGGCCGTTTTCCTGAGCGTGCCCTGACTGACGAGCTGCGACACCACGCGCGAGAGCGACGGGCGGGCTACGCCCATTATGAAGGCCGTCTCCTGAAGGTTGGTGAGCGGGCCGTAATGCTCGATATAGCCCACCACCCGTGACGAGAGAGTCTGCAGGGCGAACTCTGCCACGCGGTTGCTCAGGAACATGCTGTGGTCAGATATTATCCTGAGGAAGTTGTACATTACGGTGCTGTCGGCCTCAATCAGCCGCCTCAGCCGGTCGCGTCCTATCACGCGCATGTCGCAGTCGGTGGCGGCTATTATCGTCACCGGATACGTGCCTTCGGTGCTGAAGATGAACGACGACGCCAGCACCTCGGGGGCGCTGAGCGTGTCGAGCGTCAGCTCGCGCCCCTCGTCGCTTATCATGCGGGCGTAGGCGCTGCCGCCGCACAGCAGGAATATCGAGCGGCAGGGCAGGCCCTGTATGGCTATCACGTCGCCCTTGGCGTAACGGGCCGTCTTCAGCGGGCCGTCTTCAAGAATACTTTCTATTGCCGCCCTGTTGCATCCACTGAACAGCGGGAGGCTGAATATATCGCAATCCATTTCGAAAAAAACATTAAATCTTCGTGCCCCGTAACATTTGTGACGGTTCAGGATTCCGGCTTACAGTACTTTTGCCGCCGGAATACGATACAAAGATAATAATTTCAGGATAATGATAACATCAAGATTGGTAAAAACATTGCTTTTGGCCGTGGCCTTTGCGGCGGTAACGGCATCGTGTACCGACGACGAGGCCGCTGCCGTAGGCCGTCCTGTAGGCGACGGAACGATAAGCGTGGGGCTGCAGTATGCCGGCTTCGGCAACGACCCGCGCGCCGCGCGCATGACTCCGGCCGACTATGACAGGGTAGAGTTTGTAGTGGCCGACGCTGCCGGCCGTGTGGTCAGCAACATGAAGGGATACTATGACAAGGCCTCCTCAGCCATACATATCGAGGGCCTGCAGCCGGGCCGTTACAGCCTGCACGTCATCGGGGCGAAGGGCGACTGGGCGGCCGACGGCGTGGTGTTTGAGGACATCGGGCACACGGCCGAGACGTGGCTCAGGTTTCCCGAGGACAGGAGCGCGCCCCTCGCGGCCGAGTATTTCAGGTCGTCAACCGCCTTTACGGTAAAAGCCGTGCAGGGCGACGGCGGCCAGACGGTTACGGCCGACCTGCCCGGCTCGATAGAGCAGAAGCGCATCGTGGCCCGCCTTGACGTCGGCCTGACGTTCAACAATCCTTATATCGAGGACGCCGTGACGGAGGCCGTAGCCGTGCTTGACGGTCCGGTGTTCTACACGGAGGTGTCGGCCGACGGTCAGTTTTACGGCGAGTCGCAGGCCGGCAAGCTGACGCTCGACGTGGCCGGAGGGCGCAGTTACCTGCTGCTGCCCACCGCCGGAGGATACAATCTGGAGGGTTATGTCAGCATGAAGACGCGCGGCTATACGGGCAACGACGTCATGCGCCTGTACCAGATAACCACCGCCCCAATGACCGCCA
Organism: uncultured Prevotella sp.; assembly: GCA_900550365.1. GTDB lineage: Bacteria > Bacteroidota > Bacteroidia > Bacteroidales > Bacteroidaceae > Prevotella. Next base: position 85,645 of record URRR01000008.1, on the reverse strand, counting down.
ACCATATTAATACGGTCAACGTGAGCGCCGCTCATCCCGAGGACGGCAACGGCACGATGTTCATCACCGACAAGGCCTACGCCAAGGGCAACCATAAGATGATACTTCAGGACGACGAGCCGCACACCGTCTACACCGACCAGGCACAGCGCAGCTTCAACACGGCCGAGCCGATGCAGACCAGGATAACCGCCGAGGGCAGCCTCAGCGTGCGCTTCTACTCGCCCAAGCCAGTAAGCGGAGTGCTCATACGGGCGCGGCTGGCGGCCACCGGGGGCGAATACATCGACCTGGCCTACTTCGACACGGTGCCCGCCTTCGCCGACTTCAGCGCCGCCCTGCCGGCATTGTCGTGCGAGGCGGTCTACCGCACAGAGTCAGGGCGCATCCTGACGCTGCCGCGCCTCGGCGCCGGTGAGCTGCAGGAGGCCGACTTCAAGATAGTCTCGGCCGACCCTTACTGGGCCAAGCTGCGCAAGATAGAGCACGGGTGGGACATCCGCTTCGCCCTCTACGGCGGCGACCCGACCAAGCCCGACGGCGGACCGGCAGGCAACTGGATGGGCATCAGGCCCGTACACTGCCGCGAGGTGGTGGCGTTCTTCCTCAACTTCACTTACATGATTGACATGCCCGAGCATGAGGAGATACTCCGCGCGAACGAGGACCGCCTCTACGGCAACGGCGGAGTGGACGACAAGGTTACGGCCGAGACCGTCCTGGCACAGATGCGCCAGAAGCGCAGCATCCGCGTCGGACTGGTATATACGGGCAATCTCGTCATGGGACTGGGCGGCGGCGACGTCTTCGGAGCTTACCAGGGCGGCTGGTTCGAGCATTACACGTCGGCCTATGCCTGCGAGGTGATGTTCCATGAGCTGGGCCACGTCATGGGCTACAGCCATGACAGCTCGTTCACTTACGGCCCGTGGGCGCAGGAGCTGATGAACAATTTCTATATAAACAACATTTCAAAGATGCCTGTAGAGTCGCCGAAGTATCTCAACAGCGCGTCAAACCCGAACAGATATCATTGACATGAACAGACTTTTCTACGTTATTATGGCCGCAGCAGCGATGCCCGCCGTGCTCTCGTCGTGCAGCGACGACGTGGCCACAGACCACGCCCAGAGCGGCGGAACGCTTGCCGTGAACATCAGGCTGACGGCCGACGGCGACTCTGAAATCAACGGCCTTACGGCCTACAGATTCTCTGACGGCGTGCTCGAGGAGGTGCTCGCGCCGCAGGGAGACGGCAGCGGAGGCTCTGCCGTGTTCTCTCCCGCCGCGCGTCGGGGCACGATGTACTTCGTGGCCAACCCGTCAGGCGTGGCAGAACTGTCAGCCGCAGAGCCGGGAGTGACGGCCGAAGCCGACTTCACCGCCATGACGGCGCACGTCAGCGAGCTGACGTCGGGCGGACTGCTGATGACCGGAAAGACGGTTCTCAGCCGCGAGACGCCCTCCACGGTGAACGTTGACATGCTGCGCGCCGTGGCACGTATCGACCTGAATACGCCTGAGGCAGGCGTCGAGGTGCTCTCGGTGAGGATAAGCGGACTGGCCGGCCGCGGCTACGTTTTCCCTCAGACGGCAACGGCTGACGGCCTCACGGCGGACACTCTCGCCTTCACGGCCGACTATTCAGGCAGCCCTCTTGCCGCCGGACGTTACCTGCTGCTCTATGTTCCTGAGCAGAACACGGCCGCGGGGGCGCTCGTCGAGATTGACGCACGCCTCGACGGGGCGCTTCACAGGCTGAGAGTAAGCCTGCCGCAAGAGCTTGAACGCAACAATGTCTACACCGTACAGGTGCGCGGCAACGGCGCCGAGCTGGCCGCCTCGGTGGTTTACGGAGGATGGGAGAGCGGCGGCGTCAGCGGCTCGGCTCCCCGCCCGTCGGCCGCAGTTGACGAGTCGGCCTCCACGTTAGGGCCGGGCGTGCGCCTGAGTGCCGACAGAGACACGGTGTACTTCCCCTATACGGGCGGCAGCTGGCGGCTGGCCCTGCATACAAAGGCCTCCGCGGCGGTGAGCATTGAGGGCAGCGTAGACGGCTTTACGGTGGCTCCGGCCGGCAGCGCAACGACAATCAGCGTGACGGGAGGCGTCAGGCTGCCCGGCACGCGGCAGGGCATGGTGTGGCTCAACGTCAGCGAGGGCGGCGTCAACACGGGCAGGATAACCCTCGTGTTCGATGCAAGTCCGGTGCATTTCGGCGGCATGCTTGAGCTTGACGGCAGCGGAGTGTGCGACCTGGGGCGGTATGCCGACGGCGAGCTGGGCACGGTAGAGATACCCGCAGGCAAGACATTGACGGTCAGCACGCCGCCGGGCGAACCGTGGATGAAGGCTGACCTGACGGCACGCGGCGGTCAGACGAAGCGTTACAGGATAATAGGCGGATGGCGGCCTAACGACCCCACGGCCGACGGACGTGTGCAGGAAGCGCGCATCGTGATAACCGACGACGGCGGCAGTAACCGTGAGGAGTACACCGTAAGGCGGCGCAACTGGGGGCTGCCGGTGGTCAGGATAGGCCAGACGTGGTGGGCCAAGTACAACCTTCGCGGCAATGCGCGCAGCTTCTCTGACCAGATTACGTGCGCTGACGACCCCGCCGCGGGGCGCGACATAATGGAAGTGCTGGCCACGGCACAGCCCGACGTGCTGCTGAGGATGATGGGCGACCAGTATCAGGCAGGCTTCACGGGCGGTCTGCCGCTGCGCCACGACGGACAAGACTTCTATCATGAGGGCATGCGTCCGAGCGGACACAACTTCGGAACGGTAGACCCTGCCTCGATGGCGCCCGACGGTTACCGCGTGCCGGGCTATGACGACTACGCCTGGCTGTCGGCAAACGACAACCATAACATAGGCGGAACGGGCACAAGAACCTACACAAACCGCCACGGCAACCAGATAAGCGTGACCATAGCGGAGCGCGACGCCGACTTCTTAGGCCACAACTACGGCACGGTGGCGTTCTATGCGTTCGACTCAGAGGGCAGCCGCCTGGCCCTGTTCGGCCTCGGCCACCAGTGGCAGACGGCGGCAGGAAATATAGCGCGGATGCACCTTCTGCTGGCCACTCACGGCAACCCTGACCAGACATGGGTAATGGAGGGATACGCGGCGGCCGACCGACCCGGGCAGAACTGGCTGAAGTTTACGCCCCAGAACCATATAAAGACAAGAACGATAAGGTGTGTCAAGACACCGGTTGAATACATTTATTGATTTTATTAACAATTAAAACCAAAGAAAGATGAAAAAGATTTTCAAGAATGCGAGCAGGATTTTCTTAGTGGCAATGGCCATAGTGACGGTATCTTCGTGCGACAACGACGACCACCAGCCCGACGTTCCCGGCACCGGCGGCAAGACGGTAAGGGCCGTCATAGCAGGATACAGCGGCAACGAGCAGACTCTCGAGGGCGAGAACGACATTGAAGACCTCAACGCGCTGATATTCAAGGACGGCCGCCTGACCGAGATTCTGAAGAACATACCTTCTTCAGGCAGCAGCTATGACATAAAGGTGGGCAGCCGTGAGGGCACGATGTACGTTGTGGCCAACACCGGCGGACACCTTAACCTGGACTCTCTCCAGAGCGCAGGAATATCCGAGGCCGACTGGCTTCGCCACCCGCTGGCTGCCGGCGGCGATGCTCCGGCCCACTTCTTTACCGGCAGCGTCAGCCTCAGCCAGTCGCAGCAGACCGTGCTTCCGGTAACCCTCAAGCGCGGCGTGGCACGCTTTGACCTTCGCCTGCGCACAGCCGGCGACGCCTCGGTTAAGGCCGTCAAGTTTGCCAACCTTGCCCAGTCGGCCTATCTCTTCCCCGTTGACGGCGAGCATTCGCCGGCCGGCGTCACCCGAGGCACGGCAGTTAAAGAGTTCAGCTCGCCGCTGACCGCCGACACGAAGGCCGTGATGTATGCCTACGAGCAGGCCAACGACGGCATCGAAGTTACCGTTGACGCCGTTATTGACGGCAAGCCGCGCACGCTGAAAAAGACGCTCACGGGCGACCTTAAGCGCAACACCATCTACACCATTACCGTGCGCAAGGACGACATCGACGTATCTCTCGACATAACATTCGAAGACTGGACCGAGGGCGGCGACACCGAGCTGACGCCCGTCCTCAGACATATCTGAAAATAAACAATAAGACTCTGAAATGATGAAAAGGCTGATATTAACCGTAATGACGCTGCCGCTGGTGCTCGGCTCGTGTCATGACACCGACGATGTTCACGGCGGCGACGTAGCGGGACGCGTGAGGCTGGCGCTCACCGAGTATGGCGGAGCCGGCGGCCCTGACTCGCCCGAGAGTGACGTTGACGGCATGGCAGGCTACCACTTTGTTGACGGTAAGCTGAAATATGTTTATGACCTGTTCAGCAAGACGTCAGGCGGCTACGACCTTAGGGTGAACAGCCTTGACGGAACTCTGTACGTGGTGGCGTGGACCGGGGCTTCAGCCCCACATGAGCGCCCCGGCGCCGGCACGGCCGAAAGCGACTGGACAGAGACGCTGACAGACAGCGGCGACATGTTCTTTACTGGCTCCGCGGTTCTGTCGGGCTCTTCCTCGCAGGCCGTTCCGCTGACGCTGCGCCGCGGCATGGCCCGGTATGACATGATTACAGACGTCGCCGGAGAGGCCGTGGTAAGCCGCGCCGTGATACGCAACGCCGCGCTCAGGGGGCGGCTCTTCGCCGGCGAGGGACAGCCGCAGCCGCAAGACGTGCCCACGGGCGACATTGAGCTTGACCCTTACGCCTACGTACACGAGCAGTACAACACAAGCCTCAGCGTAGAGGTTGACGCCGTGATTGACGGCCGCGAGTATCACTTAAAGTCGCCCCTGCCGCCCGCGGTCACGCGCAACACCCGCTACACCATAACCCTGCGCAAGGACAAGATTACCCAGGAAGCGTATCTTACCGTAATACCATGGGGCGACGGCGGCACGGCCGACGCCTTTCCTGACAGGAGCGGGGCGCTCTCGATTGACGCCTCGGCTGACGTTCTGCCTTACGGAGCGCAGCTCTCGCCCGACGGCAGGACGCTGACCCTGCCCCACCGCGCCGCCGACTTCACCCTAAAGATAAAGGCCGACGAGGAGCTTGAGCTTGTCTCGGCCGACGGCTATCTGCTCAGCGTGACGCCTCAGAAGGCCACGTCGACGGCCGGCATGAACACGTTCCGCGTGAGCAAGAGCCTCTATGCGCCCGGCGTAAGCGGCAGGGACGTCGTGGTGCAGTTCCGCCGCAAGGGGCTGACCAACATCTATCCTGACGACAACATAGTGCTAAGGCTGCTGCCAAACCCGACAACCGTGACCGGACCGATGAGCTTCGACAACAGTGGTTACCGCCACGACTTCGGCCGCTACGTAGACAACGAGCTGGGCACGTTCACCCTGCCCGAGGGCAGCAGCATGTCAGTGGAGTTTGCCCAAGGCGAGGACGCCTGGGTGAAGCTTGACCGCACGGCCGGCCGCACATGGCGCGTGCTGGGCGGATGGCGGCCCAACGACCCTACGGCCGACGGCCGCAGACAGGAGGCGGTGATAGTAATAAGCGACGGGCAGACGCGCGAGGAGTACACCATAGTGCGCCGCAACTACGGCCTGCCCGTGACGTGGCTGCACGGCATATGGTGGTGCAAGTACAACGCCATGGGGCGCTCGTGGAGCTTTGACGACCAGATACTCGCGTCAGCCGACCCCGCCGCCGCGGCCGGAAAGACCGTTTACGACTATCTGGCGGCATGCTCAGCCGACGAGTACCGCCGCCTGTGGCAGTGGGCTTACCAGGGCTCAAGCGGACAGGGCATGAAGGTCATCGAGCAGGACGGCCGCCTCGTTATGGACGGCTTCAGCATGGACGTGGCCGAACATATCAACAAGCTGCCGGCCGACGCCCTCTCGCCCGACGGCTACGAGCTGCCCTCGATGAGCGACTTCAACCGCATCTTTGACGCCACTGACTACGTGTGGCTGATGTGGAACGGCACCCACACGCTGAAGACACCGTGGAACGGCCACAGCCAGATAAAGCGTGAGCAGCGCCGCAAGAACAGCCTGACCGTAGGCTCAACCGCCGTTTCCGACCTGATTTCAATCGCCATGTGGTCGCCCGACTATCCCGAACACGAGCCCGTGGTATGGTACGGACCGGGAGCGCAGTGGAACGCCGACGGCATAATGCACGCCGGACATTACAACAACATACTCTTCAGCGTGTATTCGCCCGCCGGCGAGGGCTGGTACATGGCCGGAGCCATGAACGCCTTCTACCTGCACAGGAACGGGGCGGGCAACCGCGACACCCGCATACTGCGCTTCAAGAAGTCAGACGTGGAGTATATCTACTGACAACCGGCCTCCGCAGCCGCAACGCCCTGATACTCAATATATTACAAAAGGCCGTGTTTCAGCATGTGAAACACGGCCTTTTACTCTGCGTTTTGCCGCCTTTCGCAGCACGAAAGGCGGCATATTGTTTTTCAGGCAATCATATTGCCCTGAAGTATTAACGTAAGAAGTATGACCTGAGCTGCGCCGCCAGGGCGGCAAGCTCTTGCGGACTGCCGTTGCCGTAGCGCTGCCACACGTCGCGGCAGGCGGCGTACAGAGGGCTCTCAGGCGGAACGTTACGCTTAAGGTAAGGGTCGCAGACCTGGAACAGACCGAGTACGGCAACCACGTCGGCAGCCTTAAGGTGCAGCGTGCGTGCAAGGGAGACCACCTCGGGCGTCTCGACGACCATGGTGGCGGGCGTAAGGCGGAAGTAAAGGTCGAGCACGATGATGAGCGTCACGGGCATGATGCCGCCGGCTCCGGCTATCGGGCGGAAGTCTTTCTCGAACGTCTCCTTCACCTCCACGCCGTCATAGAATCTGCCGGAGCTGTCGAATCCCCGCATGCGGCGCAGCCTCTTTACGGCGCGGCCCAGGCGTTTAGGGTCAGCGGCGTACTTGCCAACGAAGCGCGTCAGCGCCGGAGTGTCGGGGCGGCGCAGGCGGAACATCTGTCCGTAAAGGTATTGCGGGGGTATGTGCAGCTCAAGGCTGAGGTCAACCATGGCGTGCGAGTACATGGGCTTGACGCCCTCGGGCTTTCGCAGGTACAGCTTCATCAGCAGCAGCCAGTATTCATCTGTCCATAAGGGATGTGTCATCATAACGGCGCTTGTTTTCAGGTTATGATGCAAAAATACTAAAAAAGGCAGTAAAGCGGAAAGATATGTGTGAAAAAGTGGACTCAGCGCCCGTGACATCTGCTTATCTGGCGGTATCAGAGTGACGCCTGCCGTCTATGTCTTTCATCTTTCTCAGCCTGTCGGGCGAGTAGGTGCCGCTGTGGCGGTCGATGAAGTCGAACAGCATGAAGGCCTTGTCGAGCTGGGCGGTACGCATGGGGCCGCTCAGCAGGTCGGCCTCGGCGTTGTACAGCTCGGCGAGCATCTCCATGCGCCAGAGGCGCTCTTCCTCGGGGTAGCGGGCGAACGACTGCATCACGTCGTCGAACCCGGCGACATGGTAAAAGTCGTAGTCGCCCATGTAACTGATGAACAGCCGGCGCGCCTCCTGCTGCCTTTCGCCGATTTCTTTCTTTTCTAAAAAACGCTGGATTGCGGCCATGAACTCACGGATAAGCCGCTGGATGTAGTCTCGCTGAAGCATGGAGGGTCAAATTTAAGAAGTTAAAGAAGTTATTTCTGGTCAGGAGTTAAGGAGTTATGTAGTTAAGGAGTTAAGACAAATGTTTTGCTGCTTGCGTCAAAACGACAGCTTGCAAGACATCTGAATTAATTCCTAAAGTTCTTTTTCAGAAGTCAAACGGATATGCAGACAATAAAATATGTTTTACGGCAACAAGACATTTGTCTTAACTCCTTAACTACATAACTCCTTAACTCCTGAAAAATTACTCCTTAACTCCTAGTAGCTCAGGCGTAAGGCTGAGCTACATACTCATACAGTTTCCTGTAGAACGGGTGGCGGGTCATGGTGGGCACGTCGCCGAGAATTATCAGTTTCATGCGTGCCCGGGTGATTGCCACGTTCATGCGGCGCAGGTCTGAGAGGAAGCCTATCTGCCCGTCGGCGTTGGCGCGGACAAGAGAGATGACGATGATGTCGCGCTCCTGCCCCTGGAAACCGTCCACCGTGTTGACCGAAATGAGGCTGCGGTAGGGCTTGAAGAACTCCTTCTTGCGTATCAGTTTGCGTAAGAGCTGCACCTGGGCGCGGTAAGGCGAGATGATGCCTACGTCGATGCGCTCGTCAAGTATGCGCTGCTTGCCTATCTTTGTGAAGTATTCCTCAAGCACGCTGAGCGTAAGGTCGGCCTCGGCACGGTTGATGCGGCCGAAGCTCTCGCCGACAAACTCCTCCTTGCCTTCCACGTCAGCCGTGTCAATCCACATCATGGGGTTGTCGAAGTCGAGTATTCCGCGGTACTTGATCTGCGGCGCGGCCTCAACCATTCCGCCGTAGAACCAGTCGCTGGAGAAGCGCATTATCTGCTCGTTCATGCGGTACTGCGTCTTCAGCAGCGTCACCACCTCGGGCTTCTGCCTTACGATGCGCTCCATGAGCGTGGTGCCCAGTCCGCCGCGCAGCGCCGCGATGCTCTTCACCGTGGGCGGCAACTGGCAGTGGTCGCCCGCCAGAATCACCCTCGACGCACGTCTGATGGCTATCCAGCAGGCGGCTTCGAGAGCCTGTGCGGCCTCGTCGATGAACAGCGTTCCGTACTTCTGGCCCGACAGCAGACGGTTGGCGCTGCCCGTAAGGGTAGATGCTATGACGCGCGCCTCGCCGAACAGCTCGGCGTTTATGCGTATCTCAAGCTCGGTGGCACGGCTTTTCAGCCGCTCAATCTTCTGGTGAAAGCCCTCGTCGCGCCGTCTGTTGCGGTTCTGGCGCAGCTTGCGTATGGCCTCACGGATGCTCCAAAGCTGTGGATAATCGGGGTGATCGGCAAACCGCCGTTCGTAAGTGAACGACAGCATCTTGTCGTTTACCTTCGTGGGGTTGCCTATGCGCAGCACGTTTACGCCGCGGTCAACCAGCCGTTCGCTAATCCAGTCGACGGCCATGTTGCTCTGTGCGCACACCAGCACCTGGTTCTCGCGGCGCAGAGTCTCATATATCGCCTCAACGAGGGTTGTCGTCTTGCCCGTGCCCGGCGGTCCGTGGACTATCGCCACGTCCTTGGCGCGCAGCACGTTGTTGACGGCCTGCTCCTGCGCCGGATTGAGCCAGGGGAAGCGTATGGGGTCAAACGAGAACGTCTCGGCCTTCTGCCGTGAGGCGAAAAGGTCGCGCAGATAAGCCAGGCGGTTGCCCTTGGCGTTGATAACGCGGTCGAGCGCCTCGAACATAAGCCGGTAAGTAGTCTCGTCGAAGAACATCTGCACGCCCACGTTGCCGGCATTCTGCAGCTTGTCAAGCGGCGCGTTGTCGGCCACGGCGACTACCATGCGGTCGCCGTCAACGTAACTTACCGTGCCGGTAAATAAAAAAGAAGCCCCTCCCGACAAAGAGGAAGCCCCTCCCGACCTCCCCCGTGGGGAGGAGACCGACTTACTTTCGCGGGTGATATCTATGTCTTTTGTAGAAGCGTTCGCCCCTTCTTGTTGAGTGTCTGATATGCCTTTAGGGGTAATATGGCTCCTCCCCACAGGGGAGGTCGGGAGGGGCTTCTGTATAAAAAACACCACGGGGCGGCCGAACTCGAAGTTATGTTCAATCTCGTTGTCCTGCGTCCGCAGCACCTCCACGACCCTCTGGTTAAGCGAATTGTAGTAACTCTTGCCCACACTGACGGGGAACCACGCGTCGCCGCGCTTCACCTTGCGCTGCAAACCCATGGCTTCAGTCTGACGGCGGAACTCCTCTTTCTCGCTGTTATACTCAATTTCAAGCAGCAGGCGCTGCTGCCTTAAATACTGAACTGGTGATGATGAATATTTGTCCACGGGCACAAAGGTAATTATTTTTTAGCAGACAAGATACAAGCAGACCGGCAGACAAGGAGATTTGATTGATTTGCGGTTATATGGTATTACGGTTACGGGGTTATCGGGTTTTAAGGTTTTGAGGCTCTACGGTCATGAGGTTTTACGGTTAATGACTGATATGAACAATTAACTGACAACCGGCAAGACCATTGACCTTTAACTACCATAACTCCTTATAACTACCTTTAACTACAAAGGCACATGTCTTAACTCCTTAACTACATAACTCCTTAACTCCTAAGAACTTTCTCCCTAACTCTTAACTCTTTCGTATTTCCGGCAGAAAAGCAGGCAGGCGGCAAGTCCCAGCAGCTCGAAGGGCACGCCGACGAGGGCCGCATAGCGGGGCGGCAGACCCGCGGCGATAGGCAGTCCGCCGCAGAATGCGCCGAGGGCGTTGCCCATGTTGAAGGCCATCTGTATGCTCGCGCCGCCCAGCAGCTCGCCGCCGGGAGCGTATTTGAGGATGAGGAACTGCTGCGGACTGCTCACGGCGAAGAGGCATCCCGTGCAGACTATCATCAGAGCGGCCGACAGCCAGCCGAAATCTGCCAGCATGAAGATAATAAGCAGGGCCACCATGGCTATGCACTGGGTCCACGCCACGACGTGGCCGGGCCGGTGGCGGTCACACAGGCGGCCGCTGATAAGATTGCCGGCCACCATGCCGAAGCCGGCGGCTATCATCAGGGCGGGCAGCGCGTCGACGCTGAAACCGCCCTCCTGGGTCATCAACGGACTGATATAGCTGTACCAGCAGAAGATGCCGCCGTTGGCGAACATCGTTGCCAGAAGTATCAGCCAGGGGGCACCGGTCTTAAGGAACGCGAACTGATGACGGAACCCCTTGTCGGGCAGCGCGCCTACTCCGGGCACCCATTTCCATATATAATACAGCACTATCAGGCTGACGAATATAACCAGGATGAAGGGGAAACGCCACGACACCTGCGAGCTGAGCCCCGTAGCCAGGGGCACGCCGAAGAGGTTGGCCACGGTCATGCCGGCCACCATTATCGACACGGCGCCCGTCTTATGGCGCTCGTCGGCCAGGCGGACGGCCACTATCGAGGCCACTCCGAAGTAAGCCCCGTGGGGCAGACCGGAGATGAAGCGCGAGGCCAGCAGCATCCAGTAGTTTACCGACAGGGCGGCCAGCGTAGAGCCGAGCAGGATGATGCACGCCAGGAAGAGCAGGATGTTCTTCAGCGGATACTTATGGGCGACAACCAGCATGGGGGCGCCGCAGCATACGCCGAGGGCGTAGGCTGAAATCAGGTGACCGGCGTCAGGTATGCTTACACCGAGGCTCCGGGCCACGTCGGGCAGTATGCCCATCATTACAAATTCGGCAATGCCCAGTGCGAGGGTGCCGAACGCGAGTGCTACTAAACTTTTCTTCATTATTGTTGTCCTGAAAAAATCTCTTTACTTTGTGCCTTACGGCGCGGCGTCAGAGCGCCATCGTGTCGGGCAGGGGCGAGCTGTCTTTCACGGCCTTGCGCAGGTCGGCGCTGCTGAAGGTGAACACATGGCCGAGAATGCCTAACGACACTATGTGCGAGCGGCCGTCGTGCTCAACCCTGCCCACCGACAGGATGATGTAATTATCCACCTTGACGGCCTGCGTGGCCATTGCTCCGACGAACTGGGTCACTATCTCGCGGCCGAGCGCACCGCCTATAACGTCGAACGCCTCGATGCCGGTAGACAGCGACGAGGCCGAATCAGTGAGCGCCTCGGTCACCTCACGCGTGACGGCCTCATAATGGTCGTCGGCCTTGGGGCAGCTCATCAGCAGGATGAAGAACACCACTGCGGCCGCTGCCAGCCACTTAACGGCGCGGCGGCGCCGGCGGCTCTCATGCGCGGGGGCGTCAGCCGGAGCGCTGTCTGCCGGCCCGTCAGCCTGCCGCGGGCGGTCAGCGTCGCCGTCAACGGGCGGAGGAGGAGGCGCGGCCGCGCCCGACTGGCGGCCGCCTGTGACCGCTTTCAGCTCGTCAACCTGCCATGCGGGCGTCCACTGCCCCATGCCCTCACGCCACACGAGCGTGTCTGACGTGAGCCCCATCGCGGCCAACTGTTCAACGGTGAACGGTCCTTGCTGCCGCTTGTCCTTATAAATAAAATATTCCATGTGCCGATATTTATTTGCCCGGGGTTAATCCTTACCCTTAGTGGCTTTCCATTCGTCGTATTCCTTGAACACCTTCACGCCGTCGTCGTTGAACCAGCTGTAGCCGTTGCGGCGCTCGTAGCCTATTTCAGAGATGTCGAAGCGCATCACGCCGTCACGGTCGCAGAAGAACGGGCGGTTGCCGTCGAGCGTGTAGAAGCGTGCCCACAGCGGACTGCAGTCGGCGTCGTCCTGCGGGCAGTCAGCCAGGCGGTAGTCCTTCTTGCCGTCGGCATTGGTGAAACGCTCTATGCGCTTGCCCGTTATCATGCTCCTTCTGAACCACGCCACGGCGCTCTCTATGCAGTCCTTCACGGCCTGCGAGGGCTTTGAGAGCGACATCAGGAAGAGCACAATGCCGTCACTCTCCTGTCCGCTGAGCGACGCCAGCTCGAAGGCCCGCGCGTTGGCAGGCTTCAGCGTCAGCTCGTCGTGCTGGGCGCACCATACGGTCTTCACGCCGTTCTGCACCACCTGGGTGTTCAGTATGCACTCAACGCCCTTGTCGAGCGAGGCCTGCGCACGCTGCCTTACGCTGTCGGGCAGAATGTCGAAGGGCGCCTTGCCCTTGGCCGCGTCGCGCATTATCTTCAGCACGTTCACCATCGCGTCGTCGTTATACGTGATGTGGGTGTAATATCCTTTCGACAGAGGGTAGAACTGGGGCCAGCCGCCGTTGTCATACTGCGCCTCAAAGAGATAACCGAAGCCTCTCATCATGGCGTCGCCGTACTTCTTTTCGTTCGTTGCGCGGTACAGCCGTGCCAGGTAAATTATCTCGGTCGTAGTGCCGCGGTTGTCTATCGTGGCGTAGCGCTTGCCCGCCTTCATCTTGTCCACGCGCCGGCACATGCCGTCAGTAAGCTCTTCGTTCAGCTGCATGTTCTTAGGCCAGCCGCCCGAGGGGTGCTGGTAGAAGATTAGGTTGTCGCCGATGCGTGCGGCCTCAGCCGTGGTGAAGAAGCTGTCGCTGAGCTTCTGGGCCATGCTTGTCCATTTCACTTTCTTCTTGCCGCCGGCCTTTCCTGAGGCCTGCGCATGAGCGGCCGAGGGGAGTACGACGGCCAATACCAGCGCGGCAACGATAGTCCTGATGTTCATTTTGTAGATGTTTTTTAGTTGTTCAGTCATGCGCGCGGTGCCGGCATGCGGCTATTCCGCGCAAAATTACTTATATTTAGACGTAAAATATAACGTATGGTTTATCTTTTTAGGATTTTTTATGAAAGATGTCCGGCGGCGTAATTATCGTGCTGCTGCCGGGATTTGAAGCTGCAATAAAGGCTGTACGGGCATGCGTTTATATCCGGCCGCGTTACATGCTGATTATCAAGAAGTTACGAAAGGCCGTCAGTTGCAGCGTGAAAGACGGCCTCTTGCCGTGCAAGAGGCGGCCTTTCGTCATGCCGTTTGCCGTCTCCGTGAGGATAATACGCCTGAGGTGAGGGTGAAACAAAAAAATGCGCGGAAGTGGCTTCGCAGCCATTCCGCGCCTCAAACTTAAACAACCAATAAAAGAAACGGATTTTCCTTTTTCCTTTTGAAGTTAAGTCGTTCTGCATTTAAATATATCATTATCGTATGGCTTCTTATCTGATGAAGAGCAGCTCGCGATACTTAGGCAGCGTCCACAGCTCGTCTGCCACGATAAGCTCCAGCTTGTCTATCTGGTAACGTATCTCGCCCATCTTGGGCTCTACGGTGTCGTGATAAGCTATCGCCTTCTCGCGCTCGTTCTCTATCTTGTTGGCCACCTTGCGGGCGTTGATAAGCTCCTCAACGCCTGTCTCTATCGTCTGCGTGCGCTCGGCTATCTCCTCGATGAGCTTCATGTTGCGCGCGCATAGCTTCTCGGCCTTCTCCAGGGGGAATATCTGGCGCATGTTCTGCACGTTCTTGGCCAGCTGGCTCTGATAGTGTGTTGCCACGGGCACGATGTGGTTCATCGTGATGTCGCCCATGACGCGCGCCTCTATCTGTATGCGCTTGGTGTAGGTGTCCCATTTCACCTCGTTGCGGGCCTCAAGCTCCTTGCGGTTCATGACGTTCATCGACTCGAACATCTTCACCGAGCTGTCGCTCAGGTAGTTGTCGAAGATTACGGGGCAGCTCGTCTCGCAGTCAAGGCCGCGGCGCTTGGCCTCCTCCACCCACTCGTCAGAGTATCCGTTGCCGTCGAAGCGTATCGGCTTGCACGTCTTGATGTCCTCGCGGATAACGTCGATGATGGCGTCGGTGGTGTCCTGTCCCTGTGCTATGAGGGCGTCAACGCGGCGCTTGAAGTCGGTAAGGGCCTCGGCCACGGCCGTGTTGAGGGCTATCATGGCGCTGGCGCAGTTAGCCTCAGAGCCTACGGCGCGGAACTCAAAGCGGTTACCCGTGAAGGCGAAGGGGCTGGTGCGGTTACGGTCGGTGTTGTCAATGAGCAGCTCGGGTATCTCCGGTATGTCGAGCTTCATGCCCTGCTTGCCTGCCACGTTGAACAGGTTGTCCTTGTCGCTGCGCTCGATGTGGTCGAGCAGTTCGCTGAGCTGCTTGCCCAGGAACGATGATATGATGGCGGGCGGAGCCTCGTTGGCGCCCAGGCGGTGAGCGTTGGTGGCGCTCATGATGCTCGCCTTGAGCAGTCCGTTGTGGCGGTAGACGCCCATGAGGGTCTCAACGATGAAGGTTACGAAGCGCAGGTTGTCCTCCGGAGTCTTGCCGGGAGCGTGGAGCAGCACGCCCGTGTCGGTCGAAAGGCTCCAGTTGTTGTGCTTGCCGGAGCCGTTGATGCCGGCGAAGGGCTTCTCGTGCAGCAGCACGCGGAAGCCGTGCTTGCGTGCCACCTTCTTCATGAGCGACATCAGCAGCATGTTATGGTCTACTGCGAGGTTGGTCTCCTCGAATATGGGAGCTATCTCAAACTGGTTGGGCGCTACCTCGTTGTGGCGCGTCTTGCACGGTATTGACAGCTCGAGGGCCTGTATCTCGAGGTCTTTCATGAAGGCCTGGACGCGGTCCGGAATGGTTCCGAAGTAGTGGTCGTCCATCTGCTGGTTCTTTGCCGAGTCGTGACCCATGAGGGTGCGGCCGGTCAGCATCAGGTCGGGGCGGGCGCTGTAGAGGCCTTCGTCAACGAGGAAGTACTCCTGCTCCCAGCCGAGGTTGCTCGTAACCTTCTTCACGTTGGGGTCAAAGTAATGGCATACCTCCGTAGCTGCCACGTTCACCGCGTGTAGGGCGCGCAGCAGCGGAGCCTTATAGTCGAGCGCCTCGCCGGTGTAAGAGATAAAGATTGTCGGGATGCAGAGGGTGTCGTCAATGATGAAGACGGGCGATGTGGGGTCCCATGCGGAGTATCCGCGCGCCTCGAAGGTGTTACGTATTCCGCCGTTGGGGAACGAGCTGGCGTCAGGCTCCTGCTGAACGAGCAGCTTTCCTGAGAACTCCTCTATCATGCCGCCCTTGCCGTCGTGCTCTATGAAGGCGTCGTGCTTCTCGGCCGTGCCCTCGGTGAGCGGCTGGAACCAGTGCGTATAGTGGGTTACGCCGTTCTCCTCGGCCCACTGCTTCATGCCGGCTGCCACGGCGTCGGCTATCGAGCGGTCAAGGCGCGAGCCGTTGTCGATAACGTCAATGAGCTTGTCGTACACCGACGGGGGCAGGTACTTGTACATCTTGGCGCGGTTGAACACGTATTTGCCGAAATACTCTGACGGGCGCTCAACCGGCGCGATTACTTCGAGAGGCTTCTTCTTGAACGCCTCTTCTACAACCTGAAATCTTAAGTTTGACATCTTTTTATGTTTTTTTGTTGGCCTTCCGGCCGGCGGGTCTCCCGGCGCTCCTGCTGTAAGGGGCAGGCCGGAGGGCCCGCAGACCGGGCGTGGCTGCTTAAATTTTGTGCAAATATACTCTTAAATTTTATTTTAGACGTATTTTACGCTGATAATCGTTCATTTTGTTACGGACGCAACGTAAAACCGCACACCAGGTAAGCCTTTTCCGTACTCGGATTGGCTGATATGCCTGCAAAGAGCGGTATGCCGAAGCTTTTTGTCACACGGATTTCCTTCTCTGCCCTCAGCGACACGTTGGTGACGGCAAATCCGTCAGCCTCGGCGTAGAAGCTCGTGGCGTAAGGCACGGCGCCTACAGTGGCCTTCCAGTCGAGTCCGGCCAGGCGGAACGGGGCGCTCACCTCGAAATAAGACGAGTAGGCACGGTCGCCGCCCTTGCCGGTGCCGTCGTTTCCGGCGAAGTTGGTGTACCACTGCAGGGCCACGGGGCCGAAGTCATAGCCCACGTTGGCCTCAAACACGTGTGAAGTCTCGTGCGCCGCGTAGCTGAAGTAGCGGTCGTTGGGCGAGTTGAACCAGTAGTCGGTCACGCCGATGTTGAATCCTCCCGCGGTGTAGCTCAGCGTAAGGTCAAACTCCTTGGTGTCGTCGGGATCAGACAGGCCCACGTTGCCCCACGCCGTAAGCGCCAGACCTTTATACGATACGCCCAATGTAGGTTGCAGACTGATGTCGCCCAAGTCCTGTCCGCGCCAGATATACTGGCTCACGAAGTCGGCCTGAACCGTGGCCTCCACCTTATCCTGTGCACTTGCCGTCATTACAGTAGCCATTAGTGCGAGAGCCGTTACGGCTGCTTTCCTTTTTGCTGTCATGGTTTCCTTCCTTTCTTTACCTTAATAAATTAATACTCGGGTTATCATAATCGTGGCAGGAGTGACGGTAGCCGGGAATGCTTTCAGCGGGCAGTGGCCACATGCGGGCTGCAGATTCTCACCTTTACATAATGTCTTTTCCTTGCCGTTATCTCATCATCCACTCGCCTATCCTGCGCAGGGCCTCGCGGCAGTCGTCGCGGTCGCCGAACGAAGTGAGGCGCACGAAGCCCTCGCCTGAGGGGCCGAAGCCCACGCCCGGCGTGCACACCACCTGCGCTCCGTAGAGCATCTGCTCAAAAAACTTCCAGCTGCCCGTGCCGGCGGGCGTCTTAACCCACAGGTAGGGAGCGTTCTCACCGCCGTAGACCTTCAGGCCGAGCCTTGTCAGCGTCTCGCGCATGAGGCGTGCGTTGCCCATGTAATAGTCGATGGTCTCCTTCACCTGCCGCTTGCCTTCGGGCGTATATATGGCCTCGGCGGCGCGCTGGCTGATGTAGCTGGTGCCGTTGAACTTGGTGCACTGGCGGCGGTCCCACATGGGGTTGAGCGGATAACGCTCGCTGCCGTCCATGCTGGCGGCGGTCAGCTCCTTGGGCACTACGGTGTAGCCGCAGCGCACGCCGGTGAAGCCGGCCGTCTTGGAGTAGCTGTGGAATTCTATCGCAACCTTCCTGGCGCCCTTTATCTCATAGATAGAGTGAGGTATGTCGGGGTCCTGGATGTAAGCCTCGTAGGCCGCGTCGTAGAATATTATGGTGTCGTTCTTCAGCGCGTAGTTGACCCACTTGCGCAGCTCGTCACGGCTTATCACGGTGCCCGTGGGGTTGTTCGGGTAGCACAGATATATTATGTCGACGCGGTGGTCAGGTATCTGCGGCACGAAGTTGTTCTCCTCCAAGCAGGGCATGTAGGTCACGTTGCTCCACTTGCCGTCCTTCAGCGTGCCGGCGCGGCCGCACATCACGTTAGAGTCAATGTACACCGGATAAATCGGGTCGGTAACGCCGAAGTTGTTGTCCCAGCGCAGCAGCTCGCCAATGTTGCCCGTGTCGCTCTTTGCGCCGTCGTTGACGAATATCTCGCTCGGGTCGATATGTATGCCGCGCGGCAGAAAGTCGTTCTTCACAATGGCCTCGCGCAGGAACATGTAGCCCTGCTCAGGGCCGTAGCCATGAAACCTCTCTTTTGTAGACATGTCGTCAACGGCCTTGTGCATAGCCTCGATTACGGCGGGGCACAGGGGCTGGGTGACGTCGCCTATGCCCAGACTGATGACGTTGCTCTTGGGATGCGACACCTTAAAGGCGTTTACCCTCTTGGCTATGTCGGCAAAGAGGTAGTTTTTCGTCAGTTTCAGATAATGTTCGTTTATTAATGCCATACGATTTTAATTATGAATTAAGAAAGTAATTAAGGCTGAGAGCAATAAGACAAATAGAGCTGATAAGGCTGATACTAAATCAGATGAAATAGGACCAATGGGGCAGATAAGGCTGAAATAACACTTACTACTTTCTACTTACTCCTTCTCTCCTTCCTACTTACTCCTTACTCCTTCCTACTTTTACTACTTCCTCCTTACTCCTATTTTTTACCTTTTTACTTTTTTACCATTTTACCTTTCCAATAAAGCAGAACTCCGCCGGACCGGTCATCATGACGTGGCTGTCGGCCTCGCGCCACTCTATCGAGAGCGTGCCGCCGTCCATAGCGATGTCGCTCGAGCGGCCTGAGCGGCCCGTAAGCGCGGCGGCTACCGCCGTGGCGCAGGCTCCAGTGCCGCAGGCCATTGTTATTCCGCTGCCGCGCTCCCACACACGGGTGCGTATCGTGCCGTCAGCCATTACCTGGGCGAACTCTATGTTGCATCTTGACGGAAACGCCTTGTCATGCTCAAGCAGACTGCCGTAACGGGCGATGTCGAGCGTCGCGATGTCGTCAACGAAGGTTACGAAGTGGGGATTGCCCATCGACACGAACGTACCCTTGAACACGCGGCCGCCGGCCGTAAGCCCTTCGTCGGCCGAGTGGCCGTCAGCGGGGGCGTACTGTGACGGCACGTCGAACGCCGGTGCGAGCATGTCCACCGTCACGCTGTCAACCGTTCCGCCGCTGACGTGCAGGCTGAGCGTCTTTATTCCCGACAGAGTCTCGAGCCTGATCTCCGTCTTCGGCGTCATTCCTTTCTCGTAAAGGTACTTGCCGATGCAGCGGGATGCGTTGCCGCACATCATCGCCTCGGAGCCATCAGCGTTGAAGATGCGCATCGAGAAGTCGGCCTCGGGCGTCGCCGGCGCCCCTATCAGCACCAGTCCGTCGCTGCCTATGCCCTTGTGGCGGTCGCTCCATTTAACGGCGGCTGCGGCCGGGTCAGGTATATTATATAATAAGGTGTTCACGTAGATGTAATCATTTCCGGCTCCGTGCATCTTGGTGAACTCTATCTCTTGCCCTGTCATTTTGATGTGGTTTTATCTTAATGTATGTACTTTTGTCTTATCTTGTGTGCAAATTTACAACATTTTGATTAAACAAAAAAGCCGGCAAGGTCATAAATCAAAGTTTTGCGTATGTCAACTTACTATATATCAGGCCATTGGGCCGATAACTTTCAGATTGAAATCAAATATATACCGAATTTATACAAAATGTAATTTTGGAAGCTTTTGAACAATATTTGTTGCAAAAATTTGCGGCTTGCGCCGGTCAGATTACAATTTGCTTGATTTAAAGCGTTATTATTTACATATTGAAGTTAAAACCCATTGAATGCCTGCAAAATTATAGACGGCGGCGGTTTTCTTGTTACATAATGCCGTTTAAATATTGTTTTAAGTATCAAAAAGCTGTAAATTTGCACATGTAATTTACTTATTGACAATATATTTATTATTAATGTAACAAAAAGAGAGAAAGCAATGAAGAAGATTGAAGCAATCATCCGCAAGTCAAGGTTTGAGGACGTGAAGAAGGCTTTGCTTGAGGCCGATATCGAATGGTTCTCTTATTATGACGTGCGCGGTAACGGAAAGGCGCGCCAGGGGCGCATCTACAGAGGCATAGTGTACGACACGAGCTCGATAGAGCGCACGCTGGTGTCGCTCGTCGTACGCGAGAAGAACGTGGAGAGGGCCGTGCAGGCCATACTGAAGGCCGCACAGACGGGCGAGATAGGCGACGGCCGCATTTTCATCATACCCGTTGACGACGCCATACGCATACGCACCGGCGAGCGCGGAGACATAGCCCTGTATAACGCCGAACAGGAAGAATAGGACCTTGAAAGGTAAAAAGGTAAAAAAGTAAAAAGGTAAAAATAGTAGTAAGGAGAGAAGGAGTAAAGGAGTAAGGAGAGAAGAAGTAAAGGAGTAAGGAGAAAAGGAGTAAGTAGTAAGTGAGCAGGCTGTTTATCTGCCTTATTGGTCTTATTTGTCATATCCGCCTTATCCGCCCTATCCGCCTTATTAGTCCTATTTCTAAAAAATGCTATTTCAGCAGACGAAAGGCCGTATCCGGCAGGCTGATATGCCACGTTTTGCCGGCCAAAAGACGGCTTATTGCAAGTTACTGATTATCAAGTAATTAAAAAATCAAAAAGGAGAAAGATTATGAAAAGGATTAAAGAAACATTTTCACCGTTATATACAGCCGGCCGCAGAGTGGCTGCGGCGGCTCTCATGGCGGCTCTCCCGGCCACGGGGGCGCTGGCAGGCACGGGCGAGGCCGCGCTCGACAGCGGCAACACGGCGTGGATGATTGTAGCCACAATACTGGTACTGCTGATGTCGATACCGGGCATCGCGCTGTTTTACGGCGGACTGGTGCGCCAGAAGAACGTGCTCAGCATCATCATGCAGACCATGCTCATCGTGGGCGTGATAAGCATTCTGTGGGTGGCCATAGGCTACACGTGGGCCTTCGGCACGGGCTTTAAAGACTCCGGCAGCGCGCTGTTCGCCGTCATTGGAGGCTTCGACAAGGCCTTCCTCTGCGGCATAACGCCCGACACGCTCACCACGGGCAACATACCCGAGCTGACGTTCGTCATGTTCCAGTGCATGTTCGCGCTCATCACGCCGGCGCTTATCCTGGGCGCCTTTGCCGAGCGCATCAAGTTCAAGGGCTACATGGTGTTCATCATCCTCTGGGTAATAATAGCCTATTTCCCCATGGCCCACTGGGTATGGGGCGGCGGATTCCTGCAGGAGATGGGCGCGATAGACTTCGCCGGAGGCACCGTAGTGCACATCAACGCCGGCATCTCGGCCCTCGTAATGGCGCTGATGATAGGCAAGCGTGAGGATTACCGCGTGGGTCATCCTATCACGCCGCACAACATCACGTTCGTCTTCATGGGCACATCGTTCCTCTGGCTGGGCTGGTTCGGCTTCAACGCCGGCAGCGGACTGGCTGCTGACGGACTGGCTGCCAACGCCTTCCTCGTAACGCATGTGGCCACAGCCACGGCCGCCGTTGTGTGGATGGCTATCGACTGGATTTTCAACAAGAAGCCGACAACCGTAGGCGCCTGCACAGGTGCCGTAGCCGGACTGGTGGCCATTACGCCGGCCGCAGGCTCGGTAGACCTGCTCGGCGCGTTCTGCATCGGTCTGATAACCCCGATTATCTGCTTCTTCATGGTAGCTGTGATCAAGCCTAAATATAAATATGACGACGCTCTCGACGCCTTCGGCGTTCACGGCATCGGCGGTATCGTAGGTTCAATCCTCACGGGCGTGTTCGCCACCCAGGCCATCACGGGCGAAGGCGGCGTTGAGGGCGCGCTCTACGGCGACTGGCATCAGCTCGGCGTGCAGGTGTTCGCAACCCTCGTCTCGATAGTTTTCAGCGCCGTCGTAACGTTCATCCTCTACAAAATCGTTGACAGCACCGTCGGAATCCGCGTCGACCGCCGCGTTGAGGAAGAGGGTCTCGACATATATGAACACGGAGAAAGCGCGTATAATTAAGTGAAAAGTGAAAAGTGAAGAGTGAATAATCCATTTGAATAAGTGAAGAATGAAAAGTGAATAATCCATTTGCTTAGTCATTTGGATTTTTCACTCTTCACTTTTCACTTTTCACTCTATCAGATTTTTCACTCTTCACTCTTCACTCTTCACTTTTAACTCTTCACTTTTAACTTTTAACTTTTAACTTAAACAACCATGTGTGGAATAGTTTGCATTTTCAACATTAAGGAGCAGTCGCCCGAGCTGAGACAGAAGGCGCTGCGCATGAGCGGAAAGATACGTCACCGCGGACCAGACTGGAGCGGTATTTACTGCGGAGGCTCGGCCATTCTGGCCCACGAGCGCCTCTCCATTGTCGACCCCGAGTCGGGCCGCCAGCCGCTGTTCAGCCCTGACAGAAAGCAGGTGCTGGCCGTCAACGGCGAGATTTACAACCATCAGGACATCCGCCGCCGCTACGCCGGCAAGTACCGGTTTCAGACGGGCAGCGACTGCGAGGTCATCCTCGCCCTCTACCGCGACCGCGGCACGGCCTTCCTCGACGAGCTTAACGGCATATTCGCCTTCGCTCTGTACGACGCCGAGCGCGACGAATATCTCATCGCACGCGACCCGATAGGCGTTATCCCGCTGTATATCGGCCGCGACGCCGACGGCACCATTTACGTGGCGAGCGAGCTGAAGGCCCTCGAGGGGCAGTGCGACCGCTACGAGCCGTTCCCTCCGGGGCACGTCCTCAGCAGCCGTGACGGCAAGATACGGAGATATTACGAGCGCGACTGGTTCAGTTATGACGCCGTGAAAGACAACGGGGCTGATGAGGAGGAGCTGCGCCGCGCGCTCGAGGCTGCCGTGCGCCGCCAGATGATGAGCGACGTGCCCTACGGCGTGCTGCTCAGCGGCGGACTCGACTCGTCGATAATCAGCGCCGTGGCCGCAAAGTATGCCGGCCGCCGCATCGAGGACGACGGGCGCGACGCCGCATGGTGGCCCCGCCTGCACTCGTTCGCCGTGGGCCTGAAGGGCGCGCCCGACCTGGTCAAGGCCCGCCTCGTGGCCGACCACATAGGAACGGTGCACCACGAGATTAACTACACCATTCAGGAAGGGCTCGACGCCATCAGCGACGTAATTTATTACACCGAGACTTACGACGTAACCACCGTGCGCGCCTCTACGCCGATGTATCTCCTGGCGCGCGTAATAAAGAGCATGGGCATAAAGATGGTGCTCTCGGGCGAGGGCGCCGACGAGGTGTTCGGCGGTTACCTTTACTTCCATAAGGCGCCTGACGCACGCGCGTTTCACGAGGAGACGGTGCGCAAGCTCTCCAAGCTGCACCTCTACGACTGCCTGCGCGCCAACAAGAGTCTGGCCGCGTGGGGCGTCGAGGGCCGCGTGCCCTTCCTCGACAAGGAGTTTCTCGACGTGGCGATGCGCCTCAATCCGGCGGCCAAGATGTGCCCTGGCGACACGATAGAGAAGAAGATACTGCGCTCGGCCTTTGCCGACATGCTGCCCGAGGAGGTGGCCTGGCGGCAGAAGGAGCAGTTCTCTGACGGCGTAGGCTACTCGTGGATTGACACCCTGAAGCGCATAACCGAGGACAGCGTGAGCGACTATGAAATGGAGCACGCCGCAGAGCG
Organism: uncultured Prevotella sp.; assembly: GCA_900550365.1. Classification (GTDB taxonomy): domain Bacteria; phylum Bacteroidota; class Bacteroidia; order Bacteroidales; family Bacteroidaceae; genus Prevotella. The sequence goes on along the minus strand of URRR01000008.1, from coordinate 62,140 downwards.
CTTCCCCATCAATCCGCCGCGCTGCAAGGAGGAGTATTATTACCGCACGATATTCGCCTCTCACTTCCCCGGCGACAGCGCCGCCGACAGCGTGCCGAGCGTACCCAGCGTGGCCTGCAGCACGGCCGAGGCACTGGCCTGGGACGCGTCGTTCGCCGGAAAGAACGACCCCAGCGGACGCGCCGTAAGCGGTGTGCACGAGAAGGCATACTGATTAAAGGTAAAAAGGTAAAAAGGTAAAAAAGGAGGGAAAGGAGAGAAGGAGTAAGGAGGAAAAGGAGTAAGGAGTAAAAGTAGGAAGGAGTAAGGAGAGAAGGAGTAAGGAGGAAAAGGAGTAAGGAGAGAAGGAGTAAGTGTATATCGGCCTTATCTGCCTTATTGGTCCTATTTCATCTGATTTAATATCAGCCCCATTGCTCCTATTGCTCTCAGCCTTATAAGTTGACGAGCAGGTTTGCATTTCAGGCAACAAGGCACATGTCTTAACTCCTTAACTCCATAACTCCTTAACTCCTAAGAACTTTCTCCTTAACTCCTAAGAACTTCCTCCTTAACTCCTAAGAACTTTCTCCTTAACTCCCGGATTATTTCTTAATTCTTTTTATTACTTTTGCAAAGTAAAAAAGATGCTTTGCATATGGAAGAGCTGAAGGTTCTTGATTACTCTGGCGTGTTCATTGCCAGTTATTTTACTGACAACCGTGAATGCTCGCATGCCAACAGAGAACACACGCTGATTTACCTGTGCTCGGGTGAGCTGGAAATCACCGAGGCAGGAAAGAAGCACGTGCTGCGTGCCGGCGAGTGCGCCTTCATGCGCCGCGACCACAGAATGACGCTGCAGAAACGCATACGCGGCGGCGTGCCTTACCGCTCTATTGTTCTTAAATTCTCACGCAGGTTCCTGCGTGAGTTTTACCAGAAGCTCGACAAAAGCACTTTGCCCGAACAGGCAAGACGCGACAGACGCAGCTTCATACGTCTGCCGGCTGACCGCCCCGATGTGAAGAGTCTGTTCGGGTCGGTCATACCGTTCTTTGACACCGGCGAGCAGCCTTCAGCAGAATTATTGAGACTGAAAATGGCTGAAGGCATGTACGTGCTGCTACACACTGACTTCAATCTTTACGCATCACTGTTCGACTTTGCCGAACAGTGGAAGACTGACCTGCTCGACTTTATGAACGACAACTACATGTACGAGCTTTCAATGAAAGAGATGGCCGCCTACACAGGGCGCAGCCTCGCCTCGTTCAAGCGCGATTTCAAGAAGGTGAGCAGCCTCACGCCGCGCAAATGGATTATTAACCGCCGCCTTGACGCCGCCCGCGAGCTGATTACGTCAGACTGTCACGCCAGGGTGACCGACGTGTGTTACAAGGTAGGCTTCAAGAACCTGTCTCACTTCTCGAAGGCTTACAAAGAGAAGTTCGGCTGCGCGCCTACGGCAGGTGCCTGAACATCCAGGCTTGGCCGGACACCGGCAAAATGAGCCTTGGAGCAAAATAAATTGAGCCTTAAGGCAAAACGGTTTATGCCTTTACTGCATATCTTTGTAGCGGTAAACATAAACCGAGAGACAATGAGAGATATTTTCGAGAAAGACCTGAGCGGAGAGCTGGTGTCTCCTGACGAGCCCGGGTATGAGACTTTGATTACGGCAATCTTCGACACGATGAAGACCGCCGCCGAGATGAACACATGCTGGCGCACGGCTGACGAGGCACGCATGTACATGGAGCGCATATTGGGTAAGCCCCTTGACGCCAGCACGACCGTCATTCCACCTTTATATATTGATTACGGTAAGCCGGTGACCATCGGCAGGCGCTGCTTCATACAGCAGTGCTGCACGTTCTTCGGCCGCGGAGGCATAACTATCGGCGACGACGTGTTCATAGGTCCGAAGGTGAACATCATCACCATCAACCATGACCCTGACCCCGACAACCGCAGCGCCACCTACGGCCGGCGCATAGTAATCGAGGATAAAGTATGGATAGGCATAGGAGCCACCATCCTGCCAGGCGTCACTCTGGGCTACGGCTGCATAGTAGGAGCAGGCAGCGTGGTAACCAAAGACGTGCCGCCAATGACCGTAGTGGCGGGCAATCCGGCAAGAATAATCAAACAGATAAAACCTTCAGGCAAACAGTAATGAACGAAATGAAAAACATCAGCCGCCGCGGATTTCTGAAAACAGCCGCCGCGGCAGGGGCGGCTCTGGCCATACAGCCCACGATAAACAAAGTACAGGCGGTAAACAACATCGTTGACAACAACGCAACGCCGGCCTCCGGCCGTCATCCTATGCCCCACCGCACACTGGGCACGGGCAGCGCGGCCTTTGACGTGTCGGCACTCGGCTTCGGCGTCATGGGCATGACGTACAACCGCAGCCAGTATCCCGACAAGGAGGCGCGCATACGCGTGATACATGAGGCGGTTGACAAGGGCGTAACTCTCTTCGACACGGCCATTATCTACGGCCCGCTGAACAACGAGGAGTTTATCGGCGAGGCCCTCGCGCCGTATAAAGGAAAGGTGAACATCACAACAAAGTTCGGCCACGAGGTAATCAACGGCAAGGCCACAGGCCGGCAAGACAGCCGCCCGGAGACCATACGCCGCTACTGTGAAGACTCGCTGAGGCGGCTGCGCATTGACAGCATACCCATGTTCTATCAGCACCGCTTTGACGTCAATACGCCCATTGAGGACGTGGCCTCAACCATAGCCGACCTTATCAAGGAGGGCAAGGTGCAGCGCTGGGGGCTGTGCGAGGTCAGCGCCGATACCATACGCAAGGCTCACGCCGTGTGCCCGCTTACGGCAGTGCAGAGCGAATATCACCTGATGCACCGCCTCGTTGAGAACAACGGCGTGCTCGACGTGTGCGGCGAGCTGGGCATAGGCTTCGTGCCTTACAGCCCTATCAACCGCGGCTTCCTTGGCGGCTGCATCAATGAATACACCGTGTTTGACGTCAACAACGACAACCGCCCTACCCTGCCGCGCTTCCAGCCCGATGCCATACGGCAGAACACGCGCATAGTGAACGTGCTGCAGGACTTCGGCCGCACGCGCGGCATGACGTCAGCGCAGGTGGCTCTCGGCTGGCTGTTGCAGAAGAGACCGTGGATTGTTCCTATACCCGGTACCACCAAGACCGCTCATCTTGAGGAGAATCTTCATGCGCTTGACTTCTCTCTTGCGCCTGAAGAATGGGCCGAACTGGAACGCCGCGTGGAGGCCATACCCGTTGTCGGCGACCGCTATAATGCCGAACAGCAGCGGCAAGTGGGACTCTGATATTAAGCAGACAAGGAACAAGGGACGAGCAAACAAGGGACGAGCAGACAAGAGACGAGCAGACAAGGAACGAGCAGACAAGGGACAAGAGACAAGCAGACAAGGAGATTTGTATTGCTGGCAACAAGACATACGTCTTAACTCCCTCTAACTCCTTTACTCCTTACTCCTCTACTCCTTACTCCTTTACTCCTTACTCCTCTACTCCTTACTCCTCTACTCCTTAACTCCTCTACTCCTTACTCCTTTACTCCTCTACTCCTTACTCCTTTACTCCTTGTATCATCTACTTGCCTATTAACTCGCAGACTGCCCTTGCAATTCCGTCATCGTCAACGTCAGACGTTACGCTGTCGGCCACGGCCTTCACCTCGTCAGAGGCGTTGCCCATGGCTATGCCGAGACCTGCCTCACGGAGTATCGACATGTCGTTGCCGCCGTCGCCGAAGGCCACGGTCTGGCTGATGTCAAGCCCCAGTATTCCGGCCATGGTGTGCAGGGCGCTGCCCTTGTCGGCGCCGCGTGCCGTGATGTCGGTAAAGTCAGGATGCCAGCGTGCCGACACGCAGTGGGGCAGCAAGGGCATCAGCCGCTGTTCGGTCTCCTCGCTGACTATCGGCGTCATCTGCACGATGCGCTGTGCCAGCACGTCCTCACGCGACACGTCGTCGCCCGTATAGCTGACGTTCAGCAGTTGGCGGAAGATGCGGTCAGACGCCTCGTCGGGGTTGCATATCTTAAGGTCGCGCTCGCCCACGAGCATCATCGGGAAGCCTTCATCGTCGGCCATGCGCAGAGCCGCCAGCGCCTCGTCGTGAGGAATGGCGATGCAGCTCTTCACCTCGCCGCCAACCATGCAGCACGCCCCGTTGGCCGTGATGTAGCCGTCGACGAGATGCTCTATCGGTCCCAGATTGTTAACCAACCGCGCAGGCCGGCCCGTTGAGATGAATATCATCATGCCGCTGCGCTTGGCATTGGTCAGCGCGTCGACCGCCGACTGTGGTATCGTGTGCGTCTTGAAGCTGACGAGCGTGCCGTCAACGTCGAAGAATAATGCACGGTAGTTTGATTTATAATTCATATTCTTTTTAGAATTTAAAGAAGTTATAGAAGTTATCACTCGCTTCGCTCGTTAGAAGTTATAGCCGTATGATTTGTTAGCAGACAAGAGACAAGCAGACCAGCAGACAAGGAGATTTGCATTTTTTCTTAACTCTTAATTCTTAGCTCTTAACTTTCTGTCCTTGTCTACTTGTCCCTTGTTTCTCGTCTGCTAAACAAGACAAATCTCCTTGTCTGCTGAACAAGAGTATGCAAAATTACTCTTTTTATTCCTCAAAAAACAGCCATACGTTATAATAAATGTTTAATTTTGCGCTACAAACCGTTTTTTGACATAAAGCAAGATGAACTTACACGACGAGATAACGGCCGCGCTCGCGGCTCTCGGCAGCGAGGAAAAGCGCCGCGTGCTGAGCGGATTTTTCAAGACAGGCAAGGGACAGTATGGCGAGGGCGACAGATTCTTGGGCATACCCGTGCCGCTGACGCGCGGCGTGGCCCGCCGTTATAAGGACACGCCGCTCAGTACGGCCGTCAGTCTGTTGCAGTCAGAGTGGCACGAGGCACGCCTCTGCGCGCTGCTCATAATGGCAGAGAAGATGAAGAAGGCCGGCGCATACGAGGCGCAAGAGATAGTAGGCACATACCTCGCCAACACGGCGCGCATCAACAACTGGGACCTCGTTGACCTCTCCGCCTCTTACATCCTCGGCACCTATCTGCTCGACAAGCCGCGCGACATCCTCTACCGCCTGGCCGACAGCTCCCTGCTCTGGGACAACCGCATAGCCATCGTGTCGACATACGCGTTCATCAGGCGTGGCGACCTCGACGACACCTTCAGCCTCGCCCTCCGCCTCCTTGCCCACCCTCACGAGCTGATGCACAAGGCCGTAGGCTGGATGCTGCGTGAGGCCGGCAAGCGCGACATGCCCCGCCTGCGCGCCTTCGTCGACGCCCACTGGGCCGAAATGCCCCGCACCATGCTGCGCTACGCCATCGAGAAATACCCCGAGGAAGAACGCAAATCCGTGCTTGCACGCAGGCAAGTATTCAGCAGACAAGGGACAAGAGGCAAGCAGATTTGCCGAAGAGATTAAGGAGTAAGGAGTAAGAAACAAGCAGACAAGGGCCGCAGGCCGTGTTGTCAGTGCCTGCCGTCTATCCGGCATGAGAGGGGAGCGTCTGTGTCGCTGACGTTATATTCAGGATGACGCTGAAACCACAACACGGCATACGAGCACGTGGCCGCTATCTTGTTGCCGTCGGCCAGTATCTTGTCGGCTGCCATCCTCACCAGCTTGCCGGCTACGCCCTGGCCGCGCAGCGATGGGTGTACAAAGGTGTGGTCGATGGTGGCTGTTCCGTTTTCGGCGGGGAACGTTATCTCGGCTATGATGTTGCCGTCGGCGTCTTCGGCGTGGATGCGCCCGTTTTCTGTAATGTAATCCATAAATATTTACTTTAATAATACGATAAGGCTCTGTTTTTGCGAGTTTGGCTTAACGTGGGATGATGTCCGGCGAGAGGGTAGACAACCCGCGCTACGCAAACTTTATCAACGCTATGCCGGCCACAACTACCGCGAGGCCGAGGCTCTGGCGCAGGCTTACCTTCGCGGCCTTTGCTCCAAACCAGCCGTTGGCGTCGATCACGGTGCTCATCAGCAGCATGCCCAGCACACTGGCCAGTGTGACGATGCCTACACCGATGAGCGGGGTGTATATGGCCATTACGGTAACGAGAAAAGCGCCGAGCAGTCCTCCCGACCATGTCCACAAGGGCTTGCCCCGGCGGAACACCTTGGCCAGATGAGGCCGCTCTTTTCTCAGACTGAATACCAGCACGTAGAGTATGACCGTGGACACAAGGAAGGAGACGAGGGCGGCGTGTACGCCCGAACCGAGAAGGGCGGCCTGGCAGCCGTTCATTACGGGCTGCGTGGCGAACACCATGCCCAGCAGCAGGGCGAGAATCTGCCACGGCAGCAGGCCTTTGGCCGATGTTGACTTATGCTTGCTGCTGAAGTAGCACATCAGGCCCAGCATCACCAGTATGATGCCTGAGCCACGCGACAGGGTCATCGGCACGGCACGGCTGCCGAACCAGCCGAACTGCTCTATCATCATGCTCATTACAATCTGGCCGACAACCGGCAGGAAGGCCGACTGCACACTGCCAAGATGTGAAAAGATGAAGATGTTGCCCGTAAGAAACATCAGTCCTACGACGCCTCCCAGCCACGACCACCACGGCAGCCCGTGCAGCGTCTCTGCAGGTATGGCCAGCGTGCCTTCGGTGAGCAGCGTGGTGGCGATGAGGATTAGCGTACCGATGGTGAAAGATACGGTAGCCGCTACAAGCGGAGAGTCAACAAAGTCGCGCAGGCGTGAGTTAACGGCGGTCTGCAACGGCGAGGCTCCGCCGGCCAGCAATACCGCTATAAGACTGAAAAACAGTGTCGTCATAAATTATTTCTGTTTATATTTCATCCGGTTATCCAAGATATTCGTCGTCCCTGACCAGCACCTTCTCTATTCTGCCCACATATACGGTGTGGAAATCCTTGCCAGCATAATTGCCGCTGACGGTCTCAGGATAGCAGAAGCCATGCTCCGCCAGTTCCCCGGCGTACATCTTGCGGCATATGAACACGAGTTTGGCCTGCTCGTAATATACAGTGCCGTCAGAATATACCGGAGTAAGTCCTGATTTGGCCGTCTTGTCCTCATCGCGGCCAGACGCAGAGCCGAAATAAGCCTTCACCTTACCCATCTCCCCGGGCAGCACGCTCATGGTAAACATCTCCTCGCGGTCGATGAATTCCTTCGTGTACCGTTGCGGACGCACATATACTATCGCCACGGGGTCATTGTGCCCCCATAGGCAGCCGAGCTGTCCCCAGGAAACCGTCATGCCGTTCATTCCGTCTTTCTCATTGCCTGCTGATAGAATAAACCATTCGTCGGCAAACAGCCTGAATGGATTGAATTTCAAATCCTTATAATTAACTTCTTTCATCCTTGCATCGTTTAAAAACTCTCTGCAAAGATACAAAACAATGACAATATCCGTTGCAATGTCAACATCTTTATTTAATGCCGGCGGCCGCAGCGGCCGTGCGTTATGTGAATAATAAATATAAAACTAATAGTTTTTTATTTTCATAATTTGTCTATAATTTCTTACCTTTGCAGTGTAAAATTTGGAATTTTAGCGTTTAGCTAATTATTCAATGGAGTAAGAAACGACCAAAACTATTACAGACCGTTGAATAATGAGTGAACGCCCATGCTATACGTGGGCTGCACTTATTATTGGTCTGTGGGTTACTTGGTCGTACCTTTACTCCGATAGCGTGCAAGTCCACGTTATCTTTTACATGGTCTGTAAAGATATTTGTTTAAATATTTAATTATACAGATTATGAAAAAAACGATTGTTTTGTTGTTAATGGTTTGTATTTTTATACCATTACAGGCACAGATTAGCGTAACAAAAAGAGATGTAGTGTGCAAAACTAATTTTGGTTATCAGAATTTGATTTATTCGGAAAAGGATTCTGTCGGAGTGTTTGCCTTATCATTAAAAAGCAACAATGAATTTCATGGCAATGTAATTGTCGGTTTAGGAGATAAGGAAAAAGCATTGACCACACTTAAATCAATGTATGAATATGAAAGCAAAGACGGTGATGTTATAGAATTAAATAATCCGACAAACAATAGTGCTACTTATGAACGTGTATTAGGAGTGTGGATGTATGTTATTTATGCTGAACACAGTGATAAGATATATGGTTATTTAGCAAAACGTCAAATAAAGAAAATGATAAAAGCTTTGGAAGAATATGAAAATTAAATATGATAATTATCATGTATGTGTTAAATGTTGGTCAATAAAATGACCAACATTTTTTATATATAATATTTCAAATTAAGACTATAATTGAAGTATTTTCCGTTTCAGCAGATTTGTAATCTGCAAGAACGGGTTATACATAAATCTGCGTGGAACAAAACGGGAACAATAAATACAAAAACAGAATCGGCTGAGTGTTGATTATCAATCACTTAGCCGATTCTGACGTACCCAGAGCCGGGGTCGAACCGGCACGGGTTGCCCCACTGGTGTTTGAGACCAGCGCGTCTACCGATTCCGCCATCTGGGCTTTACAGCGGGTGCAAAGATAAAGATAAAATCCGAATTGACAAATTTTTAATTGAAAAAACTTAAAATAATTGGCTGTCAGGGCTTTTATGTGTATCTTCGTATCGTGAAACCGCAGGGGCTTGCCTGCGGAGGGTTTTGATTAAGACTATGGAACTAACATGTAAGGTTTATGAGTGAAAACAAGAATAACTTTTGCCTGATTCTGGCCGGAGGCAAGGGCCGGAGGCTGTGGCCGTGCAGCCGCGAGGACTGTCCGAAGCAGTTTCTTGACTTCTTCTCTACGGGGCGCACGCTGCTGCAGCAGACTTATGACCGCATGGCGGGGTTTATCCCGGCTGCCAACATTTACGTGAGCACCAACCGGATATACACGGAGATGGTGGAGGAGCAGCTGCCCGGGCTGCCTAAGGAGAACATCCTGAGCGAGCCGATATTCAGGAACACGGCGCCGAGCCTGGCGTGGGCCACTTACCGCATTCTGCACGTTAACGCGGAGGCAAGGCTTGTAGTGGTGCCGTCTGACCAGGCGGTGTTCAAGGAGGACGAGTTCAGGAGGAACGTTACAGGGGGGCTTGACTTCGTGGGTGCCAACGACTGTGTGCTGACGATGGGCGTGAGGCCTACGCGGCCCGAGCCTGGCTACGGATATATCCAGCGGGGCGGGGCTACTGACAACGCTGACGTGTTCAAGGTGAAGTCGTTCACGGAGAAGCCTGACCGTGAGTTTGCGCAGATGTTCATGAAGAGCGGCGAGTTTTACTGGAACACGGGCTTGTTTCTCTCTAACGTGAAGTATCTGGGGCGCAAGCTGTCTGAGATTCTTCCGCCGGTGATGCGTAATCTGCGTGACGACGGTGATTACAGCATCGAGAGGGAGCTGGAGTATGTCAGGGATAACTTTCCTTCGTTCCCTAACCTGTCGATTGACTACGGCATTCTTGACAAAAACGAGAACGTGTATGTAATGGAGTGTGACTTCGGCTGGGCTGACCTGGGCATGTGGCACTCGATTTATGAGAGCATGAGCAAGGGCGATGGTGACAACGTGGTTATCAGCTCGCGCGTGATGCTTGACGACAGCCACGGCAACATCATCAAGCTGCCTGACGACCATCTGGGCATAATCAACGGCCTTGACGGCTACATCGTTGCCGAGAAGGGCAACGTGCTGCTTATCTGCAAGAAGGAGGACTCGTCGGCCCTGATACGCAAGTATGTCAACGAGGTGCAGGTTAAGTATGGGGAAAAATTTATTTGAAGGTGAGAAGGTGAGAGGGTGAGAAGGTGAGAAAGTAGGAAGGTGAGAAGGTGAGAGGGTGAGAAGGTGAGAAGGTGAGAAGGTGAGAAAGTAGGAAGGTGAGAAAATTAACTATTAAGAAAACTATCACTTTCCTACCCTCTCACCCTCTCACCTTCTCACCCTCTCACTTTCTCACCTTCCTACTTTCTCACCTTCTCACCTTCAAAAGTTTTCTCTTATTTTCTTTGCTATTTCTTCAAATTCTTCTTCGGTGAGTTTCAGTTTCGGGTTGGCGAAGTTCATGTCGCCTTCGGTCTGCATGGGTACGAGGTGGATATGTGCGTGGGCCACTTCGAGTCCGAGCACGGCCATGCCCACCTTACGGCAGGGGAAGGCGGCCTTAATGGCCTTGGCCACTTTCTTGGCGAAGACTATCATCTCGGCCAGTTCGTCGTCCTCAAGGTCGAAGAAGTAATCTACTTCCCTGCGCGGAATCACCAGTGTGTGTCCCTTGGCAAGGGGGTTGATGTCGAGAAATGCGTAGAACTTGTCGTTCTCAGCGCATTTGTAGCTGGGTATTTCTCCAGCGGCTATTTTTGAAAAGATGTCCATTGCTTTTTTAAGGTTATACGGTTTGGAGGTTTGGAGGTTATACGGTTTTGGGTTATGAGGTTTTTAGGTTATGAGGTTTTTAGGTTATGAGGTTTTTAGGTTATGAGGTTTCTGGGTTTTGGGCTTTTGGGTTATGAGGTTGTATGTTTTTGATTTTTTGTTTAATAAGACCTATGAAAATAAGCCTACACTTCCGGATTACCTCAAGACCTTAATAGAAACCGCAAAACCTAAAACCTCATAACCTAAAAACCACATAACCTAAAACCGCAAGACCTTATAACCGCAAGACCTCATAACCTCCAAATCTCATTCAACACTAATTTTATCGATTCTCAGTTTTATGGTGCCGCGTGGTATTTTTATTTCCACCTCGTCGCCCACTTTCTTGTTGAGCAGTCCCTGGGCGATAGGCGTTTTGATGGATATCTTGCCCTCGCGCAGGTTAGCCTCGCTCTCGCTTACTATGGTGTAAGTCATTTTGGCCTTGTTGGCCATGTTGGTCATTTCCACCTTCGAGAGTATCTGCACGCTGTCGGTGCTCAGCCGCGAGGTATCTACTATTTTCGCCTCAGAGATTGCCAGTTTTATGCGGTTGATTTTATCTTCAAGATGAGCCTGTGCTTCCTTTGCCGCGTCATACTCCGAGTTCTCGCTGAGGTCGCCCTTGTCGCGTGCCTCGGCTATAGCGGCCGAAGCCTTGGGGCGCTCCACGCTTTCAAGATGTTTAAGTTCGGCCACCAGCTTGTCGTAGCCTTCTTGTGACATGTAAGCCATAGTTAAAATAAATTTAAAATTGTTGTTTTTTTAGATAGACAAAAAGAGAATTCCGGCATTTCTCTGAATGTCGGAATCCGCCTGTCTCTCTTATTATCGTTAATGTTGTTTTCCTCTGCAAAGATAATACAAATCTTGCGAAGCACAAAATAAAAACACATTTTTTAGTAAACAAGTGACAAGCAGACGAGCAGACAAGGAGATTTGCTCTGTTGGCAGACTTTTCAGTAGACAAGACTTTTCAGCAGACAAGACTTTTCAGTAGACAATGGACGAGCAGACAAGCAGACAAGGAGATTTGCTCTGTTATTTGGATATTCAGATTAAAAATTTAAAGTCTGTTTTGTTTGAAGTATTGCCGGCTGAAAATCAACGAGTTACGCATATGCCGCCTTTTGAGCCGCAAAATATGCTCTTCAGCAGCGCAAGAAGTATCCTTTCATCCCCTCATTTACCGTCTCCTTGTCTGCCAACAGAGCAAATCTCCTTGTCTGCTCGTCTGCTCGTGCCTTGTCTGCTGAAATGTCTGCTTGTCCCTTGTCTGCTAATTATAATTGAATTGAATTAAATCAATAAATCGGGGTATAAGGATAAAATTTACAGTCAGTATGTTGCTTTTTAGAGACAAAAGAGTTAACTTTGCTCAAGTCTTTAGTATTACATGTAATTAAAATAATTTTACACCTTTATCAACATGAGTCTGAACATTGAAAAAGGTGACAAGAAGCGTATTGTCATCGTCGGCGGAGGATTCGCCGGTCTGAAGGTAGCCAACAAGTTAAAGAAGTCAGGCTATCAGATTATACTTATCGACAGGAACAATTACCACCAGTTCCCGCCGCTTATTTATCAGGTGGCATCGGCGGGCATGGAGCCCAGCTCAATCTCATTCCCGTTCCGCAAGATTTTCCAGCACAGCAGGAACGTATATTACCGCATGGCCGAGCTGCGAGCCGTCTATCCCGAGAAGAAGCTGATACAGACGTCAATCGGCAAGGTAGACTATGACTATCTCGTGCTGGCCGCCGGAACTACTACCAACTTCTACGGCAACAAGAACGTAGAGAGCGAGGCCATGCCGATGAAGACCGTCTCAGAGGCCATGGGCCTGCAGAACGCCATACTGGCCAACATAGAGCGCGCCATAACCTGCGCCACGAAGATAGAGCAGCAGGAACTGCTCAACGTGGTCATCGTAGGCGGCGGAGCCACGGGCGTAGAGGTAGCCGGCGTACTCTCGGAGATGAAGCATACCGTGCTGCCGCACGACTATCCCGACCTTGACCCCAGCCTGATGAACATCTACCTCATCGAGGCCGGCAACCGCCTGCTCTCAGGCATGTCGCCCGAGTCGTCGGCGGCCGTCGAGAAGTTCCTCCGCAAGATGGGCGTCAACGTGCTGCTCAACAAGATGGTTACCGACTACCAGGACCACAAGGTGATGCTGGCCGACGGCAGCAACATAGCCACGCGCACGTTCATCTGGGTAAGCGGCGTGGCCGGCAGCCCCGTGGGCAACCTCGGCGCAGAGCATCTCGGCCGCGGCCGGCGCATAAAGGTTGACCGCTTCAATCAGGTGGAAGGCATGGACTCGGTCTTCTGCATCGGCGACCAGTGCATCGTTCAGGGCGACGAAGACTATCCCAACGGCCATCCGCAGCTCGCCCAGGTGGCCATACAGCAGGGCAAAAACCTGGCCCGCAACATCCGCCGCCTGGAGAAAGGCAAGGAGATGCGCCCCTTCAAGTACAAGAACCTCGGCTCAATGGCCACCGTAGGCCGCAACAAGGCCGTGGCCGAGTTCTCCAGCGTCAAGATGAGCGGCTTCGTAGCCTGGGTGATGTGGCTCGTAGTCCATCTGCGCTCAATCCTCGGCGTAAGGAACAAGGTGGTCGTCATGCTCAACTGGGTATGGAACTACTTCAACTATAACCAGTCGCTCCGCATGATATTCTATCCCCTCAAGGCCAAGGAGATACGTGAGCGCGAAGCCCGCGAGGCCGTAACCCACTGGGGAGAAGACCTCAAAGAGAATTAAGCTTTTCAGCAGACTTTTTAGCAGACAAGACTTTTCAGCAGACAAGGGACAAGCAGACAAGCAAACAAGGAGATTTGCTTTGTAGCTTGTCCCTTGTCTGTTTGTATCTTAATTCTTAATCGCTTTAAGGAAATCTCCTTGTCTGCTGAAACAAAACAAATCTCCTTGTCTGCTGAAACAAAACAAATCTCCTTGTCTGCTGAAACAAAGGAAATCTCCTTGTTTGCTTGTCCCTTGTCTGCTTGTCTGCTGAAAAGCTTGCTTGTCACTTGTCTGCTCGTCCCTAAAAAAAAGTCCGCCTTTCACGAAACGAAAGGCGGACTTTTTTAATTGTTATTTTTTAATTGTTACTTCTTAACTACCGAAGCGGTGAACGAGCCGTCGGCTGTTGTCACCTTGATGCGGTAGATGCCTGCCGGGCGGCTGCTGATGTCGAGCGTCTGAGGCTCGCCTGCTGCCTTGTGGGCCGCGTGAGCCGCAGCTACCAGACTGCCGGCGTTGTCGTAAACGTAATAGTTCACGTTGTCGGCATCGTTGCCGAGCGTCACGTTAACCACGTCAACCACGGGGTTGGGGCTTACCGTGATGTCGCGTCCGGTCTCAACCGAGCCTATGCCCGTTGACGGTACCACGTTGACGGTTACCTTCTGCTCCGTTGAGAGGCCTGCGGCGTCGGTGGCGGTGAGGGTCAGCTCAGCCGTGCCCGTTGCCGTTCCTGAGAGGATGAAGCCCTCGGCGTTGGTGAAGAGGCTTACGTACCGGGTGTCGTCAAGCGTAGAGGTGTAGGTCATCTCGTCACCGTCGGGGTCAGAGAATACCGTGCTGAACGGTATCACGCCCGTAGTTCCGTTGACGTTCACGTTGATTTCCTCGTCGCCTGTGTATTCAGGCGCGCGGTTGACGTTCTCCACATAGTAGATGGCGTTGGCCGTTCTCAGGTTGAACGTAAGGTCCTGTGCCGATATTACTACGGTGTGCTGGCCTGCGTCCTCGTAACCGGGCTTGAGCACAATGGTCATGTCGAGCTTGCTGCCTGCGGGCACGGCTACGCCGTCAGAGCCGTCAACGGTTGACGTTGTGCCGTCGGCTGCTGTCAGCGTGCACTCGCCTATGGTTGCTATGTGCTCGTTAAGGTCGTCGATGTTGACCATGAAGATCTCGCCCTCAGCGTCCTCAACGGTTACGTGCATCTCGGCCGTCTGACCTTCGGGTACGGTTACCGTTCCCTCGGGCAGGGTGATGACCGGAGCGGCGTTGCGGTTGAGCGTTACCGGATAGTTGTATATCTGGTTCTGCGGGTCGTTGGTCTTGATGACGATTACGGCCTTGTTGTCGCGCTCGAAGTAAGACGATTCGGGGTCAACCTCGAAGTTTACTTCTCTGCTCTGGCCTACCTCAAGGGTGCCTTCGGTCTGGCTGTCGAGCAGCTTAATCCACGGCTTGCCCGGCTCGTCCTCAACGCAGGTCATCATGTAACCGAACGATGAGTAGTAAGACTGGTACATGTAGTCGCCAAGGTCATACCAGCCCGTCTGGGCGTTGTATGCCATGAAGCGGCCTGCCTCCATGCCGTCCTGCTTCTGTATGATGTAGGCGTTGGCATTCTCTACGGCCGGATACTTCAGCACTACGTAGAACGTGTCGTTCGGGTTGATGTAGACAGCCTTGTCGAACTCAAGCGTGCGGGGCTCGCCTACGTAGGCCATGGCGCCTGTACCCTCATCGTAGTGAGGCGTCTCCTTCTCTACGCGGAGCTTGCCCTGGCCTATTATCTGTCCGTCGGCCACGTTGCCGCCCTGTACGATGTACGCCTCGAAGTCAACGTTCTCGTTGTCGGCTATGGTGCCGTAGAAGTACAGACGCGATACGTTGAAGCCCTCTTCAGGAGCCGTGAAGCGCGTAGCGGCGTAGAAGCTGTTGGTAGTGCTGCCTGAGCCTATCATGTAGCTGTTGGGCGTCTCAACGCCGAGCACGGGGTAATAGAGGATGTTGTTGCAGTCGTATGGCGGAACGTCATAGACGAATCCTTCAAATACAGTGTGCGGCTCAATCTCTTTTGCCGTGCGGCTGAAGAGGCTCGTGAAGGCTTCCTTGCTGAGGTTGGCCACGCCGGCCGTACTCATTATGCCGGGTATGCCTCCGCCGTAGTCAGGCTCGGGCAGGGTCTCGCCGATGCCCGTCGGGTCCATGCGGAGCGAGTAAGTCATCTTGTACTGTCCGGTGTTGCTTATCGTCATGCTGCCCTGCACGGCCTCGCTGCTGTTCTTCACGTTGAGCGTAATGCCCTCGGCCGGGCTTACGGTCAGTGCGGGAGCGTCGGTATAAGCCAGCGTTACGGGTATCTCTACCTCTGTTGTACCGTCGTCAAGGCCTTCAACGGTAACGGTCATCGTCTTTTTGAACTCCCAGGGCATAAATGTGTCGTACATCCAGATGCTGAAGCGTGCCGGCTCGCGGCCTACCTCGATTTCAGTGCCCGGAGTGTACATCATCCACTGTCCTGCCGTTGAAGAAGCGTCGAGGCTGAGGGGTCCCGGGTCGATGCCGCCGCCCTGCTGTACGTCTGTGTTCCAGTAGAACAGCTGAGCAGGCTCGCTGAACATATCATCCACAGGCAGGTCAACGTTCGTTATCTTGAACGCCTTAGTACCTGCGTTTGCAATCTGGAACTCTGTCTCGAAGTATCCCATTATCTGAGAACCTACAACGGCCTCGTTGACAACGCTCTGCGGGAATACCGGCTCGGGCGTGCCGTTGATGGTCAGGTTGAGAGGAACTTTAACCTCAGACTTTGTCGGAACGTTGGTTCTCAGCACTACATCGGTAGAGTATTCACCGCCAAGGTTGTCGGCCAGAATCTCCAGCGGCACGCTGACGTTTTCGCCGGCGGGCACGGTGAATGTCTTGACGGGATAGAACTCAACGGCGTTGCCGCTCGAGATGCACTGGTCAGGCAGGCGTACGCCTATTGTGCCGCTCTCGTCCTGCATGCCGGCAAGTCCGAACACGCCGTTCATCACGCCGCCGTCCTGCAGGTGATACTGGAACTTGTACGTTCCGTCCTTATAGAGGATTACCTGGAAGTCCATGCCCAGCATCATGCTGTTGCCGTAGCCGATGAACGAAACTACTACGTGGTCGCCCTCGTCCTTATAGTAAGTTCCGTTGGCGGTAGACACGTCCATGGTGTGGTTGCCCCAGTAAGGAGCGATGATATTGGTATAGAACGTGCCTTCGGTCGGGAACTCTGACGGAGGAGTCGGGAACTCCTTGTAGTCCTCGTGCTGGGTGAACGATACGAAGCCGACGTTGTATATGTACATCGTCTTGTACTTCTTGCCGTAGAACGGGAACTCGAAGGGCAGCTCAACCGTGTAATAGTCGGTCTTGTCAAGATAGTAAGTGAAGTCCTGATGAGCGGCCTCGGGGTCATTGGTTATGTCAATCCAGTTGTACTCAACCTCGTCGTAGTCGGTCTTTGACTTGTACTGGTAGCCGAATTCGGCAGCCGTCTCGGTCTCAAGGTCGGCCACGTTGAAGAGGTCGTCAGGCTCAATAGAGAACGTCAGGTCCTCGTTGCCGGCGTTGCTTACGGTCAGCTCCTGGCTGAGGTTGGTGCCGCAGTCGGTCGTGAGGTCAAGAGCCTCAGGCGCAACAGCTATATCAGGGCATCCTATTACGGTGCCGCTTACGTTGATAGCGGTCTCTGGCTGGTCAGCGTAATTGATGCGTACAAAGTCAGATACTTCGCCTTCAGTCTCGGTAGGCAGGGTGATGAAGATGTCCTTGCCGTATCCGGGCTTAACGGTGAAGCCCTTGGCAATCTCATCGTCAACGGTAACCTTGCCGTCGTCAGTGGTAACTGAGGTTACTACGAGGTCGTTGGTGCCGTTGTTGCTGAGCAGCACTGACTGGCGTGCAGTTGACGTGCGGAACACTTCGCCGAAGTCAACCGTCTGCTTGTCAACGCCTACCACCGGCACAAGACCGTCACCTGTGATGTTGGCCTTAAGCACGATGTTCTTGCTCGGGGTGACGGGGTCGTTGGTTATCATGGTCAGGTTGTTGACCAGCTCGCCTGCGTACATGCCGTCAACGGCCTTCGCCGTAATGGTAATCTCCTTGGTCTCGCCGATGCCAATGACGCCGTCGGTGCTTGAGAGAGACTCTACCATTGACGTGGCGGGAGCAATGATGCGCACTGCCGTGCCTGTGGTTATCTGCTGGTAGAGGGAGTTTTCGCGGGCGTAGTCAGCGTCGGTAACCACGAAGGGGTCTTCGCAGTTGATGTCTGAAACGCCGATGAACACGTCAGTGCCGCTGTTGAACGTTGCGTACGGGTCATAGCTGTCATAGTAGACCTCTATGCTTCCGTCAGCGTTGAGCGACATGTGGAAGCTTATCGGAGTGTACTCGTCGCCGTAGACGGGAGCGAGCACGTCCTTGAACTTGATGGTGAACTTGCCGTCCTGGCGGCCGTAAGATATCTTACTGTTGGCACCGGTGTGGAGAGTTCCAGAGCATGCGTAGGCCGAGATGTAGCCGAGGCCCTGCACGCAGTCGGCCGTGGGCACCATGCACTGTATGTTGCCGTCAATCTTCTGCACGGCTATGCCGCCGCGGTTGTTGACGTATATCTGTGAGTAGTTGGTGCCGTAGAACGGGAACTGGAAGCCGAGGTCAATGGCCTCTGACTGCCATACGTTGTCGCTGAACTGGCTTGTGATGTCGGTCTCGTTCACAAGGTCGGGGTTGCCGTCATACTGGAAGGCGTCGCTTCCGCCGAGATTTGACTCGTAGCTGTAGCCGAACTTGTGGGCGTCAACGCCTTCGAGAGTAGCGTCAGAGTAACGCGGGAAGACGTACTGGAGAGGATACTGGCCGGTGTTCTTGACGGTTATCGTGGCCGTCTTGGCCTCGCCGCCTACCTCAAGGTAGCCGAAGTCGATTGACTCCTTGTCTACTTCAACCTTTGCCGGATCAGAAGCAACGCCGCGTACGATGAAGCTGTACTTGTTGCCGTCCTTGTCGGTAAGGGTTATCGTGCCAGACTTGCTGCCGGCTGAAGCGGGCTTGAATGTAACGTTGAGCGTGCCCTTTGAGCGTGCGGCGAAGCCTGCATTGTAAGATTCAGTCTCAAACTCTGCAGAGCTGCTTGCCAGTCCGCCGTCATAACTCTGCAGTCCGCCCCACTGTCCTGAGAACGCGCCGTAGCCGCTGTTGTTTATTTCAATGCCCATGGTCTTCTCCTGGCCTACCAGCAGTTCGCCGAAGTCAACGATGTTGGCTGACGAGAGCTGCGGCTTGTTGCCTTTAACGGCCATCGTTACGGTCAGCTCCTGCTTGGGCTTGTCGGTCTCGTTGGTGTTAACGGCTAACTTGAACGTGTAGTTGCCGTTCACCATCTTCTGGCCGTCGTTCTGCAATGTTACCGTCTGGCTCTCGCCCGGGCGCACCGTGCCCTCTATAGGTTCGGGGCTGAGCACTGAGCTCCAGTCGGGGTTCTTGCTTATTGCGTAGACGTCCCATGTCAGCAGGGATGCGTCCTGAGCGAGGTTGCCCTCAGAGAGCACTTCGCTGAGCTGTGTCCACGTCTGTCCGTTGTCGCCGCTGTAGAAGCTGTAGTGCTGGATGTTCTCAGTGCTGGCATAGCCGGCGCCGAGCGGCGTGGTCTGCCCTGCGGGATACTTGGCTACAACCCAGAAGCTTGAGCCCGGAGCGAAGAATATCTGCTGGTTAAGGTTGATGTCGTAGCCGTACATGAAGTACGTGTAGCTGACCTTTGTCAGCAGGCTTGCCGTTGAGATAGAACGTGCGCCGTCATAAATCTCAATCTCGGGCGTATTAGAACTGCCCGGACCGCCGAAGCGCAGCGCCGTAAGGTTGAATCCGTCGGGATAAGTCGTCGGGTCAACGTAGAAGTACTGTGCCAGGGCGTTGGTGCTCTGGGGCGCGTCGTCGCCTACGTTATAGAATATTCCTTCAGACCAGGTCATCTCCTTCGGGTAATCCTCGGTCACGAAGTCTGACGTAACAACGGGGTAATCGGTCATCGCGGCGTAGGCTGAAATCTTCTTGCCTGCCGAAACGACGCGGCCCGGTGACGGTGCAGAGTTTGAGTTAGAATTTGTCGAGATAGATGCCGAAACGGTAGATGCCGTGAGGTTGTACTTGAGAATGCCTTCACCCACGTTCTTGATAATGAACTGGTCAGTGGCTACATCGCCCTGCGTTGCGTCAACATTGAGGCTGAGCGATGTCTTGTCAAACTGTGTCTCAGGACCGGCGTTGGTCGTGAACTCCTTAACCTCAGAAAGGGCTGACACGTCGCCGTAACGGCTTACGGCCGCAATGGCTATGTAGTATTTGGTTAACGAGCGGAGTCCTTCAAGAGTGTAGCTCATCGGGTCGCCGGAGTTGTAGAACTTGGTGTCCACGGTTACCTGCATGAGGTTCTCGGCGTCAGCGACGCTGGTGAAGGGTGACGTTGAATAATATATAATGTGGTGGTCAACGCTCTTCAGGTCAGCGTCAGGTATCGTCCACTCTATGAGCACGTTGTCTTGTGACGGCGTGAGGGTGAAGTCAGCCACGGCGTCGGGCGCCTCGCCTGAACCCATCTGCAGCGCCTTGTAGGCGTCGATGTATCCGCTTCCGAACAGGCCCTCAACCTCAGGGTTGCGGGTGTAGAAGTCGTTGACCGAGGCGAGAAGCTGCTCGCGCAGAGTGGAGTTGGGGAACTCCGCGTTGCCGTACTTCGAGAGCACGAGCGCCGCTATACCTGACACGTGGGGGCAGGCCATTGACGTACCGTCCATCGTTCCGTACTTTCCGTCGGGCAGGGTGCTGAGCACTCCGTATGCCGTTCCGTAGTCAACGTCGCCGCCGGGGGCGGTGATGTCGCAGAACGTTCCGTTAGAAGAATAGCTGGCGGGATGGAGCATCGGGTCCATGGCGGCTACGGCCACGCAAGGCTCGTAGGCTGCGGGGTAGAATGTGCCGGTCGTGCCGGTGTTACCGTTGGCGAAGATACACAGACCTCCGCTCATCTTGTCGCCGCCGCCGTACTCGGTGAAGTAGTCAATGGCGTCGAGCACTGCCTGCTCTTTATAGCCAGACTCGCTCCAGCCCCATGAGCACTGGGCTATGCTTGCGCCCATGTCGGCTGCATAGACGAGGGCTGCGGCGAAGTCGGCAGAGAGTGAGCTGCGCGAGTCGAACACCTGGCACACCATCATCTTGACACCGCCTGTGCCGTCAGAACCTCCGGCAACGCCGCTTACGCCGATACCGTTGTTGTTGGTAGCGCCCACTGTTCCGGCCACGTGTGTACCGTGCTCGTGGGGATAGATGTCGCTTGAGTTGTAGACGAAGTTCCAGCCGTAGATGTCGTCAACGTATCCGTTGCCGTCATCGTCAACGCCTGGAGTTCCATTAAGCTCTTTCTCATTGACCCAAACGTTGTCCTTCAGGTCGGGGTGGTCGGTCTGGAACGCGCCGTCGATAATGGCTACGAGCACGTTCTTGCTGCCGGTCTCCTCTTTCCATGCCTCAAAGGCGTTGATGTCAGCGCCGGGCACAGAGCCGTTAAGGAACGTTCCGTCGTTGTGATAATGCCACTGCTGAGGCAGCATCGGGTCGTTGAACGGCATGGTTGTCTCTGACGTAGAGGCAGCCGCCGGCATTGATACTACGTGCGCAGGGCCGTCGCCGATAAGCTTCATCGGCCTTACGGTCTCGGCAATCTGTATGCCGGGCACGGTCTTGTAGGTTGATACTGCAGACGCGGGGGTGACTGCCGTGGAGTCGAACGTGATTTCGTACCACAGGTCAAGCCCGGCGGCCTTGTGCCTTTCCTCGAACTTGGGCGAGTAAGGTATAAGTCGCCTGATGCGTACTGCCTTCACTTTCTGACTGGCACGGTCGAACTGCTGTATGCCGGTAGTAACGACTCCGTTGCTCATCGTCATCGGAGCCTGCTGTATGCGCGTTGCAACTTCACGTTGCAGCTTGACGCGCAATACGCCCTGCTGTAAGCCGCTTGAACCCGACTGTGCCATGAGCTGTGTGCTGAAGGTAAGAGCCGTCAGCAACAACATCAGGTAAAGTAGTGGTTTTCGCATAATGCTTTAGTTAAAAATTAATGATTAAGTGAATTAAAAAAATATATTAAAATATCTCTTTTTTGAATTTATAAATTGAATAAAAAGTGAATAAAACAAAACATCCGGATACAAATTTATTATTTTTTAATTAAAAAAATAAAGGTTTGAGTCTAAAAAGTTTACATTTATTTTTGTGCTCACCCGATTGTAAGCAAATGCTTGCAACTTGTTTCTAATCTGTAACTTTTTAATGTGAAATTGTGATAATAAAATAGGAGTTAGAGGAGTTAAAGGAGAGAAGGAGTAAAGGAGTAAGGAGAAAAGTAGTAAGTAGAAAAGGAGAAGTAGTTAGAGGTAGTTAAAGGAGTTAGAGTAGTTAAAGTCAATAGTTTTGATGTTTATGTGATTAATCAACAAAGCAAATGACTTTAACTACTCTAACTCCTTTAACTCCCTCTAACTCCTTTTTTATTAATCAACAAAGCAAATGACTTTAACTACTCTAACTCCTTTAACTACCTCTAACTCCTTTTTTATTAATCAACAAAGCAAATGACTTTAACTACTCTAACTCCTTTAACTCCCTCTAACTACTTCTACTTTACTCCTTACTACTTCTCTCCTTACTACTAATCCAATTAACTATTCCCTCGCACGCGTCCTCGATAAGGTCGAGTGCCAGTTCGAAGGCGTCGTCACCGCCGTAATAAGGGTCAGGCACGGTGGTGAAGCCGGGGTGGCGCGTGATAAAGTCGGCGGCACACATCAGTTTGGCACGTTCCTTGTCGTTGCGCGCCAAGCGGTTGAGGGCTTTCATGTTCTCGTCGTCCATGCCGAAGATATAGTCAAATCGGGTGAAGTCTTCACGGCGTATCTGCCGTGCTATGCTGCTGATGTCGTATCCGCGCATGGCTCCGTGGCGGCGCATGCGGCTGTCGGGCAACTGCCCTTCATGCCACGGACCTATGCCGGCTGAGTCAACCGTTATTCCGGCCGACTGCGGCAAACTGTCTTCCAGCTTCTTTCTCATTATCGCCTCGGCCGCCGGAGACCTGCAGATATTGCCAAGGCACACGAAAAGTAAATCCATAATTAAATTAAAAGTGAAAAGTGAAAAGTGAAGAATTAAAGGAGTTAAGGAGTTAAAGAGTTAAGGAGTTAAGGAGTTAAGACAAATGCTTCGCTGCTTGTATGGCAAATCTCCTTGTCTGCTCGTATCTTGTCTGCTCGTCTACTGAGAACTTGTCTGCTGACAAAGCAAATCTCCTTGTCTGCTCGTATCTTGTCTGCTTGTCTACTGAAAACTTGTCTGCTGAAAACTCGTCTACTGAGCTGCTGTTTTCTTAATTACCTTCGCGGGGTTTCCTACAGCCACGCAGTCGTCAGGGATATCCTTTGTTACCACGCTGCCGGCGCCTATTATGCATCGCTTGCCTATGGTGACGCCGGGCAGAACGATGACGCCGCCGCCCAGCCATGTATCGTCGCCTATGGTTACGGGGTAAGCCGTCTCCACCTGCTTGCGGCGCATTACGTGGTCAGTGGGGTGCTGCGGCGTGTAGAGCTGGCAGTTGGGACCTATCAGAACGTTGTCGCCAATGGTGATGCGGCCGCCGTCGAGCATGGTGCAGTTATAGTTGACGAACACGTTGCGGCCAATGGTTATGCCGTTGCCGTGGTCGCAGTGGAAGGGCGGACATATCGTGCTGTCTGCCGGAATGCCGGGCACGAGGTCTTCTATCACTTCACGGTAATTTCCGTCGGTTATCGTCATCGTCATCAGCTTGGCGCATACCTTCTTGGCATGTTCAAGGCTCGCGTTTATCTCAGGGTCAGAGAAGTCATACATCTGCTGACTGCGCATCTTTTCAAATTCGGTCATGTTTTAGGTTATCGGGTTATGGGGTTATCAGGTTTTGAGGTTATTTGGCTTATAAGCCTTATAGGGCCAATAAGGCTAATAGGGCCAATAGGGCCAATAGGGCTGATAATTCTTTTCCTCTATTTTCTGCCGAAGTCGGCGGGGATGTCGCCCCATGCGCGTGTGTCCCATTGTATTATGGGCACGCGGAAGGGGTGGGTCTTCAGCCATGTCTCGGCCCGCTGGATTACGTTATACAGCTGGACGGTCTGGGGAGTGCGCTCCAGTTTGGTCTTGCACTGCATCTTCCTGACCCACGTTATCGCCGTAAAGCTGTCGCTGTAGATGGTCTTGTGCAGGCCTTTCTGCTCCATTAAGGCCAGGGCATGCACAATGGCGAGAAACTCGCCGATGTTGTTAGTACCGTAAACGGGCCCGTAATGAAACACCTGCGCACCCGTGGCAAGGTCAATACAGCGGTATTCCATCTTGCCCGGATTGCCGCTGCACGCCGCATCAACTGACCAAGCATCTGAAGTTAATTCATAATTCATAATTCACAATTCATAATTGGGAGGATGTTATTAATTCATAATTCATAATTCATAATTCATAATTATGGTAATTCTTAACTCGTAACTACGTTCTGATTTTCTTTTGTTTTCTTTATTATTGATGTCAGTATTTTCAATAACTCAACGCAGTCAGAAAGCATGCTTTCTGCTTGGCTTACCGAGATATATTCAGCATCGCGCAGCAATTCAATCCAATATTCAGTTTCGCTGGCTTCTTTGAGAGATATATTCAACTTCATGATGAAGTCCGGACGTGTCTGTGCCCGTAACGCCTCACGTACGTTGGCACCTATACTTGTCCCGCTTCTAAGCAGTTGCTTACCTATAATGTAATTACCGTCGCGGTTGCAAAGATACTTATACAGCTTCACACAACGTAGACTAAAAGAATAACTCTTTTGTACTATTACATTATCGTCCTTATTCCTCATCTCTATTAAATTAAGAATTAAGAGTTAAGAAATAATCCCCTCCCAATTATGAATTGTGAATTATGAATTATGAATTAACTACATTCTTTCCGGCATTTCGATGCCAAGCAGGGCCATGCCGTTCTTCAATGTCTTGGCTACGTTCGCTGCAAGTACGAGGCGGAGCACTTTCTCCTGCTCTGTGTCGGCGCCGAGGATGCTGTAGTCGTGGTAGAACTGGTTGAACTCCTTGGTCAGCTCGTAGCAGTAGTTGGCTATGCCGCTGGGACTGTAGTCGGTGCCGGCCTGGCGCACGGCGGCGCCGTACTCGTTCATCTTCTGGATAAGTTCGGTCTCCTTCTGGTTTACGGGATAGTCGCCGTCGAGCGTTGCGGGCAGACTGATGCCCTGCTCTGCGGCCTTGCGCATGATGCTGCGTATGCGGGCGTAGGTGTACTGGATGAAGGGACCCGTGTTGCCGTTGAAGTCGATTGACTCCTCGGGGTTGAACAGCATGTTCTTCCTCGCGTCAACCTTCAGGATGAAGTATTTCAGCGCTCCCATGCCCACGATGCGTGCCACGTTGGCGCGCTCGTCGTCGCTCATGTCGCTGAACTTGCCCAGCTCCTCGCTCGTCTGGCGCGCGTCCTTTATCATTTCGGCTATCAGGTCGTCAGCGTCAACTACCGTTCCCTCGCGGCTCTTCATCTTGCCGTTGGGCAGCTCAACCATTCCGTAAGAGAAGTGCACAAGCTCCTTGCCCCACTTGAAGCCGAGGCGGTCGAGCAGTATCGAGAGCACCTGGAAGTGGTAGTTCTGCTCGTTGCCAACGACGTAAATCATCTTGTCTATCGGATAGTCGTTGAAGCGCATCTCGGCCGTGCCGATGTCCTGCGTCATGTAAACCGACGTGCCGTCAGAGCGCAGCAGCAGCTTCTGGTCAAGACCCTCATTGGTGAGGTCGGCCCACACGCTGCCGTCGTCTTTGCGGAAGAAAAGTCCCTTCTCAAGACCCTCCTCCACCTTGGCCTTACCCTTAAGGTAAGTCTGCGACTCGTAGTATATCTTGTCGAAGCTTACGCCGAGCGCCTTGTAAGTCTCGTCGAAACCGGCGTAAACCCATGAGTTCATCTTCTCCCACAGGGCGCGCACCTCGGGGTCGCCCTGCTCCCACTTTACCAGCATTGCATGAGCCTCCTTGATGAGCGGAGCCTCGTCCTTGGCCTTCTTCTCAGCCTCCTCGTCGGCCATGCCCTCAGCCATGTACTTAGCCTTAAGCTCCTTCACCTCCTCGCGGTAGTGCTGGTCAAAGGCCACGTAGTAGTCGCCTATCAGGTGGTCGCCCTTCTTTCCGCTGCTTTCGGGCGTCTCGCCGTTGCCCCACTTCAGCCATGCCAGCATCGACTTGCAGATGTGTATGCCGCGGTCGTTCACGATGTTGGTCTTCACCACGCGGTTGCCGTTGGCCTGCATTATCTGCGCCAGGCTCCAGCCCAGCAGATTGTTGCGCACGTGGCCGAGGTGAAGCGGCTTGTTGGTGTTGGGCGACGAGTATTCAATCATCACCAGCGGCGCGTCTGCCGTGGCCTGCCGCTCGCCGAAGTGCTCGTCAGCGTTGATGTCGTTAAGCAGCGACAGCCACGCCTTTGGCGACACAACGATGTTAAGGAAGCCCTTTACCACGTTGTAAGAGGCCACGCACGGCTCGTTGTCGGCGAGCCAGCGGCCGATCTCCTCAGCCGTCTCCTCCGGCTTCTTGCGTGATGTCTTGAGCAGGGGGAACACCACAAGGGTGAGATGTCCCTCAAACTCGCGCTTCGTCTTCTGCAACTGTATCATCTTCTCGGGCACGTCTTGTCCGTAGAGAGCCTTCACGGCGGCCAATGCCGCGCGGCTTATCTGGCTTTCGATGTTCATGTCTTATTACCTTATATATTATGTTCCGGCTGCAAAATTACGAAAAATCAGCGACATAATCTTAAGAATTAAGAAATATATAGTTAGGAGTTAAGGAGTTAGAGGGAGTTAAGGAGTTAGAGGGAGTTAAGGAGTTAAGACGTATGCTTTGTTAATTAAGAAGTAAGAATTAATCCAGGAGTTAAGGAGTTAAGACGTAACTTCACGCCACTTTAAAACTTCAGCCGCACATGATTTTGACGGCCTTTCATCTTGTAAAAGACCGTCAACGGGCGGACGAAAGACGGCTGACGGCAAGCCAAAAGACGGCAAACGGGACGTGAAGACATCGGCCACACACGGACACACTGACTATTCCGGATAAATGTACACATCTCTGTGGAAAACTGTGTGGAAAACATGTGCGATGTCAACAGCCGGCGGCGGGCACAACGGCGGCAAGTGGATATCCACAAGGTTACGGAAAGAAAATAAGTAAGTTTTCAACACATTCATGACAAAAAAATATATAAACTTATTAATTTTGCAGCCAACAACATAAATGTTGATAACAGCCGTTAACGCCTGAAAGTCAGGCAGAAGATATTAAACTCATGCGTTGAAAACAGCGACAATGACGTTTATAACCGTAACTCCAAGAAAAACGGGCATAAGTTTTCAACAAATCAACGGCACATCATAGGGAAACATCTCTGTTTTTTAAAAAAGAGAAAAAGAATAAATATAAATATGAACTGTGGAAAAAGAATTTTATAAGGAGAGAAGAAGTTAAAGCCATTACTTTAGAAAGTAGTTAAAGGGAGTCAGAGTAGTTAGAAGTAGTTAAAGTCATTAGCTTTAGAAAGTAGTTAAAGGGAGTCAAAGTAGTTAAAGTCATTAGCTTTGCTGTCTCACCCTCTCACTTTCTCACTTTCTCACTTTCTCACCCTCCCAATTATGAATTATGAATTGTGAATTATGAATTAAATATAAATAATTAAATTATGAACAGTGAATTATTAAAAGCGAAGATAAGAGAACTGGCCAAGGAGAAGAACGCCGTAATCCTGGCCCACTATTACACTGACGGCGACATACAGGACGTGGCCGACTTCATTGGCGACTCGCTCGCGCTGGCGCGCAAGGCTGCCCAGACCGACGCGAAGATTATCGTGATGTGCGGCGTGCACTTCATGGCCGAGACGTGCAAGCTGCTCTGCCCCGACAAGCTCGTGCTCTGCCCCGACCCCGAGGCAGGCTGCTCGCTGGCCGACTCGTGCCGCGCTGAGGACCTGAGGAAGTTCAAGGACGAGCATCCGGGCTACACCGTGGTGAGCTACGTCAACACAACGGCCGCCGTAAAGGCGCTCACCGACGTCGTGGTAACCAGCGGCAACGCCGAGCGCATAGTGTCACAGCTGCCGCAGGACGAGAAGATAATCTTCGGTCCCGACCATAACCTCGGCACGTACATCAACGCCGTCACAGGCCGCCACATGACCCTCTGGAACGGCGGCTGCCACGTTCACGAGCGCTTCGCCGCAGCCGAGATAGCACGCCTGAAGGCCTCGCGTCCCGACGCCAAGGTGCTGGCCCACCCCGAATGCCGACAGGAAGTGCTCGCCCTGGCCGACGTCATCGGCTCTACCGCCGTGCTCCTTGAATACGCCACAGCACATCCCGAGGGCACATACATCGTGGCCACCGAGGCCGGCATACTGTATGAGATGAAGAAGCGCTGCCCCGGCACAGAGTTCATCCCCGTGCCCGCTGCCGCCGGCCAGTGCCCCTGCAACGAGTGTGAGTACATGAAGATGAACACCCTCGACAAGCTCCTTGCCTGCCTCAGCAGCGAGTCTCCCGCCATAGACGTGCCCGCCGACATAGCCCGCGACGCCGTGAAGCCGATAAAAAGGATGCTTGAGATGAGCTGAGAGGATGAGGGTTAAATAAATGTTTCAACAACGTAGCATATCATAATATCTGACTGAAGTTCGTCAAGATATCTCTGACGCAAGGCCGTTTATGCTTAATTGGCATAAACGGCCTTGCGTTCTTATTATCTTGCGGAGAAGCCTTGTGTATGCTTATTCCAGCATAGGATTATATCATTAAGAATGACGGCATGATAGTTTTGAATTTATTGTACCGTCAGTTTATGCCTTTTCTGCAAAGCATCGTTTAAGAAGGCGGCTACAAGCATAATGACAAATGGCATGAAAGGTGTGTGATAACGTGCTTCGCCGTGTCCGACAAACATTAGCAGGAGCGTGCCTAAGGTGATTATGCTGAGGGAAAGAATTATTTTATTATATTCTTTTTTCTTTAAGAAATATACTGTACCGATACAGAAAATTATCATCAGGGCATAATAAAACAGAAGGTTTATCATCGTGAGTATCTGCACTTTTGAGTATGCAGGAAAACTTTTTGCCAGAACTGGCATGCTTATTTCTCCATACATATATTCTTTTTTGTCTTTATCTTTAATGAATGTACACATGTTCACGTTATCTGAAATATATGTCTTGAAAAACTTGTAAGGCATTTGTCTGAAGTATTCGCCGGGATTATTTGCCAGCCATTTGAAGAATTTTGAACGCCACAGAGAGTCTCGTTGCAGGCAGTCAAGTCCGTTTTTATCATAATACATGGGGTCAGAATCGTTGAATAAGTCACGGTCGTTTTCATGATTTCTATCGTTATTCCATGAGTATTGCATGAGCGTTATCCAGCCCTGGCGTCCCTGATAAATGAATTTGCCGTTGTTAATGTAGCTTATTCCGCCCAAAACGGCTGTCATTATTATGTATCCTGAGAGCAATTGTATTATGTTTTTTCTTACATTTTGTCTTTTGAATATGTAGAAAATAACCATCGACAACATGAATATGAGCGACATAGGTCTGAACCAGTTGCCTGCTGCCATAAGTGTTCCGCCTGCGAAATGCTTTTTTGCTGCAATGGCTACGGCTATGCCTGCTACGTTGAAGAATATAAACGGAATCTCACTTAACGTTGATGTAGACTCGCCATAGTTTGCCGGATATATGACATATATTATCAGTGCCAGCAGTGCAGCCTTGGAGTTAATGATGTTTTTAGTAATAATGTAGACAAACAGGGCCGTAGCTCCCTTCATAAGTGAATATGTAATGAGCAGTGGTGTTATTGATCTGAACACGGCAAGCGACCATAGCACGGCGTTGATTGAACCAATATTCCAGATAAAGTCATCTTCTTTTATCTTTTGAAATGTAGGATAGAAAAATTCGCCTTGTTTAAGACTTTCAGTCGCATGGATTATATAATAATCGCTGTCATGATAAGGGGTGTAGCCGAAAGTGAAGAGAATGATTATCTGCAGGGCTGTGAATATTAAGATAATAAGTATGATTATTTTTTCCGTTTTTATCATTTTCTTCTTTCTTTATGGGTTTAATCAGTTTACTACTGCTATCTTGCACACAGTGCCTTTGTCGCCCGTTGACGTGGCTGTCTGCACCATATATACGCCTGAAGCAACGCGGCGGCCGTTCATGTCGCATCCGTCCCACTGGAACGAGCCGCCCGTGCTACGGCCTTCAGCCACGAGTGTGCCGTTGACAGTGGTTATCTTTACATCAGCGTCATAGGTAAGGCCTACAATGGTTATCGGGCCTGTATAGTCAGGACGCACGGGGTTAGGGTAAGCATAGACGTTGTCTTTGTTCATTTCCGCGGCAGGCGCCGTGGCGTCGCTTGTGTATGAGCAGAGGCCCTGGTCGGTTGCGAAGTAGACTTCTCCCGTCTCATCGTCTATTGCTATAGACTGTATGTTGTCTGACAGCAGCGGAGAGTCTTCAGACGTGAAGTGTTGCAACTGTTTCATATTGTCTTCGCTTATCAGGTAAACGCCGTTGCCGCTCGTGCCGAACCATTTGCGCCCTGCGCCATCAATGGCTATTGCTGTTATGTTGATGCCGTTAAGCAGATAGTCGCCGTAGTTGGTTCCGTCATTCCGTGGTACTATAAACTGTGTCAGCTGGCATGAGTTTGTCTGGTTAAAGTTTCCAGGTTCAATGTAAAACGGACCTACATTTGTTCCTACCCATATATTTCCATCGTTGTCTTCTTCAAGACACCATATATTTATGAATGAAAGAATACTGCCGTTCTGATTATGAAAATCTTCTGTGCCGTAGATGTTTATTCCTTCTGTTTCGGGCTGATAGCATATTATGTTTGAATTTCCGTAACTGTTGTTTACAAACCACATCAGGTCTCTTGAGTCTTTTATTAGTCCTGTCATGCCGGCCATGCTGAAATCTTCATCTGTCATTAAAGCGCTGTTATGGTGGGATATGAACTCTCCTGAGGGTGTATATTCAAATATTGAGTTGCTCCTTGCCTGGCTGTTGATCAGCCAGAGATTGTTTGTCTGGTCATCAAACATCATGGTATGCACAAGCACGTAACTGTTGCCAAGCTCTGTACCGCCATCGATTGCTCCCTGAAGTGGGCTGTTGTCACGGTTGAAGTAGTTTACTAGTTTCCAGTCTTTAAACTCGTACATGCCTGAGCGTCCGCCTGCGAAGATGTGATCAGGGTCTTTAGGATCAGCCGCCACGCAGTTCATGTCAATGTAAGTATATCCGGTTATGGTGTCGAGCTGTTCCTGGCAGATGTGCCATTCGTCGCCGTCAAGCACCTGTATTGTGCCCTGGCGGGCATATTCTGCAAGACCAGGAAGGAAGTATCCTCCGCACGTATAGAGACGGCCATGAGTGAAGTTGATATATGTGAACCAGTTACGTTTCGGTCCGCCGGGGTTCAGTGTCTGTGCCGTGGCGAGCAGTTCGGGGTCAACGGTGTGCTGGCGGGCGGTGTACGGGGCGGTGTATGTCCAGTTAGCGGGGTCGAGCAGGTTGGCCGTGAGCGGTGCCGAGTAGATGCCGTTGGTGCTTGAGGCGGCGTAGATGCGGCTGTCGTCGGTGTAGACGTAATCTACGCGGAAACCGAGATTATAGGTCTCGGCCACGTTGGCGTCGGCCACGTTGATGTTTACTATGCCGAAGCCGGTTGACAGATAAGCATGGCGGCCGATGACGTCAAGGCCGTAAATGGTCTTGTCTGCCGTTGTGGAATAGTTGTAGTATTCAGGCATGTTTACGACGTTGCCGTTACGGTTCACGAGGTCGATGTTGCCGTTGCTGTACACGGCAACGAGGCGGCCTGCCTCCTGGCACCATGCTATCCTGCTGATGCCGCAGCTGCTGAGGCCGTTGGTCTTGTCGTAGGTGGTGATGCTCTGGTCGGTGGTGTTGTATGAGTACAGTCCGCCCGAGGCCAGTACGAACAGGGTGTTGCCTGCCTGCTGCACGTCGGTTATGTCGCTGTAGGCCAGATAGTTGCGCCAAGTGCCCGTTAGGGCTGACGCTGCCGTGGCCAGCATGGCGAGCGTCAGTGTCAGGAGTATGGTTATTTGTTTCATGTTTTGCCGTCTTTAACGTTGCCTTTTGCCGTCAATCAGGGTGCAAAAGGTGCCCAGTTTGTATATATTAAACAGCAAAAGGCTGGGATTATTGCCCGTAATGTTGTTTTTTATGGGTTTGCCGAAGGTTTTGAACATTGCTCTTACGAAAGGCGTAAGATGCAGGCGGTCAAGTCTTTCGGCCATTGTTATCAGCGGTGAATAGCCGCGCAGCTCGTTCTCAAATTCGGCCAGCGTGGCCATGCCTTCTGACGTCTTGGCCGTAAAGGCGGCGTTGTTCTCAAAAGAGTTGAATACGAGCGGATTATCGATGTGGGTGATGCTGATGCCGAGCCGGCCGAGATTCTTGCCGAAGAGGATGTCCTCGTAGCCGTAACGCCTGATGCGCTCGTCAAGCGGGTGGTCGAGCATTATGCTGCGGCGTATCATGAAGTTTGACGTATGGAAGTTCTCGTAAGGATGCTTCAGCCGTTCGGCAGCCATGTGTTTGTTTCTGTTTTTGTTCTCGTAGGCGTATCTCAGGTTGTGCCTCAGGGCTTTCGGGTCGCCGCTTACGGTGTAGCCGCCGCAGGCCACTTCAGAGCCGTCGAGTGCGAGGTAGGCGGCCAGGTAATGGTCATTGTCTATGCCGAGGTCGCTGTCTATGAACAGCAGCCAGGGGTGACGGGCTTCGCGTGCGAGCCAGTTACGTATGGCTGAGCGGCCTGTGTTGTGTCCTCTCAAGACATATCGTGCATGTGGCAGTCTGTCAATAGCTTTGTTACGGTTTATCGCGTCATGGTCAGTAGAGCCGTCGTCGGCCACTATTATCTCGTAATCGAGCCGCCGGCCTGAGTTTACGATGCTTTCAGCCTGTCTGCTGAGAGCTGTAACGAGGTCGGTGCATACGTTGTTGTAGCACGGCAGAAGTATTGACAGGCGGTCAATCATAGTGTTGTTTTTTTCAGATATTCCACCAGCAGGGCAACGGCCTTGGCGCGGTGGGATATCTTGTTCTTTATCTCGTGGCCCAGTTCGGCGAAGGTCTTGTCGTAGCCGTCGGGGCGGAATATTGGGTCGTAGCCGAAGCCCTCCCCTCCCCTCTTTGCGGTTGTTATCTCGCCGTTTACGATGCCTTCAAACAGCTTGGGCTCGCTGTCGCCCTTGAGGATGAGGGCTATGGCCGTGCGGAAGCGGGCCGTGCGGTCGGCCTTACCGTCGAGTTCGGCCAGCAGTTTGGCCATGTTGGCCTCGCTGTCGTGGCCTTCGCCGCCGGCGTAGCGTGCCGAGTAGACGCCGGGAGCGCCGTTCAAGGCTTTTACTTCGAGACCTGTGTCGTCGGCAAAGCAGCTCATGCCGTAGTTGTCGTACACGTAGCGTGCCTTCTGCACGGCGTTGCCCTCTATCGTGGGCGATGTCTCGGGTATGTCTGCATGGCAGTTGATGTCTGCAAGCGACAGTATCTCGATGCCGCTGCCGGCAAGCATCTCACGTATCTCGGCCAGCTTATTCTTGTTGTTTGTGGCAAAAACAATTTTATTTAATTCATAATTCATAATTCATAATTCATAATTGGGATAATAGGAGTAATAGGACTAATAGGACCAATAGGGCTGATAGGGATAATAAAGTAACTCACCCTCTCACCTTCTCACCTTCTCACCTTTACTTTTTACTTTTCTACTTTTTTACTTTTAACTTTTACTTTTATTTGGTCGAATCCTTCACCGTAGACGCCTTGCACTGAGCTTTGGCTGACGAAGGCGTTGGGGTCTATTGTCTTGATAAGGCGGAAAATGGTGACGCTCTCACGCTTTTTTGCCATGAGGCAGATTACCTTGGTCTCCTTGCCGCTGTACCAGCCGTGGCCGTCGAGTATGGTCATGCTGTGGTCGGTGGTCTTGGCGATGGCGTTGGCTATCTCCTGATATTTTTTTGAGAAGATGAAAAACTGCACCGACTGGCGCTGCCAGTTCATCACGTAGTCAAGCATGGAGCACTCGATGAACATAGTGCAGAAGCCGAACACCACTTTCTGGCAGCGCATCTCTATCGGGCCGAACGTGTCTACGAACAGACAGCTGCCGATAATGCACACGTCGATGAGCAGGATTACGCGGCCGAGCGATATGTTGCGGTATTTGTTTACGGCAGCGGCTATGATGTCGGTGCCGCCCGTAGAGCCGTTGTTAAGAAAGACTATGGCCAGTGCCGTGCCCGTCATCATACAGCCTATTACAAGCGACATGAAGTCGTTGCCCTCGCCCAAGAGCTTGTAGAACGTGCCGTCAGACTGCATTACGACGTCTTGCGCCAGCTCAAGCAGGAACGTCAGCATGAACGTGGCGTAGATGGTCTTCATCAGGAAGCGCCAGCCCAGTATCTTCAGCGCCGCCACGATGAGCACGGCGTTGATGATGAAGAACGTGTACTGAACGGGGAACTTGGTGGCGTAGAACACTACCGCGCCGATACCTGCTATGCCGCCCGTCACTATCTCGTAGGGCAGCAGAAACACCGTGAAGCCGAATGTGTAGAGCATCAGGCCGAGGGTTATGTTGAGATAGTCTCTGCCCTCTCTTAATATCGCTTGTCGTGTCATTGTATTTTACGGTTTTAAGGTTATGCGGTTTTAAGGTTATGCGGTTTTAGGGTTATCGGGTTTAAGGTTATGCGGTTTTAGGGTTATTAGGTTATTTGGTTATTAGGTTTGAAGGTTTTTCGGTAATTAGGATTAATAGGGCTGATAGGACCAATACTTACCGTATAACCTAAGACCCTAAACCCTGATAACCCTAAAACCACATAACCTAAAACCCGGTAACCTTAAAACCGTAATCAAACCTCATAACCTGAAAACCCGATAACCGTATAACCTTACTTAACAACCACATTTACAATCTTCTTGGGCACGATGATAACCTTAACCACGTGCTTGTCGCCGATGTATTTCTTCGAGCGGTCGTCAGTGAGGACGGTGTCCTCTATTGTCTTGTTGTCAGCGTCGGCGGCGAACTGCATCTGGAAGCGGGCCTTGCCGTTGAATGATATTGTCAGGTTGACGGTGCTCTCAACGAGATATTTCTCGTCATAAGCGGGCCACGGGGCGTCGCATACGGTGGTGTTGTTGCCCAGCATGTGCCACAGCTCCTCGGCTATGTGCGGCGCGAATGGAGCTATCAGCTTCACCAGACAGGTCAGTACGCCGCGGTTGCGGCACTTCATCTGAGCCAGTTCGCCGACGCATATCATAAACGCTGCCACCGACGTGTTGTAGCTGAAGGCCTCGATGTCCTGCGTCACCTTCTTTATCAGCTTGTGCAGGCTCTTCATCTCGTCGGCCGTAGCCTCGCCGTCGGTCAGCTCCTTCATGCCGTCCTTGTCGCAGTAGAGCGCCCAGAACTTCTTGAGGAAGCGGTGGCAGCCGTCAATGCCGTTGGTGTCCCACGGCTTGCTTTGCTCCACGGGACCGAGGAACATCTCGTACAGACGCAGCGTGTCGGCGCCGTATTTCTCTACAATCATGTCGGGATTTACGACGTTGAACATCGACTTCGACATCTTCTCGATAGCCCATCCGCACACGTACTTGCCGTCTTCAAGTATGAACCTTGCGTCGGCATACTCCGGCCGCCATGCCTTGAAGGCGTCAATGTCGAGCACGTCGCCGTGTACTATGTTCACGTCAACGTGTATCGGAGTAACTTCGTATTTGTCTTTAAGGCCGTAGCTTACAAAGAGAGGAGAAGCCCCCTCAACTCCCCCTGTGGGGGAGCTCAAGTCAGCTTTAGAAGCAGAAGTTTCTTCGGAGTTTGATTTTTCAGGATTTGTCCCCTCAGGGCAAACCTGTCCTCCCCCACAGGGGGAGTCAGAGGGGGCTTTTGCTTTTATAACTCTGTACACAAAGTTTGAGCGTCCCTGTATCATGCCCTGGTTTACGAGCTTCTTGAACGGCTCCTCCTCGCACGACACGCCGAGGTCATGCAAGAACTTGTTCCAGAAGCGTGAGTATATCAGGTGACCCGTGGCGTGCTCCGTTCCGCCCACATACAGGTCAACGTTGCGCCAGTATTCGTCGGCCTCACGGCTTACGAGCGCACGGTCGTCGTGCGGGTCCATGTATCTAAGGTAATATGCTGACGAACCGGCGAAGCCCGGCATCGTGTTCAGTTCCAGCGGGAATACGGTCTTGCCGTCAATGAGGTTCTTGTCAACAACGCAGTTGTTCGCCGTGTCCCATGCCCACTTCTTGGCATGACCCAGCGGTGGCTCGCCCGTCTCTGTCGGCTTATACTGGTCAATCTCGGGCAGCTCCAGCGGCAGACATTCCTCAGGTATCATGTAAGGCTGTCCGTCCTTATAATATACGGGGAACGGTTCGCCCCAGTATCTCTGACGTGAGAAGATAGCGTCGCGCAGGCGGTAATTCACCTTCACGCGGCCCAGGTTGTGGTCCTTTACAAACTCCTTCGTCTTATGTATGGCTTCCTTTACTGAAAGACCGTTGAGCGAGAAACCTTTGATAGCCTCTACCCCACTCTTCGGCGAGTTGCACACCGTGCCCTCTTTGGCGTCAAAGCTCTCCTCGCTAACGTCGCAGCCCTCGATGAGCGGACGTATCTCCAGTCCGAAGTGCTTGGCGAAGGCATAGTCGCGCGAGTCGTGAGCCGGCACGGCCATTATGGCTCCCGTACCGTATCCTGCCAGCACGTAGTCAGATATCCAGATAGGAATATCCTCGCCTGTGAACGGATTGATGGCGTAAGAGCCTGAGAACACGCCGCTTACCGAGCGGTCACTGATGCGCTCGCGCTCGGTGCGCTTCTTCGTGCGCTCCAGATAAGCGTCAACCTCCGCCTTCTGCTCCGCCGTGGTGACCTTTGCCACAAGCTCACTCTCAGGCGCAAGCACCATGAACGTAACTCCGAATATTGTGTCGGCACGGGTTGTGAAGATAGTGAAAGCCCCCTCAACTCCCCCTGTGGGGGAGCTTTGGCTAGCTTTTGAGGCATCCAGTTTTCCTTCTGTATTTGAGCTTTGATTTGCTTGAGAGGCAGAGCAAACCTGTCCTCCCCCACAGGGGGAGTTAGAGGGGGCTTTTATCTTTGCCAAAACGTCATCAATGTTATTCAGTACCTCTTCATTGGTAAACCTCAATACTCTGAAGCCAGCTTCGTTTAAGAATTTCGTTCTCAGGTTATCAGCTTCTGTCTGTTCAGGATTATTGTGATATCCACCGTCAACTTCAATTACAAGTTTACTCGTAAATGAAATGAAGTCAACAATAAAGTCCCCTATTATATGCTGTCTTCTGAATTTCTCACCAAGTTGTTTTCCTCTCAGTGCTTCCCAAAGAGCCTCTTCTGCCTGTGTCTGGTGTGTCCGGTTTTCTTTGGCGTTTTCTTTCAATATATTATAATTGAAAGGATTTGCCGTTTTGAATTGTTCCCACCTGTCATTCAAGCTTTCAGGGGTAACCTGTCCTTCCTTACAATTATGATTAGAAGATGTTTGAGATGCAGAGCAAGCCTGTCCTCCCCCACAGGGGGAGTTAGAGGGGGCTTTTATCTTAAATTCAATCTCCGTACCCTCTGACCGTCCTATCCAGTTGCGCTGGGTCTCCTTCAGCGAGTCGGTCCAGTCTACGGTGTCAAGACCGTCGAGCAGGCGCTGGGCGTATGCGCTGACGCGCAGACACCACTGCATCATCTTTTTCTGAACAACGGGATATCCGCCGCGCACCGATACGCCGTCAACCACCTCGTCGTTGGCAAGCACCGTGCCCAGTCCGGCGCACCAGTTTACCATCGTCTCGCCCAAGTAAGCTATGCGCCAGTTCATCAGCGTGCGGCGCTTCTCGTCGTCCGTCATGGCGTTCCACTCGGCAGCCGTCAGCGTCAGCTCCTCCGAGCAGGCAGCGTCAAGCCCCTCGGTGCCGTGCTCGGCCAGATGTTTCTCCAGTTCCTCTATCGGCCGCGCCTTCTGTGCTGCGTTGTCATAGTAAGAGTTGAACATCTTGATGAATGCCCACTGAGTCCAGTGATAATACTTCGGGTCGCACGTGCGCACCTCCCTGTCCCAGTCGAACGAGAAGCCGATCTTGTCAAGCTGCTCGCGGTAATGGTTGATGTTGGCCTCGGTGGTCACTGCCGGGTGCTGTCCCGTCTGTATGGCGTACTGCTCGGCCGGCAGGCCGTAGGCGTCGTAGCCCATGGGGTTGAGCACGTTGAAGCCCTGCTGGCGCTTGTAGCGTGCGTATATGTCAGAGGCGATGTAGCCGAGCGGATGACCCACGTGCAGGCCCGCTCCTGAGGGATACGGGAACATGTTAAGCACGTAGAACTTCTCTTTGCCGTTGTCCTCGGTCACGTGGTAGGTCTTGTCCTCGGCCCACCTTTTCTGCCATTTCTTCTCAATCTCGTTGAAGTTGTATTCCATTGCTTCGTATCTTGTTTTTGTTTGAATGCTATTATCCAAGATGCAAAGATAATAAAAAGGTGAGAAAGTGAGAAGGTAAGAAGGTGAAAAAACAGGAAAAGGTGAGAAAGCAGGAGAAAGTGAGAAGGTGAGAAAGCAGGAGAAAGTGAGAAGGTGAGAAGGTGAGAAAGTGAGAAAGTGAGAAAGTGAGAAAGTGAGAAAGTGAGAAGGTGAGAAAGTGAGAAATTGAGAAAGTGAGAAATTGAGAAAGTGAGAAATTGAGAATTCTCACCCTCCTACCCTCTCACCTTCTCACCTTCTCACCTTCTCACCTTCTCACCTTCCAAAGAAGTAGTTTGCCGTTGCGCCGCCGTCTACGAGGAAGTCAGCGCCGGTTATGAATGCGCCGCGGCTGCTCATCAGCAGTTCGGCCACGTTGGCCACCTCGTCTGCCGTGCCGGGGCGGCCGGCCGGGCATCGGGCGAACATGTCTTTGTAGAAATCGCCGCGCGGCCCGTTAAACTCGTCGATGGCGAGCGGCGTCACGATGATGCCGGGCGAGATGGAGTTGATGCGTGCCCCTCGCCTGCCCCACTCCACGGCCTCGGCCATTACGCGCTTCACGTTGCAGCGCTTGGCTATCTGGTAGGCGTGCAGGGTGTCGCGGATGTTCTGCGGCTGCAGCACGTCGAGCCCGAGCAGCTCTTCAGTGGGGGTGACGGCCAGCAGACGGTCGGTCTCCTCGCCGAGCGCCGGCAGGCGGTGGCCCGACTGGCTTGATATGGTTACGCCCGTGCCGCCGCTCTTTATCACCTTGCCAACCTCCTCGAGCAGCACCGCCGTGCCGTACAGGTCTACTTTCAGGATGCTTTCCACCGAGGCCTGCGATGGCGACACGCCGGCCGCGTTTACCAGCATGGCTATGTCGCCGTAGCGCTGCGCCTCGGCTATCAGGCTGAGGATAGAGGCTCGCGACGACAAGTCCATCTCCACGGCCACGGCGTCAAAGCCCGCCTTGTTCATTATGTCGGTCACGGCGTCGGCGTTCTCCTTACGCCTGTCGCCGATTACAATCTTCATGCCGTACCCCACGCGGCGGGCTATGGCCATGCCTATCTGCCCCGCCCCCGTGAGTATCATTACGTCTTTCTTCATCTTCTGTTTGTTTTAATAGTCCAGACCGTTAAGCCATGCGGTCACGCTGCGTTCAGCCTGCTGCCGCGAGTTCTGCGCCGTAGCGCCGCGCACGGCCAGTCCGCTCTTCACCTCTGCGCCCCTGCATGCGCTCTTTACCTTGCTCTCCGTGCCGCCCAGTCCGCTGCCCTCATGCGTGCAGAAAGGGATGACGGTCTTGCCGCTCCAGTCGTGTTTCTCGATGAACGTGTACACGGCCATCGGCATGTCGCCCCACCAGTTGGGGTAGCCGATGAATATCACGTCATAATCCTCAACGGCCGCGTCGCTCTTGACGGCGGGGCGGGCCTCGCTTTCCATTTCAGCCCTGGCCACCTCCGTGCATTCCGTGTAGTTCTCGGGATACGGCTTTACCGGCTCAATCTGAAACAAAGTGCCTCCTGTCTTTTCGGCTATCATCTCGGCCACGATGTGCGTGTTTCCCTTCTCGATGTTGCCTACGGCATAGTTCTCACCGGCACGTGAGAAGAAAGCCACCAATACCTTTTTGTCTGTCTTCATGTTATTTACTGATTTGTTTTCGGTGCACGACGCCACGGGCAAAGCCGCCGCGAGCATCGCGAGCACGGTTAATATGCAGTTTCTCATAATCGTTTATTCTGATAAAGTCCTTTTGAAAAATTCCGTCAGCTTCTCCACCGCCTGGTTTACCGCTTCGGTGCGGTCATACAGGTCGATGTGAGAGTATCCCTTTATGGTGAACACCTCCTTGTCCCTGCCCGGCAGGGCGTCAAAGATGCGGCGTGTCTGCCATTCAGAGTCGGCCCTGTCGCCCACCACGAGCAGCACGGGCTGTGTCAGCAGATAAATATTCTCAATGGCTGAGAAGGCCATTTTCGTTGCCTGGCTGCGTCGCAGGTAGAAGTTGTCGGCGCGCGGATGCCACGCGCGGGCCGTGCGGTAATAGTCGTACCCCTCGCGGAACGAGGGCGCCGTCTCTGCCGTAGGCTCAGGGCACATGTAGACCTTCATCAGCTCTGCACCGCGTGCCTCGCGTGTGCGCTGTGCCGAAACGTCCTCAAGCAGCTTTATCTGTTCCTCGGTGCTGCGTCCCCTCAGCCAGCTCTCACGGTTGGCCGCGCCGATGTCGGCCGCGCTCACTCCTGCCACGGTGCGTATGCGTCGCTCCGTAGGCGCGGTGGCTATGACGTATCCGCCGCCGGCGCACAGGCCTAACGCCCCTATCCGCCGCTCGTCAACGAAAGGCAGGGTGACGAGGTAATCCACGGCGTAGCGTATGTCTTCCACACGCTCGTAAGGCGCCTCCTGCCAGTGGGGCATGCCGCCGCTCTCGCCCGCATAGGCCGCGTCGAAGGCAAGCGTGACGAAGCCCTGCCCTGCCAGGCGGTAGGCATATAGCCCGGCCGACTGCTCCTTTACGCTCCCAGCCGGATGTATGCTCAGCACGGCGGGATATTTTCTGTTCACGTCAAAGCCTTCGGGCAGGAACAGATTGCCCACAAGCACGATGTTGTTGCTGCGCAGAAAGGCCACCTTGCGCACCGTCACGCCGCTTGTAGTATCGACCGGCGTTACGGTGTAAGCCTCGGTCTGAGGCACGCCCGGCAGACCGTCGTTCTGCGTCTGTGCCACGGCTCCGGCTGCGGCTATCGTCAGGAGCCATGCTGATAAGATAATTCTCTTCATGCAGCTTTTCTTAAATAATTTAGAATAATGTTGGCAAAGCCTTTCCGTCATCATACCAGCGGCGGTACGGCAGAATAAACAAAATGCTGCTCACGGCAGGCTATCCACCAGCGTCCGTCCTTCTTCACGTATTTGTCGTAATAGCGTACGGCATGCAGAGTAAGCTTGTCCCTGCCCTCTTCTTCGGTCACAAGCGTGGCTATGGCGTAGCATGTGCCTGTTGCATGGCTTTCGTCAACGAAGTCTACCACCTGTTGCCCGTTCTGATGGAAAGAGGCTTTAGCCGCCCCGAAAGCCTTATATTGGGCTATCATGTCCTCCACATTGTGGATGTCCATGCCGAGCTTATCGCCGAAATAAACCTTCAGACTGATGTCCGGCGTGAATATCTCGCGGTAAAAGTCCTGGTTGTTTTTGTCTGATTCCGTAGCATAGCGGTTTACTAAGTCCTTCAACGCCATGCGGTCTTGCATTTCTTGCTGTGTCATGTTCTTACTGATTTTATTTCATCCGCAAAGTTAGTCTTAATGCGGCAAATACCACTTATACAAAACACAGCCTTACTTCACCATTCCACAGATTTTTACCAATGCCGTCTTTCATGTCGTCAGCCGTCTTACATAAAACACTGAAATGTTTAACATTTCCACAGATTTTACAGCCAGGCATGTTCTGTTAACGTGATAGTTTCTTATTTTTGCATCAGCAAAACATACGGAAGGAGCAAATCAATGGAACAGAAGTTACTTAACATCGAGACCGTTACTGAATATGACGACATGCTCGGCGTGGAGACGCTGCACCCCCTGGTAAGCGTAATCGACCTCTCTAAGGCACGTCCCATGCGCCACATGCGCCATACGTTCAGCTTTTACGTTGTATTTCTGAAGGACGAGAAGAACTGCGACATCATCTACGGCCGCAGTCGGTATGATTACCAGAAAGGCTCCGTTGTCTGCCTTGCGCCCGGGCAGGTCATCGGCATCGAGGACACGGGCGAGGACTTCCAGCCGAAGGGCTGGGCGCTGTGCTTCCACCCCGACCTGATACGCGGCACCAACCTGGGGCGCAACATCAAGGAATACACGTTCTTCTCTTACGCCGTCAACGAGGCTCTGCACCTGTCTGACCGCGAGCGGGCCACGTTCATCGACTGTCTGATGAAGATACAGCAGGAGCTTGAGCACTCTATCGACCGCCTCAGCAAGCGCCTGATAGCCAACAACATAGAGCTGCTGCTGAACTATTGCCTGCGCTTCTACGAGCGTCAGTTCATCACCCGCCAGGAGACCAACCGCGACATACTCACCCGCTTCGAGGCTCTGCTCGACACGTATTTCAGCGGCGACAACGCGGAGACCAACGGCCTGCCCACCGTGAAATACTTTGCCGGCGAGCTGTGCCTGTCGCCCAACTACTTCGGCGACCTCATCAAGAGAGAGACGGGCCACACGCCCATGGAGTACATCCAGCGTAAGGTGGTAGGCATGGCCAAAGAGCTGCTGCTCATCCCTTCCAACTCAGTCAGCGAGGTTTCCTACCGGCTTGGCTTCCAGTATCCCCAGCACTTCACCCGGGTGTTCAAGAAAGCAACCGGAATGACACCGAATGAATACAGGAGAAGGTGAGAAGGTGAGAAAGTGAGAAGGTGAGAAAGTGAGAAGGTAGGAAGGCGAAAAAAGATGAGAAAGTGTCTCACCTTCTCACTTTCTCACCTTCTCACCTTCAGATCATATTGCCGCGTTTACTCCGAACACGCCGAGTACGGCGGTGGCTACGGCGACGATGATTTTAAGAATAATTGAAATGTTCTGTTTGTCTTTGTTACCCATGATTTTTTAAGAATTTATAGAAGTTATCACTCGCTTCGCTCGTTAGAAGTTAAAGCCATTAGTTTTGAGGCTTTATTTAATTCATAATTCACAATTCATAATTTGGGGTTATGAGGTTGTGAGGTCAATAAGACTAATAAGACTGATGGCCAATAGAGCATTTGACTTTAACTACTCTAACTCCATTTAACGCCTTTACTTTCAATACTAAAGCTAATGTCTTAACTCCTTAACTCCTTAAATAAAAAAACATTTGACTTTAACTACTAAGCGAGCTTTGCGAGCGATAACTCCTTCTAACTCCTTTAACTACATAATTTTACTTTTTTACTTTTTTACCTTTTTACCTTTAATTAAGCTGTTTCCTCGAGAGCTGTGCCCACGGCGTTCTTAGGAAGCTCTTTCACCTTGCATCCCTGCAGAAGGGCGCGCACGCGGGTGTTGTTCTTCTCAATCTTCGTCTCGGGCTGGAACAGCACGTGTACCGACTTGACGTTGTTGCCGGCGGTAAACTCCTCTGCCGTGGCCGCGGGCTTGGTAGACATGCCTATCTTGAACGTGCCGAGGCGGTTGAGCTTCACGCGGTGCGACATTTGCAGATGCTTCTGCATGGTCTCCACCAGTTCGCTGAGCACGGCCACGATGTCTGCCCTCTTCACGGTACAGTTGGCCTGCATTTCCTCGGCCAGGTCGTCTATGTCCACGGTGCCTGTGTGTACGGCGCGGGCGTACCATTCGCCCTGATGAGATGAATTACTTCTGTTGTCCTGATAAAGTTTATAAAATACTGCCATAATGTTTTAAGTTTTTAAGTTTGTTTGTTGTTTTGAAAATTCTCTGTCATTTGTTTGTATCGACGCGTCTTACGGTTGCAAAGGTACGGCAGAATCCCCTACCCTCCAAATCTTAATACGCTACATCGTACGGTAGACTTTAGGAGTTAAGAAATAAGGGACAAGCAGACAAGGGACGAGCAGACAAGGAGATTTGCTTTGAAATTAAGAAACAGCAGACAAGATTGCGTTTCTGCGGATTTGCAATCATAATGCTCGTTTCCTTCTGATTACAAATCAGCCGGAACGGGTGATCTGTTTTTTCCATCGATTATCTGCCTCATTTATGATAAATCTGCATCATTCGGGTGCAAAATGAGGCTGATTCTTCAGGTTGATTGGGCTTTGCTATTTGATTAGCTTGACTTATTAGAGTTATAATAATGTATGTGAAAAAGTTGGCAAAGCAAAATAAAATAAT
The DNA here is from genome assembly GCA_900550365.1 of uncultured Prevotella sp. Classification (GTDB taxonomy): domain Bacteria; phylum Bacteroidota; class Bacteroidia; order Bacteroidales; family Bacteroidaceae; genus Prevotella. Next base: position 18,280 of record URRR01000008.1, on the reverse strand, counting down.
TAATTTTGTGTTTTATCAGATAATAAGGCTTGATATATATTTACGCAGAAACCCTGAAGTTTGCCTTTCGGCAGGGACAACAGGGTCTTACACTGCAAATATAGTTATTTTAATTCAGCCAGCCAAATTTTAAGCTGAAAATATTAAAATGAAATACTCAATTTGTGAAAAAACACTTTCAAAAGCTCGGTTAAAAAAATATTCACTGGCTTGTGGAATGAATAAAAACAAGACGATATGGTTATATCAGTGTAATTTGAAGTTAAGCCAGCGTTTTTATGGAGTGATAGGTTTATTTGAAGTTATGCTCCGCAATGCGATAAACGAGCATTATAAACAGCAGTTTGATGACGAGGATTGGATTATAAATCAAAGTGCCCCTGGCTGTCTTCTGGCTGAAGACAAGGAAGTGATAGACAAAACATATAAGGATTTTACGGCTAAAGGAGTTTATACAAATGATAAGATGGTAGCCTCGTTCACGCTTGGTTTTTGGACGTATCTATTCACTCGGCGTAATTATAGGATTGGAAAGAAAACACTGCTGCAGATATTTCCTTACAGAACGCATGGAGTAATGCAACGTGACGTTTACCGTGAACTTACGGAAATACGTGAGTTCCGTAACCGTATTGCACATTATGAGCCTATATGTTTTGATGCTTCAGGTAAAGTCAGTACTGTGTTTGTCAGACATCATTACGAGTTAATCTGTAAATATATTAATTTTATGGGTGTTTCGGTTGACTCAGCGTTATGTTTTATTGAAAAGCCGGACACAATCATCAGGCAACTCGAAGAATTTTACAGACACAAAATATAAAGTATTTTTTTGCTGCCTGCATTGCAGCGTCTCTTTGTCTGCTCGTCTTTTGTCTGCCGAAACGTATTTTTTCGTCTTGTTAAACACGGCGTTTCGCGGCATGAAAGGGCACGTTTTGTAATGCGCTGTGTGTCAGGCGGTTACGCGTGGGGTGGGGAGGCGGCCTTTCGGCGGCGGCTGAGAGGCGGGGCAGTGGCGTATAGGGAGAGGGCGAAAAATAACGTATTTTAAGACTTGACATAGCGTGTTGTGAACATATTGTGCGCTGACGGCTGCTAATTTTGCAGGCGATTTAATTAACACATAAATTTAACTAAAAAAACGGACTATGATTATTGAAATGAACGCACACGTAAGACACAACATCGAGTATGCTGAAACACTGACCAGGGAGCAGTGCTTGCGGGCGAGAGAACTCATGTCTAAACAATTCTGCGACTTGCTCAGCCACTCGCCTTCAGAGAACCTTTACTGGCTGCTGAGCAAGACTGACCTTATAGACCTGGCGTATGAAGTATATCTTACCCAATCGCTGAAAGACACGTCGGGGCGGCCTTATGACTTCAAGAGCATTGTGAAGAGGGCCTGCGCCGTGCTGCACGTGCCAGAGCCGTGCAACCCTTACTCAATGGCCTTCAACGCGCGCAACCGTAAGGGCGTGCGCCAGAAGTCGTTCTTCAGCCGCTTTTGCTGGAAGATGTACACAATGAAGTCGAGCAATCCGCTGCACGCCGCGGTGAGGTGGGGCTGTGAAGGCATGTGAGCGGCCCTGGCGTGCCGTGGCCGCAGACGCCGCGGCACGCCTGTCATCCCTACCGCAGGATAGGGCTTTCCCCTCGTCATAATAGGGTTTTCGCCTTGGCCGCCTGGCGTAAAAGCGTTACCTTTGCCGTTGAATAACAGTTAAAAGCACTACGATTATGAAACGGATGATATTATTGACGGTGGCGTTGCTCGCCATGACGGCGGCCGGGGCGATGAGCTACAGGCAGGCGCAGGCCGAGGCGCTGTTCCTTACAGACAAGATGGCTTATGAGCTGGGACTTACCGAAAGCCAGTATGACGCCGTCTACGAGATAAATTATGACTATATGGCCTCGCTCTCTGTTGAGAGTGACGTGTTCTCAACGGGCTGGTACAGGCGCAATCTTGACCTGAGCTATGTGCTCACCGCGGCCCAGTATAACCGTTACTGCACGATGGACTATTTCTACCGTCCGGTCTATTGGAGCTCGGGCTTCCGTTACAGCATTTACTCGCGCTACGCTGACCGCTCGCTCTTTTATTACTCACGCCCTGCGGTTTATTCGGCTTACCGCGGCGGCCACAGCTGGAAGAGCAACGGCGGAAAGAGCTGGTACAAGGGCAGGACGTTTGCCTCAGGTACGAGGATGACCGTTGTCAACAGCACGGGCTCAGCCGGCCGTAGCGTGAACGCCACGCGCAACCACTCGGGCGGCTCGCACGCCATAAAGTCTACCGCGCCCAAACGTACCACTGCCACGCCCAAGCGCACCACGACGTCTGCCGGCAAAAACGCCACGGCGACGCCCAAGCGCGGCACTTCGGCCGGAAAGACCACGGCCACGGGCAGCGCAAGCCGCACGGGCCACAGCAGCTTCAAGGGCAAGAGATAAGCGGTATGTAAGTTTTTTAAGGTAAGCCACGGGCCGCTAAGGCCGCTGAGGCAGGGATTATATGAAGGAAAGGAAGTGCGGGGCAGCGGGTAACGGATGTGATTGTAAGGGTTAAGGCCCCGCGCTTCTTTACGTTAAGGCCGCTGTGGCGGGCCCGGCGGGCCGGCTGCGGCGGCCTTTTCTTACGTCGGCTTATGGCGTGTTTTCAGGTGCCGCGGGCGCCGTTGACTGCCTTCAATATTAAATTAAAATGATGCGAATATTTTTTTATGCGCCCGTTTTTTGGTAATTTTGCACGGAACAAAAAACAGGAAGAATGGCCAAGAAGGATAACGAGCTGACCCCGATGATGAAGCAGTTTTTCTCATTTAAGGCGCAACACCCCGACGCATTGCTGCTGTTCAGGTGTGGCGACTTCTACGAGACTTACCTGCAGGACGCCGTCGACGCCAGCCGCATACTGGGCATAACGCTGACCAAGAGGAGCAACGGCAGCATGTCGGGCACTCCTACTGAGATGGCCGGCTTTCCTTACCACGCGCTTGACACTTATCTGCCCAAGCTGGTAAGGGCGGGCCGCCGCGTGGCCATATGCGACCAGCTGGAGGACCCCAAGCTTACGCGCAAGCTCGTGAAGCGCGGCATAACCGAGCTGGTTACCCCCGGAGTGGCCATGAGCGACAACGTGCTCAACTATAAGGAGAACAACTTCCTGGCCGCCGTCAACTTCGGCAAGGCCGCCTGCGGAGTGGCCTTTCTCGATATATCCACGGGCGAGTTTCTTACGGGCGAGGGCTCGTATGACTATGTGGAGAAGCTGCTCGTCAACTTCTCGCCCAAGGAAGTGCTCTTCGAGCGGGGCAAGAGAGAAGAGTTTGAGCGGCGTTTCGGCAACAAATATTTCACCTTCGAGCTTGACGACTGGGTGTTCACAGGTCAGGCGGCCGAGCAGAAGCTGCTGAAGCATTTCGGCGTGAAGACGCTCAAGGGCTTCGGCGTAGACCATCTGAGGAGTGGGGTAGTGGCCGCGGGCGCCGTGCTGCAGTATCTCGAGATGACCCAGCACACGCACATAGGGCACATCACCTCGCTGGCGCGCATCGACGGCGAGCGCTACGTGCGCCTCGACAAGTTCACCATACGCTCCCTGGAGCTGCTCGCGCCCATGCAGGACGGCGGCTCGTCGCTGCTCGACGTTATCGACAAGACCGTGACGCCTATGGGCGCACGCCTGCTGAAGCGCTGGACGGTGTTCCCCCTGCGCGACGCCAAGGCCATAAGCAACCGCCTCGACGTGGTAGACACGTTCTTCCGCCGGCCCGACTTCCGCGAGCTTATCGACGAGCGCTTCCGCCTCGTGGGCGACCTTGAGCGCATCATATCCAAGGTGGCCGCGGGGCGCGTCTCTCCGCGCGAGGTGGTGCAGCTCCGCATGGCCCTGCAGGCGCTGGTGCCCGTAAAGTCGGCCTGCATGTCGGCCGACGACGAGGGCCTGCGCCGCATAGGCGAGAACATAAGCCTCTGCGAGAGCCTGCGCGACCGCATTGCACACGACATCTGCGACGACCCGCCGCAGCTGGTCAGCAAGGGCGGAGTGATAAGAAACGGCGTGAGCGCCGAGCTTGACGAGCTGAGAGCCATATCCTCCGGCGGCAAGGAGTATCTGCTGAAGATACAGGAGCGCGAGAGCGAGGCCACGGGCATCAGCTCGCTGAAGATAGGATACAACAACGTCTTCGGGTATTACCTCGAAGTGCGCAACATATATAAGGACAAGGTGCCTCAGGACTGGGTGCGCAAGCAGACGCTGGCCCAGGCCGAACGGTACATAACGCAGGAGCTGAAGGAGTATGAGGAGAAAATCCTCGGGGCCGACGACAAGATACTGGCCCTCGAGGCGCGCCTGTTCTCTGAGCTCGTGCTGGCCATGCAGGAGTATATACCCGCCGTGCAGGCCGACGCCGCCATTGTGGCCAAGCTCGACTGTCTGCTCAGCTTCGCCAAGGCCGCCGAGGAGCACCGCTACGTGCGCCCCGTGATTGAGCCTGACGAGATTGTGCTCGACATACGCCAGGGCCGTCACCCGGTAATAGAGACCCAGCTGCCCGTGGGCGAGAGCTACGTGCCCAACGACGTGTTCCTGGACGACCGCCGCCAGCAGATAATGATGATAACCGGACCCAACATGGCCGGAAAATCGGCTCTGCTGCGCCAGACGGCGCTCATCGTGCTGATGGCCCAGATAGGCTGCTTCGTGCCCGCAGAGAGCGCGAAAATAGGCTTGGTGGACAAGATTTTCACCCGCGTGGGAGCGTCAGACAACATCTCGCTGGGCGAGTCTACCTTCATGGTGGAGATGACCGAGGCCGCCAACATCCTCAACAACGTGACCCCGCGCTCGCTCGTGCTCTTCGACGAGCTGGGCCGCGGCACGTCGACCTACGACGGAATAAGCATAGCCTGGGCCATCGTGGAGTATCTGCACGAGCACCCCAAGGCCGCCGCGCGCACGCTGTTCGCCACGCATTACCACGAGCTGAACGAGATGGAGAAGCACTTTACGCGCATCAAGAACTATAACGTAAGCGTGAAGGAGGTTGACAACAAGGTGATATTCCTGCGCAAGCTGGAGCGCGGCGGCTCTGAGCACTCGTTCGGTATCCACGTGGCCCAGATAGCCGGCATGCCCCGCAGCATAGTGAAGCGTGCCGAGGCCATTCTGAAACAGCTCGAGGCCGACAACGCCCAGGTAGGCTCGGCAGGCAAGCCCGCCGCCACGGAGAACATCAGCAGGAGCCGCGACGGCATGCAGCTGAGCTTCTTCCAGCTTGACGACCCCGTGCTGTGCCAGGTCAGGGACGAGATACTGGGCCTCGACATCAACAACCTGACGCCCGTGGAGGCGCTCAACAAGCTCAACGATATAAAGAAGATTGTTACAGGAAAAGACTGAGCAGGGTATTTGTTTTTAATGAGAGAGTTTTAAATTGAAAATATGTCAGATAACAAAAAATTTCTTACACGACGTTACATCTTATTCTTAGTATCAGTATTCATCAACGCTTACGGCGTTAGTTTTATCACCAAGGCGATGCTCGGCACGTCGCCTATCACGAGCGTAAACTACGTGCTCAGCATGTTCACGCCGCTCACCATGGGCCAGTGGACAATCATAGTAAACCTGCTCTTCCTTGTGTTGGAACTGCTCTTCATGACCCGCCGGCGGTTTAAGGACGACCTCCGCATATATCTTCTTCAGATACCGATAACGTTCTGCTTCGGTACGTTCATCGACATTTCAATGGCTTCGCTCTCGTGGCTCGCGCCCGTGGGCTACGTGGCTCAGATAGCCAGCGTGCTTGCCGGCTGTGTAATCCTGGCCTTCGGCATAGCCCTCGAGGTGAAGGCAGACGTGGCAATGGTGGCCGGCGAGTTCTTCGTGCGCACCATAGCGCGCCGCATACACGGCGACTTCGGCTACGTCAAGTTAGGCTTCGACGTGTCTAACGTCATCATCGCCTGCGGCTTCTCGCTCGTGTTCCTCTCCGGCATACGCGGCATAGGCCTCGGCACGCTGGCCGCCGCCTTCCTCGTAGGTCCCATAGTGCACGTCATGACGCCCTGGTGCCGCGTGCTCGACGGCGTGCTCGGCTACGGCGTGAAGACCGCCGCCAAGGCCGCCGTGAACGCTCCGGCACACACCGTATATACAATTGCGCGCGAGTTCGGCAGCGGCGGGCGGCGGCTGGGCCAGATGCTGGCCGACAGGCTCGGCGTGAAGGTGTACGACCGCGAGTTTATCAAGCTGGCGGCGAAGAACAGCGGTATGGACGAGCAGTATATCATGAAGAACGAGCAGACCATACCGTCGTTCTGGCTGAAGTGCATGCTGACGCAGGGATACGGCACGCAGGCGGGCCGCGGACTGTCTAACGACGACGTGCTGTTCGTGGCCGAGAGCCAGACGGTAAAGCAGCTGGCTGACGCCGGGCCGTGCGTCATCGTGGGCCGCTGCGCCGACTTCGTGCTGGGCGACAGCCCCAACGTGGTGCGCATATTCTGCTACACTGACGAGCAGAGCGCCGTAAACCGCTGCGTCAGCGAGTACGGGCTCGACAGCGACAAGGCGCCGGCCGAGGTGCGCCGCGTCAACCGTGCCCGCGCCACCCACTACGAGTATTACACCGGCCGCCGCTGGGGCGACCCGCATAACTATGACATCACGATAAACACGGCCAAGGTGAGCCTTGACACGGCGTGTGACATCATCATGAAAATAAAGAAGTAAGCTGAAATGATTCGTAAGGTAACATCCTCAGACATACCGCAGATAACCGCGCTTTACAACGATTATATCCTTAACGGCGTGGAGAGCTTCGAGACCGAGCCGCTCACCGTGGAGCAGATGCGCGGCAGGGTAGGGGACATTGCGGCGCGCTTTCCTTATCTTGTGGCTGTGGAGGACGGCCGTCTGGCGGGCTTCTGCTATGCTCATCCGTGGAAGGAGCGCGCCGCCTACAGCCACACGTTCGAGACAACTGTTTACCTCGACCCGGCCTTCAAGCGCCGCGGCATCGGCACGGCCCTGATGCGCCGCCTCGTCGACGAGTGCCGCACGCTGGGCTGCAAGGCCCTCATAGCCTGCATAACGGGCGAGAACACGGCCAGCCAGGCCTTCCATGCCCGCCTCGGCTTCACGCCCGTCTCCCTCTTCAGGAGCGTCGGCTACAAGCACGGCCGCTGGCTCGACGTGGTTGACATGGAACTTCTTTTCAGTTGACGAGCAGACAAGGGACGAGCAGACAAGGGACAAGCGACGAGATACGAGCAGACAAGGGACGAGCAGACAAGGAGATTTGCATATTTTCTTAATTCTTCACTTTTCACTCTTCACTCTTCACTTTTCACTCTTCACTCTTCACTCTTCACTCTTCACTTTTCACTTTTCACTCTTCACTCTTCACTCTTCACTTTTCACTTTTCACTCCCCATACTACATGCACCCTTTCTTTCTGGCGTTACGTTTCAGTTGGTCTAAGTGCTTCTGGTAAGTCCTGATGAGCGACTTGCTTGAGTTTATCACCTGCATGTCCATTGTGCTCGAGCCGTCTACCTTGTCGGGGGCTATGCGGTGGGCGGCGTTCTTTCCAGCCTCGTGAGCTATTTTTCCGCCGGTGTTGTAGCCCTCCTTCTGTAATTTCTTCTCATATCTTGAGATTTCAGACATTATCTGAGCGCAGCTTGAGCCTCCGCCTCCGCTGCTTACGTCGTCGGCCACGCCTCCCGCCGCGCCGCCTGACGTGCCGTGCTTTATGGTCTCAACGGTGGCGTAGGTATTGGCAGCCACGCCAACGATGATGGCCGTCACTTCGAGCGCATTGCCTATGCGGTTCCAGCGCCGTTTGTTTCTGTCCTTCTTGGCCTGTTTCAGGTTCGCGGCTATCTCGTTGTTCTCCGGGTCGAGCTTGTGGGCTACTTTCAGCCTGTTCATGCCCTCCTTGAATTCCTCGGCCTCGATGTCCATTATGCCTATGTTGTTGTGCGCCATGGCAAAGTCGGGGCAGGCCGTGAGTATCTGGTTGTAGAGTGACGTCACCTCGGCCCTCGGGGCGTTGCTCTCGTCAAGGCTGACGGCTTTGACGAAGGCTTTTTCTATTATGCTGTCGGTCAGTATTCCGTCAGTGTCCACCAGTCCGTCCTCATAATTGATGTAGGCTATGGCCTTGCCGTCAATGAAGTCGTCGATGCCGTCGAGGCAGGGCGGCAGCATCATTCTGCCCGAAGGCTTGTACAGGCCTATCTTGCCGCCGGCGTCAGCCACTATCATGCGGGCGTCGTCGTCGTAAGTTATTATGGCGTATCTGGCCGGCAGTATCACTCTTCCGTAGGTGTCGGCTACTCCCCACTTGTCGTTCTGAGCTATGAGCAGCAGGTTGTCTTCCACAGGCACAATGTCGTCATATATCGGTGAGAGCACGCATCTGCCGTCGGCGGCGTATGCGCTCTTCAGGCCGTTCTCGTCTTTTATTGTTATCTTGTGGGCGTCGGGTTTGCCGTCGCGGCCTGTAATGGCGTCAACCTCCTTGGCTGCCGCCGCGGCCATTTGCTGTGTCCTTGCGAACTTGCCGGCGGCATTGTCCTTGGCGGCCTGCTCCTTGGCCTCGCGGTAAGGCTTGTTGGATATGGGTACGCTTATCATGGCCTCTTCAACTATGAACTTACATGGCACAACGATGTCGCCGTTAAGGTTGATTGCGCCTACCTTGCCGTCTTGCTTCACGGTGGCGAGCATGTTGTCGCGGAAGTTCTCGGCGTAGTCGTAGACGGGCTTTATCACGAAGTTGCCTTTCTTGTCAATGAAGCCATATTTGCCGTTTAGTTTTACGGCGGCCAGTCCGAGACTGAAGCCGTCAAGATGTTTCACCGGTTCGAATTTCGGTTCGATGACAAATCTGTTCAGCGAGTCGATGAAGCCTACCCTGCCGTGCAGCTGTACGGCCGCGAGCCCTTCGCTGAATGTCTTTGCCACGTCCTCGTATTGGGGTGATATTATCCATTCGTCTTCATATCCGTGCGTCAGCAGTTTGTTCTTGGCTCCGCCGCCTATGCCCAGCGTGCCGAAGGATACGCGCTTGGCGCGCCTGAACCATTCAGAACGGCAACTGTCGTTCTCGTTAACATATCCCCACAGGCCGCTGTCGTCGTCTTTCTGTGCCACGGTGTACTTGTCGTCGGCTGTAACAGTGATGCTGACAGCCGTCAGGATAAAGAATAGCAGTGTTCTTGTGTTCATGGAATTAAGTGTTTTTTTGTTGGAAGGGGTAGAGGAGGAAGGAGGAAGTAGGAAGTAGTAGAGGAGTAAGGAGTAAAGTAGTAAGGAGTAAAGTAGTAAGGAGAAATGTCCTGCTGATTACAAGGCAAATCTCCTTGTCTGCTTGTCCCTCGTCCCTTGTCTGCTGAAATCCTCGTCCCTTGTCTGCTTGTCCCTCGTCCCTTGTCTGCTGAAATACTTGTCAACTGACTACTGTTCCGCTCCTAACCGTCGCATGAGTTTGCGGTTGAACATGCATATGAGGCCGATGATGACGAACGGGATGCTGAGCAGTTGTCCCATGTTGAGCGCCATGCCGGCCTCGAACGGCTCCTGGATGTCTTTGGTGAACTCGATGAAGAAGCGGGCCGCGAATATCAGCGTTATGCACAGACCGAAGAAGAAGCCCGTGCCCACACGCTGCGGATACTTGCGGTACATGTACCAGCCCACGAAGAAGAACAGGGCGTAGTCAATGGCCTCGTAGAGCTGTCCCGGGTGGCGCGGATACATGTCTACGCGCTCGAAGACGAACGCCCAGGGCACGTCGGTCACCTTGCCTATTATCTCAGAGTTCATCAGGTTGCCCAGGCGTATCAGGCAGGCCGTAGTCGGCGTGGCTATGGCCACGTTGTCGAGCACGCGCCAGAGGTTCACCTTCGTGCGGCGCACGTACAGCCAGAGAGCTATTATCAGTCCGATAGTGCCGCCGTGGCTGGCCAGTCCCTCGTAGCCGGTGAACTTCCACGAGCCGTCCTGCATGAAGTGGATTGGCAGCACCATCTCCACCATGTGCCGCCACGACGACAGGAAGTAGTCAGGCTCGTAGAACAGGCAGTGGCCCAGGCGTGAGCCGATGAGTATGCCGATGAAGCAGTAGATAAACAGCGGGTCAAACAGCTCAGGCTTTATCTTCTGCTCGTTGTACAGCCGCCTCACTATGAGGTAGGCCGCCAGCAGGCCGAGCAGCCAGCACAGCGAGTACCACCGTATTGAATATGACCCTATGTGGAAAGCCACGAGGTCGGGATTCCACATAATGTATAATAATTCACGATTCATTTTTTCTTAGAATTTATAGTAGTAAAGGAGTAAGGAGTAAGTAGTAAGTAGTAAGTAGGAGGTAGAAAGGAGTAAGTAGTAATGGTAAGCGTTATTTCATGAAGTAAATAAGTTTTTATGCAAGAAGTAAGACATACGCCTTAACCTCCTTACTCCTTACTACTTACTACTTACTACTTTTACTCCTTTACTCCTTTACTCCTTTCTTTTAAACATTAAACCTGAAGTGCATTATGTCACCGTCCTGCACTACGTAGTCCTTGCCCTCGATGCCCAGTTTGCCGGCCTCGCGCACGGCGGCCTCAGAGCCGTACTTGATGTAGTCGTCATACTTAATCACCTCGGCGCGGATAAAGCCCTTCTCAAAGTCAGAGTGGATGACGCCGGCGCACTGCGGAGCCTTCCAGCCCTTCTTGTACGTCCACGCCTTAACCTCCATCTCGCCCGCCGTGATGAACGTCTCAAGGTTAAGCAGGGCGTAAGCCTTCTTTATCAGGCGGTTTACGCCGCTCTCCTCAAGGCCCAGCTCGTCAAGGAACAGCTTCTTGTCCTCGTAACTCTCCAGCGACGCGATGTCCTCCTCAGTCTTAGCGGCTATCACGAGCACCTCGGCGCCCTCCTCCTTGGCAATCTCCTCCACGCGGCGGCTGTAGTCGTTGCCCGTCTTGGCCGACGCCTCGTCAACGTTGCACACGTAGAGCACCGGCTTCGCCGTCAGCAGAAACAGGTTGCGCGCCGCCTCCTGCTCCTCCTTGCTCTCAAACTCAACGATGCGCGCGTTCTTGCCCTGCTCCAGCACTTCCTTGTAAGCCTCCAGCACGGCCACCTCCACCTTGGCGTCCTTGTTGCCCGTGGCGGCCACCTTCTGCTGCTTGCCCAGGCGGCCCTCAATGGTCTCAAGGTCCTTCAGCTGCAGCTCGGTGTCGATAATCTCCTTGTCGCGTATCGGGTCAATCGAGCCGTCAACGTGAGTTATGTTGTCGTCGTCAAAGCAGCGCAGCACGTGGATTATCGCGTCAGTCTCGCGTATGTTGCCCAGGAACTTGTTGCCCAGGCCCTCGCCCTTGCTTGCGCCCTTCACCAGTCCGGCAATGTCCACAATCTCGCACGTAGCCGGCACGATGCGTCCCGGGTGGACGATCTCGGCCAGCCGTGTCAGCCTCTCGTCAGGCACGGTAATCATGCCCACGTTAGGCTCAATCGTACAGAAAGGGAAGTTGGCGGCCTGCGCCTTGGCGCTCGACACGCAGTTGAAAAGTGTAGACTTGCCCACGTTAGGCAGTCCCACTATACCACATTTTAATGACATATCTTATAAACGTTTATATTCTCCGTGTGCAAAGGTAATGCAAAAATTCGAGGGTTAATAGTTTTAATTTCATTTTTTAGTAGTTAGAGGGAGTTATAGTAGTTAGAAGTAGTTAAAGTCAATAGCTTTGTCGGTTGCATGGCGGTTATTTGCTTTGTCTTGTCACCGTTCCGGCAGATTTGCAATCTGACGGAGATGAGTATCAGGATTTGTAATCCGCATATATTGCAAAAAGGCGGAATTTCCCAAAAGAATTCCCGCCTTCTAACTTAATTCTAAACTACAAGTTGGTTAAAATTATAAATCATCTGCAGTAATTCGCAACATATTATAAGTCCAGCTACTTCCAATTTCTAAAAACAAGGTTTGTCCAACTTGTTTTCCTTTGACAAATGCTTTAACCATTGTTGATTTAGGGTTGGCAATATAACGTCCGTTGCCACTTCCATAAGGGCATTCAATGACATGATTTGCTACTTCTACGTTATTTTTGTCATATTCCACAACTGTCACTCTATCTACATCTGCCAGAAAAAAATTAACATATACACTTACATAATATTCAGTGGTCACACTTTCTTCATCGTCATCAGAACAAGCTGTAAATGACAAACTCATTACCGCACAAAGCAGTAACATAATTAAATACTTTAAATTTTTCATTTTGTTTTGAATTAAACGTATTTTGTTGCAATATTGCCAAAGTTCATAGGCAAAGTCATACGTTTAATCATAAGAAAAGCGCAGACTACTGCCATACGCCCTCTGGCTCACCACAAGCCCGAATATACTATGGAGAAGTCCGCGCCATAAGGCACGAATCCCAATGTATATTCTGTAGCTCATCTATGTCGAGGTGGTGATTCGAGAGCGATTGAGCTATTTATGTTAAATTTAATCAGGCATCAAAGCCTAAAAACGTTACAAAGATAGTGAAAATATATTTACAGTATATATAAATTTCGGCATTTTAACATTTGTCCATATTAAATTCAACTATCTAATTTACACCTAATGTAGGTTGAGTAAATTTATTTTAGGAGTTAAGACAATAGCTTCGCAAATTAATAAGTAAGAAAGTATCGTGTTCCATGCGGATTGCAAATCCGCATGAACGGCGGTTATTTGCTTTGTCTTGTCTGCTCGTGTCTTGTCTGCTGAAAGGTCGTTTTCAGCCGGATAAAAGGCCACGTTTTGCGATGTGAAACGTGCCCTTTTGTAATATATTGAATGTCAGGAGGTTACGCGTGAAATAATTAAGAGTTAAGAATTAAGAAAGACAGCAGACAAGTCTTCAGCAGACAAGCAGACTTTTGAAATTAAGAATTAAGAATTAAGAAAAAATGCAAATCTCCTTGTCTGCTCGTATCTTGTTTGCTTGTATCTTGTTTGCTTGTCTGCTGAAATTAAAAACAATGTTAAATACTAATTACTTTTTTGCCTTTGGTGCGTCATATGTGAAAATAACGTAATCTTTAGAACTTAACATACGATTTATGAACAGGAAAACATTGGCAGTTGCGGCCTTGGCCATGTGCTTCGGACCGCAGGCAGTTATGGCCCAATATCCCGAGCTCACGAAGGAGGGTAAGGCCAAGATAGACTCGCTGACCAAGGTCTGGACAGCTCACTCTGACTCGGCCTGGGCAGTAGCGTTCCCGATAGTTAAGAAAGAGGCCATGGAGAACGGCCGCCCTTACGTGCCCTGGGCATGGCGTCCGTATGACCTCAAGCAGGCCAAGATACCGGCTTTCCCCGGTGCTGAGGGCGGCGGCATGTACACTGCCGGCGGCCGCGGCGGCAAGGTGCTCGTCGTAACCAATCTTAACGACGACGGCCCCGGCTCGTTCCGCTGGGCCTGCGAGCAGGGCGGCGCGCGCATCATCGTGTTCAACGTGTCGGGCATAATCTGGCTCAAGACTCCTGTCATCCTGCGCGCTCCCTACGTTACCATTGCCGGACAGACCGCTCCCGGCGACGGTGTCTGCATAGCGGGACAGTCGTTCCAGGTGAACACTCACGACGTTATCGTGCGCCACATGCGCTTCCGCCGCGGAGCTACGAACGTGTGGTACCGTGAGGACTCGTTCGGCGGCAACCCCGTGGGCAACATCATGATTGACCACTGCTCGTGCGAGTGGGGTCTCGACGAGAACATCTCGTTCTACCGCCACATGTTCGACATGGGCGACGGCAAGCCTTCACGCAAGGAGCCTACCGTCAACGTGACCATTCAGAACACTATCTCGGCAAAGGGTCTCGACACGTATAACCACGCCTTCGGCTCTACGATAGGCGGCGAGAACACGTCGTTCATGCGTAACCTCTGGGCCGACAACACCGGACGTAACCCGTCGATAGGCTGGGGCGGAGTGTTCAACTTCGTTAACAACGTTATCTACAACTGGGTTCACCGCACGGCTGACGGCGGCGAGTTCTCTACGATGAGCAACTTCATCAACAACTATTACAAGCCCGGACCGCTTACTCCGAAAGACTCTCCCGTGGGCTACCGCATCGTGAAGAGCGAGAGCCGCAGCCAGAAGCTGTTCCCTTACGCCCAGTATGGCCGCGTCTACGCCAACGGCAACATCATGGAGGGCAACGAGAAAGTGACCAAGGACAACTGGGACGGAGGCATACAGACCGCCGACAAGGACGGCAAGCTGAACCCCGACGAGCTGGCCCTGATGAAGTCTGACGAGCCGTTCCCCATGCCTCACATGACCATCCTGCCGAAGGACAAGACGTTCGACTACGTGCTTGAGAACGTCGGCGCCACGCTGCCTACACGCGACATCGTTGACCAGCGCATCGTTGAGGAAGTGCGCACGGGCGAGGCTTACTACGTGAAGAAGCTGCCCAAGGACAACCCCTACGGCGACCACTGGGGCATGCGCGACCGCTCGATGAACGAGGACGGCCTCTTCAAGTACCGCCGTCTGCCCAAGGACTCTTACAAGCTGGGCATCATCACCGACCCGCGACAGATGGGCGGATATCCCGAATACAAGGGTGAGCCGCGTGTTGACACCGACGGCGACGGCATGCCTGACGACTGGGAGATTGCTGCCGGACTGAACCCCAACGACCCGTCAGACGCCAACGGCGACTGCACCGGCGACGGATATACCAACATCGAGAAGTATATCAACGGTATCAGCACTAAGGTGAAGGTTGACTGGACCGACCTTAACAACAACTATGATACCCTTGCCGGCAAGACCAGCCTGTATTAATCTCAGGCAGGCCGGGCATTTATCAAGGCCTCTATGGTATTAATCTTTATAGACAATCAAACCGTTTGGGCGGGCAGGCAGTGATGTCTGTCCGCCTTTTTCGTGCTCCGCCGCGGCGCTGCCGGTGCCGTTATTGCAGCGCGGCGGGTGCCGGCGGCGCTTTGCCGGATGAAATATATTTTGTATTTTTGCACGTGATACCGTATCATTCTAATACATTCTTACCATGCACATTACGTCATTTCTGCGCCGTATGGCGCTTTTCCTTGCCCTCACGGCCGTTATCCCGGCCGCCGCGGACAATCTGCCGGGCGGCACGTTTACGTGCGGTCAGGGCACGTTTCTGCTCAACGGACAGCCCTTCACGGTGAAGGCGGCCGAGCTGCACTATCCCCGCATACCCCGCCCTTACTGGGAACAGCGCATACGCATGTGCCGCGCGCTCGGCATGAACACCGTCTGCATGTACGTGTTCTGGAACCTTCACGAGCAGCGCGAGGGCGAGTTTGACTTCACTGGGCAGAACGATATTGCCGAGTTCTGCCGCGTGGCCCAGCGCAACGGCATGTACGTCATCGTGCGCCCCGGCCCTTACGTCTGCGCCGAGTGGGAGATGGGCGGCCTGCCCTGGTGGCTGCTTAAGAAGAAGGACATACGCCTGCGCTCGCTCGACCCTTACTTCATGCGGCGCGTGGAGGCGTTCATGGCCAAGGTGGGCGAGCAGCTCGCGCCGCTGACCGTTCAGCGCGGAGGGCCCATTATAATGGTTCAGGTGGAGAACGAGTACGGCTCTTACGGTGAGGACAAGGCCTACGTGGCCGCCATACGCGACATCGTGAGGCGCTCGGGCTTCGACGGCGTGGAGCTGTTCCAGTGCGACTGGTCGAGCAACTTCACGCTTAACGGCCTCGACGACCTGCTCTGGACGCTCAACTTCGGCACCGGAGCCGACGTCGACGGGCAGTTTGAGCCGCTGCGCCGCCTGCGCCCCGAGTCGCCGCTTATGTGCTCAGAGTACTGGAGCGGCTGGTTTGACAAGTGGGGAGCACGCCACGAGACGCGCCCCGCTGCCGACATGGTGGCCGGCCTTGACGCCATGCTTACGCGCGGCATATCCTTCTCTCTCTACATGACCCACGGCGGAACGTCCTTCGGCCACTGGGCCGGAGCCAACTCGCCGGGCTTCGCTCCCGACGTTACTTCTTACGACTACGACGCGCCGATAAGCGAGAGCGGCGCCGCCACGCCTAAATATTACGCCCTGAGGCAGATGATGCAGCGCCACGCCGCCGACAGTCTGCCGCCCGTGCCCGCGCCTGCCGCGCCGCTGATAAGCGTGCCCCGCTTCAGTCTCGACACGTATGCGCCGCTCGCCCTGGGCACCGACAGCGTGCTTGAGGGCCGTTCTCCGCTTACGTTCGAGCAGATGGACATGGGCTGGGGCGCCGCCGTCTATTCCACGCGGCTGCCCGCCCTGCCGCAGGGAGGCCGCCTGATGCTCGGCTGCGCGCACGACTTTGCCGTGGTGTATGCCGGCGGACGGCCCGCTGGCACGGCCTGCCGAATGACTGCCGACACCGTTGTCACGCTGCCGCCTGCGGCCACAGAGAGCCGCCTCGACATCGTTGTGGAGGGCATGGGGCGAATAAATTTCGGCCGCGCGATAAAGGATTTCAAGGGACTTGTGGGCTGCCCGGTGCTCGTCAGCGACTCGTGCGGCAGTCAGGTCATGACAAAGCTCACCGGCTGGACCATGCGCACGCTGCCCGACGGCTGTTCTGACGCCGTTAGAGCGCTCGCCCGTGCCGCCGCGGGGCATGCTCCCGAGCCGCGTCTGGAGGGGCGCGCCGGGTATTACCGGGGCACGTTCAGGCTCAGCAAGACGGGCGACACGTATCTCAACATGGAGCAGTGGGGCAAGGGGCAGGCCTACGTCAACGGCCACGCCCTCGGCCGCTTCTGGAGCATTGGACCGCAGCAGACGCTCTACGTGCCGGGCTGCTGGCTCAACGAGGGCGACAACGAGCTGATTGTGCTCGACGTTGTGGGGCCGCGCCAGACCGTCGTTTGGGGACAGACTGAGCCTGTGCTCGACGGCTTGAGGGCAGGGCAGAGCCGCCGCCACGACAACCCCGACGCGCGCCCCGACCTCAGCCGGCTAGCTCCCGTGGCTGAAGGCACGCTGGCTGACGTGGCCGGATGGCAGACGATAAGCCTCCCCGCCCCTGTCAGCGGACGATATATAGCCCTCGAGGCTACGGGCAGCAGCGCCGCAACGGGCGTGGTTACCATTGCCGAACTGTATGCCCGCGACGCTTCGGGCAGCCGCCTCGGGCGCGAGGACTGGACCGCCCTGTATGCCGACAGCGAGGACACGGCCGACGGAAACAACACCGCCGACAAGGCCATTGACCAGCAGGAGTCTACCTGGTGGGGCACTGAGGCCGCGCGGCCGCTGCCCCACGTCATCGTGATTGACATGGGCCGCGAGTGTGAGGTCAGCGCCGTTGACTGTCTGCCCTGCACCACACGTGCCGGAGCGGGTGCCGTCAGCGCCTACCGTCTGTACGTATATTAAGCTCGATTGCAGTTTTTGTGTATATAAAAACAAAGTTATTTGCAGTCAGCCCGGCGCGATGATGTTCGGCCGTCGGCGTCTGACTGCAAATAACTTTTTATCCTCCTCAGCGTCAGCCTCTTACGTAATGGGGCATCTCCTCGGGTATTACCATTGATATCTCCACGATTCCGGTTACGTGTCCGTCGTCGTCCTTGCACGCCGTCTGGTATATCATCTTGCGCTGCCCGTGCTTCTCAATGGTGTAGGCGTTGGCTCCTCCCGTCTCAATCAGCCGCCGGATAATCCCCTGCGAGCGCTCGTTGTGGCAGTCATACAGGTTTTTCCCAATCAGGTTGCCGTGCTTTTTGTATGTCTCCCGCGCCCGTCTGTTCATGTACGTTATCGTTCCGTCAGCCGCGCATACAGTCACGGCGCAGTTCATTCCCTCTGCCCACTCAAAGTTGTTCATTGTTTCCATATTCCTTTTTGTTATCTGAATCACAAAGTTACAGAAAATCCTTTGTCCCTTCAAAGGTTATCGTTGTTTTTTGTATGATTTGCCGTTCCGGCAGATTTGCAATCTGCCGGAATTGAGTATCAGGATTTGTAATCCTGAAAATAACATTGTACATTATATCTGCCGGATTGCAAATCCTGATATTCAAACATGCGGATTGCAAATCCGCATGAACAGAATATCATGCGCAGGCAGGTCGCTCCACACTGCATTGCGTCATGCTGGATGTATGTCTCAAACTTCTTCATTACGTAATTAATTTGGCCGGCCTTGCCTAGAACGTAGGAATCTCTCTCGTGTTTCTGTTTACGCTTGGCAGATT
>URRR01000007.1 GCA_900550365.1 uncultured Prevotella sp. | reverse complement strand
GACCAGCGCATGCCGTAACTCTCGATGTACTCGCGCAGGTCACGGATTTTCTCCCGTGTCCATACCTCGCCGTTGGGTACGTCGTGAAGGGCCGTCACTATGCCCTCAACGCCGATTTGTCTCAGCATAGACAACGTTATCTTGTCGTTCTTGCCGAACCATCTCCATGTCTTTTCCATAATTATTCTTTATTGTTATATTTATGTTTTTCATTCATGATGATAAGGCTCGTTACGCATTATCGTGCAAGCACGGTAAATCTGCTCAACGAACACAAGCCTCACCATCTGGTGGGACAGCGTCATGCGCGACAGGGATATTTTACCGTCGGCACGGTCATATACAGCCTGCGAGAATCCGTAAGGTCCTCCGACAACAAAAGTCAGATGTCTCAATGTCTGTTGTTTGTTCTCAAGCCATGACGCAAACTCGATGCTGCGGTATTCCTTTCCGTGCTCGTCAAGCAGTACGGTAAAGCTCTTATCTTCAATGTTTTTCAGTATAAGCTCGCCTTCTTTTTCTTTTTGCTGGTCTTCACTAAGGCTCTTGCTGTTCTTTATTTCCGGTATAACCTTTATCGCAAAGGGTATATAATGATTTATGCGCCTGGTGTAGTCATCAATACCTTCGGCATATAGCTTGCTTGCGGTCTTACCGACAAGTAATAAAGTTACTTTCATTGCTTTCCGTTATATTCATTTTTCCGTCTGGGATTCATCGGGAACCAACCTTTCAACACCCTGTCTCGCTGCTCGAAAAGCTCCTTAATAGACCACAGGCTTGAAGCGCCGAAGATGCCGAGCACCGAAGATATTACAGAGTTCTCGATAAACAAGGCGGCTATAAGGCATACGATACCTACCAGCATGAACAGCCACCAGTATCTGGTACCTGTATAATATTCGGTTTTTATAACAATCGGATGAAACAGCCCTATTATCAAGAAACATGATATGGCGATTACTATTCCGGTAAAATATAATTCCATCGGTTGTTTTTCTTTATTGCTTTTACTGAATGCAAATATACTTATTTTTCACAATCTGACAAAGTTAAATCGGCAAATAGCAAATACGTGGATAAAAAATAAAGACTTTTCATCAATATTTATCATAAGTAATAATTCTGGATTGAAGAACTGCCTGATATTCAGGACTTAAAGAAGCGTTCTATAAAAGACGGTCTTTCGCCTTGCAAAAGACGGCAAAACGGACGATAAAAGACGGCAAATCACATTGCCATTTGCCGTCTTTTGGTCAGCAGACCGTTACACCTGGATTTTCAGTCATAAACAGATGTAATTCTGAACAATATGCACCGCAGTTAAAGCACGTTTTAACGCAAACCGTGATTATGCCCGGCGGCATACAATAAACGGACGGAAAAACATTCTTTTGGTGAATGCTTCCGTCCGTCATACCTATTACTGATATTTATTATATTGCCCGTATGTCAATATTCCGGCGGCAGGTCGTTGAGCTGTGCCTTGGTGAACACAGGACCGTCCTTGCAAACATACAGCTTGCCGACATTGCAGCGGCCGCACTTTCCGAGTCCGCACTTCATGCGGTTCTCAAGCGTTGTAAATATGTTATCGTCACTGAAGCCTAATTTTTCAAGCACAGGGAACGAGAACTTAATCATCACCGGAGGACCGCAGACAATGGCAACGCAGTTCTCTGAAGAAGGTGCTACCTGCTCAAGCACCGTAGGCGTAAAGCCTACCTTACCTTTCCAGTCAGGTGTCTCGCCACCAGGGTCAACGGTGGTTATCATGTTAACGTCAGGACGTTCGTCCCATTCTTTCAGCTTGTCCTTGTACACAAGGTCTTTAACTGACTTCGCGCCATATATTATTGTTATGTCTTTATACTTATCACGCTTGTCAAGCACGTTCTCAATGACGCAACGCATCGGCGGCAGGGCTATACCTCCGGCAACGAAAACCAGATTTTTCCCCTCCCACTCTTCAATCGGGAAAGAGTTGCCGAACGGGCCGCGGAATCCCATCGTATCGCCTTCTTCAAGCTTATACAACCCCGTTGTAACTCTTCCTGCCTTACGGAACGTACACTCTACATACCCCTTACGCGTAGGCGGAGAAGCTATACAGAACGTACATTCACCCTCACCAAAAGCGGAATATTCGGCAAACTGACCGGCCCTGAACGTAAAAGCCTCGCCTTCGGCCTCATCCTTGAATTTCAGACGCAATGTCTTTACGCCAGGTGCTTCATCCGTTATTTTCTCTATCTCCATGCGATATGGAAGATATATATTCTTGTTACTCATGGTTTGCTATTGAATTTAAGTGTTCCGAGATATTCATATCAACAGGGCATGCACGTGAACAACGGCCACAACCGGTACATCCCGTCTCGCCCAGTTTCTCAGGTATATACGAGAATTTGTGCAAAATGCGCTGACGCCAGCGTGTTGCCTGCGTCGGACGTGGATTGTGTCCTGATGTATGCTGCGTAAACATCGAGAAGCCGCATGAGTCCCAGCAGCGTATGCGGCGGCCTTTTGAGCCGTGAGCGTCCTCCTGTATGTCGAAACATGTACACACCGGGCATACAAAAGCGCACGCTCCGCAACCGAGGCATCGCTCTGACTGCTCTTTCCATACAGGACTGTCAAATGCTGTCTTGAGCTTCTCCCTTACCTGCTCTGCACTGAATTTCACCTTCACGTCTGCCAGATATGCTGACTTGTCTATGCCTTCCGCCTTACCTGCCGAGGCAAGATACTTACCTGCAAGCTCAGCACCTTTGTCCGTAAGAACCTCTACCAAGGCTCCGTCTTCACCGAGCATGGTCACCTGGATGTCGCTGCCGTCAGTGCTGCCGGGGCTTCCGCCTACTGACGTACAGAAGCATGCATCGTCACATACGGCACAGCTGAAAGTAACAATAGTAATACGCTTGCGCCGTGCCTCATATATTGTATCGTCATAATCACGTGTAAACACTTCGGTAACCTGCCTGAACGCCCGCGCGTCACACGGACGTACCTTCCATACAACAGTCTCGGGAAAGCGGTCAGTATCCACGTTTGCTACCTCAACATCCTTACCCGACTTTCTGTATGAGAACAAGACTTCGGCCAAAGGAAACACAATGCGCTTAGCTGACTGTGCCGTCTGGACATACCCGTCAGCCACTGTGTCACCTTCGCTGAGTATCTTGAAGTCAACCTTGGCTCCCTGCTTCACGGGCGCGAAGACACGCCGGCCGTCATGCCTCATGCCTTCAAGCCATTTATCAAGCTCTTCCTTGCTTATATGTAGATTCTCCATTGCTATGTTTGCTGAATTAACGTATAAAATCTTCCTTATCACCCACTTTGAACGTAGAGAGCACATTGCCGTGGTCCATAACACTTCCCGGAGCGACTCCAAACTCTTTCTGGATGTCTTCGGCAAGACTCAAGGTAAGCAAATGGATTGGAATACCCATAGGACATGCATCCTTGCAGGCTCCACAAGACACGCAACGGCCTGCCATGTGCATTACTCTGCTTATCTGCCACTCCATGCTTCCGAGCGGACTTGCCCACGGCTGAATCCACTGCGGACAGTTATTGTCTACTATGCAACGCGTGCAATAACACAACGGACAGGCTGCACGGCAGGCATAACACTTGATACATTTCGACATTTCATTTACCCAGAACTGCCAACGTTCCTCACGTGTCATGGCCTTTAACCTGGCACGCAGCTCGGCTTCCTTGCCTGAAATATCGAGTGGATTTGCAGCTACGACCTTCCCCATTTCCTCTACCGAGGTAAGCAAAGTGCACTCTTCATCATTACCTTTTATTATAACAGACAGTCCGTCGCTTATCTGATTTTCCATAGTCAGCTGCACTATGGTGCGCAACACAGGCATTGTAGCCGTCACAGCGATTTTCTCTCCTCCTACAAGTTCAGGTTTTGTAAGATATACCGCAATGTTGTTCTTACAACTGTCGTCAAGCACAAGTCTGTCACAGTCTTCTGCCTTTGTACAGAAGAAAGGACGCGTCTTGCCGTTACCTTGCTCGTATCCGATAATCTTTGTAGCCGTTCCGTCGTTCAATAACTTTACGGCCATATCTTTAAGACTACTCATCTTCTACCTCCTTTCCCAGATAATCCGCTACTTTTTTATATTCCGTATAAGGTCCGAGTTCACGGATTGTCGCCACTGTGTCGTTAACCAGGTCGGCCCATTTTGCTCCTTCGGCTGCCGAGACCCATGAATAGCGTATGCGTCTTACGTCGATTCCTAAAGTGTCAAGCAATCCGCGGAATACCATCCAACGGCGGCGGGCATGGAAATTGCCCGACGTATAATGACAGTCATTAGGATGACAACCTGACACTATTATGCCGTCAGCTCCGCCGGCAAAAGCCTTCAGAAGCAGCATGAAATCAATACGGCCCGTGCACGGGAACCTGACAATCCTTACGTTCGTAGCATATTTAAGTCTGCTTGTGCCCGTAAGGTCAGCCCCTGCGTATGTACACCAGTTGCAGACAAAAGCTATAATGCGTGGTTCAAACGCTGAATTATTATCGTTGTTCATAATTTCTTAACTCTATTCGTTTGTGGATTCAAGCAGAGCCTCAACCTCCGCGAACATCTGCTGATTTGAGAAGCCTTGCAGGTCTATTGACTTTGAGCGGCAGAACGCTACACACGTGCCGCATCCCTGACAAAGTCCAGGATTGACCTTGGCCACCACCTTGATTACATTTCCTTTCCTGTCCTTAATCTCCTCACGTTCAATGGCCTGATACGGGCACGCCGTCTGACACATGAAACAGCCGACACACGTGCTGAAAACAGGAGGAGCGCAGCGGTTGACAACGGCAACAAGCGGCTCACGTACAAGGTCGGGCTGAGAGAACAGAGCTGAAACCTTAGCGGCAGCGCCCGATGCCGTGGCAACCGTCTCAGGTATGTCTTTAGGCGCCTGGCATGCTCCTGCAAGGAATATTCCGGCCGTATTAGTCTCAACAGGCCGCAGTTTCGGGTGTGCCTCGGCAAAGAACTTATACGGGTCATATGATATATGGAGCTTCTGAGCAAGCTCTTCAGCACCCTTGTTTGACACACCTGCTGTCGCAAGAACAACCATGTCAGCCTCAATCTCGACCTGAGTTGCGCCAAGCAAGGTATCCACTCCCTTTACAATCAGCTTGCCGTCTTTCTCATACACACGGGCAACGCGGCCGCGTACATAGTTGACATGGTCCTCATCAATGGCGCGACGGACAAACTCTTCATAATTCTTGCCACCGGCACGGATGTCCATATAGAACACGTATGACTCGCCGTCATGCACCTTATGCTGGTAAAGCATGGCGTGCTTCGCCGTGTACATGCAGCATATTTTCGAGCAATAAGGTATGCCTTTGGCAGGGTCACGCGAACCGCAGCAGGCAATGAATACAATCTTCTTCGGCACCTTACCGTCTGACGGGCGGCGTATCTCGCCAAGAGTAGGTCCTGATGCCGATGCAAGACGCTCAAACTGAAGACCTGTGATGACGTCAGGATAGCGGCCATAACCATACTCAGGGAAGAAGTCTGTGCCAAGAACGTTGAAGCCAGTGGTAACCACTACGGCACCGACTTCTTCCGTTATGATACGGTCTTCCTGTCCGAAACGGATTGCATGTGTCGGGCAGACCTTCTCACATACGCCGCATTTTCCGGTGCGGTAGTGCATGCAATGCTCCTTGTCAATTACCGGTTTGTTAGGCACGGCCTGCGGAAACGGCACATATATTGCCGTACGCTTGCCCAGTCCTTCATTAAATTCACTCGGTATTTTTTTCTGCGGACACTTGGTTGTACACAGTCCGCAACCCGTGCAGACACTTTCATCCACACTCTTGGCCTTAAGCCTTATCTTTGCCTCAAAGTTACCGATAAAGCCGCTGAGAGATTCAAGCTCGGCATAAGTGTACAGCGTTATGTTAGGATGCTGCGCAACCTCGACCATACGCGGGGTAAGAATACACTGTGAACAGTCAAGCGTAGGGAACGTCTCTGACAACTGCGACATGTGTCCTCCGATAGAAGGCTCTTTCTCAATAAGTATCACTTTATGACCGCTGTTGGCTATATCGAGACTGGCCTGAATACCGGCGATACCTCCTCCTATGACAAGCGCCTTCTTTGTTATAGGCACATGGATAGGCGTAAGCGGCGTGTCGCGGCGCACCTTCTCAACAAGTCCGCGCACAATTTCTATTGCCTTTTGCGTGGTTTCGTCAGATTTCGGATGTACCCACGAGCAATGTTCGCGCAGGTTAGCTATCTCACAAAGATACGGATTAAGGCCGGCTTCGGCACATGCCCTGCGGAAAGTAGGCTCATGCATACGCGGCGAACAGGCTCCTACCACTACGCCGTCAAGTTTATATTCCTTTATTGCGTTCTTAATCAGCGACTGACCGGGGTCAGAGCACATGTATTTATAATCGGTGGCAAAAGCCACTCCCTCCATGTGTCCTGCGGCTTCAGCCACCTTGGCACAGTCAACCGTAGCCCCGATGTTCTCACCGCAATGACATATAAATACTCCTATTTTTGACATAAATTATCTTTTTAGCACCTGATCCATAACGTGCCTCCTGCTATCGTGCCATTTGTCTAAATAATGACGTCAGGGAAGACGCACGTCAGGGAACGCGGTTCATGAATTAAACTTTACTTCTACTATATGGCGCTGAAGACCGAGAGACTTTTCAGAAAGGCCGAGAGCCAGTCCTATGGCCTGCGTTATATAAATTATTGGAATGTCAGTGGGCTTGTCCAGGCACTTGTTTATCGCCTTACGGCGCATGTCTAAGTTAGAATGACACATCGGGCAGGCCACTATCACGGCCTCAGCACCGCGGTCAGTAGCGTCCTTCAGGATGTTTGCCGACAGCTTGCCTACAAGGTCAGTACGTGATATTGACAGCCCCGCGCCACAACATTCGGTCTTGAAAGCCCAGTCAATAGGCTCTGCCCCGAGCACAGTCATCAGCTTGTCCATGCTCTGCGGGTCTTCAAGACGGTCGAAGCCCAACACCTTGTGAGGCCTTACAAGCAGACAGCCGTAGTAACATGCTACACGGTGAGCAAACGGAGATGTTATCTTAGAAGGTAAAACGTCAGCCGCATACTTATCCAGATATTGAAGTACGTTAAGTATTCTGACACTGCCAGAGTAAGGCATGCCAACCGCCTGACGTATCCTGTCGGCCAGAGCCTCGTCGGCAGCCATGTCGTGGGCCGCGACACTAAGTCTGTTATAACATGACGCGCACGGCACAACAATCTCATCAAATCCCTGCTGTTCAGCCAGCGAAAGCACACGCGCAGGCAATGCGAGCGACAGCTCACGGCTCATTGAATGGGCAGCCGTGGCCCCACAGCAGTTCCAGTCTTTTATTTCAGTCAGCTCAAGTCCCAGCGCAGACGCCACGGCTCTTACCGACTCATTATATTCACGGGACGTACCGTCAAGCGAACATCCCGGATAAAAACCTACTTTCATATTGTCTCTAATTTAAGTTAACAAGTAACTACCGCACCGCAGGACGACACTCCGGCCTGCTTCTTGTCGATAGTATTTGCAAAGATTTTTCCTACTTTCCTGGCATTATCCTTAAGGTGTTCAGGTATCAGCCCCAGCTTACCTTTGGCCATCATGGCCGGCGCTATGTCAACATCCTGCATCAGTCTCATCGTGCGCATCTTGTATTCAGCCACGAGTCCTATCTCATACAAGCGGCCGTTATGCTTCACGCAGTCAAGGAACGACTTATGGAAAGCAATTATAGGCTTAGCCTTTTCGCTTACGCATCCCTCCTTGCGTGAGCGCTCACGCAGATAATCCATGACGGCAGGCAGGTCAATCTCCATTGGACAGCGTGCGACACAATTCTCGCAACTAAGGCACAGCCAGATTGTATCAGAGCTGAGCACCCGCCTGTCATTAGCCTCTGTACCTGTCTGCAACAGCCTCATAAGGAAACTGGGCGGCAGTTCCATATCACCCGCCAGCACGCAACCGGCAGTACACTTGCCGCACTGATAACAACGCGTAACATCAACACCCGTATCAGCGGCCAGGTCAATAGATAATTTTTTCTTCTCTTCCATTTATGTCAAATCTGATATAAGTCGTGGATAAAATGTTTTTCCGATACCTGTCTGCAGGCACACGCATCCCCATATAGTGAGGATTTATTGTTTTAGTGATTATTTTCGTAGAACGTTTAACGTCGTATTAGTCTCTATGAAATTTTGTTACTTTCATGCTATTCCGTTGCAAATATAGAAATTTTTTTCAAAAAGAATACCTATAAATTATTATTTTATTGTTTTTTTATCACCTTTTTCTTTATCTTTAATACCTAATAATTATTAACAGCGTAAACCGCACGGCATTAAACATTATAAGAAAGGTCTGAAAATATCCGGTGAAAACTGTAAGCTGTCCAAGCGTCTCTGCTTACAATCAGCAACAGTCCATGCTGATAAAAGAATAATCCGTTACAGAAACACATGACCGAAGTTTCAAATACAAAAGGCCGTGTTTCAGCCTCTGATTCATGGCCTTTTACAAGCTAAAAGACGCCATTTCAGAAGCCGGAACACGGCCTTTTATATTTCCAGCAACCGTCTCTTTACCGGTTCTTATGCCTGATATACCATTTATGTGTGAACGTAAGGTACATTATCAAAGCAAGGCATGAGACGACGACTGACAATGCTATTTTACCGTCAAAGCTGCCATACAGCGGGCCGTAACCGATGAACAGCCCAAGCGACAGCCCTGACTCCCATGCCAGGAAGAATGTACTCTGCGACGTTCCACGCCTGCAATGCGGACTGAGCTTTATGAAAAACAACAGGAAACGGGCTCCCATTATGCCTACGCCGCAGCCAATCAGCACGGGCGGCACTAACATGGCGGCCTTGCCTTCGCCAAATAACATTAACAGCAAAGCCGCAAGCATAAGGATTAGTCCTGTGGTAACCTCACTCTTAAGATCGGCATTTACAAATACAAAGTTCCCCGCCAGCAATGCAAGTATGAAGCCGGCAAACATCATAACATAAAAAGTAACGTCATGGCCAATGCTAAGCAACAGGCCTACCACCGTAGTTATAAGAAGCAGATTGACGAAAAGCCACTTGCCCTGGGGCAGGAAAAACCTGTCAGCCGACACATGACGCACAACTTCTTCAGGTGCCTTGAACGGAAACTTGACCGAAAAAATAAGCACTACCGACAACACGCAAAGCGCAGCCCCGACAAGCATTGTTGTACCGAAACCGGCCAACGGCACCAAAAACAAGGCCAGCATCGGGCCGAGTGACAATGCAAAACGAGAGAACCAAGCCGCCGAATGGTTTGCCTCTGTACGCTGAAACGACTCGCACGTATCTATAATCAGGGTGCTCGACAGCACCATTTGTCCGAGGCCGAACGCCGCCCCCTGCACAAATCTGACGGCTATCACGGCATAAGCCCCGTATGCCGTAAGCCAGACGCTCCCGTCAAGCCACGACAAGACGTAAAGACACGCAGCCATGACGAGTACCGACACGATGCACACCATATTGCGGCGGTAACGCTGCACAAGGTATGAACAGAAGCATCCGAGAGCGAAAATGCCAAGCCCTGACACACCAACGCCGGCAGCAGCCTGCATAGGCGTGCATCCGGTAGAACTCATCAGCCAGCCCGGAAGCAGCGGTATCTGCATGTACATGGCAACGGTCACAAGCATATTAGCCACCGCCATAAGCCAGAAGTCACGGTGCCACAACTTCACATGAACGGGAGTATTCTGGGTGTACATCAGTAAGACTCGTTTTCATTGGGGAATGTCTGCGCCTTAACGTCGGTGACATACTGCCCGATAGCGTCTGTCATTACGGTGTTAAGGTCAGCATAACGGCGCAGGAAGCGCGGGTTGAAACCCTTTGTCATGCCGAGCATGTCGGCAACTACAAGTATCTGACCGTCTGTACCGGCACCTGCGCCAATACCAATTGTAGGCACTGAAAGTTCCTTTGACACTTCAGCCGCAAGCTTTGCAGGCACTTTCTCCAGTACAACGCTGAAACATCCCGCCTCGTCAAGCAGTTTTGCGTCTGCCAGCAGCTTCTCAGCCTCAGCCTCCTCTTTGGCCCTTACAGCGTAAGTACCGAACTTGTTGATGCTCTGCGGAGTAAGTCCGAGATGTCCCATTACCGGGATTCCGGCGTCAAGGATACCTTTTACGGTGTCGATTATCTCTGCTCCGCCCTCCAGCTTTAACGCGTCACATCCGCTCTCTTTCATCATCTTGACAGCGTTCTTAACGCCTTCCTTGCGGTCAACCTGGTAGCTGCCGAAAGGCATGTCGCATACAACGAGCGCACGCTTAACGCCGTTTACTACAGACTTTGCATGATAAATCATCTGCTCGACAGTCATAGGCAAAGTAGTTCCGTTGCCTACCATTACGTTAGAAGCCGAGTCGCCTATAAGTATACCGTCAACTCCGGCACCGTCGACGATACTCGCCGTTGTGTAGTCATAAGACGTAAGCATTGAGATTTTCTCACCGCGCTGCTTCATCTCGATAAAGCGGTGAGTAGTTACTTTACGGGTGTCACTTACTAAATATCCGGACATTTCTTTATCCCTTTCTTAATTTTAATGTTTGAATCATGCCCGGCTTAACGCCGGACACATGTTATTGAATATAATGTTAACTTCTCTCTTTTAGTCCACACCGGTCAACATGGTGCACAACCTGTTATAATCCAGGCTTCTGAAATCTTGTATCACGAAATCCGCATACGGCCTGATTGCGTCAGCCGGATTTGTAGTGGCCAGCCCTACTACAGTCATTTGGGCGGCACGTCCGGCCTTTAGACCATTGAAACTGTCCTCAAAAACGACACATTCATCATGCCCCGCACAGAAAACAGCCGCTCCCTTGACATAGCAGTCAGGGTCTGGCTTGCTCCGCTCAAAATCTTCAGAAGTCAGGATTACGTCAAAAAAAGACCTGAACTCAGGCCGTGCCTCATACACAGAAGCCATCTTGGCCAGATTAGAGCTTGTCACTACGGCTGTCTTGACACCGTTGCGGCGCAAGTCACTGACAAAATCAACGAAACCGTAAACGTACTCAAACTTCATGTTCCGTTCAAACTCATCAAGTCTGCGCACTATCTCGGGCTGCTCGTCCTTCATGTCTGAAAAATAATTATCGAATATCTGAACCAATGTCTGCCCTTTAATCTTATGCTCAAGTCCAGGTTTATCAGGATGATATAACCGGCACTGTTCTCCCCAAAAAGCAGTATATTGACTCTCTGTGTCAAAAACGACGCCGTCCAAATCAAAAAGCGCCGCACGTAATAACCTGTTTGTCATGATGATAATGATTTGCGCTGCAAAATTAATCATTTTATAAAATAAAACAGAAAATACTTGTAACTTTCCTCATTTTCAAGTATTTTTGCAGATAAAATCAACTGACGGAACATGAAAAAATTATTATTCACTGTTTTAATCCCTATCCTCGCCGTATTGGCATCGACGTCTTGTGGAGGAAACTCGGGCAAAGGCGGAAGCGGTAAAGACAGCCTTACGTTCGACAGCATAAAAGTTGATTCTACATTATGGCTGACAGAAGACACGGCCGGCCCGCGTTGCCATGTAAGGCTGAGCCTGACTTACGCACAAGGAAAAAACGCAGATTACATCAATGACTCAATCATACGCTCCGGCATTCTGAGTCCGGACTATTTCTCGATAACATCCCAGAAGCTCACAACTGAACAAGCAGCTGACTCGTTCGTGTCAAGATATCTCACTGAATATAAGGCCACTTACGGTGAGCTGTACAAGGCTGACCAGTCTCACGGGGCATCATACAACTGTGAATATCTGGTAAGCACATACGTCCTTCAAGACAATGACAAATACTACACATACCTGGCCAACGTCTATAATTACGGCGGCGGTGCTCACGGTAACTCCGTAGTAATTGCCAGAAACATTGACACGGCGACGGGAAAGATTGTATCGCTTAAAGACATATTTGTTCCGGGGTATGAGCCGGAGCTGAATGACATCATTGTAAAAGCGCTGTGTGAGAAATATGAAGTAAATGACCTGAACGGCCTGCATGAAAAGACAATATTCATGGGGATTGACGTTTACCCGTCAGAAAATTTCATTATCGGCGAGAAAAGCATGACATTCATTTATTCTCCTGACGAAATTGCCAGCCATGCCGAAGGCGAGATAAGAGTAGAAATCAAAAATAAAGAGCTTGAAAGGCTCCTAAGAAAATAATCAGCAATGGACATTATACTAAAATATTTTCCTGAACTTACAGACATACAGCGCAGCCAGTTCGCTGCGCTGTATGATTTATATCACGACTGGAACAATAAAATCAACGTCATCTCACGTAAAGATATTGATTCGCTTTACGAGCATCACGTGCTCCATTCACTTGCAATAGCCAAGGCAATAAAGTTCAGACCCGGTACAAAAGTGCTTGATTTGGGTACAGGAGGCGGATTCCCCGGTATTCCGCTTGCAATAATGTTCCCTGAGACAAGTTTTAAACTGATTGACGGGACGGGCAAGAAAATACTTGTAGTTAAGGAAATCGTAAAAGCAATTGGACTTGAAAACTGCGAGGCTGAACAGTTGAGGGGTGAGAACGAAACGGGCAAGTACGATTTCGTTGTGAGCCGTGCGGTGATGCCGATGCCTGACCTCGTAAAGCTGATAAAGAAAAACATCGCCAAGACACAGCACAACTCACTGCCCAACGGCCTGCTATGTCTGAAAGGCGGGAACGTCAATGAAGAGATAAAACCGTTCAAACATATCGTTGATGTAACTGACATAAGCAAAATGTTCGCCGAAGAATGGTTTAAACAAAAATTCCTGATTTACGTTCCTTTATAATAAACAACCCGAAAGTAGAAATACAAAGCCATGCTCAATATCCAACGACTTGTCTGTAACATGTTTCAGGAAAACTGCTATGTTGTAAACGATGAGACAAAAGAATGTGTCATTATTGACTGCGGAGCGTTCTTTGAAGAGGAGAAAAACGCCATAAGTCAATACATCAGCGACAACGGCCTTTCTCCCAAACGTCTACTATGCACACACGGACACGTTGACCATAACTTCGGTAACGGTTTCGTTTTTGACACCTTCGGACTACGTCCTGAGGTCAGCAAGGCCGACGAACCGCTTATGAATAACCTCAAGGGACAGGCTAAATCGTTTACCGGCATTGACTGTGATAATGACTTTCCTGCTGTCGGGAGCTTTTATAATACTGAAAGTCAGATAACATTCGGCAACCATACTTTCAGCATAATACCAACACCGGGACATTCACCCGGCTCTGTATTTATTTACTGTAAGGATGAGAATCTGGCCTTTTCCGGTGACACATTGTTCAAATTAAGTATCGGCCGCACCGACCTTCAGCTTGGCAGTTACAATGACATAACAGCCAGCTTGAGGTACATAGCTGAGGTGTTGCCGGCTGACACAATGATATTACCCGGACATGGAGAACGTACTACGATAAAATACGAAAAGGCATACAATCCTTACATGAAATCAGGAGGTATCCGATGACCGAGAAAATAATCATGGGCATCGACCCTGGAACCAACGTCATGGGTTATGGTCTGCTGAAAGTCAGCGGCAACAAAGCGTCAATGATGGCCATGGGCGTTATTGACATGCGTAAGATGCACGACCCGTACCTGCGCCTCGGACGTATATTTGAACGTGTGAGCGGTTTGATAGAGGAGTTTCTTCCTGACGAAATGGCCATTGAAGCACCGTTTTTCGGCAAGAACATACAGTCAATGCTTAAGCTCGGACGCGCCCAGGGCGTGGCGATTGCTGCCGCAATACACCACGATGTGCCTATTCATGAGTACGCTCCGATGAAAATCAAGCTGGCGCTAACAGGCCAGGGACTTGCCTCAAAGGAACAGGTGGCCGGCATGCTGAAGCGTCTCCTTAACATAAAGGAGGAAGAAATGACACCTTTTTTTGATGCTACTGATGCTTTAGCGGTAGCATATTGTCATTTCATGCAGGCCGGAACACCGACAAATAACATAAAATACGGAAGCTGGAAGGATTTTGCCAACAGGAACAAGGACAGGATAAGATGCAACGGATTATAAACATAAAAGGCGGGATAACACGCATGCCGGCATGGCGGATGGCGCAGCCTGTAGATTTTGAACTTTGTGACGGTGAGCATATAGCCGTAATCGGTCCTAACGGAGCAGGTAAATCAATGTTCATAGAAATACTTACGGGCAGTCATCCGATTATCGGTGACGGACCGCAATATGATTTCTCGCCAAGCGACAAACCGCTTATTTCAGATAATATAAAGTATATCGCCTTCAAAGACTCTTACGGAGACCGCGACGGAACGTACTATCTGCAACAGCGGTGGAACCAGCATGACATCAGTGAAGACACTCCGACGGCGGGTGAACTGCTTGAAGAGACGTTCCTGTTAACAGGTGACGACACCACTGAACGCCGCAAACTGCAACAGCATCTGTACACCATTTTTCATATAGGTCACCTGCTCGATAAATACATTATTCTTCTTTCGAGTGGCGAACTGCGTAAATTTCAGCTGATAAAGACATTACTGTCACGGCCGAGAGTGCTGATTATGGACAATCCGTTCATCGGTCTTGACGCCGAGACACGTGACCAGCTAAGAGAGCTTCTGACTACCATTGCAAACGAAAATGCCCTGCAAATAATTCTCATTCTCTCAAAACCGCAGGACATTCCGCCGTTTATAACCCATGTGGTTGAGGTAAATGACATGATGGTAGGCAGAAAAACCACGGTAAAAGAATATCTTTCAACGATACAGGAAGAAAATTCTTGCCCGCCGTTAAGTGATGAACAGGAGAAACAAATACTGCATCTTCCCTACCACAACAACGCGAGCCAAAGCGCTGAAGTTGTTGAGATGAACGACATAAGCATACGTTACGGTAACCGGACGATAATAAACCACTTCACATGGAACGTCCGAAAAGGTGAACACTGGGCCGTTTCCGGACGTAACGGAGCAGGCAAATCAACCCTGCTCAGCCTGATATGTGCGGACAATCCGCAGGCTTACGCATGCGACATCAGCCTTTTCGGACGTAAAAGAGGAACCGGCGAGAGCATATGGGAAATCAAACGCCGCATCGGTTACGTATCTCCTGAAATGCACAGAGCCTACCACAGCGACATACCAGCCATAATGGTGGTGGCCAGCGGACTGAAAGATACTGTCGGACTATATGCCAAACCTGACGAGGAAGAAAGTATAACATGCCGTACATGGCTTGAAATATTCGGTATAGGCGACCTTGCTGACAGAACGTTTCTTAAGCTATCAAGTGGAGAACAGCGCCTTGTTTTACTGGCAAGAGCATTCGTAAAAGACCCTGAACTGCTGATTCTTGACGAACCGTTCCATGGACTTGACAACGGCAGACGCCTCATGGTAACCGACATTATTGAGACTTTCTGCCGGCGTCCGGACAAAACTCTGATTATGGTCAGCCATTATCCTGAAGAACTGCCGTCATGTATTGACCACAGGCTGACGCTTACCCGAACCGTATAATGCATTACTGCATGACGTATGAAACAGCATGAATTAATTCAGCTCATTATTGTAATCGTGGTGATTGCATGCGCATTTGCCTATGCATCGTGGCGTATTTACAAAGCGCTCACGGCAAAAGACAAGACATGCGCCGGCTGTCCGCTGAAAGAAGCATGCAATAAAAATAAGAAAAAAGACTGCAAAGAATAAAAAACGGACTATCATTTTTCTGAAAATCTGCAGAAAGATGATAGTCCGTTTTCTGTTTTTCAACAAATATTATCCGATGACCTTAAATCTTGCGAACTTCACAAGAAGCTGTTTCTGACCGGCATTTTCAAACTGGACAGTGGCTTTCAAGTTCTCCCCTGCCCCTTCAAGCCTTACTACTTTACCAATTCCGAAGCGTTCATGCTCGATGGCGCATCCTTCACTAAGACCTGATACAGCGGTCTTTACATGTCTGTCACCAGACGCGGCGACAGCTTTCAGCCGGCGGAAACTCGGCGAGAATGTATCTTTAACAGGCGGAGCTTCACGATGCACAGCCTCACGAGGTTTCGGATCAGCCTTAAACTGTGTAGCCACGGGGCGGCTGTTCTGCCAACGGCCATATTGTTCAGTGCGTGACGAAAACAATCCGCCGCCCGACCGTAGCACTGCTTCTCCTGCCTTGTCAATCTTCAGCAGGTCAGGACTTATGTCTCTGAGGAACCGACTCGGAGCCTCCATCTCCATACGTCCGTAACGGAAACGGCTTTTTGCATATGTAAGATAACAATGCCGCTCGGCACGGGTTATCGCCACATACAGCAGGCGACGTTCCTCTTCAAGCTCACGGCGGCTGTTCATTGACATAAGACTCGGAAAAATATTTTCTTCCAAACCTACTACAAACACCGTAGGGAACTCAAGTCCCTTGGCACTGTGCACGGTCATAAGTGACACCCTGCTTGCATCGTCATCAGCCGTATCACTCTCAATATCAGTCTGTAACGACACTTCACGGAGAAAGTCTGCCAGGCCTATTTCGTTCTCGCGCCCCTCCTCCATGCGGCTTTCAACAAATTCCTGCATGCTGCCAAGCAGCTCTTCAAGATTCTCCTGACGCGACATGTTCTCAGGAGACTTGTCGGCGTAGATGTCCGCCGACACTCCGCTGGCTTTCACAATCTCCACTCCGAGGGCATAAGCGTCAACCTTGGCGCACTTTTCCATAAACCCGAGAATAAGCTGCCTGAAGCCGTCAATCTTGCTCATCGTACCCTTAGTCACGGACAATCCGTAAGTGTCAGGCTCACATATCACACGCCAGAGACTTACTCCGCCTACCGAGGCAAGCCCGGCAATTTTGGCAACGGTCGTGTCACCGATGCCACGCTTCGGGTAATTGATTATCCGCTTGAACGCTTCCTCGTCGTCAGGGTTCACCACCATGCGGAAATAAGCTATGATATCCTTTATCTCTTTACGCTGATAAAAACTCAGACCGCCATATATTTTATAAGGTATGCCGGCCTTGCGCATGGCTTCCTCAAAGCTGCGGCTCTGCGAGTTAGTACGGTAAAGCACGGCAAAATCAGAGTATTCTGAATGCTCCTCATGCCTGAGTCGCTTTATCTCCTTGCATACAATCAGCGCCTCCTCCTTGTCGCTGTACGCTTCTTTCAGTACCAGGCTCTCGCCCTCGTCGTTACGGCTGTACACATCCTTAGGTATCTGCCGTTCATTGTGGCGTATCAGGCTGTTGGCAGCCTGCACAATGCGCTGTGTGCTGCGGTAGTTCTGCTCAAGCTTGAACAGCTGCGTACCCTTGAACTGGTCAGTAAAGTCGAGTATGTTGTCGATATTCGCGCCACGGAAAGCATAAATACTCTGCGCGTCATCGCCCACGGCGCATACGTGAAGATGCTCCTTTGAAAGCTGCCACACAATCTTCTGCTGCACCGCGTTTGTGTCCTGATACTCGTCAACGAGGATGTATTTAAATCTGCCGGCATATTTTTTACGGATTTCCTCATGCTCGTTGAACAGCGTGAACGTATTCGTCAGTAGGTCGTCAAAGTCCATGGCATTGGCCATTTTGCAGCGTTCGCAGTAAGCCGAATATATCGCGCTCATTGCTGGCATGCGCTGTTCACGGTCGCGCTCAATAAGGTTCTTCGTCACAGCATACTCCGAAGGCATGACAAGATGATTCTTTGCCATGCTGATACGTGAGCTGACCGATGCCGGCTTATACAGCTTGTCGTCAAGCTGCATTTCCTTGATAATAGCCTTGACGAGGCTTCGCGAGTCAGCCTCGTCGTATATCGTGAAGTTAGATTCATAGCCAAGAGCCGCGGCCTCGACCCTCAATATGCGTGAGAACACGCTGTGAAACGTGCCCATGTTGAGCTTACGTGCCAGGTCAATGCCCACCAGCGCACCGATACGCTGCTTCATCTCGTTGGCCGCCTTGTTGGTGAATGTAAGGGCAAGGATGTCCCACGGCATCATGCCTTGGCTCAACAGATAGGCTATCTTGTAAGTAAGCACGCGCGTCTTGCCAGACCCGGCTCCGGCTATGACCAAAGACGGACCGTCACAATACTCAACAGCCTTACGCTGGCTTTCGTTCAATTCATCAAGAAACATGGTTGTTGTATTTAAGAGTTCAGGGCATTTACTTGTTACGGTACACTCCGCCTGCGGATGTCTCGGGGTCATAGTCCTCGCCTTCAGCCGGGAACGAGGGGATAAACCTCATCTGCTGCTCTATCTGGCGGCGGCGCTTGTTCATATATGCGCTTGGTGTCTTTGAGCTGAACTTCAGCGGATTAGGCAGCGTGGCGGCAATCAGGGCACACTCACTGCGGAACAGGTCAGCGGCGTTCTTGCCGAAATTGTCGCGCGCCACGGCCTCTACGCCGTATATGCCCGGCCCCATCTCTATCGAGTTAAGATACACCTCCATTATCCGTTGCTTGCTCCACATAAACTCGATGAGTACCGTGAAATAGGCCTCAAGCCCCTTGCGCACCCACGAGCGGCCCGGCCACAGGAACACGTTCTTGGCCGTCTGCTGCGATATGGTGCTGCCGCCGCGCATGTGGCCGCCCTTAAGATTGTTCATGGCGGCCTTCTGTATTGCGTCATAGTCAAACCCGTGATGCAGCAGGAAGCGCTGATCCTCGCTGGCCATTACAGCCACGGGCATATGGCGCGATATCTTTTCGAGCGGCACCCAGTGGTGATGCAGCCTGACGCTCTCGCCGTTTTTTATCTGCTCGGCGCAGCGGATGAACATAAGAGGGGTGAAATAAACGGGAATGAAGCGTAACGCCACAACAGCAAGAATGGTGGAGCCGAAGAAGGCAACCACCACCCAACGCACAATTTTTCCTATAAATTTAAGTCGTATCATAAACTTTCCTGCGGGCAGACATACGCCTGCCCGCAGATTAAGAAATCATAAATTTGCTTACAAATCAATTCAACGTACCGTTGTTGGCGGCATCTATCATTTCCTGGCTTGCATACAGATACACCTCAACACGGCGGTTCTGCGCCTGGCCCTCCTTAGTAGAGTTGTCGGCCACAGGGTTAGACGAGCCGTATCCCTGCACCTTCTCAATCTGGCTTGCGCTTACGCCGCATGACTTGAGATATGACGACACGGCCTCTGCTCTCTGCTGGCTCAGCGGTATATTGATACCGTCGTTACCCGTTGAGTCGGTGTAACCCTGAATGTCTACAGAGCAGGTGTTGTTGTTCTTCAGTACGGTTGAGAATTTTGCCAGTTCGTTCTTGGATGTAGCGTTGAGGTCAGCCTTGTTAAGAGCAAACAATATTCCTGAATCAAAAGTTACCTTTACAGCCTTCAGTCCGTTGGCATCGGTCACTTCCTCTACCTTTGCCGACTCGGCAAGCTGTGCCTCGGTCTCAGCCTTCACCTTGTCCATGTGCTTGCCTATGAGCGCTCCTGTACCTGCGCCTACGGCTGCACCGACAACGGCTCCAACGGCAGTGTTGCCCGCAATCTTGCCTATCACTCCGCCGACAAACGTGCCGGCACCCGTACCTATGAGCGCGCCTGTACCGGTCTTGGTGCTACAGCTTACAAGCAGTGCCGCACATAAGCCTAACGTTATAACCTTTAACTTCTTCATAACCTTTAAATGTTTTAAATTTTAAAATCATTACAAAAGTACAACTTTTCCCTTACCTGGCAATGATTTGTATATATGTTTTATCATAAAAAATCTTATTTAGATGAAAATCGGATATCGTTATAGTGAAAATGACATAATGTGCGCGGCAGGGCTATACAGCTTTCAATTTGCTTGCGTGTAAGGCGCTGTACTTGCGATATTTGCCAGCAAAATGCCGGTGGACGGAAATACGCCCGTTTTCAGTGTGCAAACGTAAATATCTGTAATGGCGGACGTTATCGTATGACGGTAGCGATATGTGCAACTGAAACGGCCAAACAAACGCTGATTAGTCGTCTTTTTCATCCTCAAAGACGGTCTTTGGCATGGCCGGAGATGCCCTTTGAGGTTCGTAATTGCGGCCTTTTGCAGACGTGTTGACGGCCTTCGGACCTCTGTTTTGGCGAAAAACAGAACAGAACGAGCCTGCCTCAGCGACATAACGGACAGGCAGAAACGGCACGAAAATTCTATTTCAGCTGAAATTCCGTACATTTTTGAGATGACATAATGTAAGGCTTTACGGCCTGAGCGGTTGCAT
This sequence comes from uncultured Prevotella sp., assembly GCA_900550365.1. Taxonomy (GTDB): domain Bacteria; phylum Bacteroidota; class Bacteroidia; order Bacteroidales; family Bacteroidaceae; genus Prevotella. The sequence continues at coordinate 86,920 of URRR01000007.1, read as the reverse complement.
GGTGTAAAAACAAAAGCCGCTGAAGGCATAGCGCCCACTCAGCCGCCGGCACTATGCCGAAAGCCCGTAATACAGCAGGAAAGTGGCCGGATTATTTCAATATTACGTAAAAAATGTGTAAGTTTGCATCCAAATTCGTAAAAACAAGCATTTATATCATGGCTAAAGAATTAAAAGACCTGACCAAAAGAGCTGACAATTACAGTCAGTGGTATAACGACCTGGTTACCAAGGCTGACCTTGCCGAGCAGTCTGCCGTGCGCGGATGCATGGTTATCAAGCCTTACGGCTACGCAATATGGGAAAAGATGCAGCAGCAGCTTGACAAGATGTTCAAGGAGACCGGTGCGCAGAACGCTTACTTCCCGCTGCTTATCCCCAAGTCGTTCCTTTCAAGAGAGGCTGAGCATGTCGAGGGCTTTGCAAAAGAGTGTGCCGTGGTGACTCACTATCGCCTGCGCGCCAAGGAGGACAAGAGCGGCGTTGAGGTTGACCCTACGGCCAAACTCGAGGAGGAACTCATCATCCGCCCGACATCTGAGACTATCATATGGAACACATACAAGAACTGGATTCACTCTTACCGTGACCTGCCCCTGATGTGCAATCAGTGGTGTAACGTAATGCGCTGGGAGATGCGTACACGCCCGTTCCTGCGCACGTCTGAGTTCCTTTGGCAGGAAGGCCACACAGCTCACGCCACACGCGAGGAGGCTGAGGAGGAAGCACAGAAGATGCTCCACGTATATGCCGACTTCGCTGAGAAGTGGATGGCCGTGCCCGTTGTTCAGGGTGTAAAGAGCGAGACGGAGCGTTTCGCAGGAGCGCTTAACACTTACACTATCGAAGCTATGATGCAGGACGGCAAGGCTTTGCAGAGCGGCACGAGCCACTTCCTCGGCCAGAACTTCGCAAAAGCGTTTGACGTGACCTATCTTAACAAGGAAAATAAGCCTGAATATGTTTGGGCTACGTCGTGGGGAGTGTCTACCCGACTTATCGGCGCGCTCATAATGACCCACTCTGACGACAACGGACTGGTGCTGCCTCCGATGCTTGCGCCTATCCAGGTGGTCATCATTCCTATCACAAAGGGTGCCGAGCAGATGGCTGCTATCACAGAGAAGCTGACCCCGATAATCAACGCTCTGCGTGAGGCTGGCATATCTGTGAAGTATGACAACGCTGACAACAAGCGCCCGGGCTTCAAATTCGCTGACTATGAACTGAAGGGTGTGCCCGTCCGTCTTGTAATGGGCGGACGCGACCTTGAGAACAATACGCTCGAGATAATGCGCCGCGACACGCTCGAAAAAGAGACTGTTCCTGTTGACGGTATCGTTGAGCGCGTTGAAGGTCTGCTGAAAGACATTCAGGAGAACATGTTCAAAAAGGCTAAGGCTTTCCGTGACGCGCACATCTACGAGTGTGACAACTATGATGAGTTTAAGGAGCGCATCAAGGACGGTGGCTTCTTCCTCTGCCACTGGGACGGTACCGCAGAGACCGAGGCCCGCATCAAAGAGGAGACTCAGGCCACAATCCGCTGCGTGCCGTTCGGCGTAGAGCAGACTCCCGGCGTTGACATGGTATCGGGTAAGCCGGCCACACAGCGCGTGATAATAGCAAGAAGCTACTAAGAAATTAAGTATTAAGAGTTAAGAATTAAGAAAAAATGCCATGCTAATTTGTACATCGGCAAGAATATTTTTCTTAATTCTTAACTCTTAATTCTTCATTCATTTACTCCTTACTACTTCTCTCCTTTACTACTAATTCTTAATTCTTCCCTCTTAATTCTTAATTAATTTCCGTGTTTGCCGAGCTTATAGTCAAGCTGTTCAACCTCATTTCGCCACGGCAATGCGCCATGTGCGGATGCCGGCTGGCCATAGGCGAGGATGTTATCTGTTCGGCATGCAACCTTGATTTGCCACGCACGCATTATTCAAAAAAGCCGTATGACAACGAGATGGCGCGCATGTTCTGGGGCAGGATGCCCGTTGAGCGTGCCGCGGCTATGTTCTTTTACCGTGCCCACTCAGCTCCAAGCAGGATTATTTACTCCATGAAATACTTCAATCATCCTGAAGTGGGCGAACTCATGGGGCGTGCATTTGCCGAGGAGATAAAGGCAGACGGCTTCTTCAACGGCATAGACGCAATATTGCCTATACCGCTCGCAAAAAACAGAAAAAGGGAACGTGGATATAACCAGAGCATGGAGATAGCACGGGGAATAAGCGAGATGACAGGGCTGCCGATAATCAGAAACGTAATAAAAAGAAAGCCGTTCAAGCGTAGCCAGACGCAACTTAACCGCTGGCAGAGAAACGAAAATGTAGCGGACCAGTTCACTCTGAAAAGCGGGAAAAGCATTAACGCCCGGCATATACTTATTGTCGACGATGTAGTAACAACCGGTGCGACGGTTATTTCATGCGCCAATGAACTTATGAAGGGCGGAGCCGAACGTTTCAGTGTTCTTTCGCTCGGATTCTCAAAACAATAAACCGCACTATCGGCATGCTGTGAATTAACCGCAAACGGAAACTAATCCTTATCCAAGTCTGAATATTTTTTATGATCTTTGGCATAATATTGCCAAAGAATTGAGCGTCGGTAAATACTCGGAACATCATCAACCGCACGTTTGGCCTGCACCTCTTCCCTCACCTTTCGATACTCCGGAAGCCACGCCTTGAATGCCTTGCGCCCGTTGATAATTGCCTTGAAGTCACCTGTCCGTCCGGATAAGAGTGCCTGAAAGGCAGCTATGTAATCAAGCAAGACGCGCATACGCATTACAGGACGTAACTCATTGTCAGACAGATTCTTGTAAAGCATCGTCAGATTGTTGCGGAAATTAAGGTAGGTTTTCATCGGATTATTCTTTGGCAACGTGCCTCCGCCAACGTGATAGACGTAACTGTCGGGCACGCAGAATATCTTCCTGCCCATCAGACGGAGACGCCAACAAAGGTCAATCTCCTCGCTATGGGCAAAGAAACGTGCGTCGAAACCGCCCGAACGCATGAAATCCTCAGCACGTATCATCATGCACGCCCCCGTTGCCCACAGTATTTCGGTCTCATAATCATACTGTCCGTTGTCATTTTCGACGGTATCAAATATCCTGCCTCGGCAGAAAGGATAACCGTAACGGTCAAGATAACCGCCGCAGGCACCGGCATATTCGTATGCGTCACGGTCTTTCTCAGCCAATAATTTGGGCTGGCACGCGGCAGCATCAGGGTTGTTATCCATGAACTCCGTCAACGGAGTGAGCCAGTGATGAGACACTTCCACGTCTGAATTGAGCAGCACATAATACTTGGCTTCTATCTGTTGCAGGGCACGGTTATAGCCTTCGGCAAAACCATAGTTCTTGTCAAGCAACACAAGACGCACCTCAGGAAAATGACGTTTGAGAACTTCAAGCGAATTATCCGTTGACCCGTTGTCGGCCACATAGACAACTGCCTCATCCCGTGAATAGTCTAACACGTTAGGCAAAAAGCGTGTAAGCATCTTCACCCCGTTCCAGTTAAGGATAACAATAGCGGTCTTGTCCATATCAAAGAATTGCTTTTAATGCTGTCTTATTATAATTAAAGTCACCCAGACGCACGTTAATAATCTGGTTATCCAGCCTGTCGTTATCAGGCGAAGGCGGCAGTTCCACCCTTATATAGTTCTTCGTAAAACCGTGCATTGCCCTTCCGCTTGCGGCTTTCTCAAACAGAACCTCGGCCTCCATGCCAATATGCCGGCGGTAAAAAGCCTCTGTTTTCTCATCTGAAAGGTCGAGCAGACGCTTGCTCCGCTGCTTTTTGTCTTGGTCTGAAACAACATACGGGATTTTCAGAGCTGCCGTTCCGGGGCGTTCTGAATACGGAAAGACATGAAGCTGGGTCACGTCAAGAGATTTCAGAAACTCATATGTCTCTTCAAACAGCTCAGGTTTCTCGCCACGGGTACCCACCATCACGTCAACACCGATAAAGGCATCAGGCATTGTTTTCTTGATAAGCTCGATTTTATGGGCGAACAAAGCACTGTCATAACGGCGGTGCATGAGGCGCAGAACCTCATCTGAACCGCTTTGAAGAGGGATGTGGAAATGTGGCATAAACGCCCTGCTGTCGGCACAATACTCTATAAGCTCATCGTCAAGCAGGTCTGGTTCTATGCTGCTGATGCGGTAACGGCTGATGCCTTCCACCTTGTCCAAAGCCTTGACAAGGTCAATGAAGCGTTCATGAGTGGTCTCTCCGAAATCACCTATGTTGACTCCGGTCAGCACAATCTCCTTTCCGCCCTCGTCAGCAGCCTTTCTCGCCTGCTCAACAAGCGAGCTTATGCTTGGATTACGGCTGAAACCGCGGGCGTAAGGTATCGTGCAATAAGTGCAGAAATAGTTGCATCCATCCTGCACTTTAAGGAAATATCGGGTGCGGTTGCCACGTGAACAGCTCGGGGCAAATGTCTTTATATCCTTTGTTTTCTCGGTATGGAAACGGTGGAGAGACGTCTCCGAGCGTGCACCCGACCAGGCATCAGACAGGAATTGTATAAGATTTGCTTTCTCGTTTGCACCCAACACGAGGTCAACGCCGTCAATATTGCTAACCGTCTCAGGCTTCAACTGGGCGTAACAGCCGGTCACAACGACAAAAGCTCCCGGATTCTCACGCACCATGCGGTGTATCGCCTGCCTGCATTTATGGTCGGCAACCTCTGTCACCGAGCATGTATTGATAATGCAGATGTCAGCATCCTTGTCAACCGTGCGCACTCCCATTTCCTCAAGAATACGCCCGAAAGTGGATGTTTCAGAGAAATTCAACTTACAACCGAGCGTGAAATATGCCGCGGTCTTACCCTGAAAAGCTGATGTATCTATCATATTTGTCGTAAATTTCATGGCGGAAACAGCACCTACTCCACGCCACCGGAATTTCTATACCTTATTATATATTATAAGAGGCACGCCGGACTTAAAAAAGAATGGTCATTTTCCTGTTTTCATCCTATACGTACCGACGGCAAAGGTACTAAAAAAAGTCGACATAAGTGTTATATTACAACATTTCTTAAGGCAAACGAAAGATTTAACAGTTGTTAAGCATTCGTATTTAATTGACTATCAGTGACTTACAAAAAAGTTACAAAAACACCCTAAAAATTTAACCTAAAAAGAGAACAACGTATGAAAAAAATACTTACCTTTGCAACGTTTTAATAAACAAATGATTGTTTTACAGATTTAAAAAGCAAAGAAAATGAAAAAGTTAGTTTTAATGTTCGTAGCTATCGCAGCTATTTCATTCGCATCTTGTGGTAACAAAACAGCTCAGGCTGACGCTGCTGATTCAACAGCTACCGATACTGCAGTTGTTGACACTCTAGCTGCTGACACAGTTGCTGCTGACACAGTTGCTGCTGATTCTGTTGCTGAATAATTAGCTACAACAGTAAAAGAGTAAAAGCCGTAGGACTCAGTTCTACGGCTTTTTTATTGCATTTTGTCGAATGATTAACCATAAACATGACATCTGGAAAAGGCCATCGGAAACTCATTAAGACATATCTAAAACGACCATTCCACATCAGTTACGTAACTATCTGACATTCAACAAATTACAAAAGGCCGTCTTTTACTTTGCAAAAGATGGCCTTTTAGCTTCCAATACATGGCCTTTTGGTCTGCAAAAGGCCACGTATTGGAAAACAATCTAATTCTTCATTATACCTGAACCGGTGTTCGTCTTGATTTCATCACGCTTCAATGCCTCGCGCTTACGACCTTTTGACAGACGCCAGGTAACGCGGAATGTAAGCATATTACCAAGCTCTCCGCTATACATGCGTTGCATTTTGTGGACATAACGGTTAAGCTGCTCGGTATTGAACGAGCGCACCTCGTTCTGGAAACAATACTGCCAGAACATCGAGAAGGTAAAATCGCCCGCCTTGTAAGATGCCGTAAGGTAATAAGCTATGGGCGACTTTGACTTCGATTCGCCTTCAAGAAAATTCCAGCCGTTGTCCACATTTGCCGTTAACGACAGCTTGCCGAGATACGCCTGAGCACCAAGCGACCAGTTGAATGCCGTATGATGATGCTTGTAATCGTTGCCGTAATTAAGGAAGCGGTACACTCCGGCCATTGCCGTAAACGACAATTTGCCCGGCAGAGCGTTATAGTTGGTGTAACTGTCGACGTAAAACATGTTTATTTTCCGTTGATTGGTGCGTGACGAAACGAACGTAATGTTGCCGTCAGAGTCAGTTATGCGGTCGGTCTGAGCCATTGAGCAATGCGGCATCATGCGGTAGCAGGTCATCAGTTGGGTGTAAAATGAAGGATATTGCAACGACATTGTGAACGAATGTTCAAGTTCTTTGTTCACACGAAGAGCGGGATTTCCCAATGTAATCTCCATTCCGTTGTTACGCACTACGACGTCACCGAGATAGGCAAGGCGCGGCGGATGCTGGTTCATCGTGAAGTCATAGCTGACGCGGAAAGGCTGCCACGGAGTATAAGAGAGCCGCGCCTGCGGACGGAAAAGCCAGTAACCGTAACGCTCGGAGGCCTGACGGTAATGGTAACGGCTTGCCCCGAGACCGAGCATATACGAGAATTTGGCTGCCTGACCGGCAATTTGGGCAAAGCCATAAACGTTAGTATTGCGTATTGAATTATCCGAAACGATGTCTCCACCATACCCCGTGCCGCTATATTCGTTAAGATATTTAAGTCCGGCAGACAACGTAAACGGGCGCAGACGGTTATCATAAATCAGCTCTCCGGCAAAAGAATGATTGTCTCCGGTTGAATTATAGGCGTATGGAGAACCGCCTCCGTAAGCGTAAGTGTAATCAGAATTGGCGTAATTACCTGTGGCTTGGGCTGTCAGTGTCTGGCGTTTAGTCATGTTATATTTAAAATATACGTCGAGAAAAGCTGACGAAGTGTTGTCAGTTGAGCTTATCGGGAAAGTCTCGGCTGCGTCCCCACTCTGCTCAGTCCGCATCCTCGAGTACTCCGGCATGCGTGAGAGCGTGCCGCCAAGTGTCATCTGTAAGGCATAACGGGCTGAGTCTGCAAGGCTATATTGCAGCTGAAGGTCATGCGAAATGGAGTTAATCCGATAATTGTCGTCGGTACGTCTCACCGTCATAATGGTGTTGTCGGGCATCAGATAGTCGGCCGTCTCCTCGTAACGCTGGTCTCTCATCCTGGCATATCCGAACGAATAGTTTACTCCGAACTCATGTCTGCCCTTATTGAACTTTGCATAAACGTCCTCGCTGTTACGCATACTGGTCACCGTCTGCATGGCGTCCGCACCGACAGAATATCCGCTTTGCGCTCTCGCGACAACTATGTTAATGACAAAATCAACATCACCGCCATAACGCGCGCCGGCATTCTGTATGTAATCAACATACTTAACGTTGTCCAAATCGAGCGAAACAAGGTCACGCGTGGTGGCTACAACGTCATTTATGCGTACCTGCAGACTGCCCAAAGTAGGCGGAACAGAGATTGTCCTCATAACCTCATTGACCGAGACATTCGGCAAGGCGAGGCGTGAAAGCAGGCCGTAGGCATTGGTAGAGCTGGCCTTCTGCTCCTTGGTCGGAAACATACGGATGGCGTCGGCGTTGTTGTCAACACGGGCGGTGCTTACCACTACCTCGTCCAGAGCTACCGAGTCGCTCACCGCTTTGTTGTTACTGCCCTTGCCGTTATCCGTCTGAGCGGCTGCAATACACGGCAGAAGGATGGATAACAGGAATAAAATAAGAGTCTTCATCTTTGCTTTTTTCATGCAAAGATAAAGTCAATGATTACATAATGCGTGATTTTTATGCTGACAAGTGTCTGACATTTGCCTGACAAAGGCATTTTGATAGAAAAAAGAAAGCTATCCTAACTCTCGTCTTTAACCGTCAGCTTATATGCCCGTCCACGCTCACCCACGATGCGGAGGTTGGTGTTTTGCTCGACCACACACTTCAGCCGGCGTATCAATGTATAAAGAGTCTCGCTCGCATCATCCTTTCCCGGCCATAACGCCTGGCATATCTCAGCCTTCCCGAGCTTGTGTCCGTCGGCATTGAAAAACATCTTCATCAGCTCTGTCTGCATCGGAGTAAACCTCACTTCGTCATTTTCAGGATTGTAAAATGCCTTCTGAACATCATCAAAACGAAGATTTCCGACACGGCAAAGAACCGGACTGATAACGTTTCGGGCACTCTTTCCACGTGATAGACGTAACGCCACGACGCCCCAAATTATTGACATGAGACAAAGAAAGGCGGGCAACGTCTGGTCAGAAAGGCTGAACACGGTAGCGAACGAGCACTCGGCATTGGCACGGAACGCCACTGACACACCGGCATTTCTAACCGAAACAGGCTTCATCAGCACAGTGTCGCCACTCACGCCGGCCGTGTTCTGCCAGATATCTGACGGTGTCTTGTCGTCATCAAGAACAGCAAACGAGATGTAAGACTTATCCCTAAGTTCTGCTATTGACAGCTTTCTGCTGAAACACTCGTCGTGCAACAGCATGGCAACGGCCGACTTTGACGCGCCTTGCAGCTTCCGGCACGTGCGTATTGTGTCTGCCGTAACCCACTCGCTGCCCTTCTCTGCCAGCGCACCAACGAGCGCACGGTTAAGATCAGAGGCTATCCTGCCTTTCGTCTCGATATAGTTGCCCGTGCCGGTTATCACCGACGAGGCGAGCAACGCTACAAAAACTATAATGGAAAAATATGCTTTCATCTGTCTGTTTGTCGTTAAAAGTCATACGAAGCGCCGCGGGCATCCTCCTCCTTGGCAAAATAATTACCCCACGAACGGTATGTCCACCCTGTCTCATCGGTCTCAACCTTGGTACGAAGTCCAAACTCTGTTATCTTCTGAATACGCATAAGGCGCGGCCAACCGTTGTAAAACAGATAATAATCCTCGAGCTGTGTAATCGTCATACCCATATTTAAACTGTCTTTAAAAGCCTTGTTCGCCTCTCCGGCGATACTGTCTGAAAGCAGAATATTCAACACTCCGCCTGCCTTGTCGACAACTTCCTCAGGCGTAAGCCTTGTCACCGAGCTACCGATAATGTTATAATCGCCGTCAAAACTATCCTCACCCGGCGGAGTATAGCCCACAAACAGGGTTGTAACTGACGAGTCTTTATCAGAATTATCAAACGTCTTCTTGCCTATGTCAAACACATTGCCGTGCAACGAGAACAGGTTTGACAACTCTGAATAGTTTGACAACATGCCTTGCTCTGATGAATACATGAGCGTTATGAGGCCCTCAAATTTGTTACGGGGCATGAACATTTCAAGGCTGTCTACAGCTGAATAAAGTGAATCAAGATATGCCTTCGCCCCTTGCTTCATCACGTCTCGTATCTCCTTCCAGTTGCTCAGACCTGTAACCTGACCATATTCATCGGTGGTGAAAACGGCCGTAACGTTCTTAAAATATTGTCCCAAGACATTACTGAGCTTAGCGGTAACATCATCTTCCATACCTTCTCCATACTCCAAACTCTCAGGAATAAACTCCATTACGTAGCCTTCGGGCGTAGAGTCGCGCACAACTATAAGAAACGTCTCACTCACCTTGAGCTTATTCTCAATGGTGTCACCGTTCTCTAACGTAAGCACCCGCTTGTTACGGACATACCTCATAGTATCGTTTTTACAGAAATACGCAATGACGGCAATCGTCGAATCGGCAGGAGCAGGCGGCGTCACGGCACTTACTCTGACGTTAGCCGACATGAACAAGCACACGGTAAAAAGCGCCATGAACGCATGGAAAGGCCTCAGTCTCATATCTCAAGGTTCTGGTTTTACATGATTATAATGTGCAAATATAATCAAATCAATGGGAAAAACCAACCTCACGTTTACTTTTCAGACAAAATAAGAATCCCCGAAAGCTACTCGAACTTTCGGGGATTCATATAATGAACTTGCTTTACAGTGCGAAAATTACTCTTCTACGGGTGCTTCCTCAGCCTTTGGAGCCTCCTCAACGGGAGCCTCAGCAGGTGCTTCAGCCTCAGCCTTAGGTGCCTCTTCAGCAGGAGCAGCGTTCTCAGCTACAACCTTAACGGGAAGCTCAACGATAACCTCCTTGTGGAAGTGGATGGTAGCAACATAGTCGCCTACCTTCTTTGCATCGTGCATTGTGATGATCTTGCGGTCGATGTCGAAGCCCTTCTTCTGGAGTTCTGCGGCTACGGTGTTAGCAGTTACGGCTCCGTAAGCCACGCCGTTGGCGCTGACTTTAACCTCAACTACTACCTGAACGTCTTTCAGAGCCTCTGCCTTCTTCTCAGCCTCAGCCTTGATAGCGGCCAGCTTGCGTGCCTGCTGCTTCAAGTTCTCGGCCAACACCTTCTTGGCAGACTCAGAAGCGATGACGCCCTTGCCGGTAGGAATAAGATAGTTACGGCCATAGCCGTCCTTAACTGTTACGATATCGTTCTTGAATCCCAAGCCGATAATATCTTCTTTCAGTATTATTTCCATGTCGTGTCTCCTCCTTAATTATTTCAACAAATCGGTTACATAAGGAAGCAACGCAATCTGGCGTGCGCGCTTAACGGCCTGAGCCACACGGCGCTGATACTTCAGAGATGTTCCGGTGATGCGGCGGGGCAGAATCTTGCCCTGCTCGTTCAAGAACTTCTTGAGGAACTCGGGGTCCTTATAGTCGATGTACTTGATACCGCTCTTCTTGAAACGGCAATACTTCTTCCTCTTCGTGTCTACCGAAGGAGGGGTCAAATATCTGATTTCTGATTCCTGTGCCATGATTAAGCCTCCTCTTTTTTAGATAATTTGTTTCTTCTCTTCTCGGCATACTGTACGGCGTACTTGTCGAGCTTGACGGTCATGAAGCGGATCACCTTCTCGTCGCGACGGTATCCGGTCTCAAGCGTCTTGATAACTTCGGGCTCTGCCTTGAACTCAATCAGGCAATAAAAACCTGTTGACTTCTTCTGAATAGCATAAGCCATCTTCTTCAATCCCCAGGTCTCTTCATTCAGGATTTCCGCTCCATTGTCGGTAAGCAGGCTTCTGAACTTTGCGACCGTTTCCTTCATCTGTTCATCAGACAAAACGGGAGTTAAAATGAAAACGGTTTCGTATTGATTCATACTACTTAATAATGATTTGATTAATACTTTCGCAAAAATGCGGTGCAAAGGTACACTTTTCCTTCCGAACATCACAATATATTATGTGCAAGAACACATCTTTTAACTTATTTTACACTTTTAACGTGCTTATCTTTGATTTTTTAAATGGTCATTGAGCCGCATGAAGAGAATTTATCCGTACTTTTGCACACGGAATAATACGGTAAGTCATGAAGAAATACGTAAAGAATTTAGGATTAGGAATGGTCTGTGTAGGGGCTTTATCGTTGATTATCGGCTATGCGACAAGCCTTACCGACCATAACGCACTGCTCATATCGGCCGCCGTGCTGATAGTGGCAGGACTTGTATTGCACGTATATCTTATGAAGAGAGAAAGCAAGTATTAACCGGAAATACATCGAACGGAATTTCAAAAGACGGTCTTTTGCATGGTAAAAGACCGTCTTTTACACGATAAAAGGCCACCTTTTGCAGTGCAAAAGACGGCCTTTTGGTAATTATTTGAGTATCAGTATGTTACAAAACGGTAATCAGAGTGTGAACTGGAGGTCGACTCCGGCCTGTATGGGGTTGCCTCGTTGTGCGAACCAAAGCTCGCTGCCAGAGGCCGAACTGCTGAAAGCGAAGGTGGCATAGCGGGTGTTTGTGACGTTGCGGCACCACAGACGCAGCGTAGCGTTGCCGCACTGCACGCCGGCATGCAGACCGAGCAGGGCATAGAACGGTTGCGAGGCGGTGTTGGCCTCGTCCCAATACGTGCGCCCTTGAGCGGTAAGGTCGGCTCCGACTACTATCGCACGTGCGGCCGCACGGCTTATAGGGAAGCGCATGTCGGCACGCAGACTGAGCGTATGCGCCGGCACAAAAGGAATGCTGTTGCCCTTATAGTCTACCCGGTTACCGTCGTCAGTCTCGCTATATTCGGTAAACGTGGCGCGTGTGAAGGCATAAGTGGCCGCCCACGAGAGGCGGTTGTCAACGGCACTGCCACGCAAAGCGGCCTCAAAACCGAAGCTGCGGCTGCGCCCTGCATTGACCATCATGCGCCCGAAGCCATAATCACCGGCCATTACTGACAACTGCTGGTTGCGTATGGTCATGTAATATGCCGCGAAATCAGCATGCAGCATTCCGCTGAAAAGATTAAGATGAGCGCCCAGCTCATAGTTCCAGCTTTCCTCCGGCTTATAGGTTATCGTCTTGTTGACGCGCTCATAGTCGGCGTCGGTATGCGGCACGTCATAGTCTCCGCCCATTGCGCCAGAGGCATTCGCCGTAAGCTCAGACTGAAGAATGTCTGAAAACATCTGTATGTTATATCCTCCGGCGCGGTAACCCTTGCTAACCGTGGCGTAAACGTTGCTCCCCTGACGGTCAACCGTGTAGACAAGACCAACCTTAGGCAACAACTGGCCGTAATCATCATGTATCTTATGTACCAGCGCCGAGGTGAGAGTGTTGGTGGCCTGAGCCCCCATTACACTTGCCGTAACGGCCATTGAAGCGCTCGTGTCATAGCTCAGGTTCACGCGGTTATAGTCATACCTGAGGCCGAGCGTGGCCGTGAGGCGCGGCGCAAGCCTTATGTTTGACTCATGATAAACGCCTACATTAACCTGCGGGGTGTGGAACATCGAGGGCACCGACATGCTTACGTCCGCCGATATGCCGCCGGCCTGCTCTATAGCGCCGGCCGCCATGCTCTCGGCTACGGCCTGCGGCATGCCGGCAGCAGTCATCCGAGCCACCATTGACTGGTATATGGCTGAATACATAGACGACCCTATGCCCGTGGAAATGCGCCGGGTAAAGTCGTCATCGAAGTAAACCGGAGCTGAAGTCTTAAGCCACTGGTAAGCGAAATACACGCCCGACGAGTGTTGCCATGCGGCATCGGTATTGCTCTTAAGCGTCAGTTCCTGGGTTATGGCATTCATAAGCTGGCGCTGGCAAAGGTGCATGTAGTCCTGCGGAAGATAGTCCTGGTCCATGTCCATACGGTCTCTTAAGAACTGATAGCTGGTCTGTGATGTCAGCATGAGTCCGTCCATTGCGAACGTAAGGCCAAGCCCGGTGTTGAACATGTTGCGCTGATAACCGTTAGTGCGGTTGGTTGAGGGTGATGATATGCTGCGTGTATCAGTATCATAAAGGCCGTAAGGAAAAGCTTCCTGACGTGCATACTGATAGTCGGCGGTAAAGTCAAGGGTGAAGTTGTCGGCAGGTTGCCACATGAAGCGTGCCTTTCCGCCCGCCTCATTTGAGCTGTCGGCACGCCTGCCGGTGGTGGAATTGCGGAAAAAACCGTTCTGTCCGTTGTAAAATCCCGCGACCGAGAAACCCACGTTGTCAGCAATATCGTGGTAATGAGCGAACTCTATGTTGCGGTAAAAATGTGTTCCTAAGCTCAGGCGGACGTCAGTGCCGCGGTATTTCATTGGGTTCTTTGAATAAAGACGCACCAGTCCGCCCTCCGTGTTCATACCGTAGAGCGTGCCTTGCGGACCGCGCAGCACGTCGACACGGTCAATCTGATAAGCGTGGAAGTTGTATGAGTTCTTGCTTACGAGCGGAATGCCGTCAACATATATGCCCACGGCGGGATTGTTTACACGCGAACCTATACCGCGCACGTAGACAGACGACGTAAGACGCGAGCCGTATGCCGGCATGACAAACGACGGAACGTAAGCTGAGAGGTCGCTGAGGTCGCGCAGACCAAGGTTTGTAAAATCGCGCCCGGTGAACACCGACGAGCTAAGGGGCTGATGACGGAGGCCTGAAACTTCCTTTGGCTGTGAGACAACGATTACCTCGTCGAGGTCGAACACCCGTGAGGAGTCAGCCGCCCCTGCCCTCTCCGGAGCACTGACGGCGCCATACGCACTGAAGGACTCTTCAGTTCCGGTATCTTTTGAATAACCATACGCACTGATGCTCACGGCCGACAGGAGCGCGACCGAAGCGAATATCTGAACTATATTGTTTGCCATTTTCACCTTTTTACCTGTTATTTCAGGGCGCAAAGGTAATGATTATTATCTTAACGGACAATCCACATTTATATGGATTTTTAGTAAAAGCGGCCCGGTTAATCAATAATTCTCAGCTCCACACACCGGACAGCGCCCCTTACGGTTCATCCTCGCGCCGCAATTACCGCACACGTAAGCGCAACGGAAACGGGTAAAATACATCCACAGGGCAAAATAGAAATAGGCGGCAAACATGATGTAGCCGATGTAATAGAGCGTGGCGATGCTGAACACGATGTAGTTGACGGCGCACACTCCGGCCAATCCGCACAGATAAAGCAATGCCTCGCCCGCCGGCAATAGATTGCGCGCCACGTCAACGACGGCTATACCCACGATAAGCATTGCCCAGACGGAAACGAGAAAGACGCCGAGAATAGGCGGAACATTGAACGGATTGAGCGTTGGATGAAAGTAGAAGTGCTCCCATGTCTCGGGCGCGAACAACTGGATGCTGGCATACAGCGTGGCGCTCGATGCCACGATGAGCGCGAGCAATGTAGGATAGAACGAGCCGATGTCGTTGAAGTGAACTATCTTGGCGTTACGCTGGAATATGGTGCGCATCAGATAAGCCACAGAAATGATGCTTATGATGACAAGGAAGATGACGAGATGAGTGTCAGAGAATGTGGATATAAACTGTGATATGGGGTCATCGGGTACAACGGAGTCAAGCAGAGCGGTCTCGTGAAGCCAGCCGAAGGTCTCCTGGTCGCGCGCCACCTGCACCCACACGGAGTCGACGGCGTCGTTAGGAATAATGCGAATCTCGGCCACGGCGATATGGTCATGGCGGTAAACGGCAAGTGTATCGGTGTGCATGTTGTTGAGAACCTCCTCGGGCTGCTGCTTTACTATAAGCATGGAGTCTGCCTTGACCACGAAATTATAGTTCAACGAATAATGATGAGTGCGGGCAAAGCATAGTGAGTCCTGCTGCTTTTGAGAGAGCATGCCCTCGTCAGCCGGAGCCTTGCCACCGGCACTACACCCGCCTGACACTATAACACCCGCAACAATAAGCATCACGGCCGCAATCTTTCTCAAAATATTATTTATCGGCATATACGTTCATTTTACATTCACGGCAATCAAACTCAAGCCTGAACCGCCGCCCGTCAGGCAACGAGAGGAAGAGAGGCTCACGCCACTCTGGCCTGCGCCCTCCATGCCTTACACATCTTCCGAGCGAATATCTGATGCAATGGCGGCACTGCATCAGAAGGGCTTCGTGCGGCATGCTCAGCTCATAGGCCTCAGGCACACGGCCAAGCCCCTCGCCGGCATAGAACTTACGCGCGAGGCGGTTGGATATATTATAATTGGCTGAAGGCGGACATGGCGTTGAAGTATGATGAATACCGCTACGCCCTGCACCTGCACAAGCCTGCACGCCGCCGTTATCATTATCTGACGGCATGTTCTCAAGCTTTTCAACAACGTTCCGACGCATATCAGCGAGCACGCTCGAGGGGATGAAGTAATTGAAATCCACGGGCGAGAACGTTACTCCGGCGCATTCATACGGCGTGTTTCCAAGCTTTGACAACTGCTTTACGATGTTGTCGCGCTGCGGCTTCACCGCCTGCTGCTTATCCATTATGACTGATGTGGAAACATTTGCTCTGCCGTCAACGCCTGCCGTCAACGCAAAGCCTTCGTCAGTTGTCCCGATGGTCATCGTAAGTGGTATCCTGCGCTCGGCGCTCTTGTGTGCGAGCAGCTTCTCGAATGCCTGGTCATTGTTGCGGTAAAGCTCTATGCCTGGGCGCAGGCCGCGCGGCATCTTCAGCGGAAATATCCTGTTACCCTCAACTCTGTTCACCCTGAAGCCTTCAAGAACGTACTTGCCCTGCTGCCTCGTGAAGAAGCAGAGACCGTCACCGTTGGCGAACGATGCCGTGCCTGCAACCGTAAACGAGCCGCCTCGTATCTCCTTCACGTGGCCTACGTGCTCGCCGATAGCCTTGGGCGTGTCAAACGAAGTGATGTCTTTGCTCACCGGCTGATGATGAGCGTGGCAGGCGGAGGCATGTACATGCTTTGCGTCGCGCCCGCTGACGAGGAAATAGTCAGTAAATCCGCGGTTGAAAGTCTTGTCGAGATCAGGCGTGAACGAGTAAGTGCATCTGCCCGCCGACGCCCTGCAATACTTGTCGGGATTACGCCTTACCAGCTCGTCAAGCGCCTGGCTGTATGCCGCCGTAACGTTCTTGACGTATGTAATGTCCTTCAACCGCCCCTCTATCTTGAACGACGTGACGCCGGCCTCAGCCATCTGTCCGAGATAATCGATGCGGCACATGTCTTTGAGAGAGAGCAGATGCCTGCCTTCTATTATCTTATTTCCGCCGGCATCCTCAAGGTCGAACGCAAGACGGCAGAACTGAGCGCACTCGCCTCTGTTGGCGCTGCGCCTGAAGCAATACTGCGAGGCGTAGCACTGGCCTGAATAGCTGACGCACAACGCTCCGTGGACAAAGGCTTCAAGCTCTACCGCGGGCACGGCCTCATGTATCCTGCGTATCTCGTCGAGCGAGAGCTCGCGAGCAAGCACAACGCGCCTGAATCCGTGAGAGGCGAGCCACTCCACCTTATCCGCCGTGCGGTTGTCGGTCTGGGTGCTCGCGTGCAGCTCTATCGGCGGCAGACTCATCTCCAGTATGCCCATATCCTGCACGAGTATGGCGTCGGCACCGGCCTCATAAAGAGCGTTAATCAGCTTCTCGGTGTCGCTCAGCTCGTCGTCATATATTATCGTGTTGACCGTTACATACACTTTCGCTCCATACACGTGGGCATACTTGCACAGAGCGGCAATGTCGCTCAGCGGATTGCCTGCCGCCGAGCGTGCGCCGAAGCGTTCGGCTCCGATATAAACGGCGTCGGCCCCATGGCTTATGGCCGCCATGCCGCACTCAAGATTCTTTGCCGGAGAGAGAAGTTCAAGAGAAAACATTTTATTAAGTTAAGAGTGAAAAGTGAAAAGTGAAGAAGCCCCTCCTAACCTCCCCTGTGGGGAGGAACCATGTTACTCTAAGAAGTTAAAGAAGTCAGAGAAGTTATCCCCTCGTTCCTAGTTCCGCATGAACAGCAATTATCTCACTGTCATCTGTAATTGTAAGTAGGATTAGAGAAGTCATCACTCGCTTACGCTCGTTAGAAGTTAAAGTCATATGCTTCCTCCCCACAGGGGAGGTTTGGAGGGGCTTCCCCTCTCACCTTATCTCATCAATATCATAGGGAGTTTCCTGGTAAACGTAATAGTTAATCCAGTTATTGAAGAAGAGGTTGGCGTGCGCCCTCCACGTTACCACCGGCGGATTGTCGGGATTATCGTCCTTATAATAGTTCACGGGCATGTCCACGTCGTCACGCTTGCCCAGGTCGCGGCGGTACTCGGTGTCGAGCGTATAGGGAGAGTATTCCAGATGCCCTGTGATGAAGAACTCGCGGCCTCCCCTTGCCATTACTATGCCGGGGCCGCTCTCTTCTGACTCTGCCACGAGCGTAAGCTCCTTGCAGGCCATGATGTCGCCGCGCCTTATCTCGGTGTGGCGGCTGTGGGGCATGTAGAAGAAGTCGTCGAAGCCGCGGAAGATAGGCAGCAGAGGGTCAGTGACGTGCTGGCGGAAGATGCCGAACTTCTTTCTGCCGAGCGTGTATTTGGGTATGCCGTAATGATAATACAGCCCCGCCTGCGCCGCCCAGCAGATGTAGAGGGTGCTCGTGACGTGGCTCTTTGCCCACTCGAATATCACGGTCACCTCGTCCCAGTAGTTCACCTCCTCGTAGGGCATCAGCTCAACGGGCGCTCCGGTGATTATCATTCCGTCAAACTTCTTGTCTTTCAGCTCGTCGAAGTCCTTGTAGAACATCATCATGTGTTCTATCGGAGTGTTCTTCGGCGTATGGCTTTTCAGCTTCATGAAGGTAACGTCAATCTGCAGCGGCGTATTGGAGAGCAGCCTTACGAGGTCAGTCTCGGTAGTTATCTTCAGCGGCATCAGGTTAAGTATGACGATGCTCAGCGGGCGTATGTCCTGCGAGTGCGCCCTCGATGTGTCCATTACAAATATGTTCTCACGCTTCAGGGCGTCAATGGCCGGGAGCTTGTCAGGTATTCTTAACGGCATTGCTTTTCCTTTCTTAAAATTTTGTTTAAAGGAGTAAGGAGTAAAGGAGTAAAGGAGTAAAGGAGTAAAGGAGTAAAGGAGTAAAGGAGTAAAGGAGGGGAAGGAGTAAAGGAGAAAGGAGTATACTTTGCTTACATAACAAACTCCTTGTCTGCTCGTCTTTTATTTACTCGTCTGCTTATGAATTAATCTCACTGTCATCTGTAATTGTAAGTGAAGCAGTTATGTCTTAGCTTCTTACTTCTTACTTCTTACTTCTTACTCCTTACTACTTACTCCTTACTACTTTACTCCTTTTCTCCTTTTCTCCTTCACATCACCACAGCTTCAGGCGTTCGTTTTCGGGCAGATACATCTTGTCGCCCGGTTTCACGCCGTAAGCCTGATACCATGCGTTGATGTGGGGCAGCGCTCCGTTGACGCGCCATTCGCCCAAAGAGTGCGGGTCCATTTTGGTGCGGTTACGGATTTCCTCCTCCGTGATGTTGGCAGCCCACACGCCGGCATAAGCCAGGAAGAAGCGCTGGTCAGGCGTCAGCCCGTCGATAGTCTTGAGGGGAGCGTCCTTGGTGGCGTTCCTGTAAGCGTTGAACGCTACCTCCAGTCCTCCGTGGTCAGCCAGGTTCTCGCCGAGCGTCAGCTTGCCGTTGGCGTTGAGGTCAGGCAGCACCTTGATAGCCGAGAAGAAGTCAGCATACTTCTCAGCGCGCGCGTTGAAGTTGGCGGCGTCGCTCTCCGTCCACCAGTCGGTCATGTTTCCGTTCTTGTCATAGTGGCGTCCCTGGTCGTCGAATCCGTGGGTCATCTCATGGCCTATCACCACGCCTATCGCTCCGTAGTTGAAGGCGTCGTCGGCCGTGGGGTCAAAGAAGGGCACCTGCAATATGCCTGCGGGGAAGCATATCTCGTTGGTGGTGGGGTTATAGTAAGCGTTGACGGTCTGCGGCGTCATGAACCACTCGTCCTTATCCACGGGCTTGCCCGCGCGGTAGTCGATGTCCCACTTGTTCCAGAAGCGGCGGCAGTTCTGCATGTTCTCGTAGTAAGAGAGGGCGGGATCAATGGTAAGTCCGCTCATGTCCTTCCACTTGTCAGGATAGCCAATCTTGACGTAGAACGAGTTCAGCTTGTCGAGGGCTGCCTGCTTGGTGGTGTCGCTCATCCAGTCCTGCGCCTTGATGCGCTCGGCCAGTGATATCTGGAGGTTCTTCACGAGCTTCTCCATACGCTCCTTTGACGATGCGGGGAAGTATCGCTCAACGTACATCTTTCCGAGCGCCTCGCCCATTTGTCCCTCCACCTGGCTTGTGGCGCGCTTCCAGCGGGGATAGTCCTCCTTGCGGCCTGACATGGTGCGGCCGAAGAAGTCGAAGTTGGCGGCCTGCACGTCGTCGCTGAGATAACCTACGGCCGAGAGGATGACGTCCCACTGCATGTAGGCGCGCAGCTCGTCGGCGCTGATGCCAGCCAGGATGTCGTCGGCACCCTTTACGAACGAGGGCTGGCCTACCACCATTTCCTTGAAGTACTCAGTCTTCACGCCCTCGGCGTTGAGCAGGCGTGTAAGGTTGACGTGTGGATAGCTGGCCTCAAACTGGCTCAGGGTCATCTTGTTGTAGTTGGCCTCCACGTCGCGCAGCTCGGTTCTCGACTTTGACACCTTGGCCAGGGCTGTCTCCACGTTGAGTATGTTCTCCATTTTCTTCTCGGCGTCAGCCTGCGAGAAGCCGAAGAGGCCGAACATGCGCACGATGTGCTTCCGGTAAGCGTCGCGAATGGCGGCGGTAGCCGAGTCAGTGTCGAGATAATACTCCTTCTGTCCGAGCACGAGTCCGCCCTGATAGATGTTGAGAATGTTCATGCCGGCGTTCTTCTCGTCAGCGCCGAAGCCTATGCCCATGGGCACGCCGTAGCCGAAGTCGGCGTATTTCAGTTGCAGAGCGCGCAGGTCTGCCACGGTCTTGGCGGCCTCAATCTCGCTGATGAGCGGCATCACGGGTTTCACGCCCTCGGCGTTGCGGCGCGTGGAGTCCATGGCCAGCTTGTACAGGTCGGCCAGCTTGCGCTCGGTAGAGCCTTCGGGGTAAGTGTTCCTGAGCAGGTCGCTCAGGATAGAGTTGATGCGCTCGTTGTTGTCCTGCGCCAGCTTGTCGAAGCTGCCGAAGCGTGAATAGGCGGCGGGCAGCGGATTCTTCTTCATCCACCCTCCGCACGCATACTGGAAGAAGTCGTCAGCCGGGCGAACGCTGTTGTCGAGGTTCGTCAGGTCGATGCCCGACTTCAGTTGTGTCTGCGCGCCGGCTATCATAGGCGCGGCGGCGAAAAGCACAACGGGGATAATGTTTCTCATTTTCATAAGTTTGTATATTAAGAATTTATAGAAGTTACAGAAGTTATCACTCGCTTCGCTCGTTAGAAGTTATAGCCACTACTCTAAGTAGTTAAAGGAGCTCGTTCCGGCGGATTTGTAATCCGGCGGACTGAATATCAGGATTTGTAATCCGGCAAGTTTTTCCGATGTTTCGTTGTTCTCAGTTTCAGATTGCAAATCCTTATACTCTCACATGCGGATTGCAAATCCGCATGAACGGAGAGTAGTTAGAAGTAGTTAAAGTCAAATGCTCTGTGGCTTTTCACTCTTCACTCTTCACTTTTCACTCCTTCTGTCATCTGTCATTGTAAGCGCATATCTCCTTGTCTGCTTGTCTGCTCGTATCTTGTTGCTTTTCAGCTTCTCGCTTCTCGTTCCGGCGGATTTGCAATCCGACGGACTGAATATCAGGATTTGTAATCCGGCAGTTTTTTCCGATGTTTCGTTGTTCTCAGTTTCGGATTGCAAATCCTTATACTCTCACATGCGGATTGCAAATCCGCATGAACGGTCCGTTGCGGAGCTAACCTTAAAACCTTTAACCTTATAACCTAAGGTAATATGGTTCCTCCCCACAGGGGGGGGAGGTTAGGAGGGGCTTTTCAGCTTCTCGCTTTCCTCGGCCAGTTGTTCCCAGCGTTCCACTTCCTCGTCAAGGGCGCGCTTGGTGTCGGTATATTCGGTCACGAGGGTCATGTCGCTGGCGTTCTCGGGCTGCGACAGCAGGGCGTCGAGCTGCTTCAGGCGCTCCTCCATGCGGGCTATCCTGGCCTCGCTGTCCTCCACGGCCTTCACGGCCTTGCGCACCAGCTTCTGGTGCTCCCTGCGCTCGGCGTACGACATGGCGGCGCCGGCGGCGGTGTCAGCCTTCTGCTGAGTGTCTTTCGTGCTGGCGGCTGTGCGGGCTGTGGCGTCGCCGGCTATCTCGCCGCGCGTCTGCTCGTCGGCGTGGCGGCTGGCCAGATAGTCGTATATGCCGCCTATATGCTCGCGCACGTGGCCTCCGGCGAACTCGTAGACCTTGGTCACCAGGCCGTCGAGGAACTCGCGGTCGTGGCTCACCACGATTACGGTGCCGTCAAAGGCTCTGACGGCCTCCTTGAGCACGTCCTTCGAGGGCATGTCGAGGTGATTGGTAGGCTCGTCGAGAATCAGCAGGTTGACCGGCTCGAGCAGCAGGCGTATCATGGCCAGGCGGCTGCGCTCGCCTCCGCTGAGCACCTTCACCTTCTTCTCAGAGGCCTCCCCGCCGAACATGAACGCGCCCAGGATGTCGTTAATCCTCAGGCGCACCTCGCCGCGCGCCACGTTGTCTATCGTCTGGTACACGGTAAGGCTCTCGTCGAGCAGCTGCGCCTGGTTCTGGGCGAAGTAGCCCGTCTGCACGTTGTGGCCTATCTTCAGCGTGCCGGTGAAGGGTATCTCGCCCATGATGCACTTCACCAGGGTAGACTTGCCCTCGCCGTTGCGGCCTACGAAGGCCACCTTCTCGCTGCGCCTTATCGCGAGGCTTACGCCGCTCAGCACGGTGTGGCTGCCGTAGGCCTTGCCCAGGCCGTCGCACGTCACGGGCCAGTCGCCGCTGCGCTGGCAGGGCGGAAACTTAAGGTGCATGACCGAGTTGTCCACCTCGTCAATCTCTATGGGCACTATCTTCTCGAGCTGCTTTATGCGGCTCTGCACCTGCACGGCCTTCGTCGGCTTGTAGCGGAAGCGCTCTATGAAGTCCCTGATGTCGGCAATCTCCTTCTGCTGGTTCTCCCAGGCGCGCATCTGCTGCTCGCGGCGCTCGGCGCGCAGGCGCACGTACTCGTCGTACTTCACGCGGTAGTCGGTTACGTGGCCGCAGCTTATCTCGAGCGTGCGGTCGGTGACGTTGTTGATGAAGGCGCGGTCATGGCTGACCAGCACAACGGCGCGCGCCCCCGTGGCAAGAAACTGCTCGAGCCACTGTATGCTCTCTATGTCGAGGTGGTTGGTAGGCTCGTCGAGCAGCAGCACGTCAGGGCGCTCAAGCAGAATCTTGGCCAGCTCGATGCGCATGCGCCAGCCGCCGCTGAACTCGCTCGTGGGGCGGTCAAGGTCGGCGCGGGTGAAGCCCAGGCCGGTGAGCGTGCGCTCTATGTCGGCCTCGTATCCGTCGGCGCCCATCATCATGTAGCGCTCGTGCTCACGCGTGAAGCGGTCAACCAGCTCCATGTACTCAGCCGAGTCATAGTCGGTGCGGCCGGCCAGCTCGTCCTGCATGCGGCCTATGCGCTCCTTCATCCCCGTGAGCGGGGCGAAGGCCTTGCGCGCCTCCTCCCTCACGGTGGTGTCGTCGGCCAGCGTCATCACCTGCGGCAGATAGCCTATCGTCGTGCCCTGCGGGGCGCTGACGGTGCCCTCGGTGGGCTTCAGCCTGCCGCAGAGTATCTTAAGCATGGTAGATTTGCCGGCGCCGTTCTTGCCCGTCAGGGCTATGCGGTCGCGGTCGCCCACTACAAAGCTCACGTCGCTGAACAGCGGCCTGGCGCCGAACTCTACCTTTAAATGTTCTACTGATAGCATTGTCTCTCTTTTTAGAATTTAGAGAAGTTTTCTCTTTTAGAATTTAGAGAAGTTTTCTCTTTTAGAATTTAGAGAAGTTATAGAAGTTACCACGCCCTGCGGGCGTTAGAAGTTATAGCCATATGCTTTGTTGCTTGCAGTGCAAATCTCCTTGTCTGCTTGTTCCTTGTCTGCTCGTTCCTTGTCTGCTCGTTCCTTGTCTGCTCGTCTGCTGAAAACATATCTCTCGTTCCGGCGGATTTGCAATCCGCCGGACTGAATATCAGGATTTGTAATCCGGCAAGTTGTTCCGATGTTCTCAGTTTCGGATTGCAAATCCTTATACTCTCACATGCGGATTGCAAATCCGCATGAACGAGGCTGCATGGCAAATCTCCTTGTCTGCTTTCCTAAATTCCTTGCAAAGTTACTTATTTTTCTTGTTCCGTCAAAATGATTACATAAAATAATAAAAACGGCAAAATGCCATTATAAAATAGGTGTACAACTATTTCACACAAATAGGAAATAATTTGATTCGGCTCATCCACAGTTCAGGTGCATAATGACAAGATATGGATGTAAACAATAATACAGGCAACATGGCCATTACAGTTATTTATTTTTCGAAAAACATCTCTCATCTGTCACTTTTCTTTATAACTCATTTATTCTCAGCCGGTTATACAGTGACAGATGTTTTCCTGATCTGTCACCGACCTGCAAGGCGCATTTATTTTCAGCTGGCATTTCTGTGACAGATGCTTTTTGCATCTGTCACCGGCCAACATCCTGACAGTCAGCGTCTTATGCCGGAAAAGTGACAGATGAGAGATAAAACCAAAAAATCTTTATCTGTTAACCGTACGGCATACTTTACTGTACGTTGATGATGCCACTGCCGGCGTGTGTCGTCTTGAAATATCATACACCTGAACTGCGGAAGACTCTTTGAGTCAGCTGATTAAAAACACTTATTGTAAAAGACGGTCTTTTGCAAACCCAAAGACCGTCTTTTACAAACCAAGAAACCGCCTTTCAGCACGCGTTTCACGGTCTTTTATAAAGCGTGATACAATCTGTTGTCAGACATAAGCTTTACGCTCATTATTTATAACTGTCATTTTCTTTTCATGGTCTGGCATTTACGTTCACTCATTTCCTTTGCAAACGCCTGTTCTCCATTCTCCTTTATATAGCGGATGCAGGCCTCACGGTCAGAATTAAACAGAAAAGCAAACACTTTTCCTATAAGATTGGAAAATTTACTGCAACTGGCTACATCTTTCGAACATCCTGCACATGTACTATAACCGTTAGCCAAACAACATGAACGAATCTTGCACCATTCTGCTTTTTTATTATCCTTACATCCAGGACATTTATCAGCCAGGTACTTACGGCAAGCTCCACAATAAAGTCCACAGGCTGCAATATGGCCTGTATCAGCTGTTATCTGTTTCATACTTTCACAAATTCAAATGTTTCAATTCTGCGTTAATCCATATGGCTGCATCCTTGCCCATAAAATGCAAGAGAACATAATCCGGGTCGGCCTGTCCTCCGGCAAAATGGTGAATGAACCACTCATGCCACATTTCTCTCCGTATAGCATCATCAGTCACTATCTCTACTGTTCCACGCAAAGCTACTCCGTCACCATAATATTCATAGCAAAGCCCTGCCTTATTGTTGAGTCTGAAGTCGGCTACCTTAACAGACCCTGCGGAAGTAGCCATCCAAACATCACTGAACCCTACAGCATGAATCTTTGACATCTGCACAGGACGCGGATAACCGTCAGCATTTACAGAGGCAACCGTAACATTATCACACATTTCAAGCAGGTCTGCCGCTTTCTGTTCGATAGTCCGATTATCCGGCATGCTCCATCTTTTCAAAGTCGGAAAATGTCTCAACATTTGCTCCTTAGCCTGCATCGGTTCGACATTCTGTCCTGTCTGCGCGTTAATCTGGTCTAAAAACTGGAGACAGAATTCAATCATTTGTGTCATCGTAAAGTTACGGGTAAATTTTCCTTCATTATAACAATACCTACAATAATCACTACTTACTGCACCGCCTGCTTCTGTTCCTCGGTTCTCCTTATCAAGTGGCATTCCACAACTCTGACAAAAATGTTGCTCCATAATAGTTAAAATGTTGTGCCTATTTGTTCCTTATATAGGCGGTTATAAATGCAGAAGCGTGGAACTGCAATGCCATATCCTCGAGTGTAGGCCCTGAGAAAAACCCTGTATGACGATATAGTAATAGCAGCCCACGCGTATCGCGTGAGAACCACTATGCCTTCTTGTCATACGATTGTTAAGTTTCTCAGGCTTCACACTCGCAAGAAAAGCACAACGCTCCCCAATTATCAATAAATTTCGGAATGGCTTTATCCAATCCAATTGCAAAAATAGATAAATTTAACGATAAAACATCATTCAAATAAATATTTACTTCTAAAAAATATACTTTAGTAAAATCAATCAGCCTTAATACATAAAGCTGATATATTTTATCCCGTCACACTATCATGAGGCCGCTCATCACCATGTCGCTGACGCAGATGCCGCGGCGGGTGAGATGCAGCCGCCCGGAGCTGACGGCAAGCAGACCGCCGTCAACGTATCGCCCCGCGGCGCTGAGCAGCGCCTCACGATAGCCGGCGCCGAGCAGGCGGGCAAGAGCCTCGAGGCTTATGCCCTCACGGGTGCGCAGGGCGGTGGTGATGATGTCGTTGAACGTGGTGCGGGCGTCGAGCTCCTCGCGCTCCGCCGGCACCTCGCCGCGCGATATGCTGCTGACGTAACGGCTGATGTCGGCCACGTTCCACTGGCGCGAGCGCAGGTCGAACGAGTGGGCGGCAGCGCCCAGCCCTATGTAAGGCTCGCGCCGCCAGTAGCCCGAGTTGTGGCGCGAGCGGAAGCCGGGACGGGCGAAGTTGCTTATCTCGTAATGCTCATAGCCGGCGGCGGTGAGCCGCTCGGTCAGCTCGCCGTACATGGCGAGGCTCAGCTCCTCGTCAATCTCGCCTACCCTGCCCTCCTCAAGCATGGCGTAAAGGGGCGTGCCCTCCTCGTACATCAGGCTGTAGGCCGATATGTGCTCTACGCCGAGGGCAAGGGCACGGGTGATGTCGGCACGCCAGTCGTCAAGCGTCTCGCCGGGGAAGCCGAACATCAGGTCGATGCTTATATTTGATATGCCTGCCCGCCTGAGATTGTCCACGGCCGCGGCTATGTCGTGCGCACCGTGGCGGCGGCGCAAGAGGCGCAGGCGGGCGTCAGAGAAGGTCTGCGCGCCCATGCTGACACGGTTGACGGGCGTGGCGGCAAGCTCACGGGCAAAGGCGGGGGTTACGTCGTCAGGATTGCACTCGACGGTAACCTCGGCGTCATCGCTCACGCTGTACACATTATATATATCGCCGAGCAGCCGCCCTATCGTGGAGGCGCCGAGCACCGACGGCGTGCCGCCGCCTATATATATGGTGCTGAACGGCTCATGCACGTAGCCGCGCCTAAGCCTGGCCTCGCGGCAGAGAGCATCGACATACTCGCCGCGCATGCCGAGAAGCGTGGTTGAATAGAATCCGCAATATATGCAGCGGCTCTTGCAGAACGGAATGTGGATGTATATACCGGGCATATTTTTAAGAAGTTAGAGAAGTTATAGAAGTTATCACTCGCTCCGCTCGTTAGAAGTTACAGCCATTACTCTAAGTAGTCAGAGGAGTTAAAGTAGTTAGAAGTAGTTAAAGTCATATGCTTTTGCAGCTCTTCACTTTTCACTTTTCACTCTTCACTTTTCTGTCTGCTCGTCTCTTGTCTGCTATAAATCCCTCTCCCCAGCCGGGGAGAGACGGAGAGGGGCTTCTTCTTTCTGCAAAATTACTAATATGTTTTAATTTTACTTCCTTTTTCTTATTTTATTTTGCGTGTTAAAGTAAAAATGTGTAACTTAGAGGCCAATATTTTGTAACAAACTTAAATCTATATTTTTATGAGAGTTTATCAGACTAACGAGATTAAAAACATCGCATTGCTTGGCAGTGCGGGCTCGGGCAAGACTACTCTTGCCGAAGCCATGCTGTTTGAGAGCGGCGTGATAAAGCGCCGCGGTAGTGTTGAAGCCAAGAACACGGTAAGTGACTATTTTCCGGTTGAGCAGGAATACGGCTACTCGGTATTCTCAACCGTTTTTAATGTAGAGTGGAACAACAAGAAACTTAACATCATCGATTGCCCGGGCGCCGACGACTTCATAGGACAGGCCATCACCGCCATGAACGTTACCGACCAGGCTCTTATCCTCATCAACGGCCAGTACGGACCGGAGGTGGGCACACAGAACAACTTCCGTTACACGGAGAAGCTGAAGAAGCCGGTGATATTCCTCATCAACCAGCTCGACAGCGACAAATGCGACTTTGACTCGATAATATCCAGCATGAAGGACATCTACGGCCCCAAGTGCGTCCAGATACAATACCCCATTGAGACGGGTGCCGGATTCAACTCGCTCATCGACGTGCTCCTGATGAAGAAGTACTCATGGAAGCCTGAGGGCGGAGCGCCTATCATAGAGGACATACCCGCCGAGGAAATGGACAAGGCCATGGAGCTGCACAAGGCTCTCGTGGAGGCTGCCGCCGAAAACGACGAGACCCTCATGGAGAAATTCTTTGAGGAGGAGACTCTTACCGAGGACGAGATGCGTGAGGGCATACGCAAAGGCCTCGTTACGAGGTCAATCTTCCCCGTATTCTGCGTATGCGCCGGCAGGAGCATGGGCGTTCGCCGCCTTATGGAGTTCCTCGGCAACGTGGTGCCGTTCGTAAGCGAGATGCCCAAGGTACACAACACACGCGGCGAGGAAGTTCCTGCCGAGACGTCTGGTCCCGAGTCGCTCTACTTCTTCAAGACGGGCGTTGAGCCGCATATCGGCGAGGTGTCTTACTTCAAGGTGATGAGCGGAAGCGTGAAGCCGGGCGACGACCTGAGCAATGCTGACCGCGGCTCGAAGGAGCGCATAGGCACGATATATGTATGCGCGGGAGCCAACCGCCAGCCGGTTGACTGCCTCAACGCGGGCGACATTGGATGCACCGTAAAGCTCAAGGACGTGAAGACGGGCAACACGCTTAACGGCAAGGACTGCGAGAACAGGTTTGACTTCATCAAATATCCTAACTCTAAATACTCGCGCGCTATCAAGGCGGTAAACGAGGCGGACACCGAGAAGCTAATGGCCGCACTGACAAAGATGCGCCAGGAGGACCCCACATGGGTTGTGGAGCAGAGCAAGGAACTCAAGCAGACTATCATCCACGGACAGGGCGAGTTCCACCTGCGCACGCTGAAGTGGCGCCTGGAGAACAACGAGAAGCTGCCCGTAAAGTTTGTCGACGCCAAGATACCTTACCGCGAGACAATAACCAAGGCGGCACGCGCCGACTACCGCCACAAGAAACAGTCGGGCGGAGCAGGTCAGTTCGGCGAGGTTCACCTCATCGTAGAGCCGTATGCCGAGGGCATGCCTGACCCCGTTTCATATAAGTTCAACGGACAGGAGTTCAAGATGAACATCAAGAGCAAGGAAGAAATCGACCTTGAATGGGGAGGCAAGCTCGTGTTCATCAACTCTGTGGTAGGCGGAGCTATCGACACACGCTTCATGCCCGCAATACTGAAGGGCGTAATGGAACGCATGGAGCAAGGGCCGCTCACCGGCAGCTATGCTCGCGACGTGCGCGTAGTGGTATATGACGGCAAGATGCACCCCGTAGACAGCAACGAGCTTTCATTCATGCTGGCAGCACGCCACGCCTTCGCCGAGGCATTCAAGAACGCCGGCCCGAAGATTCTTGAGCCTATCTATGACCTCGAAGTGTACGTTCCGTCAGATTTCATGGGCGACGTCATGAGCGACTTGCAGGGGCGCCGCGCGCTGATAATGGGCATGGACAGCGAAGCGGGATACCAGAAGCTGCAGGCCAAGATACCTCAGAAGGAGCTGGCCAACTACTCAATCTCGCTCAGCTCGCTTACAGGCGGACGCGCTTCGTTCACCACGAAGTTCGCAAGCTATGAGCTTGTGCCTAACGACATACAGCAGCAGCTTATCAAGGAGCACGAGGCTGAGGGACAGGACGAAGACTGACCATAGCCTGAAACATATCCTTACGGGCGGACAACGCGGCTTACTGACCGGTTGTCTGCCCGCTTCATGCTCATACAGACATATCCGTTAAAAATCATAATGAAGAGAATAATACTTATCACCGGAGGCCAGCGTTCGGGCAAAAGCATGTATGCCGAGCGGCTTGCGCTAAGCCTCTCGCCCACTCCCGTCTATCTTGCCACTGCCCATGTATGGGATGACGAATTCGCACTGCGCGTCAGGCGGCATAAGGAAAGGCGCGGCCCGCAATGGGAAAACATCGAGGAAGAGAAATATCTGAGCCGCCATGACATCGGCGGCAAGGTGGCCGTAATCGACTGTATCACGCTTTGGTGTACCAACTTCTTCTTCAACCGCACCGCCGATGAAGGCCAGCCCTCAGTAGACGAGGCTCTGAAAGATATTGAAAACGAGTTTGACAGGTTCACCGCCCAGAACGCTACGTTCATCTTCGTAACCAACGAGATAGGCAGCGGAGAGGTTAGCAGCAACGCCGTCCAGCGCCGTTTTACCGATATGCAGGGATGGATGAACCAGTATGTGGCCGCACG
The DNA here is from genome assembly GCA_900550365.1 of uncultured Prevotella sp. Taxonomy (GTDB): domain Bacteria; phylum Bacteroidota; class Bacteroidia; order Bacteroidales; family Bacteroidaceae; genus Prevotella. The sequence goes on along the minus strand of URRR01000007.1, from coordinate 56,884 downwards.
TGCTGATGAGGTTATACTAATGGTGAGCGGCATTCCGGTAAAGATAAAGTAAAAGAAATGAGAAAATACAACATCAACAGACCTGACTCTGCACTGCTCCAGGCAATAAACAATAAGATTGACAACCTCAACAAGCCGAAAGGCTCGCTCGGAAGACTTGAGACATTGGCCTCACAGATATGCCTCATCCAGCATACGCTGTCGCCCGAACTTAGGCATCCGTGCCACCTGCTGTTCGGCGCTGACCACGGCATTGAGCGTGAGGGCGTAAGCGTTTCGCCACGGGATGTAACATGGCAACAGATGATTAACTTCTCAAGAGGCGGCGGAGGAGTAAATATGTTCTGCCGTCAGCACGGCTTCAAGCTGTTCATTATCGACATCGGCGTTGACCATGACCTTGCCGGTTATCCTGAAATATACAACCGGAAGATAGCCCGCGGAACGGCTGACTTCCTCTACGGACCGGCCATGAACGATGAACAGTTCTGCCGTGCGCTTGACGTAGGTGCCGAGTTTACGGACAAATGCCACGCCGAAGGTTGCAACATAATCTGCTTAGGCGAAATGGGCATTGCCAACACGTCGCCGTCAAGCGTATGGATGAGCCTGCTCGGAGGCGTGCCTCTTGCCGATTGCGTAGGTGCAGGCGCAGGTCTCGACAATACGGGGGTAAGCCATAAGCTCGACGTATTGAGCCGCGCGGTAGATAATTTCAACACAAATACCGGCCGAAAAGCTGACACAGAGACCGTCATCCGCTACTTCGGAGGATTTGAAATGGCGGGAGCTGTCGGGGCTATGCTGCGTGCCGCCGAGCTGCATATGATTATATTGATTGACGGATTCATCATGACGGCATGCGCCTTGGCTGCCACACGCCTGTATCCGGAGGCCAAAGATTACATGATTTTCGGCCACGCCGGCGATGAGAACGGGCACCGCCGTCTGCTCAAAATGCTCGGTGCCGAGCCTCTGCTCAGCCTCGGATTACGGCTGGGAGAAGGCACGGGCGCGCTGTGCGCCTACCCGATAATAGAAAGTTCGGTCAGGATGATTAACGAAATGAACGATTTTGACAATGCGCATATCACTAAATACTTCTAAATGGTATGACCCTGCATGGGCTGCCTTCATCTTCTTCACACGTCTCCCCTTGTGGCGGATTCACGAGCCGCCGCGCGAGTGTTACCGCTCGGTAGTTGAGTTCTGGCCGCTTGTAGGCTGGCTTACGGGTGGGCTCATGGCTGCCGTGATTTATTTCGGAAGCGGAATATTCCCCTACTCTGTAACCGTTCTTCTGGCCATAGCCGTAAGGATGCTTGTAACCGGAGCGTTGCATGAGGACGGGCTTGCTGACTTTTTCGACGGTTTCGGAGGTGGCGGCAACAGCCGCCAGCGCATACTTGACATCATGAAAGACTCACGTATCGGCACATACGGCGTGATAGGTCTGGGCATATATCTGCTCCTGTTGTTCTTCTGTCTGTCGTCGATGCCCGCTCAGTTGGCGGCTCTCACGGTGCTTGCCGCTGACCCGTTCAGCAAGATGGTGTCAGCCCAGATTATCTCAATGATGCCTTACGCACGTACAGAAGAAACTTCAAAGGCGCACGTTGTCTACCGGAAAATAACGCTGAAGGCAGGCATCGGCCTGTTCATCCAAGGCATTCTGCCCCTCACCCTGCTTATCTACACCACAGACGGAGCCATGCGCTGGGACTTGCTCATATTCGCCCCGTGCCTTGTAATGTACTTTCTTTACCTCCTCATGTGGCGTAAACTCAGGGGATATACGGGCGATTGTTGCGGAGCGATGTTCCTGCTGACCGAGCTTTCGTTTTATCTTTGCGCATCATATCAATTCATTAACAACCCTAAATTATGGACATTGTTTTAGTAAGACATACAAGCGTAGGCGTGCCTAAGGGCACTTGCTACGGCTGGAGCGACGTGCCGGTGGCTGAAACGTTTGAGAGTGAGGCGGCCGAAACCAAGCGTAACCTCGGCAACACAGGCTTTGACGCCGTATTCTCCTCTCCCCTTACCCGCGCGAGAAAGCTGGCCGCATATTGCGGTTGGCCTGAACCTGTTGTTGACGACAGGCTCAAGGAAATGAACATGGGCGACTGGGAGATGAAGATGTTTGACGAGATTGAGGACGAAAACCTGCAAAAGTGGTACAACGACTATATGAATCTGGCCGCCACCAATGGCGAGAGCTTCCCGATTTTATACGCCCGTGTGGCCTCGTTTCTTGACGAACTGAAGACCAAGCCTTACCGCCGCGTGGCGATATTTGCCCACGGCGGTGTGCTTATCTGTGCCGGAATTTACGGCGGACTGTTTCCTAAGGAGGATTGCTTCAGCCACCTCGTGCCCTTCGGAGGTATTGAGAAAATACAGATTTGATTAAGAGGTAAGAATTAAGAGGTAAGAAAAGAGGCACATAAACAATGGAGGATAAAGCCATAATAGAGACTTCAGAGCGCAACCGGCGGCGTGCATGTGACATCATACGGCGTGCCCGGATAATGGAGACATGGAGCAGTCATGGTGCCGAGGCTCATGTTGTAGGCTCTCTCGCTATGGGCTTAATGATGAAACATCTTGACATCGACCTGCACATCTATTCCTCGCCGCTATCCCTACAAGCGAGTTTCGCCGCAATGGCGGACATCGCCGACAATCCGAATATCATAAAGATTGAGTGCCGCAACATGCTGAACACTGACGAGGAGTGCATAGAATGGCACGCGTGGTATAACGACGAAACTGGCGATACGTGGCAGATTGACATGATACACATAGCGAAAGGCTCACGTTATGACGGCTATTTCGAGCGCATGGCCGAACGTATCAAGGCATCACTTACCGCTGAGACACGCCTCGCCATACTAAGACTGAAGAACGAAACGCCAAATAATGAACACATCATGGGCGTGGAATATTACGTAGCTGTGCTTAAATACGGCGTCCGCACTATGCCCGAGTTCATCGAATGGCGCAAGAATAACCCCGTAACAGGTATCCTCGAATGGATGCCGTAGTTTGTGTTAGCAGACAAGGAGATCAGCAAAGCATATGACTTCAACTACTTCTAACTACTTTAACTCCTCTGACTACTTAGAGTAATGGCTTTAACTTATAACGAGCGAAGCGAGTGATAACTTCTATAACTTCTCTAAATTCTTTTCAATAGATGGCCTTTCGCGACACAAAAGGCCATCTATTGGAACGCAAAAGGCCACCTTTCAGCGTATGAAAGGTGGCCTTTTATAATGCGTTGACGTACAAGGAGTTACGTCGTTATTGCTTCTCTATGATTTCGCCGCCCGCCTTAATCGCCTCCATATTCAGCGGAATAAGGTTGTGGTGACGCTCGGGCAGTGTCTTATAAAGAGCCTTCTCCACGCCCTTGTCGCTCACTACGGGGCATATCTTGAGCAGTCCGCCGAGCACAATCATGTTGAACACCTTAGAGTTCTTCATCTCAGCAGCCTTGTCCATGGCGTCAATGCGGTAAACGGTGATATCCTTACGGGTAGGCGGATTTATCACTCCGTAGCCGTCATAGATAAGTATGCCGCCCTCCTTTACCTTCGGCTCAAACTTGTCGAGCGAGGGCTGGTTGAGCACAATGGCAATGTCATACTTGCTGAGGATAGGCGACGATATGCGCTCATCGCTTACAATTACAGTTACATTAGCCGTTCCGCCACGCTGCTCGGGGCCGTATGCAGGCATCCACGTAACCTCCTTGTCCTCCATGAGGCCTGAGTAAGCTAAGATTTTACCCATCGAGAGCACGCCCTGACCGCCGAATCCTGCTATTATTATCTCTGTTTTCATTCTGTTTTCGTTTTAAGCGGAAAGACCGGGACTAACCTTTAAGCCGTATGAACACAGCCGGTTATCTCAATCCTTCACTGTTAATTCTTAACTTTTCACTCGCCCGTAGTGTCCTTCAGGTCGCCTTTCGGATAGAACTTGAACATGTTCTCCTGCATCCACTGGTTAGCCTTGACGGGAGAAAGTTTCCATCCGCTGTTGCAGGTGCTGACAAATTCAACCAGACTTGAGCCTTTACCGGCCATTGACGCCTCAAAAGCCTTGCGCAGAGCCTTCTTTGCCGAGCGTATGGCGGGCACGGTCTCAACGCTCTGTCGGGTAACATAGCACGTGCCTTCAAGCGTCGCCGCTATCTCGGTTATCTTCAAAGGATATCCGTGAAGCTCAGGCACACGGCCGTAAGGACACGTCGACGTCTTCTGGCCGAGCAGCGTGGTAGGAGCCATCTGGCCGCCCGTCATACCGTAAATGGCGTTATTGATGAAGATAATCACGATATTCTCTCCACGGTTCAGAGCATGTATCGTCTCGCAGGTACCGATACAAGCCAGGTCGCCGTCACCCTGATAGGTGAACACCAGACGGTCAGGCCAGCAGCGCTTGATAGCCGTTGCCACTGCTGGAGCGCGTCCGTGAGCCGCTTCCTGCCAGTCAATGTCCAGGTAACGGTAAGCAAACACGGCACATCCCACAGGCGAAACGCCTACGGTCTTGTCCTCCATGCCCATTTCTTCAATGACTTCGGCCACCAGCTTATGGACAACTCCATGCGAGCATCCCGGGCAATAGTGCATCGGAACGTCGTTCATCAATTCCGGTTTCTTGTAGACCAAGTTCTCCGGAGATATTATTTCCTCGTTCATTTTATCGACTTTTTTAGTTATTCCGCTGAACGGCGGACTCTCACCGGGGCATCAGTCACGCCCTGGTACACCGCCTTAAAGAATCTGGTTAAAACTTTTCCTTCAGTGCCTTCACTATCTCGTCAGGCTCGGGAACTATTCCTCCCAAACGTCCGAAATGCTCTACGGGCACACGGCCATTGACCGCAAGGCGGATATCCTCTACCATCTGGCCGGCGTTAATCTCAACAGAGAGCACGCCTTTCTTGCCTTCTGCCATATTTGCGACAGCCTCTGAGGGGAACGGCCATAACGTTATGGGGCGCAGCAGACCTACCTTGATGCCCTCTTTGCGTGCCATCTCAATAGCTTTCTCTGATATACGGGCAGCGCTTCCGAAGGCTACAATCAGGTAATCGGCGTCCTCGCAATGCTTTGTCTCGTATCTTACCTCGTTCTCACGTATGGTCTTATACTTTTCCTGAAGGTGCAGATTACGCTTCTCCATTTCCTCCGGCTGAAGCTCAAGAGACGTCAGTATGTTAGGCTGGCGGCCTTTCGTGCGGCCGAACGTAGCCCACGGACACTCCTTCTTAATTTCTTCCTCAGTGCGGCGGGGCTTATACGGCGGAAGAACCACACGCTCCATCATCTGCCCGATGACGCCGTCGCTTAATATCATAGCCGGTATACGGTACTTGAAAGCCAGTTCAAAGGCCAGGTCCATGAAGTCAGCCATCTCCTGCACTGACGCAGGAGCCAGCACGATAACATAGTAATCGCCGTTACCGCCGCCGCGTGTAGCCTGGAAATAGTCGCTCTGTGAGGGCTGTATTGTACCCAGTCCGGGGCCTCCGCGCTGTACGTTCACGATGACGCCTGGTATCTCGGCGCCCGCCATGTAGGCTATTCCTTCCTGCATAAGGGCTATGCCGGGGCTTGACGACGACGTAAACACGCGCTTGCCTGCGCCCGCTCCGCCATATACCATATTAATTGACGCCACCTCACTCTCGGCCTGGAGCACTACCATGCCCGTAGTCTCCCACGGCTTAAGTAACGACAACGTCTCTATAATCTCACTCTGCGGGGTGATAGGATAACCGAAAAAGGCATCTGCGCCGCAACGGATGGCGGCATGAGCTATCGCCTCGTTACCTTTCAATAAAGTCACTTCCTGTTCTGCCATAACTCTTAGTCCTCCATACGTTTTTTATAAACAGTGATACATCCGTCAGGACATACGATAGCGCACGAGGCACATCCTATGCAGTCATCGGGATTAACGGCTTCCACGTAAGGGTAGCCGTGCACGTTAACTTTCTTCGCCAGGGATATAACCGTCTTGGGGCAAGCCTCAACGCAGAGCGCGCAACCCTTGCAACGGTCGGTGTTCACCACAATGGCTCCTCTTATTTTACCCATATCTTTATGTTTTTGTATGACAGAGGCAGGCTTTCGGCAAATGCCCGTGCCTGCCTCATGATATTTTGTTCTACGGATTATACATGTCCTTACAATAGTAAGCAAGGATGTCGTCAAGCATCTTCTTCGCCTCCACGGCCGGGCTTTCGGGGTCAAGCTCTATGGCCTCAATATAATTATTGAGCGCCTCCTGCCAGTTACCTTCCTTGCGGTAACGGTTACCCAACTTGTAGAAATCGTCGGCCGTCATCATTTATAATATTCTTTCTTGCCTGCGGCAAGGGTATTCTTCATCAGTGAACAGATAGTCATCGGACCTACTCCGCCGGGAACGGGAGTAATGAACGAGCACTTGGATGCCACCTCGTCGAACTTCACATCGCCGTTAAGGCGGAAGCCGCTCTTCTTGGTAGCGTCGGGAACGCGCGTCGTACCCACGTCGATTACCGTCGCTCCTTCCTTCACCATGTCGGCCGTTACGAAGTTTGGCCGTCCTATCGCGGCAATAATTATATCCGCCTCACGGCACTCCTGCTTGAGAGTTGCCGAGTGACTGTGGCACACCGTAACCGTTGAGTCGCCGTACTGCTTCTGCATCATGAGCTGAGCCATAGGTTTGCCGACGATGTTGCTGCGGCCTAGAATAACGCATTTCTTGCCTGAAGTCTCAATGCCGTAACGGCGAAGGAGCGTCAGTATGCCGAGCGGAGTGGCCGAGATGAAGCACGGCAGACCTATTGACATACGGCCTACGTTAATCGGATGGAAACCGTCAACGTCCTTGCGGTAGTCTATGGCCATGATGATTTTCTGCTCGTCGATATGCTTCGGCAGAGGCAGCTGAACTATGTAGCCGTCAATGTCGTCGTCCTCGTTAAGTTCCTTTACCTTCGCGAGCAGCTCCTCCTCGGTCACATTGTCTTCAAAACGGATAAGAGTACTCTTGAATCCGCACGTCTCGCATGCTATAACCTTATTCTTAACGTAAGTCTCGCTGCCGCCGTCGTGCCCTACGAGCACGGCTGCCAGATGCGGGCGCTTGCCGCCGGCAGCTACTATTTGCTTTACCTCTTCGGCTATTTCTTCCTTTATCTTGGCCGCCGTCGCCTTACCGTCTATCAGTTGGTAGCTCATATGTTTATCCTTTATCTGAATTTAAGTGAACAGGCCATGACCTCGAAATTATGCCTGCCGGCATATCCTAAACGCCACAAAAAGCCTCTTCTGAATCTTGTTTAATCGGTTTATCTCGGCATGTTGCGCAGGTTCTTCATGGCTCCCATCATCTGACTCATCTTTGAGCCGGTAACCATTTTCATCATCTTGCGCGTCTGGTCAAACTGCTTAATCAGGCGGTTTACATCCTGCACGGTTGTTCCCGAGCCCTTTGCTATGCGCATACGGCGGCTCGTGTTGAGTATTTCGGGGTTGGTGCGCTCCTTCGGTGTCATGCTGAGGATTATCGCCTCGATGCCCTTGAAGGCGTTGTCGTCAATGTCAACGTCCTTTATCGCCTTGCCAACACCGGGTATCATGGATGCCAGGTCCTTGATGTTGCCCATCTTCTTGATTTGCTGTATCTGTCCGAGGAAGTCGTTGAAATCAAACTTGTTCTTCTGAATCTTCTTCTGAAGACGCTTCGCCTCCTCCTCGTCAAACTGCTCCTGCGCGCGCTCCACAAGGCTTACGATGTCGCCCATGCCGAGTATTCGGTCAGCCATACGTGCGGGGTGGAACACGTCGATAGCCTCCATCTTCTCGCCAGTACCGATAAACTTGATAGGCTTTGTCACCACCGTGCGTATGCTTATGGCAGCACCGCCACGGGTATCGCCGTCAAGTTTGGTCAGCACAACGCCGTCAAAGTCGAGGCGGTCGTTAAATTCCTTGGCCGTGTTGACGGCGTCCTGACCGGTCATTGAGTCAACAACGAAGAGCGTCTCGTCAGGATTGACTGACTTCTTCAGCGTCTCAATCTCGTTCATCATCTCCTCATCAACGGCAAGACGGCCCGCGGTATCGATTATCACCACGTCATTGCCTTTGGCCTTGGCCTCCTTTATCGCGTTCTGAGCTATCTCAACTACGTTCTTGTTGTCAGGTTCTGAATATACGGGTATGCCTATCTGTCCGCCTACCACCTTCAACTGCTCTATCGCGGCAGGGCGGTAAACGTCGCAGGCAACGAGCAGCGGGTTCTTGTGCTGCTTGGTTTTTAGCAGATTGGCCAGCTTACCGCTGAACGTGGTCTTACCCGAACCCTGCAATCCTGACATCAGGATAACGGCCGGATGGCCTTCCAGCTTAAGCCCTACGCTGTCTCCTCCCATCAGCTCTGCCAGCTCGTCATGCACCAGCTTCACCATCATCTGGCCCGGCTTCACAGCCGTCAGCACGTTCATGCCCAGCGCCTTCTGCTTCACCGTGTCGGTAAACGTCTTGGCTACCTTATAGTTCACGTCGGCGTCGAGCAGCGCACGCCTTACGTCCTTCAACGTTTCGGCTACGTTAATCTCGGTTATCTTACCTTCACCCTTAAGTATCTTAAAAGAGCGTTCAAGCCTGTCGCTTAGATTTTCAAACATATTATATTATAGTATAATGAACAAAATGTAAGCAGGATGACCGCAAATTAACATTTTAACGGCTCACAACCTACCTGATTATCACTGCAAATATAGTCAAATAATAATAAAAAAACCAACAACGCGCAAGGTATTTAAAGTATTTTAAAACACTTTTGAGGAAAAATGCGCACACTGTATTCAAGTGTGCATTTTTATGGATTTAAAGGTGCACTGAACGCTATTTTCAGCCCGTCATACGGCCGCCTGTTGTTTTTATTTTTGTTAACAATAAATCTGTTCATAATGTTAAAGCCTCGATGATATATTCACGTTTTTCTGAAAAATCATCTGCTTGGACACGAATAACGTGTTTTCAGCGCATTATATAACATCCTGACAGACAACGACTTACACCAGACAGCATTTCCATATACGGCAAAATGCCCCTTAAAAGGCGGCAAAACGGCGTGTAAAAGACGGTCGTTCGCGTCGTAAAAGAGCATCTTTGGCTGTGTCAAAGACCGTCTTTGGCAACCGTGGGGACGGTCTTCGGCGTAAATGCCCGCCGCAAGACGCAGGTATGAAGGCCGTTGATGCCGTTTTATGTTAATACCGTTAACATTCCATTTCTATTACAATATGGAATGAAGTGTTAATCCATTGGCTTTTGAATGTTAATTAGTTTGAATTAAACCGTTGATTTTGTCTGAAACGAATAAATTGCTTACCTTTGTAAATTAATGGAAGGTACAACGCTGCATATTAAGAATATGGTGTGCGACCGGTGCAAGGCCGCAGTAAGGCAGGTGCTCGCAGACGCCGGCCTTACGCCCCTATCCGTAGAGCTTGGCACGGCTACCGTAGCCGAAACACCCGACGAGGCAAAGCTCGGCGAGCTACGCACGGCGCTGCAACGCCAGGGCTTCGAGCTGCTGGAAGACCGCCGCACGCAGACCGTTGACGGCATAAAGAGCGCCATAATAGAGCTTGTCCACTATCGCGACAGCCTGCCGCAGGTTAATCTTTCGGCATATCTCTCTAACAAACTGGGCGCTGAATACAGCGCGCTGAGCAAGCTGTTTTCAGAGACTACGGGGCTTACCATTGAGCGTTACTTCATCCTGCAACGCATCGAACGCGTAAAGGAGCTTATCTTTTACGGCGAGATGTCGCTCAGTGAGATAGCAGCCAAGATGAATTATTCAAGCACGGCGTACCTCAGCACACAGTTCAAGAGCGTAACGGGCATGACTCCCTCGCAGTTCAAGGCCTCTCAAGACAAGCACCTGAAACAGCTCGACAAAATCTGAAACTTGTAAATCTTTTCCATAATTACGTAATTCACGGTTGCATTAATTAATGTAACTTTGCCGTCACAACAAACATACTTTGCATGGAAAAGAGAACTATCGCAGTAACAGGAATGGCCTGCGCCGGGTGCGCGGCCAACGTAGAGCGGCGCCTCGGCCAGCTTGACGGCGTAAAGTCGGCTGCCGTCAACTTCGCCGCACGCACCGCCTTAGTGGAGTATGACCCGCAGGTCATCACGCCGAAGACAATGAAAGAGGAGATTGAGAAAGTAGGATACGACCTCATCATAGACGAAGACGAGTCGGTTACGGCTATCGAGCAGACGTCATACCGCCGCCTGCTGAAGCGCGTGGCTACGTCATGGGTGCTGGCTCTGCTCACCATGGGCATATCAATGGGCTGGCTTAACATAGGCAATAGCAGCACGGCCAACCAGACAATGCTCATCATAGCCCTGGTCAACCTTATCTATTGCGGCCGCCAGTTCTATGTAAACACATGGAAACAGTTGCAGCACGGCATGGCCAACATGGACACACTGGTGGCCATGAGCACGTTTATCTCGTTCGTGTTCAGCGTGTTCAACACGTTCTGGGGTGACGATTTTTGGGGTTCAAGAGGTATCGAGAACCACACGTATTACGATGCCTCGGTTATGATTATCACGTTCGTGCTCACCGGAAGGGCGCTCGAAGAGAGGGCTAAAAAGAGTACGGCATCGGCTATCCGGGCGCTTATGGGTCTTGCGCCGAAGACCGCCCATCTGGTAAGCGGCGGCCAGACGGTTGACGTTCCGATAGCTACGCTTGAGAAAGGTGACGTCATAGAGATACGCCAGGGTGAGAAAGTGCCTGTTGACGGAACTGTAAACGCCGACGAGGCGTATATCGACGAGAGCATGATTACCGGTGAGCCTACGCCTGTACTGAAGCAGACGGGCGGCAAGGTATTTGCCGGAACCATCGTGAAACAAGGCTCGCTGCGCTTCCGTGCGGAGGCGGTGGGTGCAGAAACGATGCTCTCACAAATCATAAAAATGGTGCAGGAGGCTCAGGGAAGCAAAGCTCCCGTGCAGCGTACGGTCGACAAGATAGCGCTGATATTCGTGCCCACGGTGCTCTGTCTGTCAGTTCTTACCTTTATTCTATGGTACTTTATCGGCGGAAGCAGCCAGCTGCCTCACGCTATTCTGTCAGCAGTCTCGGTGCTGGTAATAGCCTGCCCGTGTGCCCTCGGTCTCGCTACGCCCACCGCTCTCATGGTAGGCATCGGCAAGGCGGCACGCAAGAACATCCTGATTAAGGACGCTACGGCACTTGAGAACATACGTAAGGTTGACGCGCTCGTCATCGACAAGACGGGAACGCTGACCATTCCGAACAAGGATGTTGACTTCACAAAGGCCGACAGCCTGTCGCTCGACGAGCGTGAGACGCTGAAGCCTCATGCCCGCGAGGCCATGGAGACGCTTCAAAGTGAAGGTGTCGAGGTGTACATGATGAGCGGCGACAAGGACGAAGCGGCCAGATACTGGGCTGACAAGGCCGGAATTAAACATTACCGCAGCAAGGTTATGCCGCAGGATAAGGAGGACATGGTAAGAAAACTGCAGGCTGAGGGCAAGCATGTGGCCATGGTCGGCGACGGAATCAATGACACTCAGGCTCTTGCCGCTGCCGACGTGAGCATCGCGATGGGCAAAGGCACTGACATAGCGATGGACGTTGCGCAGGTAACTCTTATGGGAACAGACCTCAGACGCATACCTGACGCTATCAAGTTGTCACGCGACACGGTGGGAATGATTAAGCAGAACCTCTTCTGGGCGTTCATCTATAACGTTATCTGCATACCTCTCGCCGCCGGTATCCCCTACGTTTTCGGTGCCGAATGGCAGATAACGCCTATGTGGGCAAGCGCCCTCATGGCCTTCTCAAGCATCAGCGTAGTACTGAACAGCCTGAGACTGAAACTTATGTAATTAAAGAGAGGAGTAAAAGTAGTAAAGGAGTTAAGATATTTGAAAGGAGTTTAGGAGTTAGATGGAGTTAAGGAGTTAAGACAAATGCAAATCCTTTAATTTCATACTATTACTCCCTAATTCCTTACTCCTTTACTCTTTACTTCTTATCAAATGTCTTAATTCCTTAACTCCCTCTAATTACTTAACTCCTTTCAAATGTTTTTAACTACCTTATTCCTTTACTCCTTTTACTCCTTTTCTTAATTATTCATGGTCTTTTCTCCGCCGAGACGGTTACCTGGATGCTGAATTTCGGATTGAAATTATACTTCACTGCCGCGCCGATGCGGTCGCCTATGTTGCTCATGTCATAAAGAGGCAGGGGCATCATCTTGTCAGTAAGCGACTTCTGCCCGAACAGATAGCCCTCCCAATGCTCATTAAACTTATACCCGAGAACGGCGTTCAGGCCGGCGTCATGGTAGGCGTCGTGCGCCCAATAAAGATTGTTGAGATAGCCTCCGACGGCAAGTGACAGCTTGCCGGTAAGCGGAACGGCGTACATCGCGGATATACTGTTAGTGAAACCGGTGCCGCTCCACGGGCCGTCACCGAACGTGGCAAACACCGAAGCACCGAGATTTACGTTAAGCCCCTTGTGCAACTGCCAGTCGTACCAGCCGAACCAACTATAAGGATACATGTTGATGTAAGTCTGTCCGAAGCGGTTCAGCACGGGCAGATGCAGCGAGTCGGCCTGCGCCAACGCCTCTCCGCGGTAACCGTCATATACGTACATATCTGTAGGAGCGTCACTTCCGCCGATTATCTCACCCACGGGAGCGACGGGAACGACGGCCACCGAATCAGACACCGACACCTCCGTATTTATCTCCTGCGCGCCGACGGCACAGCATATTGCGCCGACAAGCAATGTAAAAACCAATCGTTTCATCAGTCACAAAATTACTTTTATACGGCGTAAAAACAAAACCTGCGGTCCGCTTTTTTGTTTTAATTATCCTTTCCTGCCCCTGATTTTTGATTAATTCACAACTGCCTGACAGTCAGCATATTACCTCCGGCACTGCAAAACACGGCCTTTCAGCGCCTGAAAGACGGCAAAACGCAGCCCGAAAGATGACCTTTTACAAGACGAAAGGCCGTCTTTTGCAGAACTATAAATATTGATACGAAATGCAGACCGTAACAACCGGGAAATAACATGGTCGCAAAATAAATTCACGGCGATGCTTGTCTGTTTGACTGAAAACACTTAACTTTGCTAAGAAAATTACAACATATGCTTTTAAGTTCTGTTCATCAAAAAGAAAAATGATTAGTCATGACATATTTGCAATTTACGTTGCTGAGATTTTGAATAGTTATATTCATTAAGAGTTATGCAGATATACATACTTTTACATTTTTATAAACACGAAATATTGCAACTACTCTATATCAACTTGATAAAAAATCATATAACAATAAGATAAAAATATAGACTAATGTACTACTTTTTTTCTATTATTTCAGAAATATGAAAATACTATTTCACATCTTTTTGCTTTTATTACCCTTTCATATCTCATGCGCTAATATCAACAACCACAAGATACAAACGACTTTGAAAGGTAAATCTTCAACTACCTCTATAATTAGGCACAGCCATAATACAAAATTCACAATATACATACAACAAACTGATCAACTCAATAAAAAGAATTTGACAGCAAAACAGACAAACAATACCATGACATTAGTATTAATAATGATAATGCTTGAAACAGTATTTATTATGAAAAAAAAGCATGACGATACGAAAAATCTGCAACGAAGATATGAACAAGATAAGGAAATAATCTCATTAACATTGAAAAATCTAAAAATACAACTTAAACATACAGAAAAGGAAAGGATATTACTTGCTGAAAAATATCACAAAACAGTCTGTGAACTTACTTCTTTACAATGCAACATTAATGCAGCTTCTATTGAGGAAAGGCTTCATACTTCACTAATAACAAAACGTTTTAAGCAAATTGCTGCAAATCCATTACTACACCCAACAAAAGAAGAATGGCATGAAATGCGTAATATGTTCAATAATGTAATACCATTATTTTATTATACGCTTAATTGTCATCATACATTACGCCCTGATGAATATGATCTTTGCATCTTAGTACGATTACAATTCAAAACATTGGAAATGAGTAATCTCATGGGATGTTCTCGGCAAAATATATCAGCAATGCGGAGAAGAATGATGCCCAAACTTCTCGGACGTGAAGGTTCGCCTAAGGAATTTGACAAATATATTATGAGTATAATAAAATAATTACGACACGTATCTTATTGTATTTCAGTACATTACGATTTTGTGAATTTTTGTATACAAACTATAGCAAGAAAAATTCTTTACTTGCCACAAACAAACTATATTTGCATAAAAACTTTTTTATGTTTAATCAATTAAAAATTTATTTATTATGAAACACTTTTATTTGTATCTTTCAATTATCTGTTTGTCAACTCTACTGATTTGCTGTTCCAATAATGACGACACCAAATTTGAAGAAGAACAACCTGTAAACGAACTCATTACCAATGGTAAGAATTTCGCTCTAATACACAATGAAGGTTTATCCTATATGTATGATAAACTTAAAAATCAAGAAAAGACTAAAGCTATAACCTTTGGTTCCAAAGATTTCACAAACACTGTTGTCACTTTAGCAAATGCTTTCATTGATGAAAAAAGTTCAACAACACGTGCTGATGAAAAGATTACCAATGAACAATACGAACAATCATTAGAAGAAATCAGAAGTAACATTCCACAAGCCGATATGAAATATATTAATATGGTATCAAATGAGAATGTTGACATTGATGCATTATTACAAGAAGTTTCAACTGACCCTCAATTACCAACAATCAATAAACAAGCTGTGATATGTTATATCACAACATATGTTGCATCTTCCGAATATTGGCAAGAACATTATACTGACTGGGCTGAACTTTTAAATATAACACTAACTCGAACAAGATTTAACTGGAAGAATGCGGCAGTTGCCGATGCCCTATATGGCTATCAAGGACTATTATTCTCTGGCTTCAACCTAGTTATGGGTGGAGCATCAGCCGCAGTTGGTTCCGTACTAAGTGGATTGGAATAGTTTTATATATTTACTTCTTTTTCTTGTATGCAAATGAACAACAATATTAAATATGGATTAGTCGTAATGACAACATGGTTGGTACTTGTAATAACGGTAATAACACTATATGCGAAATATCACCAAATGTCTTTTTCTGAATATTTTTTTGACAAAGAGACTGGCGGAGTTATATCTATAACAATGTTCGTCATATGGGCCGGAATTTGGTACGCAATTGGTTTTCATGCAAGGAAAGATTATACAGAACGTATTAACGCATATAAAAAAGAATATCCATTAATCGGGGACAAAATGTTGTGCAAAGAATTTAAAAAACATTATTTTTCAAGATGCACAAAAACATTATCACGCATTTTTACAATTGGCATACCGACATGGTTACTATTAAATATATATACACTTAATATCAAAGACTATATCGTGATGTGTTTTTTCGGTATATGTGCATTAAGCTGTTACATATATTATAGAATTAACACATAATGTGTAACAAAAAAGCGTCATAACTCATATTAAAAATATGAATTATATATTTAGACTTAATTAAAAGCCTAAATAAACCAATAAAAGAGCCGTACTATTGCCTTAAATGCGATTATAGTACGGTTCTTTTAAACTTAATATCTTGAATTTAAACCTTCCTAAATGATAATATTAACTAAGCGGTCATTAGAGATTTTTTGTAAGCAAAGTGCGAGCCAAATGTTTTCAATATAATTCAATATGTTATATTACTTAATTTTTGTCATTTAAAGCAATGTATTTCACACAAAAAAAGAAAGTTGATTTTTCCAATGACTGAATTTTAGTTTAATAAATGCATTGTGCTCTACATGAAGCAGAAATAGCAAACAACATTTCACTTGACAAATAACATGGTCACAAAATAAATTTACGGCGATGCTTGTCTGTTTGGCTGAAAACACTTAACTTTGTAAGGAAATTTCAACCTTAAAACAATAGATTACTACAGATGAATTTCTTTAAGGCACTGTTCGGCAGCAAGGAAGAGAAGCCGGAAGACAAGAAAAAGGCGGAAGAGGAAAAGAACTTTGACGTGCTGAAATATGACGGAGTGCGTGCCCTGCGCTCCGGTCAGCATGACTACGCGATATCATGCTTCACCCACGCCCTCGGGATGAAGGAGGATCTGGAGATACGCGACTACATGTCGCAGGCTCTGATACGGGCCGACCGTCTGCCGGAGGCATACGACTGTCTGCTGAAAATAGCCGAGGCACAGCCCGACAACTTGCAGGTGCTGCTGCGCATGGCCAACGTGGCTTACATGATGGAGGACTATACGGCCGTTGCCGACGCCGCGGAGAAGGCTCTGCTGCTCGATGACAAATGCGTGGAGGCGCTGTTTCTGTACGCCAAGGCGTGCATAGGGCACGGCGACGCGACCAATGCCGTGGCCATGCTGACCAAGGCTGTAGGCCTGAAAGACGACTATGCCGAGGCTTATCTGCTGAGAGGCGAGACGCTGCTGGATGCCGGAAATATTGAGGAAGCTGACGAGGACGCACGCCGTCTGCTTGAGAAGCTGCCCGAAAACGAGGACGTGCTGATACTGAAAGCACGCATAGAGAGGGCGAAGAAGAACCCCGCTGAGGCCGTAAACTATTACACCAAGGTGATTGACGCCAATCCGTTCAACGCCAATGCCTACCGTGAGCGCGGCGGACTGCGCATTGCCACGGGCGACGAAAACGGCGGACAGGAAGACCTGAAGCAGGCCGACGAACTGACGGCACAGCAGAACGGAGGACAGGAGGACAACGGAATAGAGAACAAAGTGAAAGACAGATATAAGTCGGTTGACCCTTACGGCGTGTTCTCATGACATAATAACATTATTATAATAGCACGGAAGAAAATATGAAAGATTTTGACAACATTTTTATTTAAAATGTTTGTCTGTTTCAATATAAAATTATATTTTTGCAACGAAATAATAAAAATAACGACAATGTACAACATTAACGCATCTTTCTTTTACTTTTATTTTTACTTTGCAAGCAATTGTGAAGCGGGAAGTTGCGTGTAAATTTCAACTTAAGACAAGGTAATCTTTGAGAAAGATACGATAAAGTCCCGCTTCACGACAATGAGGCGGGATTTTTAGTTTTAACATAAAAGAGAAAAGAAGATAAATGAAGAGAATAGCGATACAGGGTGCCATAGGTTCGTTTCACGACATTGCGGCCCATCAGTACTTCAAGAACGAGCAGATACAGCTGATCTGCTGCGCCACGTTCGAGCAGGTGTTCGAGAACATCAAGCGCGACCCTACGGTCATCGGAATGCTTGCCATCGAGAACACCATTGCCGGCTCACTGCTGCATAACTACGAACTGCTGCGCGACTCGGGCACTACAATCGTGGGAGAACACAAGCTGCACATCGAGCACAGCATCTGTTGCCTGCCCGAAGACTCGTGGGACACGATACGTGAGGTGCACTCTCACCCCGTAGCACTGATGCAATGCCGCGGCTTCCTGTCAAATCATCCCACACTGAAGGCCGTAGAAGCCGAAGACACGGCAGGCGCGGCGGAGTTCATCGCCAAGCAGCAATGCCGCGGATGGGCGGCTATCTGCAACGCCGCGGCAGCACGCCTGTACGGCATGAAGGTGCTCCAGGAGTCAATAGAGGACAACAAGCACAACTTCACACGCTTCCTCGTGGTGAGCAATCCTAACAAAGCAGACTTTCTGAGACCGCTCGAGACGGTCAATAAGGCCAGCCTCGTGTTCTCGCTTCCTCATGAGGAGGGCAGCCTTTCACAGGTGCTGAGCATCCTGTACTTCTACAAAATCAATCTTACTAAAATACAATCATTACCTATAATAGGGCACGAATGGGAATATATGTTCTACGTCGACGTGACGTTCAACAACCTTACACGCTACCGCCAGAGCATTGACGCAATCATGCCGCTTACCAAAGAACTTAAAGTATTAGGAGAATACAAAGATGACGGAAAACAACCAGACATCCAATATCAGGCCTGCTGACAGGCTGTCGGCGGTCAGCGAATACTACTTCAGCCGCAAACTGAAGGAAGTGGCACGGCTTAACGCCGAGGGGAAAGACATCATCAGCCTGGCAATAGGCAGCCCCGACATGCCTCCATCGAAAGCTACTGTCGACAAGTTGTGCGAAGTGGCACGGCAGGAGGACGCCCACGGCTATCAGCCCACAATGGGAACGCCTGAGCTGAGACAGGCTATGGCGGGGTTTTACAAGCGCTGGTATGGCGTGGAACTTGACCCGCAGACCGAGATACAGCCGCTTATCGGCTCAAAGGAAGGCATCCTTCATGTGACACTTGCTTTCGTAAACCCTGGCGAAAAGGTGCTTGTACCCAATCCGGGATACCCCACATACACGTCATTAAGCAAGATTTTAGGGGCTGAAGTGGTTAACTATAACCTGCGTGAGGACGACGGCTGGCAGCCAGACTTTGACGAACTGGAGCGCATGGACTTGTCAGGCGTGCGTCTGATGTGGACCAATTATCCCAACATGCCTACCGGAGCACCGGCCAAAATGGAGACTTACGAACGGCTGGTAGACTTCGCCCGCCGCCACTCTATCGTCATAGTGAACGACAATCCATACTCGTTCATCCTCAACGAGAAGCCTATTTCACTGCTGCAAGTGCCCGGAGCAAAGGACTGTTGCATAGAGTTCAACTCGATGAGCAAGAGCCATAACATGCCGGGATGGCGTGTGGGAATGTGCGCAACCAACCCAACGTTCATCAGCTGGATACTCAAGATAAAGAGCAACATTGACTCAGGAACGTTCCGCGGAATACAGCTTGCGGCGGCTGAAGCCTACAACAACAGCGCCGAATGGCACCGGCAGGCCAACATAACGACATACCGCAACCGCCGTGACACGGCCGAACAAATAATGGAAGCACTCGGATGCACGTATGACAAGAGCCAGGTGGGCATGTTCCTGTGGGGCAAAATACCTGACAGATACGGCAATGCGGAGGAGCTTACAGAGCGTGTGCTGCATGAGGCGAGGGTGTTCATCACGCCCGGATTTATCTTCGGAAGCAACGGCGAGCGCTATATCCGCATCTCTCTATGCGCAAAAGACAATAAGATAAAGGAGGCCTTGGAGCGCATCAAGGCAACTATAAAATGACAAACAATAAAAAGATATATCATGGAACTTGAATTACAACCGCTCAACTTGCCGAGCGACAATGAACGCCTGACGGTGATAGCCGGCCCATGTTCGGCCGAAACAGAGGAACAGGTGATGACAACGGCGATGCAACTTGCCTCAAAAGGCTGCCACATATTCCGTGCCGGAGTATGGAAACCGCGCACAAAGCCGGGCGGATTTGAGGGTAACGGCGAGAAGGCTCTGCCCTGGTTGAAGCAGGTAAAGGAAACAACCGGAATGCTCGTAAGCACAGAGGTGGCAACTCCTGAGCACGTTGAGCTTGCTCTTAAATATGGTATCGACATTCTGTGGATAGGCGCACGCACGTCAGCCAACCCCTTTGCGGTGCAGGCTTTGGCCGACAGTCTGAAGGGAGTAGACATACCCGTACTTGTGAAAAACCCTGTAAACCCTGATCTTGAGCTGTGGATCGGGGCACTGGAACGCATCAACCAGGCCGGAATAAAGCGTCTCGCGGCCATCCACCGCGGCTTCTCAAGCTACGACAAGAAGATATACCGCAACCTGCCTATGTGGCAGATACCGATAGAACTGCGCCGACGCATACCCTCACTGCCTATCTTCTGCGACCCGAGCCATATCGGCGGACGCCGCGAACTGATAGCTCCGCTGTGCCAGCAGGCCATGGATCTCGGTTTTGACGGCCTCATTATAGAAAGCCACTGCGACCCGGACAAGGCATGGAGCGACGCCAAACAGCAGGTAACTCCTGACGTTCTCGACTACATTCTCGGCCTTCTCGTCATACGTGACCAGACAATGAGCACAGAAGGAATAGCCACCCTGCGCAAACAGATAGACGAGATTGACAACCAGCTCATGGAAATTCTGGCCAAGCGTATGCGCATCTGCCGCGAGATAGGAACGTATAAGAAGGAACATAACATGACCGTTCTGCAGACATCACGCTACAACGAGATACTTGACAAGCGCGGAGCACAAGGCTCTCTGCTCGGAATGGCACCTGAATTCATCAAGACTGTGTTCGAGGCTGTACACGAAGAGTCAGTCAGACAACAGATAGAAATCGTGAATAAATAATCATCATAGATGTAAAAGAGCAAGGAGTGACGGCCAATACGCATGGAAAACAATTACGCTTTCGCAGCGTTCTGCCCCGCTCCTGCACTTCTTTAAACATATAGAACGATGAGAATATTAGTTTTAGGAGCAGGCAAAATGGGCAGTTTCTTTCTCGATCTGCTCAGCTTTGAGCACGAGACGGCTGTATATGAGAAGAACCCTGAGCGACTGAGATTTACCTTCAACACTCTGCGTTTCACATCGCTTGAAGAAATAGAAGAGTTCAAGCCCGAGCTGGTTATCAACGCCGTAACCGTAAAATACACTATTCCGGCCTTCCGTGAGGTGATGCCTCACCTGCCTGAGGACTGCATAATAAGCGACATTGCCTCAGTAAAGACAGGGCTGAAAGAGTTTTATGCAACGTGCGGACACCGCTATGTGTCAACCCACCCGATGTTCGGACCTACCTTTGCGAACCTTAATCAGCTCAGCCAGGAGAACGCAATAGTGATAAGTGAGGGCGACTACATGGGCAGGATATTCTTCAAGGACCTTTACCAACGGCTCGGACTGAGCATATATGAATACACTTTCGAGGAGCACGACAAGACCGTTGCCTACTCGTTAAGCATCCCCTTCGTAAGCACATTTGTCTTTGCGGCCGTAATGAAGCATCAGGACGCACCGGGAACTACGTTCAAACGCCACATGAACATTGCCCGCGGAGTGCTCAGCGAGGATGATTATCTGCTGCAGGAAGTCCTCTTCAATCCCTACACATCCGAACAGGTGGAGCAAATAAGGACTGAGCTGAAAGACCTGCTCGGCATCATAGAGCGTAAGGATGAGGACGGAATGAAAGCCTATCTTACGAAAATCAGAAACAACGTGAAGGCCAATTCTTAATTCATAATTCACAATTCATAATTCATAATTACGACAATTCTTAATTCATAATTCACAATTCATAATGATTTGCAGTTTCAACGCAAGAATGAATTATGAATTGTGAATTATGAATTATGAATTAAAAAAAACTTTTTTCATGCTGATAGAGCTGCTTCTTACGTCGCTTCTCACGTTTGTTGAATTTAACTGCGAGAACCTGTTTGACTACCGCCACGACAGTCTGAAGCAGGACATTGAGTTCACACCGGAGGGCGACCGCTGCTGGACACGCGGCAAATATTGGGACAAACTGAACAACACAGCCCAAAGCATCATATCCTGCGGCAATGACGGCGGCGACTGGGAGCTGCCTGACCTCGTGGCCTTATGCGAGGTGGAGAACGACAGCGTGATGCACGACCTTACCAAACGTTCGCTGCTGAGGAACGCCAACTATGAGTATATCATGACTGACTCGCCCGACGAGCGGGGCATTGACGTGGCCCTACTCTATCATCCGGGAGCATTCCTCCCGCTAAATCACTATCCGTTACGCGTCAAACCGATTGAAGGTATGCGCCCTACACGCGACATTCTGTACGTCGCCGGCCGAATAATTAATGGCGATACGCTGCACGTTTTCGTGGTTCACGCCCCGAGCCGCTACGGCGGAGAACGGCGCACAAGGCCGCACCGCAAGGCCGTGGCCGACCGCCTTTGTTCGGCTATCGACTCCCTGCAGGCTGTATGTACAGAGCCTTTGATTATCATTGCGGGCGACTTTAACGACGGCGCAGACAGCCCGGCCGTGCGGCAGATTTGCTCAAACGGCATAACAGACATATCAGCCGGAATAACAGGAACTAACGGAGCTAAAGGCACTTATAAGTATAAAGGCCGTTGGGAGAACATCGACCACATAATGGCAAGCCCCAGACTGGCGGCCATGTTGTCATCATGCAGAGTAAACGATACCCCGTTCATGCTTGAGACCGATGACAAGTACGGCGGAGTGCAGCCGCTGCGCACCTACCGGGGCTGGCGTTACCATAAAGGATACAGCGACCACCTGCCTGTCGTGGCACGGTTTATGACAGACTGAAAAAGCTGTTTCATATATATGAAAAACAACGAAAAACCATGTGTTTTTCGTTTCATTAGCCCAAAAAACGTATCTTTGCATCATTAAAGATTACGTATAACGCTAAATTACATGCTTATTATGAATAAACTGGTATTATCCATAATGACTCTGTTTGCCGGTTGTCTGTGCAGCTGCGGACAGCAGAAATTCAAGACCGTAGACGCTGATGAATTTGAGAAAGTCATTTCTGCAGACAACGTTCAGCTGGTAGACGTGCGCACAAAGGATGAGTTTGAGGCAGGCCATATAACCTCATCAGACATAAAGAACATTGACGTAAAACAGGCGGACTTTGCCGAACGGGCTGACGATGAGCTTGACAAGGGCAAGACGGTGGCCGTATATTGCCGCAGCGGACGGCGCAGCGCAGACGCCGCCAAGCAGCTTACAGAGAAAGGATTTAAGGTGGTTGACCTTAAAGGCGGCATCCTTGAATGGCAGAAAAGGGGCAAGCCGACGACACGCTGAATACACGGTGAACAGACCTGACATGGCCTGACGTTTTCTAAAAGACGGCAAATCGCGTTGCAAAAGACGGCAAATCGCAAGCTAAAAGGCCGTCTTTTGGAAGCTAAAAGACGGCCTTTTGCAACTCACTGAATATCAATATGTTACACAAACAGAATTAAATGACTGGAATTATGAATATATTTAAACGAATCACAACGTTGCAGATGCTGCTGGGCTTTGCTCTGCTGACGTTCGCGCAAGGGCCTAACAACACCGGCACTTACTATCAGGATGCCGACGGAAAGAAAGGACAGGCACTGAAAACGGCTATGGGCGAAATAATAAATCCACATACGCAACTCAGCTACAGCCAGCTCTGGAAGGCGTTTTATACAACAGATGTACGTGAGGATGGAAAGGTTTGGGATATGTATTCCGGTATAACTAACTTCACGTTCGGTACCGACCAAGACACAGGTAAAGGCAGTAAAGAAAACCAATATTATAACCGTGAGCACTCAATGCCCAAAAGTTGGTTCGGAAAAGATAATGAAAGGACACTTATGTACACTGACATAATGCACATTGTTCCGACCGACAAATGGGTAAACAGCCTGCGCGGAGATAACCCTTTCGGCGAGACTGACAAGCCGACAAATTCGTCTGTCGGAGGCTTTAGTAAATTTGGACCGTCTTCTGTAGCCGGATACAGCGGCACAGTGTTCGAGCCTAACGATGAATATAAGGGCGACTTCGCACGCATTTATTTCTACATGGTAACGTGTTATGAGGAAGGTGAATATAACGTTACAACCTGGAGCAGCGAAATGTTGGCAGGAAATGCTTATCCGGCCTTCACCACATGGGCATTGGATATGCTGCTGCGCTGGGCTGAGGAAGACCCCGTAAGCAAGAAAGAGATTGACCGCAACAACGCTGTTTACGACATCCAGCACAACCGTAATCCGTATGTCGACTATCCAGGACTGGAGCAATATGTTTGGGGAGACATGAAAGACGTGGCCTTCAGCTATGACAACTACTCGACAGGAATAACCGTTGTCGTGCCTACAAAAGAACCTTCAGAGGTTGACGTGTACACGATAACTGGCGTAAAAGTACGTTCCGGCATTGAAAAAGACAAGGCCACGGACGGCCTCGGCAAAGGTATCTACATCGTAGGGGATAAGAAATACGTTGTAAAATAAACTGACAGGACAAATATAAAAGCAGGACGGGGAGATGCGTTTACATCTCCCCGTCCTGCTTTTATTGGTCATTAATTCACGATAAATGCTCCACTCTGTCGGGATTCCGGTCGATAACGGTACCGTTGGCCTGATGAGTGGCGAGCACGAGGACCTCTGCTATCTGCACATGTTCAGGCGCATTGGCTGCATAAAGAGTAACATCGGCTATGTCGTCACCCGTCAACGGCTGTATGCCTTTATACACATTGTCGGCCCGTTCCTGGCTTCCGTGAAAACGTACGACACTGAAATTAGTCTCGACAAGTCCCGGCTTAATGTTTGTTACGCGTACTGCCGTATGCGCGACGTCGATGCGCAGACCGTCGGTGATAGCCTTCACGGCTGCCTTCGTGGCACAATAGACATTGCCTCCGGCGTAAGCGGCGTCGCCCGCAACCGAACCTATGTTTATCACGTGCCCCTTGTTGCGCTCCACCATACGGGGAACAACGAGACGGGTCATCGTCAACAGGCCCTTTATATTGGTGTCAATCATCGTCTCCCAGTCGTCCATGTTGCCCTCATATTCCTTATCCAGTCCAAGCGCAAGACCGGCATTGTTAATCAATACATCGATGACAGCCCACTTGCCGGTAAGCGACTCTACGGCTGCCGTTGCCGCCTTACGGTCGCGCACGTCAAACGTCAACGGCAGAACGTCGGCTCCGCGCTGCCTTGCCTGCTGCTCAACGGCAGCCAGCTTATCAGCGTTGCGTCCCGTGAGAATAAGGTCATATCCTCCTTCGGCAAACTTCCTGGCGCATGCTTCGCCTATACCGCTCGTAGCGCCGGTAATCAATGCTATTTTTCTTTCCATTATTTTATATTGTTACTTACTTCTTTCTCACTTACATCACTAATCCTTCTTCAGGTCAACAAGTATCTGCAGGATGCGCTCTGCCGTGCGTCCGTCCCAGCGGTCGGGCAGCGAGCACTGCTTCCATTGCCCCCTGACCATGTCGGTTACGGCATCTGCCAGCTTTCCGGCATCCTCTCCTACGAGAACGTTTGAGCCATACTTCACCGTCTCTATATGCTCAGTATAGCTGTTGAGCGTGATGCACGGCACACCGTTGAACGTTGCTTCCTCGGCAACATTGCCCGAATCGGTCACTATTCCCTTGGCATTGGCCGTAAGATAGCCGAACTCTAAGTATGAAAGCGGCGACGTAATGATGAAGTTGTCATAGCCTTTCACGAGCGGGGCAACCACCTCCCCGGCCGCATTGCGCAGCGGAGCTATTATCCTTACACCGTCGGCCGATGTGCAAAGAGCGTCGAGCATGCGGCCGAGATTATCCTTGTCGGCAAGCAGAGCCTTGCGGTTCAACGTGAAAACGATATACTCATGTTCCTTCAGTCCGCACTTGTCAAGCAGCGAAGGACGTACAAGGCGCGTGCGGTTAAAGCGCAACGTGTCCATCAATATGTTGCCCACCATGTAGACATGTGACAGCTCCGCGCCCTCACGTGTTGCCGTACTGGTGCTTCCCATGCCGGCAGTGAAGAGCAAATCAGACAGTCCGTCGATGACAAGGCGGTTGATTTCCTTGGGCATATTGATGTCAAACGAGCGCGTTCCGGCCACGAGATGTGCCAAGGTTACGCCGTGTTTCTTCGTCACTATGGCAACAGCCATGGTCGAGGCGAGATCGTCAACGACGATAACGACGTCAGTCGGGTTTGCGTCAAGATACTTCTCAAACTCTGACATCACCCTTCCAGTCAGTTCGTTCAGATTGACACAATCAACACCAAGATAAACATCAGGGCGCTGTATGCCAAGATCCTCAAACAGCGAAGGCTCAAGCGTGGGGTCATTCTCTGCCCCGGCATACACCAGACGGTAATCAACGGCATGCCCTTCGGCCTTTGCCTTTACGACAACACGCACCAGCGGCGCCACCTTTATGAAGTTAGGGCGCGCGCCGGCTACGATACAAATATTCAACATTTCTTATTAAATGAATTTAAAGAAGCATTGCTTCACGATACAATCATTCACCTTTAAACAGTTCCTTGATGCCGCCTATGCTGCCCATAAGGTTGGTGGCTTCATACGGCAGATAGACAGTCTTGGTCTTATCGCCCGTAGCCACGTCTTCCAGCATCTTGATATACTTCTGCGCAAGCAGGTAGTTGGCGGGATTAGTGCTCTTGCCTACGGCCTCGGTTATCTTCTCAATGGCTATCGCCTCGGCCTCAGCCTTCCGTATGCGGGCCTGTGCCTCGCCCTCAGCATTAAGTATAGCCATCTGCTTGTCGGCCTCAGCCTTGTTGATAATGGCGGTCTTCTCACCCTCCGACTTCAATATGGCGGCAGCCTTCTCGCCCTCACTCGTCAGAATGGTGGCGCGCTTGTTACGCTCTGCCTGCATCTGTTTCTCCATAGCCTGGAGAACACTTTCTGGCGGGGTAATGTCCTGAAGCTCAACGCGGTTCACCTTTATGCCCCACTTGTTGGTGGCGTCGTCGAGCACGGCGCGCAGCTTTGTGTTGATAGTGTCACGCGAAGTGAGCGTCTGGTCAAGCTCCAGCTCACCTATGATGTTACGCAGCGTTGTCTGCGTCAGCTTCTCAATGGCGTTGGGAAGGTTGCTAATCTCGTAAACAGCCTTGAACGGGTCTACTATCTGAAAGTACAACAGAGCGTTTATCTGGGTCTGAACGTTATCCTTGGTGATGACGTTCTGCTTGTCAAAGTCATACACCTGTTCACGCAGATCGATTGAGTTTGTGTACACGTAGCGGCCTCTGCGTATGGCGACAATCTCCTTCGCACGGTCAATAAACGGAATGATGATGTTTATTCCGGGCTTCAACGTTGCATAATATTTACCCAGACGCTCAATGATTTTAGTCTCAGACTGGGGTATAATGACAAGACTTTTCTTCAATAACACGATTGCGCAGATAATGAGAGCAATCAAAACGTAAATGATAATGTTCATATTGATTTGGGGTTTTGAGGTTTCGGGATTATCAGGTTTGAAGGTCTGAAGGTGAAAGGGTGAGAAAACAAAGCATTTGGCTATAACTTCTAACGTCCGTAGGGCGTGATAACTTCTTTAAATTCTCTACCCTCTTAAGACATATGGATTTATCACTTTTCACTCTTCACTTTACATTTAGCTATGCCTTCTCCACCGTTATTATAATGCTTTCACGGCCTACAACACGGACATTCTGCCCTAACGGCACGTAAGAACCGTCCGCAGAGACAGCTTTCCAGTCGTCACCGTCAATGGCAACGCGGCCGTAACCGTCCTTCTCGATGGCCTCGCTGACGCGTCCGATGCGGCCCATAAGAGCATCAGCGTTGCTCAACCGCTCTTTCTTACGCCCGTGCAGACGCTTCACCAATGAAGGTCTGACGAAGAAGATTGACAACACCGAGGCTACCACAAACACCGCCAGCTGGCCATAGAAGCCAAGACCAATGGCTGATATCACGGCCGTAACCAATGCTCCGATTGAGAAACAAAGAATGAAAAGGTCGCCCGAGGTCAGCTCAAGAATAAGGCAAAGGACAGTTATCAATACCCACAGTTGCCACAAGTTAGCCGCAAAATAATCAATCATTGTTGTTCCGTTTTATTTATTTGCGAAGATAACGCTTTTTATCCGTTAACGCAAGAAATAGCGGAAATATTTTTACGGCGTGACGGCTTTGAACGATTAAGCCGGCTGTCAGCAACAACGCAATTTGTTGATTACTTACATTCTGTCAAGAATGTCTTTCTCTCTCAGCAGGTCTTCAACGCCTTTTCCTGGCGAAGTAAATATCATACTACGCACGATGTCGCCCCGCTGACAGGTATAATCATAATAAGCCTTGAGGTCACCGGTCAAGTCTTCCTCTGCAATGACACGTGCCTCAAGACGCTGAAAATCGTCAAAAGGTATTTCATCACCCTCCCGCACAAGGATTATACGCCGCGCTATGGGATTACAATTATAATCATGGGTGAGATATATACCTTTTATATAATGTGGAAAACTCATCACCGGAAGACGCAGATAGACGGTTTTCAGGGCAAACTGCATGTTCCGGTGTTCATTAAAAAGCATATAACCGGTCTGATAAGGAGAGAAAATACACGTGCCCTCAATGCTGTTTCCGTCAACATTACGGCTGTATGCACGCTGAGCCGTGTCTCCTTCGGCCGCACGTGTTATCATGTATGGCTCGGCTTTCATACAACCGGGATGTGCCGAAAAGCTGTAACCGGTGTACAGCCCGGCGTAAGCCTGCGACTCACGGAGATATCTGCCGGCGGCCGAGACAAGGCCTGCAAGCATTGAGGAAGAGGTGTCATGTGATTTGTCCAACGCCGCCTCAATGCCTGATATGCCTGCATCCAAACCGTCAATACTGCTGATAAGGCGATGCCTTGATATGTTGGAGACGTTGCGGATTGCAGTGTCAAGAGCTTCCTCAGGCGCTGTTCCCTCAGCCAAAAGAGCCAAATAAGCCGGCAACACCGATGAATATAATGAAGACAACACGCTTGAGGGTAGACCTGCCGCATGTGCTATGTCCTTCATCTTAACGCCTGCCGCACGCAGCCTCATCAACCGTCCATATAGCATTTCAAGTCTGTCCATTTTACGCAGAATATCCGTTCTCTTTACAAAGATACACAATAAACGGATGAAAAACCGCCACGGGCGCAGCTTTTAAATGTTTTTTATCAAAAAACGTATTGTATTCTTGCCTGCACGAGGAATAAATCCTTGTTGTAAAAGCTGTTGCAATGGTCGCCGACCCATACATAACTGCCGTTAAGCTTCAGTCCGATATACTTGTTGAGATACCAGTTGACGCCAAGAGACAGGTCTTTCTCCTCGCCGCCCGTTATTCCGCTGTCTTTATGGTTCATGTCGGTATAATTAAAGCGGGCCGTCAGTTCTACAGCCTTTGGCGATGACGGACGCCCCGGAATGCCGTACATGGCATCATATTCAAAGCCCTCTCCGCTTATTAGCCAGCTGCCCTGAACGTAGCCTCCATGCGCGATATAGGCCGGAAGGCCGCCTCTACGGTTCATGCGGTCAACAAAATACTCGCCCTGAAGCAGCACTTTACGTGATGTGTACAGAGCTTCTACAAGTCCTTTCACCTCGCTGCCCATGTCTGTGATTTCCGCCTCAAGCATCGAGGCAGGCAGCATGGCCGTTACCCCGGCACTGCTCACCGTGCCGCTGGGCTTGTCTTTATTTACGTCACGTGTTCTGTAAGAGAACGCTCCGCCGAAATGTATCAGCCGCTTACTGTTCTTGTCCATGTCGCGCCATACAACGCGCGTGGTGGAAACAAGCGAGTTTTTCTTGTCGTCGCCAAGTTTGTTGATGTCATTATTGGTGTACAGGCCGGTGGCAAGATACCAATGGTCGGTGTGATGATGATACGTAAGACCGAGCTTGCGGCTGTTTGTAAAGGCGAGACACGACGCGGCAGACTGATTGAAGCGCATGTCGACGGTGCTGATGAGCATATCCATGGAAAAAGGCTCATAGCCGTTGCCGAACGAGAGCACGCCATGCTTGAAGTGATAGTTGAGCAGCAGATCCTTCACGGCCACCTTGCCGCCGCCCAGACCGATGTCGGTCTTCAGCTCATAATGGCCGTACGTGGCCTTGAAACCTACACGGAAATCGTCCAAGCGGTAATATCCCTGCACATCTTCCTTGCCGTAATCAGTAGCCGTAGCGTCGAGCAGGGCACGCGAGCGGAACTTTACCTTAAGCGTGTCGGCAGCCGGCGCCGCCGTACACGCTGTCAGTACAAGGGCCAGGATGGTATGTCTTAACACTGCCATGGCCTTAAAATCTAATTCCACAAAGCACCGGCACAGCCTCTTCAGCCGTTGCCACCCAACCATAATCAGCCATACTGAATATAGGCGCGTTACCGTCGGGATTTACCGCGATTATCTTCTTTGCTCCCGTTATGGCCGCAGTGTGCTGTATCTGGCCGCTTATGCCTATGGCGATATACACATCCGGCGAGATAGTCTGGCCTGTCTGCCCTACCTGACGGGAAGCATCTATCAGTCCGCACTCCACCGCCGCGCGCGAACCTGCCACCGCCGCGCCCACACTCTCGGCCCATCTTGTTATGGCGTTGACTGTGTCGAGGCTCTTCACTCCACGCCCTATGCCTACCACAATGCGGCTGTCAGCCAGGCGGTTGCCGCAGGCTGACTTGACTGTCTGCGCCAACTGCACCACACGCGGGTCTGCCTTAAAGCATGAAAGGTCATGAACTACTACTTCGCCCTTACGGCTTTGGTCACACTCAAGCGCCTTCATCACGCCCGGATGCACCGAAGCCATCTGCGGACGATGATCAGGCGTAACGATTGTGGCCATAAGATTACCACCGAAAGCCGGCCGTATCTGTCTCAGCAGCCCCGTTTCCGCGTCAAAGGCAAGGTCAGTACAGTCTGCCGTAAGACCGGTATGCAGCATTGAGGCGAGACGGGCAGACAAGCCCCTGCCCTTTATCGTAGCGCCGACAAGCAGCACCGAGGGACGCAGGTTCTCAACAACCGAAGCTATTGCAGTGGCATAATTCTCCTCAATGTACGCTGAGAGGGCGTCAGACTCAATCAGATGCACGCGCGCTGCGCCGTAAGCGGTCAGCCGGTCAGCCAGATGTGCCACTCCGCAGCCTGCCAATATAGCCTCAACCCGCTGCCCTGACGCGGCTGAAAGCTCTGTCGCCTTGCCAAGCAGCTCTAACGTGACAGGTGCTATCATGCCGTGCTCTGTCTCGGCCAGCACAAATATTCCGCCGTTATCTGATGCCTGATGTGCATGCTCTTCGTCAGCCATTGACAGCGCACCTGCGGGACATTCGTTGACACATGTACCGCACAGGCGGCACTGATAGGGGTCAATCTCCGGGTAGTCAGCCATCTTTATCGCGCCGAACGCGCAGTTAGCGGCGCATGCTCCGCAGCCGGTGCAGAGGTCACTGTCCAACCGCAACGCAAAATCATATCTCTCGTCCATGTATTTCTTCTTTTTCGTTAATGTATGTTTTATGCTATTCGCCGGCACATCTCACCACCGCCCCGGCAAACTCGGATGCTTCTTTTATCCACTGTGTGTCCTTCCTGCTGTCAACAACCTCGGTGGTCACCACCTTTGTGGGCGATGCCTGCAGGCCTACTTCAGAACGGCTGACGGCAAGGTCGTCCTCGTTCCAGCATTCTATGTATTGCTTCTGCGCGCGCCGCCAGCCCTCAAGTGTGGGCGGGTTTACCGTAAACTCCTTACCGGCTACTATGGCGCAAGGCATGGCCACACGTAACTGCTGCACGCTCTCGCCGTTGTCACGCGTCACGGTCAGGCTCTCTTCATCACAGCCGTCAATGCTCAGCGTGCCCGTAATCTGCGGTATGCCGAGATGTCCGGCAACCTCAGGACCTACCTGAGCCGTGTCTCCGTCAACAGCCATACGCCCGAAGAACAGCACGTCGTAACCTATCTTGCGGGCTGCGGTGGCCAGCACCAGACTGGTACACCATGTATCGCTACCGGCAAAGGCTCTTGATGACAGCAGCACGGCACGGTCGGCTCCATGCTGCAAGGCCTCGCGCAGCACGGCCTCGGCCGACTGGGGCCCCATGCTCACGGCCACTACCTCGGCTCCGGTGGCTTTCTTCATGTCGAGAGCCGCCTGCAGGGCGCACAGGTCGTCAGGATTGGTGCGGCTCATGGCCGACGAACGCTTCAAGGTCTTCGTCACCGGGTCAATGCCTACCTTGGTTGACTTGGGCACTTGTTTTAAGAACACTATATATCTTTTCATCGTTTATACTGTTGTGTGGGGTTATTTCATGAAATAATTTAATGAGATTAAAGACGCTGTAACGCACGGCAGGCGTCTGCCGTCTGACCGGTTGCCCATAATAGACACATGACTTGAAAAGCCGGCAGGCCGCTGTTTTCGGGCATTTTGTAAGTATCTGGATATCAGTATGTTACAAATGGCGTTGTAAAAGGCCGTCTTTCATGCTCTAAAAGGCCGTCTTTTACGTTGCAAAAGGTGGCCTTTTGCAACGCGTTTTGCCGTCTTTCGCGATGGCGCCGTTTCCTGCTTACGTCTCAGGAGACTATCCGCCCTTCTTGTTAGAGCGGGCGTCGGCGCAACGTTTCTGAAACTCCAGCGAGAACGGATCTACCTCTCCGAAGCGCATCGGGTCGAACAAGGCGGCATCGACAAACGTCGTCTCACCTGTAATCAGCTCTGCGGCAAGCCGCCCCATACCGCCTCCACAGGCCACTCCGCCACCGCAACAGCCTGCCACGGCGTACAGTCCGGCATACTTAGGCAGCGGTCCTATAACGAATTTGGCATCGGGCACGTAGCACGAAGGCCCGGCCATGTAATGAGCTATGGGCAGAGTGTCAATGTCGGAAAGATAGTCTTTGAGCAGCGGCGCACACTCATCAAGCACCGTCCACTTGGCAGCCTCGTTAAAGTCGAAGTCTTCCAGTTTGTCAGTAAGTGTCGAAGGGTCAAATGCCTGGCAGCAGCTCTCACGCAGACCGATTATCAGCGCGCCCACGTCAGAGCGTGTGAAGGCACGCGCGTCAGGTATTACGGTGAACGGATGGTTTACCGGGAAACGCTCTGCATCAGTCGAAGTAATCCAGAAATGGCTCCTAACAGGCGTGAAAGGCAAACCTATCTCAAGCGGGCGCATCAGCAGATTGGCCCATGCTCCGGCAGCATTCACCACGATGTCTGCCTTCAGTTCTGTTCCGTCTGCCAGCCTTACGCCGGTTACCCGCCCTGCCCCCGTAGTGATTTCTGCCACCTTGCGGTTAGGCCTCAGCGTCACTCCGAGCATCGCTGCGGCATGGGCATAGCCCTGGCAGAGCGACGCCGAATCAATAAAGGCATCGGTGGGCATGTATGTGGCGGTGCCTACGGCGTCGGGGTTTATCCACGGCAGCAGTTCTTTCAGCCGCCGGCTGTCTATGCGCTCATTAGGTATTCCGAAGCTCGTGGCAGCCGCCTCAAGCTCCTCAAGGCCTTTGAGCGAGGCGTCTGACGATGCCGTGGTGACGCTTCCGCACACTTGCAGCCCGAGATTGTCGCCCGTCATAGCCTCTATCTCCGCTATGCAGTCATACGTCTCCTGCACCATCTCCATCAGTCCGGGCTTCGTTCTCGCCCTGGTAAGCAGGCAGGCCGCACGCGACGAGGCCTGAGAGGCTATGTCGTTACCGTCGACAAGGAGTATGCTTCCGGCCTTGCGCTTTGCCAGCTGGTATGCCGTGGCGCACCCGAGCAGGCCGCCGCCTATTATAATCACATCGTAATTGAACTTTTCCATTATGCTAAAATCATATTGTGTTATATTGAAGATTCATAAAAGCGCTGCCTGCTTCATGCTTCATGCGGTTACGCCGGCCGTGCATGTAGCGCCTGTAGATAAGTACGCCGGCAACGGTGAACAGCACCGTACATGCCGCGCCGACGAAGCAGGCCATGTGGTTGAACAGCGCGAACCAGTCGGTATCGATGTTGAGCGTCTCTTTGGTGAACAGCAATGTCACCGTGCCTATATATCCGATGAAGTCAATCAGGGCTATGAAGAAGCCTACATTGCCCTTGATGCGGAAGCAGGCGATGAAGCGGTCGAAGAATATTGTCTGGAACGTAAGGTAGGCAATGTAGAGCGACAGACTGATGATGAACAGCCACGTTACGGGCTGAAGGTCGAGCGTGGCGTAGTTGAACGATACGTAAGTAAGCGTCACGCAGCCTGCAAGAACCAGCACCATGAGCCCCATTATGGCCTTGATGTTGCTGCGGAAGAAGATGAACAGGGCGAAGATGCCGAGTATTACGAGCGTCACCACGGTGTCAACGCGGGCGAACATCCACGACGACTGGCCGCTCATGTCAAGTATGTTGACAAGGAAGTCCTCCTTGATGTCGCGCAGCACGAGCAGCATGAAGTTGCCGACAAACAGCAGAGTGAGTATCGGGGCGTAAGCCATGAACAGCGCCTTGCGCCCCTTGCCGTCAAGCGTTACGCGCTCGGCACGCAGCGCTATATCCTCAGCCGTAGGCTTGGGCAGGCGTTTCAGCATGTAGCCCATGAACACCAGTACGGGCAAGGCACATCCGCCGATTACCGCAGGCATCCAGAACTGGTCTATGTGGAGGTCGTTCATGGCGAAAAGGCCGAAGCTCTTGGCGAAGCCTGAGCTGAAAACCATGCTCACGCCGAGCAGACTCGCCAGGATGTCGGTGACCTTACGGCCTTCGATAAAGCTGAATATTACGCCCCACATGCAGCCGAGCGACAGACCGTTGACGAACATCGCAGCGACATTATAAGGCGCGGGCAGCAGACCGAAGCCTACAAGCGCCGCCTCAGCCATTACCGCCGACGCCACGAAAAAGCGGAAACGGTTCTCGCGCTTCAGCTCGGAGATGAGCTTGATGCCGAAGAACTTGGAGATGACATAACCTAAAATCTGAATTGTAGTGACCGCAACCTTATAGTCAGACCCGAAGAACGTGAGCCCGTCAAAGGCTGCCGCGGTGTACGGCTTACGCAATGCGTAAACCAATGAATAGGAAAGCAATGCTGCGCCTCCGGCCCAAAGGATGAGCAAGAGGTCTGATACATGCTTTGTCTTGTTTTCTTGTTTCATGCCGATTATCTGTTTTTTTGATTTCGAGTGCAAAGTTATTGACACTTAACGGGCGGAAAAATGAATTTTTCATGTATAATATCGGCATTGTAAAGGGTGGAAAATTAATTAATATTTATGTTGCAGGCATGTAACGCAAGCGTAACAACGGCTACACCATTGTTACGGTTTAAGGCGGTAAAAACGGCATATGGCCGACTTCACAGCCGGCCATACGTCAGTTATACAAAAACATTATGAATTTTATTTAGCGAACAAGATTTTTAAAAAAGTTTATCTTACGTGTCTGGTGTCAGTATTTTACGTCAGCCACCCGGTCAGCGCTTACTGCGCCTGCTTGCACTCACGGCACTTGCGCTCACAGTATCTCTCGCACTGGGCACAGATGTCATAGCCGAGCATCGCACCGAGAATAAAGTCTTCTTCAGGCGTAAGCATGTTGAGAGGGCGCGTTATCATCAGGCGTACTGCATCGAGACATTCAGGCCGTCCGAAGAAAAGGTTCATGCGGTCGTTGCCTACAGGGGTTACGATGTAGCTGATGTTCTGGCGGCGCAGGCGGTCTACGGCATACTGCTCGTACTTCTTGTTGAAGGTGAACAGCACCATACGGCGCACGCCTTTCTTGTATTCATAGATATGATTCATCAACACTTTCATATCCGGAGGCATTATCTCGGTCTGCATACGCATTATTTCTTTTCGTATTATGAATAAGAATTTAGAGTATTTAAAGAAGTTATCACTCGCTACGCTCGTTAGAAGTTAAAGCCATATGCTTTACTAATCAAGGGTTTAGAGTTCAGAATTTTAGAAATTCAACAGACAAATGACAAGCTGACAAGCAAACAAAGAGATATTTTAAGCGGCAAAGCAAATCTCCTTGTTTGCTTGTCTGCTTGTATCTTGTCTACTATTTCAAAGAGAGCTATTTATCGAGTCGACCCACGCGTCGATGCGTCCGTCGGTCTTGTCGTCCTCATTCACGTCATCAAGAGCCAGCCCTACGAACTGCCCGTCAACCACGGCGGCAGAGTCGTCATAGGTATAACCGTCAGTCGGAACCTGTCCCACGAACTTTGCCCCGCTGTCTTTCAGGGCGTCATAGATTTCGCCCATGGCCGAGCAGAACGTGTCACTGTAAGACTCGCTGTCACCACATCCGAAGAGTGCGACAGTCTTTCCTGACAAGTCGGCTGACTTGAGAGTCTCCAGACCGTCATACCAGTCGTCCTGAAGCTCGCCTGCTCCCCATGTAGACGTACCGAGAAGGAGATTGGCGTAAGCGCTGACGGTATCAGCAGAAATGTTGGCCACGTCATAAACATCAGCCTGAGCGATGCCTAACTTGCCGGCTATCTTCTCTGCGATGGCCTGGCATGTTCCGGTAGAGGAACCGTAGATTATACAAGTTTTGTCCATGTTGTCTGTCTTTTTTGGTTCTTATTGGTTTACGTCTGCAAAGATAGACTAAATCATGTCACGGCGCAATACCTAAAAATAGGGTTTCTGCAAATACCTAAATATAGGTAGTACAGACAGAAAAAGGGCCGCATGCCTGCAATGGCATACGGCCCTTTAATATCAGATAAAAATTACTTTTCCAAACCACGGTTTGTGAACGTTGCGTTCAGCAGCATCAGATACTTGCGGTACTGCTCTGAAGTAAGTACGTAACGCATGTACTTAAGGTCTTTCTCGATTGCCTTCTGAACCATGCCTTTACGCTCGTCTGCATTGGCGGCAGCGGCATTCATCATGTCTGCGCAGAATGACTTGTGGATGTCCTGCACGGCCTCAGCCTGGTCGATAGACAGACCCAGACAGTTGGCAAGCTTGTCGTAGTTAACTGACATGTTGTAAGCGCTTGCGTCCTCTGTGCTGTTCAACTTCTCGTTCTCTGCAAATGTCATAGTCATGCTGAGCACGGCTACAACGGTTAAAAACAATCTTTTCATAATCCTTAATTTTTTCTTTTACCTTTGGGCGTCAGTTCTTTTCTCACGAATCGCCTCAGCCCGTTATCCTGTTAATTATCTCTTTTTGTCTTTCGACGTTGCAAAGATACAACCATTCCTGCATTCCGCAATGGGAAATGTTACTCTGTTTGCGTTAACAGCTTACTTTTTTGACCTATATCAAATAAGACATAACAAATGACGGAAAAACCAACCGGCATACTACAATTTTGTTACGAACATGCTACATACAATGACATATTGTCATACAAGCAGCCTTCTGACTTGCTAATTAAGAATTAAGAGTGAATAATTAAGAAAATATGCGTTGTCGATTATTATCCTCTATTAAGCCCTGTTCGCCCTATTCCCTTTCTTAAATCTTCATTCTTAATTCTTAATTGGCAAGGCAAATCTCCTTGTCGGCTTGTGTCTTGTGTCTTGTCTTCTGAACACCCGCTTTCTAAAAGGTCATCAATCGCTTTCCAAAAGACCGCAAACTGCACGCTAAAAGGCTGTCTTTTACGAGCTAAAAGACGGCCTTTTGCAAAGCCATTTGTAACTTACTTATTTTCAATCAGTTACGTTTAGCCGCCAAATGCAGGTATCCTCAAGCGTTGTATGGCCGTTACGGGCCGTCACACGGATAACGTTCTCGCCCGGTTTCAGCTCCACTCCCTTCCATACTACGCGCCGTATGTCGTCTGTCGTGGCGCGTCCTATCTTACGTCCGTTGACATACAGCGTTGCTTTTTTAAGATTTGTGTATGCCTTAATGTCAGTAACGGCATGCTGCCTCACGGTAAAACGCTTTGAACAAAGATGAAGCATGGGCTCTGAAGTCCAGTTGGCTTTATAGAAATAGTAGGCGTCCTTGCGCTCCTTACGGTCGTAGGTAACCATTCCCTTGTCGTTTATCCCCGGCGTGTCGCCCTCGTCCTTAATGCTCGACTGCATGTCGGAAAACTGCCATACGGTCTTCATCCACAGCCACGGACGGTCTTTGAACGCACGCCAATAGCCTTCATGGCATATGGCCTGATACTCCTCGGGGTGATACTTGCCCGAAAAAGTGTATTCGGCGGCATACAGCGGGTCGGCATGCTGGTATATGCTGCCTCCACGGCCATACTCTGACACACCCACGGGATGGCCTTCAGCCGTGGCACGGGCCTCATCAAAGAATACCGCGGCCTCGCTCTCTGCCGTCTGCCAGCCGAAATATTTGTTCCATGCGATGAGGTCTGAGCAGCCGATATAATACTTCTGGTCTACGCAGGTGGCAAATACGGTAAGGCGTGTAGGGTCGAGTGAATGGCACAGCGCGTTCAGTTCCTTGACGAAAGGCACAGGATTGTCATACTGACGGAGGGGCTCCTCGTCGCCGGCAAGAAGCTCGTTGAACAGTCCCCAGAAGCATACCGAGGGGTGGTTCATCTTCTGATAAACCATCTCACGCATCGTCTGGCGGGCGTTATCCTCAACGTTGGGCACGTATCCGGTATAGTCATACCCGCCCGGACCGCATAGGGCTATCTCGCTCCAAAGCACTATGCCGTTACGGTCAGCAAGGTTGTATATCGTCTCTCCCTGCGGATAATGAGCCAGTCTGAGCATTGTGGCCCCGCTCTCCATGACCAGACGCATATCCGTCTCATGCTGCCCGGGCGTCATCGCACTGCCGCTGCCCATGAAGTCCTCATGTCGGTTAAATCCGTAAAGGTCATAATGTCGGCCGTTAAGCATGAAGCCGCGCCCAGGGTCAACGCTGAACGAGCGCAGCCCGGTGTGCTGCTCAACGCAATCTATGACCTCACCGCTTTTCAGCAGCTCCACTTTCACCTTATATATATAAGGGTTCTCACGCCCATGCCATAGCACAGGACGGTCAACTGTAAGCCTCTGGTCTACGCTTTCGCTACGAGCAGGCGTCTCGGCTAATGCCACCGTGCGCCCGTCGGCATCTGTCATTGTGGTGCGGAGAGCCAGTCCTGACGCTTTGCCGGTCAACGACAGCTTTGCAGTAACGGTTATATCAGCCCTATCTTGCGTAACACTGTCCTGGCGTATCAACACTCCTGACGAACCGTAAAACAGCGGAGAGATGCAGTTTTGGGCAGTGACGATAAGGCGGACGGGGCGGTGTATGCCTCCGTAAACATTGAAGTCGCCGCTTATCGGCAGCACATCCGTGCGCAAGGCGTTGCCCGCCCACACCTCAAGATTGTTGTCTCCAGCCTTTACCAAGTCTGTAATCTCTATGCAGAACGCCGTGTATCCTCCCTTATGTGAGCCTGCCCAGCGGCGGTTAACATATACATCTGCCACTGAGTTGACGCCTTCAAAGTAAAGGAAAAGCCGCCTGCCGGCCATATCCGGAGTAACGTTGAGAATGCGGCGGTAAACCATTGTCTCTCTGTTGTAATGCCTTCGGCCGTCATCATAAACGGCATTCCAAGTATGTGGAAGCGTCACAGGCCTGCGTTCGGCTCTCTTGTCCGTATCAGCAATAGGGCTGATCGTCCACCCGTCGTTGATAACCGTGTCGGTGCGCGGCTGCGCCTTAACGACACAACAAGGCACCGCCGCGATAAACAGCAGTGCCGATAAAATGGTCTTTGTAACAATGTCAGTTCTCATTATTGATTCAGGTTTTGCTCCGCCGGCCTCATACAGAAGCATTGACGGCGGCATTATGTTATTAGATTCAGCGTAACAGGTCTGTCAGCCCGCCTTCTTACGGAAGGCAAAGCCATTCGTGTATAAGCATTGGCAAATATAAGGATTTTTCATAACAACAAAGAACAAACGTCCTCAATATCAGCCATAACGCCATGAAAAAGCAAAATTCTTCACCGTGACGAACGCCTTTCTCGGAAAAATTGCATACTTTTGCACATAAAAACAATCAACAAAAAGAAAATGGAAAACAATCTTAACAAATACATCGCGGTGGCTTACAAACTGTACACCGTTGACAACGGAGAGAGCAAACTCGTTGAAGAAGCAACTGACAAACAACCGTTCCAGTTCATAAGCGGATACGGAATAACTCTTGATGCATTCGAGAAAGAAATCGCCGGACTTGAGACCGGTGCCGAATTTGACTTCACTCTTCAGAAAGACGATGCCTACGGAGACTATGAGCAGGAGCATGTGCTTGACCTGGACAAGAACATCTTCTGCATCAACGGCCACTTTGACCATGACAATATTTACAAAGACGCCATCGTGCCGTTGCAGAACGAGGACGGCAACAGATTCCTTGGGCGTGTGCTCGCGATAAGTGACGACAAGGTGAAGATTGACCTTAACCACCCGTTGGCAGGCAAGACGCTTAACTTCAAGGGGCATGTCGTAGAATCTCGCGAGGCAACCAACGAAGAGATACAGGGCCTCATCAACCGCATGAGCGGTGAAGGCTGCTGCTGCGGACACCACGGTGAGGGCGAAGGTTGCTGCCATCATGGCGAAGGAGGATGTGAAGGCCATCATCATGAAGGCGGATGCTGCGGTCATCATCACCACGACCACGAAGGCGGATGCTGCCATAAGGACTGATGTCACTGGGCCTGTACGGGCTTGTTTTACTCATTAATAATAATAAATAAGGTATAATGCGCAACACTTTCGGCCACCTTTTCCGCCTTACAACGTTCGGTGAAAGCCACGGCGAAGCCGTAGGCGGCGTGATTGACGGCTGCCCTGCCGGCATTGATATCGACCTTGATTTCATTCAAGCAGAGCTTGACCGCCGTAAACCGGGCCAAAGTTCTATCACCACCGACCGCCATGAGAGTGACCGGGTAGAACTGTTGAGCGGAGTGTTTGAAGACAAGTCAACGGGATGCCCGATAGGTTTTATCGTAAGGAACACCAACCAGCGCTCATCCGATTATGACAATATGCGCGGCGTTTTCCGCCCGTCACACGCTGACTTTACATACACCGCCAAGTACGGAGTGCGTGACCACCGTGGCGGCGGACGCTCATCGGCACGCGTGACGATAAGCCGATGCGTGGCCGGAGCCGTGGCCAAGCTCGCTCTCAGACAGCTTGGCATAAGCGTAAAAGCCTACACGTCACAGGTCGGAAATATCTCCCTTGACAACGATTACCGTAAATATGACCTGGCGAACATCGAGGATAACATTGTAAGATGCCCCGACACGGAGAAAGCCGAAGCCATGATACAGCTTATTAAAAGGGTAAAAGCCGAGGGAGATACGGTCGGCGGCACGATAACATGCGTCATTCAAGGCTGCCCCGCAGGACTTGGCGAGCCTGAGTTTGACAAGCTTCATGCTGCATTAGGTTATGCGATGCTCAGCATCAACGCTGTAAAAGGCATTGAATTTGGAGCCGGATTCTCGCTGACAGGCATGCGCGGAAGCGACGCCAACGACATTTTCGTAAACCGAGATGGCCATATTGCCACCTTGACAAACCGCAGCGGAGGTATTCAGGGAGGTATAAGCAACGGGGAAGACATATACTTCCGCCTGGCTTTCAAGCCCGTGGCAACACTCTTGAAAGAACAACCCACAGTAGATATTGACGGTAATGAGACAACGCTTAAAGCACGCGGACGACATGACCCGTGCGTACTGCCAAGAGCGGTGCCAATCGTTGAGGCAATGGCCGCTATGACCATATTTGACGAGTATTTACTGAATAAATCATCAAAAATATAATTTTTTAACGCAAAAAGTGTAGAAAAAACAAATATATCTTGGCGTTACAAAATAAAAGTAGTATATTTGCATTGACGATTCGGGGTTTGCGAAAATCTTGAATAAGTCTAATTAAGTCTAGTTTAGTTTTTGTGTTGGTTGAGAGCGGTCAATTGGCCGCTCTCTTTTTTATATAAATTAATGTATTGTTGGCAACCATATATGACGCATTAAACAACAAGAGCTTCATTCTTCAGACATATTCATGACAACGCGGGGCTACCTTTGGACAATCTGCCTGCCATGAGTTAAATTATGTGTTAATATGCAAAAAAACAAAATTCATTTGCTTTTGTTATGTCAAAAACGTACTTTTGCAACACTTTGAGAACTTATTTAAATACCAACAAAACATCTAAAAAGAACAATTTATGAAGAAATTAATCTCTGCTCTGCTGCTTCTCATCGTGGCAATGGGCGCCAACGCCCAGCTATTATGGAAGATTTCAGGCAACGGACTGCAACAACCCTCGTACATCATCGGCACGTATCACCTTGCACCAGTGTCATTTACGGACAGCATCAATGGTCTGAAAGAGGCAATGGAACAGACAAGCCAGGTCTACGGAGAGATAGTAATGACCGACATGACATCGCCAGAGAACATGGCAAAGATGCAGGCTGCCATGATGCTGCCTGACGGACAGACGCTCGACAAGCTGTTTACTGCCGACGAAATGACACGCATCAACGCCATGCTTAAGAATATTTTGGGCGTTGACATGACCAATCCGATGGTTGCTCAGCAGTTCGGTAAACTGTCTCCCCAGGCTCTGCAGACACAGCTCAGCCTGCTTCTTTATCTTAAGAATCACAGCGGATTCAACCCGGCTGAGACCTTTGACGGCTACTTCCAGAAAGAAGCCGCAGCTAAAGGCAAGACCGTTGGTGGATTAGAAACCGTTGATTTTCAGATTAATACATTATTTAAAAGCACAACCATGGAGCGTCAGAAGGAGCTTCTGCTGTGCATGGCTGACAACCTTGAGTTCACCGAAGAACAGACAGAAAACGTCGTAAAGGCCTTTTTCTCACAAGACCTTGACGGCATAGAGAAGGCCATGGACGCAAAAATGAACAACACTTGCGACGGCACTCCGGAAGAGAAAGACGTGCTGATATACAACCGCAACGCCGAGTGGATTAAGCAGATGCCTGAGATAATGAAGCAGAAGCCCACGTTCTTTGCCGTAGGCGCAGGCCACCTGCCCGGCGAAAAGGGTGTGCTGACACTGCTGAAGAAGGCAGGATACACCGTTGAAGGCGTGAAATAAAACGACCTTCAGACATACAAAAGGCGGATACCTGTCAGGTATCCGCCTTTTATTTTCGCTATAATCTGATTATGATAAAGCACCGATAATTTCCTTTACAGACTTGCATCCATGGCTGTCAAGCCACTCGTTTATGCCGTCACGCACCTTTATCGTTACTTCCGGGTCAAGGAAATTGGCCGTACCTATCTCTATGGCCGTAGCTCCCGCCATGATGAACTCTATCGCGTCGCGTGCGTTACAGATGCCTCCAAGACCCACAACGGGTATCTTAACGGCCTTTGCCACCTGCCATACCATGCGCAGGGCGACAGGTTTCACGGCCGGGCCGCTAAGTCCTCCCGTGCCGATACTCAGCATGGGGCGGCGCTTCTCAATGTCTATTGCCATGCCCATAAGCGTGTTTATGAGCGACACACTGTCAGCTCCCTCAGCCTCAACGGCACGTGCTATCTCGGCAATGTCAGTGACATTGGGCGAGAGCTTTACGATAAGCGTCTTGGGATAACGCGCCCTCACGGCCTTAACCACGCTCGAAGCACCGGCACAAGTGACGCCGAACGCCATGCCGCCGTCCTTCACATTGGGGCACGAGATGTTCAGTTCTATTGCCGGAATACGGTCAAGCCCGGCTATGCGGGCGGCACACTCGGCATAATCTTCAGGCGAAGAGCCGCTTACGTTGACGATGAAATTAGTATCGATGTCCTTCAGTTGGGGATAAATATGCTCGCAAAAGTAGTCCACACCCTTGTTCTGCAGCCCCACACAGTTAAGCATTCCTGACGCCGTCTCAACCATACGGGGGTAATCATTGCCCTCACGCGGCTTCAGGGTGGTGCCCTTAACGATAATGCCTCCTATGCCTTCGAGCGGTACAAAGTCAGCAAACTCAGGCCCGTAGCCGAACGTTCCCGACGCGGTCATTACCGGATTCTTCAACCGCAAATCCTTTATCTCTACGCTTAAATCTGCCATAATAGTTTCTTTATGTTCATTACAGGACCTTCCTTGCATACACACAGATTGCCCTCAGTTGTCTTCTCCACGCAGCAGAGACAGGCTCCGAGGCCGCAGGCCATCATATTCTCAAGAGACACTTCACACTCAACACCACGCGCCTTAGCATATTTTGCCACGGCAACCATCATCGGCTTGGGGCCGCAGGTATATATCCTGTCAAACCTTACGCTGTCAAGAACCGAATGGTTGGTAACAAATCCGCGCTCGCCGGCCGTTCCGTCCTCGGTGGTTACGCATACGTCGCCGTACTTCTCAAACTCGTCAAGCATCAGCAGGTCGCTCTTTGAGCGCGCGCCGAGCAGGAAAACGGGACGGCAGCCTATGCCGTTAAGACACTTGCCGAAATAGAGCAGCGGCGCCACTCCCACGCCTCCGCCTACCAGAAGCACCTTTTCATCTCCGCCTTCTGACATCGTAAAGCTGTTGCCGAGCGGAAACATGCAGTTGAGCACGTCGCCCGACTTAAGGCAGGCAAGGCGGCGCGTGCCGTCGCCAATGGCCGCAACGAGCAGCCAAAGCTGGTTGGCGTCATAATCAACAAAGTTTACCGAGATAGGACGGCGCAGGAAAGTAGACGGCGAACCGTCAACCCTGACCTCAACAAACTGGCCCGGCAGAATCTCGGGCAGTGGCTTGTCCTGCGTCAGTCTGATAAGAACATACTTGTCGTTAATATGCTCTACGGACACGACCTTTAAGTCAGAAACGTATTTTTTCATCTGGATAAGTTTTCTTTTATTATGCCTGCGCCTAACGGTCAACGGCCGGACGCACGGCGGCATATCTGCCGCAAAGGTACAAAATATACTTGAAACCTGTGCCACGGAAGGCCTATGTAGTTGGATTTTTGTATAAAAAACAGCAATGCACAGTGTCAGTCTTGCCCCGTAAACTCATCTTCTGCAACACATTTCCAGCCTGCGTTCCACGCAATCTTTTACCCTCTTGTAACTGCCTGATTATCAGGGGCGTTGCAAAAGGCCGTCTTTTAGCGTGCAAAAGACGGTCTTTTGGCTTTCAATATGTGGCCTTTTGAAGGCTAAAAGGCCACATATTGAAAAGAAGTTAGAGAAGTTATA
The DNA here is from genome assembly GCA_900550365.1 of uncultured Prevotella sp. Lineage (GTDB taxonomy): Bacteria > Bacteroidota > Bacteroidia > Bacteroidales > Bacteroidaceae > Prevotella. Next base: position 12,010 of record URRR01000007.1, on the reverse strand, counting down.
GAAGTTATCACTCGCTTCGCTCGTTAGAAGTTAAAGCCGTTAGCCTTGTCAGCAAACAAGACACAAGAGACAAGCAGACAAGGAGATTTGCATTGTTCCTTAATTCTTAACTCTTGTTTCTTAATTCTTAATTTCTCAAGCAAATCTCCTTGTCTGCTTGTCTCTTGTTTCTTGTCTGCTGAATTAATTAATAAAATTGCTGAAAAGTTTTGCCGTTCAAATGCAAAACGTTATCTTTGCATCGTACTAAAAAGGTGGTGCCGGCAGCGCAGTGCTGCCAAAGGCTGAGATGATACACATTGCACCAGTACGGATAATGCCGACGCTGGGAATTTTTGGTGACATTCTTGCTTACGCGCTTACAGGCGCACGTACATTATATTTAAGGTACGTAACACTTCCTTTCCGGTACATCTTTATTTCATAAACAAGCTGTTTGACGATGAAAAGATATGTATCAGCATTGACCATTGCAGGCTCTGACCCCTCGGGCGGCGCCGGACTGCAGGCCGACCTCAAGACGTTCTCGGCCCTGGGCGTCTACGGTGCCACGGCGATAACGGCCGTAACGGTGCAGAACACGGTAAAAGTGAAATATGTTCATGCCCTGCCTCCGCAGGTGGTTTACGACCAGATTGTAGCCGTAATGGAGGACATACACCCCGACGCGGTGAAAATCGGCATGGTGAACGACGCTGCCACACTTGACGCCATAGTGCGTGCGCTGACTGAATACAGACCGGAATATCTCGTTGTCGACCCCGTAATGGTGTCTACAAGCGGCTGTGCGCTGATGCAGGCCGACGCCCTCAGCGTGATGAAAGAGCGTCTGCTGCCCATGGCTGACATTGTTACGCCAAACCTTCCCGAGGCCTGGACACTGGCCGGAACTGACAGTTCTGTGGACGAGGCGGCACAAGCCATACTGCGACTCGGTGTCAAGGCCTTGCTCATCAAGGGCGGACATGCCGAAGGAAAGACAAAGACCGACTATCTTTACATCAACGGCAATGACGGCGTAAGGCGCACAGAACTGGCCGCAGAGACCGTTGACACGGTGAACACTCACGGCACGGGCTGCACTCTATCATCGGCAATAGCCGCCCTGCTGGCACGCGGAATGGGCATGGAGGAGGCTGTCAGCTCGGCAAAACGTTACCTTACGGAGGCTCTTAGAGCAGGTGCTGACGTGAAAGTAGGCGAAGGTCACGGCCCCGTATGTCATTTTTATAAGACTGACGAAGGTGAGACTGGCAGTCTGATAAGACGATATTCCTATAAATTTAAATATGATAAAGGCAATCTTCTAACGCCTTCATCAGAACGGTATAAGGCTGCCCGACTGCAGTTTATAACTCATTTCACTGACAAATACACTTATTTCGACTCGGCAATGTTAGCCCTCAAGGGTGGTTGCCGCTGGATACAGTTGCGCATGAAGGACGCTGACGAAGCCGAAATAGAGGACATGGCGCGGCGCATTCTGCCTGAATGCAGGCGTCATGGGGCGGTGTTTATCATTGACGACCATGTTGAACTGGCGAAGCGTGTGGGTGCTGACGGTGTGCATCTCGGCAAGAACGACATGCCCGTAAATGAGGCCCGGCGGATACTTGGCGGTGATTTCATCATCGGCGGCACGGCAAACACGTTTGAAGACGTGCAGCGGCTGGCCTCACAGGGTGCCGACTACATCGGCTGCGGGCCGTTCCGCTTCACCACAACGAAGAAAAACCTCGCCCCGATGCTCGGCGCTGACGGCTATAAGAGAATAGTGGCGCAGATGAAAGAGCACGGCATCAGTCTGCCGATAGTCGCAATCGGCGGCATCACCAACGATGACATACCGCAGATTATGGCAACAGGCGTAACCGGGATTGCCCTCAGCGGCAGCATACTGCGTGCCGGAAATCCCGTTGAGGAGATGAGGAAAGTAGTAGAATCATTGGACTTGACAAGATAGAAACATAAAACAACAATAACGTATTTATGGAAAGCAACATAAAAATAACTTATCCGGGATCAGAGAAGGTCTACATGAAAGGCAAACTGTATCCCGACATCAAGGTGGGCATGCGCGTTGTACATCAGTTGCCTACGGTTACTGTTGAAAACGGGAAACGCGTTGAGCATCCTAATCCTGACGTCTACATCTATGACACCAGCGGCCCTTACAGCGACCCGACGGTTGACATCGACGTGAAGAAAGGTCTGCCGCGCATGCGTGAACCGTGGATTCTGAAGCGCGGAGGAGTGGAGCGCCTGGCCGAAATATCATCAGAATACGGCCGCATGAGGCGTGACGACCGTTCGCTCGACCACCTGCGTTTTGAGCACATCACGCTGCCGCTCAGGGCTAAGGAAGGCTGCCAGGTAAGCCAGATGTACTACGCCAAGCAGGGCATCATTACGCCGGAAATGGAGTATGTTGCCATACGTGAGAATATGAACTGCGCCGAACTGGGCATTGAAACGCACATAACGCCTGAGTTTGTACGCGACGAAGTGGCTGCCGGACGTGCCGTGATACCGGCCAACATCAACCACCCGGAGGCCGAACCGATGATTATCGGCCGCAACTTCCTTGTAAAGATAAATACCAACATAGGTAATTCAGCCACGACATCGGGCATCGACGAGGAGGTGGAAAAGGCCGTATGGAGCTGCAAGTGGGGCGGTGACACGCTAATGGACCTGTCAACGGGCGACAACATCCACGAAACCCGTGAATGGATTATCCGTAACTGCCCGGTTCCGGTGGGCACAGTGCCGATGTATCAGGCCATGGAAAAGGTCAACGGCAAGGCCGAGGACCTTACCTGGGAGCTGTTCCGCGACACGCTGATTGAGCAGTGTGAGCAGGGCGTTGACTACTTTACGATACACTGCGGAATACGTCTGAAGAACATTCACCTGGCCGACGACCGTGTTACAGGCATGGTGAGCCGCGGCGGAAGCATTATCTCAATGTGGTGTCAGAAGCACCAGAAGGAGAGCTTCCTCTACGAACACTTTGACGATATCTGCGACATCTGCGCAAAATATGACGTGGCAATATCTCTCGGTGACGGTCTGCGTCCCGGCAGCATACATGATGCCAACGACCGCGCACAGTTTGCCGAGCTTGACACTATGGGCGAACTCGTAGAGCGTGCGTGGGCAAAGAACGTGCAGGCGTTCATCGAAGGTCCGGGACACGTGCCCATGCACAAGATTCCGGAGAACATGCAGAGGCAGATAGAGAAGTGCCACAACGCACCGTTCTATACCCTCGGCCCGCTCGTTACAGACATTGCGCCGGGTTACGACCACATCACAAGTGCTATCGGTGCTGCCCAGATAGGCTGGCTCGGCACGGCTATGCTGTGCTATGTCACGCCGAAAGAGCATCTCGCCCTGCCTGACCGTGACGATGTACGCGTAGGAGTTGTAACGTATAAGCTGGCCGCACATGCCGCCGACCTGGCCAAGCAGCATCCCGGAGCCATGGTGCGTGACAACGCGTTGAGCAAGGCCCGCTATGAGTTCCGCTGGAAAGACCAGTTCAACCTGAGCCTTGACCCGGAGCGTGCGCTTGAGTATTACAAGACAGCTAACCACGTAGGAGGCAAATATTGCACGATGTGCGGCCCTAACTTCTGTGCTATGCGCATAAGCCAGAACATCAAGAAAGACGACGTGTGCGAAGAATAAACGTTTAGAAAAGACATTAATCAATATAAAAAAGAAGATTAAAATGATTGAAAAGAAAGTTTCACAGGGTATCATCAGTACCTATTTTGAGAAGTTGGAAAGAAACCTCGACCTCGACGTTGCCATTGTAGGCGGCGGTCCGTCAGGCATAGTAGCTGCTTATTATCTGGCAAAGGCCGGACTGAAAGTGGCTCAGTTTGACCGCAAACTGTCTCCCGGCGGCGGCATGTGGGGCGGCGCAATGATGTTCAACCAGATTGTTGTGCAGGAAGAGGCCATCAACATTGTAAAAGACTTTGACATCAACTATAAGCCTTACGGTGACGGACTTTACGTCATGGACTCTGTTGAGAGCACGTCAGCACTGCTCTACAAGGCCGTACATGAGGGCGCCACTATCTTCAACTGCTACTCTGTTGAGGACGTTGTGTTCAAGAACAACGTAGTAAGCGGCGTCGTAGTAAACTGGACTCCGGTGCTGCGTGAAGGCCTGCACGTTGACCCGCTGAACATCATGGCTAAGTGCGTAATCGACGGAACGGGCCACGACAGCGAGATGTGCAAGACCGTTGCACGTAAGAACGGCATCCGTCTGGCTACCGACACGGGCGATGTTATCGGTGAACGCTCGCTCGACGTAGTAGCAGGTGAGGAAGAAGTGGTTAACGGCACGAAGGAGATTTATCCCGGACTTTACGTCTGCGGTATGGCTGCATCTGCCGTAAGCGGCACTCCCCGCATGGGACCAATCTTCGGCGGAATGCTTATGTCAGGCAAGAAGGTAGCCGAACTCATCATCGAACGCCTGAAGAAATAAATCTTTATACTGTAAAGAAACTTTAGAAATCAGGGAAGTCATAGCCTAAAGCCTCATCAACGGTCATCACGCTGCAAAGAGGAAAGGCTCTTACTTCTCTGATTTTCATCTAATACCGGATATGGCTTTTGCTTAGAAATATTGCCTTACATTACTCTGAAAATGCTTTGGATTGTAATAACTTCACCTAAATTCTTTGACGGCGAGGCGCGTTTTATCAGCCGGCTGCTGGCGCATGGCGTAGACATTGTTCACCTTCGCAAGCCCGGGGCACAACAAACTGAATGTGAACATCTGCTCGACAAGCTGACCGACGATGAACGGAAACGCATCGTTATACATGATTTCCTTGAACTGGCAGAGCCTTACGGCCTGCGCGGAATACATCTGAACTCACGGAGAAGCAGCCCTCCTGAGGGCTATAAAGGCCATATAAGCCGCTCGTGCCACTCTCTTGAGGAAGTAAAAAAATATAAAACTACATGCAGTTACGTATTTCTCAGTCCTATATTTGACAGCGTATCAAAACAAGGTTACACCTCAGCTTTCACCGATAATACGCTCAGACAGGCGGCAAATGACGGCATAATAGATGAAAAAGTCGTGGCTCTTGGCGGTGTTGTTCCAAGCAAAACAGATTACCTCAGAACACTCTGCTTCGGCGGAGCGGCCATGCTCGGCTGCATAAATAACCTTGCCGGTATGCCTGAAAACAGGCAAATAAATATCCTTGAAGACATCCGCCGCATAATAAAAGCCTGACAAACGTATGCCTGCTATTATTAAATGAGCCTGCGAAAACAAATAAATAACGCCCTCCTTTGCAGCTATATACTTGCAAGGGAGGGCGTTTATATTTTAAGAAAGACTACCTTTGATTATCAGTCAACAGGTATATCTTTATTCACATTCTTGCAGCCGCCTACGGCATAGAACAGAAGATAAGCCAAGGCTATAAGCGGAACGATGTATGAAATCATGTAACCGGCCTTGTCGGCAATGAAATTCTGCACCAAAGGCAGAACTCCGCCACCTACTACCATCATCATAAATATACCTGAGGCTGCAGCAGTGTACTTGCCAAGACCTTCGGTGGCAAGGTTAAATATACTTGCCCACATCACTGATGTGCACAGTCCGCACAGCACAAGCAGAAGCGCGCTGACAGGAACTGTAACCATGGCAAACGATGCTCCGGTGAACACCGGCATTGACGTTGTTGTGTCTTTAGACGAGAACATGGCAACCAGAATAAGCAGTATTGCCACTGATGATACAGCAATCATCATCGTACGGCTTGACACCTTGTCAGCAATAAATCCGGCAATGAAACGTCCAATCAGCATAAGCAGCCAGTAAGTACCGGCCACGAAGCCACCTATGGCTGCAGCATCGCCTAACACGCCGGCGCCTTTAGCCGTTGTATCAGAGATGTAGAAATTAAGAGTTCCGGGGATTCCGACCTCAATTCCTACGTAAACAAAGATACCGATAACGCCTAAAGTGCAATGACGGAATGCCCAGGGGCTGTGCTCAAACACGGTGTCCTGAGTGGTCTTGCCCATCTCGGGGTCAGAAATCGGAGTGAAAGAGAGGATGACGAAAGCGCAAGCAAACACTGCCATAGCAATGTAAAGAACTAAGTTAACATCGCTGATAGCCGTATCCTTAGTCACCGTTCCTACGAGAACACCTACAAGCATTGGAGTAAGCGTGCCTGCAAGCGAGTTACATGTACCGCCGATAAGGTTGAGCTGGTTACCACGGTTGCCACCGCCACCAAGAAGGTTAAGCATCGGGTTGACCACCGTATTCAGCATGCAGACAGAAAAACCGCTGACAAATGCTCCCAGCAAGTAAACCCAGAAGCCGGCCAATCCTGACGGAAAGCCAGAGAGATACTGTATCAATACACCGAAAAATCCGACCGCAATGGCAGCAAGGGCAGTCTTCTTGTAACCGATCTTCACAAGCAGCTTGCCTGCGGGAATACCCATAAACAAGTAAGCAAGGAAGTTCATCATGTTACCCATCATGCCAAGCATGTTACTGCCCATAAGTTCAGGCTGGTTTTTCCAAATCACGCCGATAGGCGCCGCCAGGTTGGTTACAAAGGCAACCATGGCGTACAGGAACATCATCGCAATTATGGCGACGATGTTCCCGCTCTGTTGATTGTTTTGTTTCATGGTTTATATTTTTAAAGTTCAGAAGTTCCGTAAGTTCTTATGACAGCTTCTCCTCGGGTACGAAGTCTTCATCATCGTCCTTTTTGACTACGCGTTTGCGTATTGCACGCTTACGCTTAGGCTTCTCCTCTACAGGCTTGTCTGCCTTAACGCCGGCCAGTTCAGGGTCAATCAATATACGGCCGCAATACTCACAGACAATGATTTTCTTGTGCATTCTTATGTCAAGCTGGCGCTGTGGCGGTATCTTGTTGAAGCAACCACCGCAGGCATCACGCTGAACGTACACTATTCCAAGACCGTTACGCGCGTTCTTACGTATACGCTTGAAGCTGGTAAGCAGGCGAGGCTCAATCTTTACTTCCAGGTCTTTGGCCTTCTCTTTAAGACGTTCCTCCTCGGCACGTGTCTCGTCCATTATTTCGTCAAGCTCGCTTTTCTTCTCCTCAAGCGCCTGGCTACGGTCTGATATTTGCTCTTCAGTAGCCTTGAGGTCACGGTTTTTCTCCTCAACCTTGGCCTTTGCTTCACGTATTTTCTTGTTGCAAAGCTCGATTTCCAATGTCTGGAACTCGATTTCCTTGCTCAACGTGTCATACTCACGATTGTTCTTTACGTCGTTCAACTGCGACTTATAACGCTCGACACTTGACTCTGCCTCAGCTATCTCAGCCTTTTTCTGCTTTACCGCATCCTCAAACTCTGCAATGTCGCTCTTTATCTTTTCAACACGCGTAGTCAATCCGGCGATTTCGTCCTCAAGGTCTTGCACCTCAAGAGGCAGCTCGCCGCGAAGAGCGCGTTCCTCGTCGATAGCCGACAATGTGGTTTGCAACTGGTAGAGAGTCTTCAGTTTCTCTTCTACAGACAAATCTGTTGGATCTTTTTTTGCCATAACTCTTTTTGTTTTGTAGACAAAATACGTATAAACAAACCGCAAAAAGAATATTTCCCATGCGCCGTCACGCCGTATCTTGCCCGCTTATTCCTGTTTGTTCTAAATTATAATCCTTACAGCTTAGAGATAAATAATAGGATTGGTGTTCGTCTTTGTAAGATAAGTCTTTACGCCGGGAAACTCCTTATCTATTATCTCTTTGAATATTTCATTGGTGAACTGCTCACTCTGATAATGCCCGATGACGGCAATCTGTATCTCCTGCTCATGTCCGAAGTACTCATGATAATGCATTTCGCCCGTAACAAAAGCATCCGCACCGGCAGCTACAGCCTCACTGAGGAGGAAAGAGCCGGCACCGCCACAGACGGCAACGGTCTTAATCGGGCGGCGCAACAACTGGTTACACTCCACACACTCGACATCGAACGTGCGCTTAAGCATAAGCACAAAATCATCGGCAGCGAGCTTTTCAGGCAGTTCTCCTATCACTCCGCTGCCGCATTCGATACCGTCAACCGTCTTTCCTGCAAAGAACCGACAGTCGGAGAGTTCCATTTTCTCAGCTATTTTGAAATTAACACCGCCACGTGCGTTATCCATGTTAGTATGCATCGACACCACTGTGACATCATTTCTCAATGCCTTGGCCACCGCGCGCTGCACATCGTCTGAATAAGTAATGTGCTTCAGCGGATGAAAAATCAGCGGATGATGGCTCACAATGAGGTTGCAGCCAAGAGCCACAGCCTCGTCAACCACCTTTTCCGTAACGTCAAGGCACAATAAAGCCCCTGATACTTCCGCCTCCGTCAGTCCTACCTGCAAGCCGGCATTATCAAAGCTCTCTTGCAGGGGCAGAGGCGCGAAACGTTCAAGGGCATCAACCACTTCTCTTATTTTCACGCTTTTCAGCCTTTCTTATTTAATTTTGCAAAGATAATAATTTTTTATCTTCAAGTCAAGACATACATCTTTTATTTACATTCTTTAACCAGATAAAGACCGTAATACGTCCAAGAACAGTCTACATACCTTAATTATATTATAACAACAACGTCTGTTAAAATAGCGATGTCAACCGATGCAGCCACTCCCGGCTATTTCTTGGGAACGAAAGACTCGTAGGTCAGGTCGTCAAAATATACCCGTATTTCTGTTATCTGGCGCTGCGGGCGCTCTACATAGCGTATCTCTGGCCGCACAACAACGTCCTGCTGACGGTGAGCCGCATGCCTGGCATTATCGCCGGCTGCCGATGTGAATAAGTCTCCCGGCTGCGTTCCGGCTCCTGATGGAGTGTGGCCATTATGTTCATCGGCCTCTTCCTCGATTCCTGCATCGGCAGGTTTCTCGTTCATAAACATTGAACCGTTGCCGAACATCAACCAATCAGTGTTCAGATTAGGAATCTTATTCTTTATAGCCTCGACAATGTTTAGCGTCGGCTTGGTACGGTTGTTAAAGATGTTGCTAAGCGACGCGGCATTGATTCCCACAAAGTTGGCAAACGTCAGTTGACTCATATGCTGAGCCTCCATTATCTGCCTTATTCTGTCTTTCATTTCTGCCATAATCTTGTGATTAAGCTGTATTTTGCCGTTTTTTCTAAGATTTTACAAAGGTAAATCATTTTTTTTACATACACAACAAATCTAAAAAATATTTAGAGATTTAAATTTTAAATTTAGATATTTATATTTATATATTTAAATTCGTAAATCCTGGCATTTCAGATTTAAAAATACAAATGTAAATTTATATCTATAAATACAGCTTAAAGCTTTTGTACGCTTAAAATGCATAATACTTTCATTATAAATAAGTTCATTAAGCCAAAATTCAAGCATAATCAGCCATTATGCATAAAAAAGTCTCATAAAATGGCATTAAGTGCTGTTTTTTATGTGTAATTTTGGCTTTATTCGTTGAAAATCAACAGTTTATAGCTACTAAAAGGGTTTTGCATAAATATTCATTGCGATTTATTGTTTTAAATATTACGATATATAAATCTATATTTAGCCATTGAATATCATACAAATAAATCTAAATTTAGATATTTAAAACAATAAATCAATGTGTAATACATAAATATTTAAAAGCATAAATTTTACAAATCTAAACGTTAACGCATGCTAACGATAAATTTCAAGGCCATTTTTCAGGCTGTTTTCCGGATTTTTTTGATATTCTGAAACCATGGTAATGACGCCTGAAAATACGCGAATCTGAGAGCGTCAAAAATCACAAAAGTGCCTGATTCTTAACGGATTTACCCCGATTTTTTATGTTCTGAAAAAACGGTAAAATAGAAAAAAACGGGCCTCAAAAGACCCGTTTTTCAGTGCAAAATAAAGAAAATAAGCTCCCTTAACAGCTCTCCGATAGGCGTATTCGGGTTGTCCAAGCCCTTACTTTTGGCATCTGTTTCCCTTATTTTTGAAATTATCTGCATCACTTTAACGCCTGTATAATTTCTCATGCCGGCCAGATAATCCTTGGCGGCCCACCCTCCCCTGAGGTCGAGCCAACGTGCCACGCTCTCTTCCGTTCTGGGTTGCGGAGCGTAATACGCTATAAGAAGATTCTGGAAATAAGTGAACAGCATCGGCACCAGCATATATGCGTTGCCAGCCTTAGGATTGCCGTTAAAATAATAAAGTATTCTGTTCGCCTTCACCACGTCGCGGTTAACGATTGCCGAGCGCAGTTCGAAAGCATTGAAATCCTTGCTCACCCCTATCCTCGCCTCAACTATCTCCGGCGTAACCCTCCGGTCATTGTCCGGAAGAGACAGCAGCAGCTTGTCAAGCTCACCGGTCAGCCGGCTCAGGTCAGCCCCTATGTGGTCGGCTATCATCTGTGCCGCCTTATTGTCTATCGTCGCCGGACCGTTCATTTTCAGATAACTCTCGATAAACGCAGGCAACTCATACTCGCGCTTCTTCTTACTCTCAAAAACAACGCCCACGGCCGCGGCCTTAGCCAGAATTTTCTTGCGGCCGTCTATTGCCCCGTTCTTATGGCATATCACGAGCACCGTTGTCGCCATCGGCTTCTCTACATACCGTTCAAGGCGTTCCCAGTTCTTTATGTTCTGCGCCTCTTTCACTATTACGACCTGTCTCTCTGCCATCATGGGATAGCGGCGCGCCATGTCAACAATCTGGTTTGGCTGCACGTCAGAGCCGAAGACAACAGTCTGGTTGAAGTCGCGTTCCTCCGGAGCAAGGGCATTCTTCTCAATATAATCAGATATTTTGTCGATATAGTATGACTCTTCGCCCATCAGGATGTAGACGGGCGCATACTTGCCGGCGCGCAGGTCGCGCATGATGCTCTCAAAGGTTACGGTCTTCTTCTCTGCCATATAAAACGTGTTTCAGCGCGCCCAAGGGTCAAAAAATCCGCTTATGACGGCATTTTACAATAATAATAAGTAACTTTGCCGACGCCAAGCGCGCTTTCAGTATGCAAATTTAATAAAATGTATCGATTAAACCTACCACAATACGAAATAAAAATAACAAAACAGAACGGCAAGCTCAGCATTCTTGATACGCTGCGCCGGAAGTACGTCAGTCTTACGCCTGAGGAATGGGTACGCCAGCATTTCGTACATTTTCTTGTTGAGCACAAGGGCTACCCGCCGTCACTGCTTGCCAATGAAGTGGAGCTCCGTATCGGCGACAAGCGCCTGCGGTGCGACAGTGTGCTTTATAACAGTGCGGCGCAGCCCGTCATGATAATAGAATACAAGGCTCCTACTGTCGCCCTTACGCAACGTGTGTTCGACCAAATCTCGGTTTACAACATGCTGCTTCATGTTGACTACCTCATCGTCAGCAACGGCCTCCAGCATTATTGCTGCCGTATGGATTATGAAAACGGTACGTACACGTTCCTGACCGACATCCCTGAATACAGAGAAATAGCTGCTGCACGATAATAATCACAAAGCCCCGACTTTCACAAGCCAGGGCTTTGATATATCCTCAGACAACGAGTGTCTAAGGCAAAACTTATATCATTATAAAGTTAAGTTTATCAAAAATTATAACCAATTCCAAGCATCCAGTTACTATTTTTCATTGAATACTTATCATCTTTACGGACATGAGGCTGGTCAATCATGTTAGTTAAGCCAAACTCATACGCAAATCCAACATAGTAATGCTTAGCAAATGTGAAACCGGCACCTATCTGTAAGCCACAATCGAACCTGTTAAATTTAGAATCCTCACCAAATAATTCAAGCTCGTCATCATAAAAATCATAAGAGGCACTTTCAGAATTGTTATACTCATCCCAGGTCGTTATTTTCATCTTTCCACCAATTCCGTATGCAAAGTAAGGCCCGAAGTTGACCTGAAGCTGTACTGCGTCAGTAAAATCGCAACGGTATGACAG
>URRR01000006.1 GCA_900550365.1 uncultured Prevotella sp. | reverse complement strand
AGTACGGATAAAATGAATGTGTAAACTGATGTAGTTTATTTAAACAAAATCTGTCAACATATTTTAGGAAAAGACAAAAGGCCGTCTTTTGCAGTGCAAAAAACGGCCTTTTAGCTTGCGATTGACGGCCTTTTGCAATGCCGTTTGCCGTCTTTTGGAAAATCATCGGATAATTCACAGAATTTCTCATGCCATAAAAACACAAGAAATAAAGGCCAGTGGCCCTTATACAATAAATCCATCCGCAATGCGGACGGTCATCATCTACAGCCTCTCGGGGCATAAGCCGCTTAAGTAAGAGAAAAAAGCAGACAGGCGGAGGTCAACTTGTCTGCCTCCGCCTGCCGCCTTCTTATGTCTTTAATAATCCGGTGTTTCCGTTATCTGACCGTCTTCAGTAACCTTAAGATCCATGTTGTAGTTATCAAGGTCAACCAGATAATACTTCTCTCCCTGAGCTGTCTCGATGTAGTCACAGTCGTCTATGCGTTTGCCGGGATACTGCGCCTCCACTGCCTGACGTACAAGGGCGGGAACGTTACGGCTGAGGTCGGTAGATGTCTGCACCCATGCGTAAGACGTGTCAAACAGTATCTCTTTGCTCTTGCCATCGTGGCGGATGTCAACTTCGTAGCCACGGGCGTCGCGGTCAAAGTCAACGACGGTAGCTCCTGCATAGTTACGGTCAATGAACGACTGGATGTCTGCCGGCAGACTGTTGCCTACCATGCCGCCGTGACTGCCTCCATCGCCGCCCTGGACCTCACGTATGAGAGTGCCGCTAAGGTCAAAATAGAGGTCGTAGTCAGGCTGACCGGCCTTCTCTACCTCGATGATGTAGATTGTCTCGTACGCCGGACGCTGTATCTCGTCAATGTCATCAACAATCCATTGCGCCAGGGCATAAGTAGTAGCAGCGTAACCGTTCTGCACCTCCTGGGGCAGTGTGGTGAGGTCGCGGCCGTGGTCTACTTCGGTCATCAGCCACGTGCCGTTGCTGTCAAACCATGCGTCATGGTCCTTGCCGTCCTTGCGGAACTCGGCCACAAGGTATCCGCCTTGCTCACGGTCCCACTCAACGTAACCCACATCGCCGAATCTTGTTTCGAAGGCTGACTGCACTGCGTCGGGCACAGGCACACTCTTGTCGTCGTCATCATCGCTGCACGATGTAACCACTAATGCGCCGAAAGCGCACGCCATTGTCCATTTCAATAAATCAATAGTCTTCATAATTTTTTGGTTTTATGGTTTATTTTCGGTTTTAGGGTTGTGTAGTTTTGCGGTTTTCAGGTTCTTGGGTTGTGCGGTTCTAAGGTTTTAAGGTGAATAACCCTTCAACCGTATAACCTTATAACCGGTAAACCGTCAAACCGATAATATATTTCTTTGTTGGCAAAAGTAAAGGGCAATTCTGAAAACAACCTGAAATAATGAAATATTTTTGTAATATGTGTTGTTTTGGTTATACGGTTTGAAGGTTTTAGGGTTGGGAGGTTTGAAAGTTATTGGGGTTGGGAGGTTTGAAGGTTCTAAGGTTTTAAGGTTATACGGTTAGGCGGTCACACACTTAAAACCTTAGAACCGCACAACCCTAAACCCCCCAAAAAACTAAAAAACGTATAACCTTATAACCGTCAAACCTAAAAACCTTACAACCTCAAAACACCCAAACGCTTGCACCGTTCGGCTAAAAGCAGTACCTTTGCAGAATGCGAATACGACTGATTACGATAATTGTCGCACTTGCGACATGTACCGGCTGCATGGCTCAATATAAACGTTACCACGGCGACGGGATTGATGACTATCTGCGGTTTGTGCCTATCGCCGCGGCTTATACTATGAAAGCAGCGGGCGTTGAGAGCCAAAGCCCGTGGAAACGGCTGATTGTCAACACGGCCTCGGCGTTTGCCATTGACGCCGCTTTCACGTATGGACTGAAGTATTCAATCAAGTCTACCCGCCCCGACGGCACCGACCGCCACTCGTTTCCGTCAGGGCATACGTCGTTCGCGTTCTTCGGCGCGGCCATACTCGACAAGGAGTTCCGCAAGGTAAGCCCGTGGATAAGCGTGGCGGGATATACCGTAGCCACAGTAACGGCTGTTGACCGTGTGCGCCGTAACCGCCACCGGTGGGGCGACGTGCTGGCCGGAGCGGCTATAGGTGTGCTCTCGGTGGAGGCCGGATACTGGCTCGGCGACAAGATAACGGGCTGGAAACGTAACGTCGACGTGGCCGTTGGGCCTACCGGCCTGTGTGTTGTGGTGGGGCTGTAGACGACGCGCCCCAATGGAACTTGCTGTTAAATAAAATAGAAAAGGGCACTGCCCTTAATATAAAAAACGTGACGTGACGGAGCCGGCAGATGTCTGCCGCGCCCCGTCACGCCGTTATATGGTTATTCTGAAAACTTATTCTGCAGAGAGATAAGCATCTGCACGCCGTGCCGCATCGCGCCCACCGGCCATTGCACGCACAACGAGCGATGCTCCGCTGGCGGCATCACCGCATACAAACACGTTCGGAGCGAACTCCGGCTGCTGCGGTTTGAGGAAGCCCATAGCCAGCAACACCATGTCTGCCTTTATCACTTCGGGCTTGCCGACAGGCTCCATAACGGGGCGGCCGCCCTCCGGATTAGGCTTCCACGTTATCTCCTGCACCTCAACTCCGGTCACTTTGCCGTCTTTACCGATAAAGCGCAGCGAGTTGATGTTCCACCTGCGGATACAGCCCTCCTCATGGCTCGATGTGGTTTTCAGCGTGCGCGGCCAGTTTGGCCACGGGTTCTGCGGGTCGTCAGGACCTTCGACGGGCTTCGGCATAATCTCTATCTGAGTAACGCTCTTGCATCCCTGGCGGTGAGCTGTACCGATACAGTCGCTGCCGGTGTCGCCGCCGCCGATTACAAGAACATCCTTTCCCTTGGCGTTAACCAGCTCGTCACGCTTGAACTCCATGCCCGCCAGCACACGGTTCTGCTGAGCCAGCATGTCAAGCGCGAAGTAAACACCCTTAAGCTCACGGCCGGGTATGTTCAAGTCGCGTGCCTGCGGAGTGCCCGTAGCTATTATGTAGGCGTCAAAACCGTCAGGAAGCTGCTCTACGTTTATGGTCTGATTAAACTTAAATTCTATTCCTTCAGCCCTCAGCACATCCATGCGGCGGTCGATGACGGCCTTGTTCAGCTTGAAGTTAGGTATGCCGTAACGCAGCAGTCCGCCCGCGTCCTCGTTCTTGTCAAACACTGTTACGGCATATCCAAGCAGGTTAAGACGGTTAGCGGCGACAAGTCCGGCCGGACCTGAGCCTACCACAGCCACCTTCTTACCGTTACGTTCGGGGTGATGAATGCGTACATAGTTCTCCTCAAAGGCATGCTCCGTAATGGCAGCCTCGTCCTCTCTGTTGGTCGTAGGCTCGTGTTCGGTAAGGTTAAGTACGCATGCCTTCTCACACAATGCAGGACAAATGCGTCCCGTAAACTCAGGAAAGTCGTTGGTGGAGTTGAGCAGGCGGTAAGCCAGTTCCCAGTCTCCTTTGTACAAAGCGTCGTTCCACTCAGGCGGTTTGTTGCCAAGCGGACACGCCCAATGGCAGAAAGGCACGCCGCAGTCCATGCAGCGCGACGCCTGCTGGCGGCGGTCGTTAGAGTTGAGCGTCTGCTCTACCTCGCCAAAATCATGAATACGGTCATGTACCGGTCTGTATCCCGCTTCCTTGCGGTGTATCGTCAAAAATGCTTTTGGATTGCCCATATTTATTGTTTGTTTTTAGTTGACGGGCAGACAAGTTACGAGTTACAAGGAGATTTGCCTTGCAGGCAGACTTATATGCCGGCAACCGGTCTGTCATTTACTTGTCTGATATTCCCTTGTTTGCCTGTTGCTTGCTTGGCTATCAACTTGTTTGCTTGTCTGCTTGTCAACTTGTCCGCTTTAAATTAATAGTCTCTCTGCATGTCGGCTATCTTCTGTTGCAGTTTCTTTACCTGCTCCTCCTGCAGCACGCGCTTGTATTCGATAGGCACAACCTGGATGAAGTCCTCAACGTAACGGTTCCAGTCGTCAAGCATCGTGCGTGCAAGCTTTGAGCCGGTGTAAAGGTAATGCTGGCGGATAAGCTCGTGAAGCTCCTTGCGGTAGCTGCTTTCTTCCACAAGATTTATCTCCACCATATCCATGTTACAGAAGTAATCGAAGTTATGGCGTTTGTCCCATACGTAGGCAACGCCGCCACTCATGCCGGCTGCAAAGTTGCGTCCGGTCTCTCCGAGAACAACTACGCGGCCGCCGGTCATGTACTCACAGCAGTGGTCTCCTGCTCCTTCGATAACAGCTATTGCCCCGGAGTTGCGCACGCCGAAGCGTTCGCCAACCTTTCCGTTGACGTACAGCTCACCCGAAGTTGCTCCGTAGAGACCCGTGTTGCCGGCTATGGTGTTGTCTTCAGCATTGAAGTTGCTGCGCACAGGCGGCAGAATAGCTATGCGTCCGCCGCTCAGGCCCTTGGCGAAGTAGTCGTTTGCCTCGCCCTCCAGCTTGAAGTTGACACCCTTTACGAGGAACGCGCCGAAGCTCTGGCCGGCACTTCCCTTGAACTTTATGTTAATAGTAGAGTCAGGCAGACCCTCTTCACCATACTTATCAGCTATCAGTCCGCTAAGCATTGTGCCCACGGCGCGGTCTGTATTCTTGATTGCGTAATCAAGATTCACCTCGTCCTTGTCCTCAATAGCACGCTGGGCGGAGCGTATTATCTGGCGGTCAAGCACGTTGCCGAGGTCATGCGGCTGACCCGTCATATGGTGCAGGGCGCATGATGCATCTTCTTTAAACAGCAGACGGGTGAAGTCCAGCATAGAAGGTTTGCTGCCCTTAGCAGCCTCCTTACGTACAATCAGCTCCGTATGACCCACGATGTCCTCAAGCTTTGAGTAGCCCATCTCAGCCAGATATTCACGTACTTCCTGCGCAAGGAAGGTGAAATAGTTTACAAGATACTCGTACTTGCCGAGGAAGTGGCGGCGAAGCTCCGGGTTCTGGGTGGTCACTCCGAGCGGACATGTATTCAGATTGCACTTACGCATCATAACGCAGCCGAGCACGATGAGCAGCAACGTGCCGAAGCCGAACTCCTCAGCGCCGAGCAAAGACATTATTATTATGTCGCGTCCGGTCTTCAGCTGTCCGTCAACCTGCAGCCTTACATGGCCACGAAGACCGTTCTTAACGAGCGTCTGCTGCGTCTCGCTTATGCCGATTTCAGGCGAAATGCCGGCAAAACGCATGCTTGACGCCGGGCTTGCGCCCGTTCCTCCCTCAGCGCCTGATATCACGATGAGGTCTGCCTTGGCCTTGGCTACGCCGGCGGCGATTGTTCCCACGCCGCTCTCAGCAACCAATTTAACGCTTATCGCAGCCTTCGGATTGACGTTCTTCAGGTCAAATATAAGCTGGGCAAGGTCCTCAATAGAGTAAATGTCGTGATGAGGCGGAGGCGAAATGAGTGATATTCCGGGTATTGAATGGCGTGTCTTGGCTATCACCTCGTCAACCTTGAAGCCCGGAAGCTGGCCACCCTCACCGGGTTTAGCACCCTGTGCCACCTTTATCTGTATCTCTTCGGCATTCACGAGATACTCCGTCGTTACTCCGAAGCGTCCTGATGCCACCTGTTTTGTCTTGCTTGAAAGCGATATTCCGTTCACCTGGCTGTGGAAACGCTCGTTATCCTCACCGCCTTCACCCGTATTTGAACGTGTACCGAGCTTGTTCATGGCCAGAGCTATGGCCTCATGCGCCTCCTTACTCAGCGCTCCGAAGCTCATCGCACCTGCCACAAAGTGCTTTACAATCGAGCTTACCGGCTCAACCTTGTCAATGTCCAGCGGCGTGGCGGCACGCTTGAAGTCAAAGAAATCACGAATAAATATAGCGTCGACCTTGTTGTCCACAAGGTTCGTAAACTCCTTATATTTCTTGTAGTCACCGGTACGTGTGGCGAGTTGGAGGGTAGATATTGTCTCAGGATTCCACGCATGACGTATTCCGTCCTTACGGTAATGGAACTGACCGAGGTTCGGCAGAAAGTCGGTATCAGTCTTTTTGGCAAATCCGGCGTCATGCATTGCGACGGCATCACGTGCTATCGTCTCAAGACCGATGCCTCCGATTGTTGACACTTCAGTGCCGAAATAAGTCTTCAGGAGACTTTCTGACAGACCGATTGACTCGAAAATCTTGGCTCCGCGGTATGAACGTATCGTAGAAATACCCATTTTCGCCATAATCTTAAGCAGCGCTTTCTTCACCGCCTTGATATAATTCGCCTCAGCGGTCTCGTAGTTTTCCTGCACCTTCTTGCGCTTCACGAGGTCGTCAAGGATAGCGAACACCATGTAGGGGCACAGCGCCGACGCACCGTAACCTAACAACAGGGCGGCGTGCATGGTCTCTCTTATCTCGCCACTCTCCACAATCAGCGCTGTCTGCACACGCTTACCTACTGATATAAGATAATGGTGTACGGCGCTGACGGCCAGCAATGACGGTATGGCGGCATGCGTCTCGTCAATATCACGGTCAGAAAGAATGATATAGTTATAGCCCTCGTCTACGCTGCGGGCAGCCTTCTTGCACAGCTCGTCAAGCGCGGAGCGCAGTCCGTCCTCGCCTTTGGCACACTCAAAGAGCATCGGCAGCTTGACGGTATTGAACCCTTTGTAGCGTATGTTGCAAAGAATGTCGAGCTGGGTGTTGTTCAGTATCGGGTGAGGTAGGCGCACCATCTTGCAGTTTGACTCGTCGGGGCGCAGTATTCCCGAGCCTACACGGCCGATATACTCGGTCAGTGACATGACGAGACTCTCACGGATAGAGTCTATCGCGGGGTTGGTAACCTGCGCGAACTGCTGCCTGAAGTAGTTGAAGAACACCTGCGGACGGTCGCTCAGCACAGCCAGCGGGGTGTCGTTGCCCATTGCCGCGGTAGGCTCCTGTCCGTTGACACACATCGGAACGATAGTGTTGTCGATGTCCTCAGCGCCGTAACCGAACATCAGTTCATGCCGCACAAGGTCGTCAACGGCGTTGCTGACCTTACGTCCGCTCTTCAGTTTCTCCAGCTGAATGCGGTTCGTTGACAGCCACTGACGGTAAGGATGCTCGGCGGCGAGCCTTTCTTTTATCTCACCGTCATAGTAAATCTTGCCCTCCTGGGTATCTATGAGCAGTATCTTGCCCGGCTGCAGACGGCCCTTCTCTGCTATTTCAGAGGGGTCGAAGTCCATAACGCCAACCTCAGAGGCCACCACCATCATGTCGTTCTTGGTTATGGTGTAGCGTGCGGGGCGCAGACCGTTACGGTCGAGCATGCCTCCGGCGTAGCGTCCGTCGCTGAACAGCAGTGCCGCAGGGCCGTCCCACGGCTCCATAAGGATAGAGTGATACTCATAGAAGGCCTTCAGGTCTTCAGATATAGGATTCTTGTCGTTGAAGCTCTCGGGCACCATAAGCGCCATGGCGTGGGGCAACGAGAGTCCCGACATCACGAAAAACTCAAACACGTTGTCAAGACTTGCCGAGTCGCTCATGCCCGGCTGCACAATGGGCGATATGTCCTTGATGTCGCCGAGGGCGTCAGAGCTGAGCACACTCTCACGTGCCTGCATCCAGCCGCGGTTTCCGCGTATGGTGTTTATCTCGCCGTTGTGTGCCAGGAGGCGGAAAGGCTGGGCCAGACTCCACGTCGGGAACGTGTTGGTAGAGAAGCGTGAGTGGACCAGAGCCAGACCGCTGGTGAAGTATTTGTTGGTAAGATCAGGGAAATACTGACGTAGCTGAAGGCTCGACAGCATACCTTTATATACGATGTTCTTTGAAGACAGCGAACATACGTAGAAGTCCTTGTCGCTGATGCGGCGCTCAATGCGCTTACGGATGAGGTAAAGCGTACGCTCAAAGGTAAGCACACGGTCGTCAGTAACACCTGTAACGAACAGCTGCTTGATGTCAGGCTCACTCTCAAGAGCCGTTTCTCCGAGGCACTCCGGGTTCGTAGGAACGTTGCGCAGGTGCATAAGCGACAGACCCTCGCGCTCTATCTCCTCAATCATCACGCTCAGGATGTCCTGCTGCCGCCTGGCATCTTTAGGCAGAAAGACAAGTCCCGTACCGTATTTACCTTTCTCCGGAACGGGTATTCCCTGAAGAAGTATGAACTCGTGGGGTATCTGCAACATGATACCCGCACCGTCGCCGGTCTTGTTGTCGGCGCCTTCAGCGCCTCGGTGACGCATGTTTTCGAGCACTTTCAGCGCGTTGTCAACCAGCTCGTGGCTTTTATTGCCGTGAATGTTGACAACCATACCGACGCCGCACGCGTCGTGTTCATGCTCAGCATTATACAATCCATTTCCCATGTTTCAGTTGCATTTAAGTCGTAAAAACTAATATCACATATCAAATTGCTTGCAAAATTACAAAAACACTTTCACTTTGACCGTATTTTTGCACGCAAATAGTTTAACTTTTTGCAACCTCTTCGGGATAAAATTACAACAACATGTTATTTTATAGCCGTTTAATTATTATTTATAACAAAATAAACAGCAAATCATTACAATATGAAACTTTGGCCCGTTTTTTAGATTTTATTTTGAGAAACGTGGCCGTTAATCCGTCTGTTGTCGGCTAAACGTTTTCAAGCAGGCGGTTAAGCAGGAAGGTGGCGTTCTGGTTGCGCGCCACTCCGGGCGTTATCTTATAAGTATATGTAATGTCGTCGGCCAGTCCGATTTCGAAGCACCAGTTATGGAAACGCCGCGGCTGCTCGTCCTCCATTTTTGAAAGCTCAATGTCGTGGGTGGCTATTATGCCCGTTACGGGCAGCTTGGCGACGGCCCGCAGGAACAGTCTTGAGCCGTTGAGCTTGTCGAGCGAGTTGGTGCCCTTGAGGATTTCGTCCAGTATTATCAGCGTGCGGCCGGGCCGTCGGCACTCGTCGAGTAGCTGCTTGAGCCTCAACAGCTCGGCGTTGAAGTAGCTTATGCCGCGGCTGAGGTCGTCAGACGTGCGCATACTTGTGAAGAGACGGAACGGCGAGACGCGCAGCCGCTCCGCAAATACGGGCATTCCGTTCATGGCGAGCACATAGTTGATGCCCACCGAGCGCAGGAACGTGCTCTTGCCGGCCATGTTCGCGCCGGTTATTATGTAATACTCGCCGTCACGTATGGTGAAATCGTTGCGCACGGCCTTGTCTCCGAGGAATGGATGATACAGCCCCGCAGCCTCATATACCACATTGTCATTATCCTCTACCACGGCCTCCACGGCGCCGGGTTCGTTGTAACGGAACGTCGCCATGGACACAAGCGCGTCGATACGGCTGACACATTCCACCCAGTCGGCTATGCTGTCCATGTACATCCGCTGCCAGCCGAGGAACTTCCTGACAAGGAAAAAGTCGCTCAGGGCGAACATGTTGAACAGCACGAGACCTATGAAGTTGCCGCGGCGGTCGAGGCTTTTCAGTATCGCCGACAGCCGTTCAAACGAGGCAAGGGCACCGTCGCCGCCGCGCCCGAGTCCGCTCTGCAGACTGTCAAGCTCGTAGCTGTGGAAGCGCCCGCCGCTTACGTGGCGCATCAGCGCGAGATATGCGTGCATGTGAGCGTGCAGTTTCTCCACCGCTCGGCTTATGTTGCGTATGGCCTTGGCGTTAAGTCCGATGACGGCGAACATCTGCACGACGCCCCACACCGCAGCCACTGACGCGGGAACGACGCCTGCCACGGCCAGCGCAATGAGCGCAATGAAAACCATAATGGCTGCCCACGCCGCCACGAGGGCTGCCCGGCTGCCGGCCTTCGGGGCTATGTCCATGCCCGCGACTGAGCTTACGGCACGCAGCACGGCTACCGTGTCTATCCTTTCGCGCTGTCCGTCGCCGCCCTGACGGCCGCTGCGGCCGATGGCCATGAAGGCCGTGCGCCACTCTTCCATGCCTGCCAGCTCGTCAACGGCCAGCCTCCGGCGCTCCACGTCGGCACGTGCGGGCAGCAGACTGCCCAGCCACGAGGCCAGCACGTCGCTTCCGCCGGTGGTCACGGTGCGGTCAATGCGGTTGAAAAGAGAGTCCCGCCCGAACACGTCTATATCGAAAGTGAACTCATGGTCGGGGCTGACGTATGCCTTGCCGTCACCGAAGCATGTAAAGTCTCCCTGCATATACTTCAGCTCGTCGGCGTAAACGTCACGCAGGCGGGTCTTGTCTTCTATCCTGCGGCTGTTGCCTACATCGGCCCTGCGCACAAAGATGTAGGCTACGAGCATGACCGCCGCACCCACCAGCGCCAGCCGGTCAAAGCCCGCCGTACAATAGACCACAGCCGCGGCGACGGCAAGACAGAACGTCAGCAGCTCAAGCATAACGTACATGCGGTTCTTCTTTTTCAGCACGGCGATGTGTGCCGACAAGTCGGCAAAACGCTCCTGATAGTGCGCCGCGAGTTCTTTCTTTGTGGTATATTCAGTGTTCATAATGACGGATAATCGTTTTTTGAGTTGCAAATTTAACGTTTTCAGAAGGCACAAGGTTACATGCTGCACGTAAAAAAGGTTAAAAGAGTTTTTAGAATTTATAGAAGTTAAAGAAGT
This sequence comes from uncultured Prevotella sp., assembly GCA_900550365.1. Lineage (GTDB taxonomy): Bacteria > Bacteroidota > Bacteroidia > Bacteroidales > Bacteroidaceae > Prevotella. The sequence continues at coordinate 102,435 of URRR01000006.1, read as the reverse complement.
TAGAGAAGTTAAAGCCATATGCTTTGCAGTATAAACATTGTAGTAGTTAATGGAGTTAAAAGGAGTTATCGCTCCCTTCGGGTGCTAAGGAGTTAAAGTCAAATGCTTTATTTGCGAACAAAAGCCCCTCTCCGACTCTCCCCAAGAGGGGAGAGAGTTGAGATTTGCATATTTTCTTACATCTTACTTCTTAACTCTTAATTGGTATTCGCATTTTTCTTCATTCTTAATTCTTCACTCTTAATTAGCAAAGCATACGGCTTTAACTTCTTAGCGACCGAAGGGAGCGATAACTTCTATAACTTCTTTAAATTCTACTTATCTTCCAATATGCCACCTTTTGAAAGACAAAAGGTGGCATATTGGAAGATAAGACATGGCCTTTTACAAGCTAAAAGACGGTCTTTTAGATTGTAAGCAAACGTCGGTTTTACGGTTAACAGTCAGCCGGACAGATGTCGGGAGACGACGAGACTGTAAGCAAATGATGTGGTTTTGCTTACGGTTTTCAGCCTATCCGGAAGACAACCAATACTCTACTTTTCATACAAAAAGTTGCGTTTGTTGTTTTTTTTGTCTAAATTCGCAGACATAAATATGAAGATTACCACATTTGCCGCACTCATGCTTACGGCCCTGCTCACACTGTCGTGCTCGCGGCAGAACGACGGCGGCAGGCTGCGTGCCATGTATTACTGGAGCACCGTGCTCGATATCGACAGCGTCAAGGCCCGCTTCATAGCCCGGCATGACATAAGGAAAATGTACGTAAGGTACTTTGACGTGGTGCTTAACGACGCAGGCGAGCCTGTGCCTAACGCCACACTGAGGTTCCGCTCGGCCGTGCCGGAGGGCATCGAGATAGTGCCGACGGTGTTTATCGTCAACGACTGCATGGCCGCCGACACCACGGCGCTGGCCGGGAGGCTGCTTGACCGCATCATGCAGATGAACGAGACTAACGGCATCAGCGGCGTAAAGGAGATTCAGATAGACTGCGACTGGACGCGGCGCACGGAGAAACGTTACTTCGACTTCCTGCGCACGCTGTGCTCACGGGCACGGGCCGAGGGCATAAGCGTGTCGGCCACAATCCGCCTTCACCAGCTCTCAATGGAAGCTCCGCCCGTAAGCCGCGGCGTGCTGATGATGTATAACACGGGCGACTTTACCGACCTGAAATGCGAGAAGCCCATTCTCGACATGCGCGACGCCGCCCCTTACATGCGTTACCTTGACGGATATGACCTGCCGCTGGCATCGGCCTATCCCATATTCGGCTGGCGCATACTGTTCCGCGGCGGCCGCTACGTCGGCATAATGCACCGCGACGACGACCTGCCCGTGCTGACTGGCGACTCTATCGTTACCCGCACGCCCTCTGTAAACGACATTCTTGACGCCGCAAGGGCCGTCAGCGCAAGACGCGCCGACGCCAACAGCGAGATAATACTGTTTGACCTCAGCGGCCAGAACATTACAAGATATAAACCGGATGACTATGAAAAGATTTTTAACAGCACTGATAATAAGCCTTAGCCTGTCGGCCGAAGCACCGGCATGCGCGCCGGAGGCACCCACACATAACGCCTACGTGTTCAGCGTTTTCCGCCGCGAGACAATGAACTCGCCATTCACCACAGACATGAACGACTGGTGGAAACGCTACGGCGGAGAGCCTCAGAGCGACAGCTACGCCTACTATGAGGCCAACCGCGACCGCCTGCGCTCGCTGGCCGAGAGCAGGGACGACCGCCCGATGCTTGACTACATGAGCATGCTTGACGCCTATCTTGAGGTGTGCGACAACATATCAATGGACTCGTGGAACTATCCTACGAAAGAGGAACTGGCCTCACGCGACAGCACCATGCACTCAATACTGAAAGAAGCGCAGGCTTACAAGGGACGCCACGGCCGCGAACAGTTCGCCCTGATGACCATGCGCGCCAACATGCTGCTGGGCCGCGACAAGGCGAACATGCTCTACTGGACGGCCACGGCATCCAAGCTGCCGCGCGGAGTGTGGCGCGAGATGTGCCGCAACATCTACGCCCGCGCACTGCTTAACAGCGGACTGCGCCGCGCCGCATGCGAGATTTACGCCGAACAGGGCGACATTGCCAGCATACGTTACTGCATGAAGAACTACCGCAACATGGCCGGAATAAAGAAAGTGTATGCCGACGACCCTAACGCCCACACCTTATTATATTTAGTGCAGGACCTTGTCAACAACTTCCAGGAGACCCTCGACGGTGATTTCCGCATCGGCTCCAACGACACACGCACCGTTGAGACGGCCGAGGCTGAGGAGTTTGTAAGATTTGCTGACACCGTTCTGAAAGAGCACAAGACGTCATCACCCTGCCTGTGGCAGAGCGCTGCGGCAATGGTGAGATACCTGATGAGAGACTATAAGGACGCCATAACCCGTGCCGACGCCGCCGTCAACATGAAGGGCAGCCGCCGCATGAAGGACAACGCACGCTGCATACGCCTGCTGGCGCACGCCACGGCAGACCCGCTGAACGGCGGACTGTCGGCCTGGCTGACTGATGAGTTCCGCTGGCTGGACAGAAAAATAAAAGAGGAACGTGACAACTCGGACGAATACTCTAACCATTACACTGACGTAAAGGAGCGCATCGCTTACAACGTTCTGGCCCCGAGATACGATAACGAGGGCAACAGCAACATGGCATTCGCGCTCTACGGCATGATGGAGGAGAACGGACTGTTCTTTGAGACGGAAGGTGCCCACGCTGAGGAAAGCTTTATCTGGGGCGGCGACTGGCCCTGGAACAAGGACTATGCGGCATGGAACGAGTACTTCGCGAAGCTCTCTGAATGCCCTGCTGACAGCCTGGCGGCTTACTATACTTATCTCACATCGGCCAAGGCAGACGTGTTTGAGCACTATGTGGCTCAGCAGGTTTACCGCAACAAGGATTTTTACAACGACCTTATAGGCACACGCTACTTGGCCGAAGGCCGCTTTGCCGACGCTCTGCCGTATCTTGAGCGCGTGTCGCTTGACTATCTTGCGAAGCAGAACATAAGCTGGTACATGGCAAACAGGGCTTACAGCGTGCCGCGTTGGTTTGTACGCCAGTTGCCCAACGACCCCGAGACCGACGGCCCAAGCAAGGCAACGCCTAAGGAAAACCTGAAAGTGAAGTACTGTAAGGAAATGATACAGCTTCAGGGAAGCTACAGCCTGGCGCGCGAGGGAGAACAGAAAGACATACGGGCCTATGAGCTTGCCGTACGTTATTACCAGGCTTCGTGCTACGGCGACTGCTGGTTCCTGACGCATTACGGCCACAGCGTCAACGACAGCGCACGTGCCGGAGAGCTTGACTTCGCGCGTAAGGCCGTTGAATATCTTGACGAATGCGCCAAGTCGGCAGACCTGAAGATGCAGTATGAGGCTCTTTATGCCCTTGCCTTCATGTCTTACGACCCGTGGTACACTGCCTCATATGACCAGAATTATAACACTGTCATCATCCCCCGCCCTGCCTCACAGCAGTATAAAGCTCTCGCGGCATTGGCTGAATTCGCAAAAGAGCACCCGCAGAACGTTGACTCTTACACCACGAAATGCGACGTTCTGAAGGTGTTTGAGAAGAGTTCTCATTAGTAGTTATAGGTAGTCAGAAGGAGTTATCGCTCGCTGCGCTCGCTTAGTAGTTAAATGTCAATAGTCCTGTTGCTTGCGTAAAAGGTATAACCTGCAAAGCATATGACTCTAACTACTAAGCGAGCGCAGCGAGCAATAACTCCTTCTAACTACTTTAACTACTAAAAATCACATATACCCCAGCCATCTGAGGATGTCGTTCATGTTAGCGACCAACATAAGGAGGATAAGTATTCCGAAGCCGACATATTCAGCCTTGATAAGGAAACTCTCGCTCGGTTTGCGGCGTGTAATCATCTCATATAGAAGGAAAAGCACGTGACCGCCGTCCAAAGCAGGGATAGGCAGTATGTTCATGAACGCAAGGATTATGCTCAGGAACGCCGTCATGCGCCAGAACAGCATCCAGTTCCACGTCGCGGGGAACAGACTTCCGATTGCACCGAAGCCTCCGAGCGACTTCGCTCCGTCGGCAGTGAACACGTATTTCATGTCGTCAACGTAGCCACGGAGCACGTTAACACCGTACACCACGCCGGCCGGGAAACTCTCAAAGAAGCCGTATTCAAGTTTTACGGGCTTGTAATAATCGCCGAGATAACTGCGGCCTACGCCGAGAGTAAGGTCAGCATTGAGTACCACCTGCGCCGTATCCTTCTGCGCAAGGTTGTCCTTGTGGGCAAAAACGACCGTCGTAGTGCGCGCCTTAAGGCTGTCGGCAGGAGTAGTTGCGGCAGCAAGCACGTCGTTCATGCGGCCTATCTGCTCGTCAAACTCGTTCCATGAGTCGATGCTCTTGCCGTTGATTGCCAGCAGTTTGTCGCCCTTCCGCATACCGGCTTTCATCGCCGGAGAGCCTGCCAGCACGCTGTCGACATCGGCAGGGATGAACGGACGGACAAACACAGGGTCGGCCTTGAGCATCTCGAGAAGGCTCATATCCTCGGGAAGGTTCACCGTTACCTCCTTACCCTGACGCAAAACGGTTACAGAGGAGGCGTTGGCAATGTAACGGTACATGTCGACATCAAACTTAGTAAAGGTCTTTTCGTCAGTATGCAGCAGTATGTCGCCGTCACGGAAACCTATCTCCTTGGCCGCGTCGTTGAACTTCATGCCGTACGTCATGTCCTTGAGCGAATAATAAGAGTCGCCCCACGTGAAGAGCACCATTGCGTAAATGAACAGCGCGAGCAGGAAGTTTACCAGCACGCCGCCCACCATTATGAGCAGGCGTTGCCATGCAGGCTTAGACCGGAACTCCCAAGGCTGGGCCGGTTTCTTCATCTGCTCGGTGTCGAACGACTCGTCTATCATGCCCGAAATCTTACAGTAGCCGCCCAACGGGAGCCAGCCTATACCGTAAGTGGTATCGCTTTTCTTCGGCTTAAACTCGAAAAGATGAAACCAGGGGTCAAAGAATAAATAAAACTTCTCGACCCTTACGCCGAAAAGTTTTGCGAAAAAGAAGTGGCCGCCCTCATGAAGCAGCACGAGAATTGAGATTGCCAGCATAAACTGGAGCAGTCTTATCAAAAATTCTTCCATGTCTTTTCTTTAGTTGATAAATTGCGGACAAACGGTCAGACAAGACAAATCACCTTGCTTGACAGCTTCCGCGAAATTGATGATTATACTAAATGATTTGATTATTTCTTAACTCTTCACTCTTAATTTTTCACTCTTCACCTTTAATTTTTCACACCTAGCATCTCTATCGCCACGCGTCTTGCCTCGGCGTCGGTGGCCACGTAAGTGTCGTAGTCCGGCTTGTCGCTGAACGCCACACGGTTCATTGTTTTCTCGATGACGTCGCTCATCTGCATGAACGAGCAGCGGTCTTCAAGGAATCCACGGTTAACCACCTCGTTGGCGGCATTGACTATGCAGGGCATGTTGCCGCCTTTTCTGATTGCCTCGAAGGCCAACGCCAGGCAGCGGAACTTCTCCATGTCGGGCTCGAAGAACTCAAGCGGATGCCTGAACAGGTCAAGACGCTCGCCCTTATGCGGCAGACGGTCGGGGTAGGAGAAAGCGAACTGGATGGGGAGCCGCATGTCCGGAACGCCGAGTTGTGCCTTCACGGCACCGTCGCAGAACTGCACGGCGCTGTGAACGATGCTTTGAGGATGTACAAGAACCTGTATTTTGTCGGCCGGAACGCCGAAAAGCCACTTGGCCTCAATCACTTCAAAGCCCTTGTTCATCATCGTAGCGCTGTCTATTGTAATCTTCGCGCCCATTGTCCAGGTGGGATGTTTCAGGGCGTCGGCTTTTGTAACGCCGGCAAGCTGTTCCTTTGTAAAGTTGCGGAACGGACCTCCTGAAGCGGTGAGAAGCAGCTTCTCTATCTCGTTGTCACCCTCCCCCATCAGGCTTTGGAATATCGCCGAATGCTCACTGTCTACCGGAATAATAGGTGAACGGTATTCAGCGGCAAGGCGGCATATCAGCTCTCCGGCCACAACAAGTGTCTCCTTGTTGGCAAGACATATCTTCTTATGCGCCTTTATTGCGTGGATTGTAGGGCTGAGCCCGGCAAAACCCACCATGGCCGTAAGCACCATGTCTATCGGGTCGGCCTCAACAATCTCGTCAATGGCACGTTTTCCTGCATAAACTTTTATATCGGGAAGGTCGCTGAGCAAGCTTCTCAGCTCATCATATTTGTCCTCATTGGCTATCACCACGGCCGCGGGATTGAACTTCCGGGCCTGTGCGGCCAGTTCGTTTACCTTATTATTTGCCGTCAGACAGTACACTTCGTACAGGTCGGGATGCTCTTCTATAACGTCAAGGGCCTGCGTTCCGATAGAGCCTGTCGAACCAAGAATGGCAATCTGTTTCTTCATATATTTAGTGTTGAGCACGTTTCATTATGTAGCGCATACCGTTTTCAGCCCATGTCGAGCAGTCCTTCGGGCAGCTTCATGCGTATTTCACGCTTTCCGGCGTCAACTCTGGCTATCAGTTCGTCAGCCGCCGGCACAAGCACTTCGCCTCCGTCAGGTGTCTTTACACTGAAAAGCACGTTGTCAGTAGCGTCGTCAACGTATGCGATTACGCCGATAATCAAGTCGTTGTTATTTTCATCCAAGATACTGAAACCCACCAGCTCGTCCCACGTTAGCTCGTCTTCACTCCGGTCAGAAAGTTTCTTCGGAAAGAACACATCACACCCCGTAAGCTCCCGCGCGGTCTCTTTGTCGTCAACATCGCAGAACTTCACCAAGGCAGTCTCACCGCTCTTGAACCTGTATTCCTCGAAAAAGAACGGCACAAGTATGCCGTCAATCATAAGAACAAGATAGTCGGCATCGACGCGGTCGAACACATCGTCGGTAAACATGAAGGTAACTTCACCCTTCACTCCGTGCGGTTTGCCTATCTTTCCTATTTTATATACCTCTTCGGGTCTTATCATTTATCAGTATCTTGACTTATTTAATACGTTTAATATGTGCCCCGAGCGCATTGAGGCGGGCCTCGATATCCTCGTAACCACGGTCTATCTGGGCTATATTGTCTATCCGGCTGGTGCCGTTGGCACTCAAAGCGGCTATCAGGAGGGCTATTCCTGCACGGATATCGGGGCTTGTCATGCGCCCTGCACGCAGCCTTACCTTATGGTCATGGCCTACCACCACGGCCCTGTGAGGGTCACAGAGGATTATCTGTGCGCCCATGTCGATGAGCTTGTCAACGAAGAACAGGCGGCTCTCAAACATCTTCTGGTGGAACAATACGCTGCCTCTTGCCTGCGTTGCTACGACAAGAAGCACCGACAGAAGGTCAGGGGTAAGCCCCGGCCACGGCGCGTCAGCCAGTGTCATTATCGAACCGTCGATGAACGACTCTATCTCGTAATGGTCCATATGGGGGATGACAAGGTCGTCATGTTCTATGCTTATCTTCACTCCGAGACGCCTGAACGCCTCAGGAATAATGCCGAGATTACGCACCGAAACATCTTTTATGCGTATTCCGTTGCCTACCATTGCGGCCATTCCGATAAACGAGCCTACCTCAATCATGTCCGGCAGAATGGTATGCCGCGCTCCGTGAAGGCTCTCTACGCCCACTATGGTGAGCAGGTTGGAGGCAATGCCGCTTATGCGGGCCCCCATGCGGTTAAGCAGGTGGCACAGTTGCTGTATATAAGGTTCGCATGCCGCGTTATAGATAGTCGTCGTACCCCTGGTCAATACGGCAGCCATGATGATGTTGGCCGTGCCCGTTACCGAGGCCTCGTCAAGCAACATATAGCAACCGTTAAGGTTACTTCCGTCTATTTCAAATGTTCCTCGCTCGTCATTATGTGAGAACTTGGCACCGAGATGCTTGAAACCGAGGAAATGAGTGTCCATCCTCCGGCGGCCTATCTTATCTCCTCCGGGCTTTGCGACGACAGCTTTGCCGAAGCGTGAGAGCAGCGGTCCTATCATCAGCACACTGCCTCTGAGCGATGAGCACTTGCGTATAAACTCGTCACTTTCAAGATAATCAAGATTCACACGTCCCGCCTTGAAGGAGTATTCGTTCTTACCGATACGCTTTACACTGACTCCGATGTCAGTGAGAAGCTGTATAAGGTTGTTTACGTCAAGTATGTCGGGCACGTTGCTTATCCTCACTTCGTCAGACGTGAGCAATGACGCGCATATTACTTCAAGAGCTTCATTCTTAGCACCCTGCGGCGTTATGGTGCCGCTTAGCGGATGTCCTCCCTCTATTATGAATGATTCCATGAGCAGATGATTTGTCGGTTAAAGTGTCGTCAGGGCATTAACGTCTCTTGCGGCGCTTCTCTCCAGGCTCCTTCATGTTGCCTATGTTAAACTTGAAGGTGTCAAGGTCAAGCTGTATCTTGCCGTCGGTAAACCGCGCCAGGTCAGATGCTATCTTCTCGTCGTCGCTTGAGCCGTGGCTCCATTGTATCAGGTTGCGCTTCATCTGGTTGGCAGTAAGCCTCGTAAGCTCGTCGCGTTCGGGGCCTGGCTCCATTTCCTTCAGCTTTCCGAACAATTCATACATCATGCTCCCGTAGTGTTTTACGGGGTTTTTCTGTTTCGGATAGTTCATCGGCTGAGGCTTTTTCAATATGCTTTTAGCCTCATTTATGTCTACGGGATAGTCAATATCCAACTTAAAGTTGCTCATTATTGCGAGATGGTCCCACAGCTTCTGTTCATAATCAATGTTCTCCTGTGACTGCGGAAACATGCGCTCCATGATGCCGATAATGGTCTCGGCACAGCGTTGACGCTCTTCTTTGCTTTCGAGCGTAATGGCATAGTCTACCATTTTCTGCACTTCACGGCCGTATTCCGGCAATATGAGTTTCTCCCGTTGGGTGTTATAGTCTAATCCTGCGATGTTCATTTATTTTTATTATTGATATTCATATAATGTTGCAGAGGTATCATGCGGCTGAAGTCAAGCCGGCAAAAATGATTATAAAAGTTTCTTCGGAGTCTTTGCTACAAAGTCTTTCAGATAGAACGGCACGAAATAAGCCACGTCCTCAAACCGGTCTTGGGCCATGCGCTTCTCGGCCAGAGGGAACATGTTGCAGGCCAATGGCTTGATGCCTTTTATCAGTCTGGCATTGCCGTTGTCTATGGCGTCGATGCATTTGCAAGCCCCGTTACCGAAGAAGTACACCTCCCCTTTATCAAGATACTCCTTATATGTACCGGCATCCACCACATCAGCCTGCACCGGTCTCACCTCATTCAGCGCCCGGTCATAAACTCCCGCATACACCTCCATGCGGCGTGCGTCGAGCATCGGGCACAGCAGAGCCCCTTCCTCGACATCATGCTCAAGCAGCACAGGCACGGCGAGCAGCTCAAGCGTCGGCACGGCAACGAGCTTTACGCCACGTCCGTAGCATATGCCCTTGGCCATCGACACGCCTATCCGCAGACCGGTGTACGAACCGGGGCCGCAGCTTACGGCCACCGCGTCAAGCGGAATTGAGCGGTTATCGATATATGATAATGCTTCGTCAACGAATACTCCGAGCTTTACAGCATGATTAGGACCGCTATGGTCCTCACGGTTAAAGATGCACGCGCCGTCACGGCTTACGGCAACCGAACACACGTCTGTGCTTGTCTCAATGTTTAAAATGCACGGCATAAATGGAAATAACTTTTTAAATAACATGCAAAAATACGCTTTTTTCCTAAGAAATATGTACTTTTGCAGAAATTTAACTACAAAAGTGCTATGATACAATCGATGACCGGTTACGGCAAGTCAGTCGTAACTTTTAATGAAAAGAAGATTCACGTTGAAATCAAGTCACTGAACAGCAAGGCCTTAGACCTGTCAACACGCATCGCCCCACTATATCGTGAGAAAGAAATGGAAATACGCCAGACAGTTTCAGGAGTTCTGAAACGCGGCAAAATTGACTTTTCCATTTGGATTGAGAAGGACGCTGCGGCCGATGCCACGCCGATAAACAGTGCCCTTATCGAGAATTATTACCGCCAGATAAAGGCAATATCTGAATCCACCGGCATTCCTGAGCCTCAGGACTGGTTCGCCACTTTGCTGCGCATGCCTGACGTAATGACCAAGACTGACGTCGAGGAACTTGGCGATGACGAATGGGCAGCGGTCAGCCAGGGCATAAACGAAGCGCTTGAAGGCCTCACGGCGTTCCGTGACCAGGAGGGCGCAGCCCTTTACAAGAAGTTCAGAGAAAAGCTTGACAACATCACAAAACTGCTCGCCTCGATAGAGACTTATGAGAAATCACGCGTCGAGAAGATACGCGCACGCATCATTGAAGGCCTCAAGAGCATACCCGAAATTGAGTATGACAAGAACCGTCTGGAGCAGGAGCTGATATATTATATCGAGAAACTGGACATCAACGAGGAGAAACAGCGCCTCGCCAACCACCTGAAATACTTCCGCGAGACCATGGACGAGGGCACGGCCCAGGGCAAGAAGCTCGGCTTCATAGCGCAGGAGATGGGACGCGAGATCAACACCACGGGCAGCAAGAGCAACAATGCCGAGATGCAGAACATCGTGGTAAAGATGAAAGACGAACTTGAGCAGATTAAGGAGCAGGTGCTTAACGTATTGTAATCATCCATAAACTTACTGTCATGCCAGGAAAAATAATTATCTTCTCAGCACCCAGCGGCAGCGGCAAAAGCACTGTTATCAGCCGCCTTATGGCGCATAAAGAGCTTAACATGGCTTTCAGCATATCATGCACAAGCCGCCCGCCGCGCGGCACCGAGCGCGACGGAGTGGAGTATTTCTTCGTAACTCCCGATGAATTCCGCCGCCGTATTGAGGCTGGCGAGTTCTTGGAATACGAGGAGGTGTACAAGGACAGATATTACGGAACACTGAAAAGCCAGGTCGAGAACCAGCTCAATAAGGGCGAGAACGTAGTGCTCGACGTCGACGTAAAGGGTGGATGCAACATAAAGAAGTATTACGGCGGCCGTGCCTTGAGCATATTTATCCAGCCGCCGTCGATAGACGAGCTGCGCCGACGCCTCGAGGGACGCGGCACTGACGCACCCGAAGTGATTGAAGACCGCCTTGCCCGCGCCTCATTTGAACTGACTTTCGCCGGCAAGTTCGACTGTGTGATAGTCAACGACGACCTTGAACGTGCCGTACATGAGGCTTACGAAGCCGTCAACAGATTTATCTCAGAGGATTAACCATTATCATGTTAAGGAGCGTGTAACCGCTCCTTAACTTTTAAAATCATCTTTCTCATGCTCTCAACAGGTATCTTCGGCGGAACGTTTAATCCCATACACAACGGACATGTAGAGCTGGCACGCCGACTGCTCAGCCTCACCCGGCTCGACGAGGTATGGTTCGTAGTGTCACCGCAGAATCCCTTTAAACGCTCCATGCACCTGCTTGACGACAGAATCAGGCTCGAGATGGTACGTCTCGCGCTTGCTGACGAACCGCGGCTTACAGCCTCTGACTATGAGTTCAGCCTGCCCCGGCCGTCATACATGTGGCATACGTTGCAGTCGATGAGCCATGACTACCCTGACCGCAGCTTCACTTTGCTTATAGGTGCCGACAACTGGGCCCGCTTTGACGAGTGGTATGCCGCAAAAGATATTATCGCCAACTATCCAGTAGTGGTTTATCCTCGTGAGGGAACACCGCTCAATACGGAACAACTACCGGTCGGCGTCACCATGGCAGACACGGGATTAGTGCCCGGCAGCAGCACGGAGGTACGCCGGCTGATAGCCGCCGGCAAGCCGTTTGACAGCCTCGTGCCGCCGCGCGTGGCCGAGTTCATACGCTCACATGGGCTATACCGTGAGATGACCGATTGCTGAACGTTTTGCAAAAGACGGCAAACTGCATTGCAAAAGGCCGTCGTTTACACGATAAAAGGCCGTCTTTCGGGTTGCGAAAGACGGCCTTTTGTATTTGCGTCTGTGTCAAGCCGTGCGGCAGGCAGCGGCCGTTGACTTATTCCTTCACTATCAGAGCCACTGCATATGCGCTCATTCCTTCCTCGCGTCCGGTAAATCCGAGCTTCTCGGTAGTAGTGGCCTTTATCGAGATATTGTCGACATCAGTCCCCATTACCTCTGCCAGACAGGCCTTCATGGCCTCCACATGCGGATTTATCTTAGGCCGCTCGGCACATACAGTGGCGTCAATGTTGCCTACGGTATAGCCCTTCGTGGCGATAAGCTCTACGGTCTTGCGCAGCAGTATCTTGCTGTCTACGTTCAAAGTGTCCTCTGACGTATCTGGAAAATGGTAGCCGATGTCGCGCATGTTGGCTGCCCCGAGCAGCGCGTCGCATATCGCATGTATCAGCACATCAGCGTCGCTGTGGCCCAGCAGACCTTTGTCATGCTCAATCCTGATGCCCCCGAGCCACAAGTCGCGGCCCTCAACAAGGCGGTGGACATCGTATCCTAAACCTACTCTGATATTCATCTTATATTCATTTAATGCCGTCAGGCATGCCGGTTATCTTCTGAACAGGTCTTTAATTCCGTCCATGTCAAACGCGAGAGTAAAGCGCAGCGTCTGGTCGAGAGGGTTACTCTTGGCCGTAGCCCACACGTATCCGCAGTCAAGCGAGAACGCGCTCATGCGGAATCCGGCACCGAAGGTGAAGTACTTGCGGTTACCCTTGTTCTCAGACTCATGGTGATAACCGGCACGAAGCGAGAACTTGTCGTTGTAAACATACTCTGCGCCGACGCTCCAGCGTATCTCCTGAAGCTCCTCCTTAAATCCGCCGGGCGCGTCGCCGAAGCTCTTGAAGATACCTCCGATGCTCGAAACGTCGTAATAATCCTTCTGTACACGCTGCTGATAATCCTCGGTTGACTCGCCGTCTTCCTGAAGCGGATACGTCGGGATAAGCAGTTTGTTGGCGTCAGCGGCAATAGTAAATCGGTTGTATTCGTCAATCGGAACCATGAGTGACGCTCCGATACGCATGTTCGTAGGTATAAACTCGCTGTTGTCGTCACCTCCGAAGGTTATCTTGCTACCTATATTACTTATATTCAGACCCAAGCCGAGCTGGCACTCGCGGTTGCCTATCATTATGTAATCCTGATAATAGCAGGCGATGTCGGCCGCAAAGGCGCTTCCGGGCGATGTGTCGTCGGTATAGTCGTAAGTAAGGTCTGAGTAAATCCAGCGCACTGCCGCGGCGATTGAGAACTTCTCGCTGAGCATTAGCGAGTAAGCCACGTCTATAGACATCTCATATGGACTGATAGTCATGCCTGCGGCGTCTTCGTCCATCATGACCTCTCCGAGCGAGAAATAACGTAACGAAGCCGACACGGCGCTGTAGTCCCCGATGCGGTAATAGCCCGCCAGATAGGCAAGGTCCATGTCGTTGACAAGCTGACGCAGCCACGGCGTGTAGTTAAGAGCCACCCCGGCACGGCTGATACAGAACGGATATTTGGCCGGATTCCAGTATTGCGAGTTGACATCAGGGTCGGTGGCCGCTCCCACATCACCCATACCGGCCGCACGGGCGTCAGGAGCAATGGTCTGTGACGTTACCGAGTTTTTCTCAGGATTGAATATGTCGGTCTTCTCCTGTGCGCCGGCACCCAGCGCAACGACGGCCGACACCACAGTCAGCAATAATCTTAGCCGTATCTTCATTGTGTCTTTTGGTTTTCTTATTGTCGTAGATAATGATGCCGTGCGTTCACAATGTCAGTCAACGTAACGGCATCTTTCTTAATAACTGATTTTTTTTCGGATTATTGTACAATGTGGCATGGTAAATAGCTTACGGCCTGCCGCTTAACGTATGATGATAAGCTTCTTAGCCTTCGACACCATTCCGCTGCCGTCACCGCCTACCTTCACACGATAGATATACACTCCGGTGTCAAGCCTTCCGCCGCCGTCAGATGTCAGATCCCAGTCAACGGTGTACGTGCCTGACGAGGCCACGCCACTCTCGTTGTGCTTCCACAGCGGACGGCCGCTGATGTCGAACACCTCAATCTCAACATCAAGGTTGCTTCCTGAGCGGTCATGCGTGATGACGAATGTCGTAGATGTAGTCGCGGGATTTGACGTACAGTCAATGTCATAAAGGCTGGGTGCAAGACCTTCTACCACGTTAAAGTCAAGCACTGCTTTCGAAGAGTTGTTCATTATGTCCCACGCCGTAAAGGTAAGGGTGTGCTGACCGGGCGTCAGCGCCGGTATGTTGTAGAACGTGCGGCCCTTGGTATAGCTGCCGAAGTCATACTCAAAGTTGCTGTTCAGCACGTAAGTCTTGTTCATGTCGCCGTCAATGGTCAGCAGGAGGTCATGCCCTATGCTGCTGCCGGTTGTGTTAAGTCCGTCTTTGTCTGATATCTCAGCCACGAAGTAAGGCGTAGTGTTGACGTTACCGCCGTTGACAAATGACGGAGAATTAAGGTAGCAATAGATTGACGGGCCTATTCCGTCGTTCGCGGTCTGAGCCGTTCCGCCTACGGTAAAGTCCTCATTATAACCGTTGTAGACATCATTTGTCACTGAATTTACGGCCAGAACGTTGATAAGACCTGTCTCGTTGCTGTAATCTATATCCATAGGCACGGCAAACCTGAACGTGAAACGTCCGCCCTTTACACTGTCGGTACCGTTAAAAAGCACCGTGCTGCGGTCATAATACGTGAACGGCGTGTCAGCGCCGTCGCTCGAAGTGTTGTTAAGCCGGCACACGACAAGCTTCTCCGCATCCCTGACCTGTGCCGTCACCGTACCCGTAAACGACGCATCCACGTCAGCTCCGGCAGTACTTATATGCCCGCTAATCGTTACCAGCGAGCCTGCCGCAAGCTGGGGCATGCTGCCGGCCGAGCCTGCCGCAACACCGTTTATACTGTCTATCACGACGCCCGGCCGCGGCACATTGAGCACGAGCGCGGGGTCACCCAGCAGCGCATATTGCAGCTTGTTGACCGTGGTGTCACGGTTGGATGTTATCAGTTGGTTCTTGGCCAGCCTCTGCGCCTCGCCTATCGAGACATATCTGCCGTTATCAGGAGTAAGCAACGCTTCGAGATAAGCCTGGTTGATGGCCCTGTTACGGTCAACATATACGGTGCGTGTAGTACCGAAGAAAGCTACGGCACCGCCGTTCTGGTTCAGCACGGCGGCCTCACCGATGTTGTCCTGCTGGGCATCATACGGCATGATATTGCACGAAGCAGTTATCCAAAGAGGAAGATTCTTGTTGGTAAAGGTGGCGAAGTCATTTTGAGTAATCACTATTTCGTGAGACAGGGATGTCTGTCCTCCGTGTCCGCTGTAGTTCATTAACAGCGCGCCGGCCTCCTGGCGCTGCTTTATCAGTCGCGTCACGTCAGGATAAGAGTTACCCGTCGACGTGCTTTCACGCTTATATGCGTCCCACATTATACGTTCCACCTGGAATGCCGGATTACTGTTCTCCACAAGAGTAGCCATGCGGTCAGCGTCGTCCATGTGCTGATTGTTGTTTCCGTCGTCACCCATGAACACAAACTTGTTCTGCCAGCTCCCGGCGTTTTCGTTCTCGATGTAGCTTATGGTCTTGTCAACCATTATCTTGGCCTCGGCCTCGTTGCGCACGGGGAACCGCCCTACGGCCACGTCGAGCTTGTCGGTCTGGCGCGGATTGCCGCCCTCGCCGTCATCAAGACAGCAGAAGAAGCCGTCGTCAACGTAGCAGTTGACGTCGTTGAACGAATCTTCACTCTCATGACACAGCAGCAGGTCGTCAGCATTCAACGACGAGCACTCTGACGTATTGAGGCGGTTATCCCAAACGCAGTCACCGAACAGCAGCAGGTAACGGGGCATGTCAGCCTCGGTCTGTGCACGGTCATACAGCATCTTCATGTACCGGCGGTAAGCGTTTGCATCGGGCGTACCGCTTGAGAACTCATTGTAAAGCTCATCGGCAGGCACAATATTAATCCTCAGACTGTCATGGGCGGCATGGAAGTCGGCCAGTCTGCGGGCCTGAGCAGTGAGCCGTGCCGACGTGGGAACGATTATAACCATGTCAGCCTGCGGGTCGGCATGATGGTCCTGGTTGGTTATATTATATACGTATTCCGGCTGCGCGAAAGATGTTGAAGCCAGCACAGGCCGGCTACGGGGCACTGAATAGCACACGGATATATAATCAAGACGCACCGGACCGCCTGAAAGCGTGGTGACGGTAACGGTGTCGGCCGTTGCCGATGCGGGCACACTGTAGGTGCGGAACACCTCCTTGCCGTGGTCGTACTCCGAGAAACCGGAGAACGAGAACGTTCCTGCTACAGAGCCGTTTATGCTGATTTGACCTGAAGCGGCCTGACCCGCCGTTACGCCTACGGTAATCACCCGTTCACCGCCCTGCCCCTGTTGCGGCTGAATGGTGTAGCTGCGTGAACGGCCGGCACTGATCGGAGTACTTTCAAACAGGTTGCGCCCGCCCTGATACCAGGCATAATCGTCTATCTCATGCAGGGCGTGATAATCGTCGGCAGAGGGGTAAAAGGAGTCTATGAAGGCCGTGCTGTCAACCGTAAGCGGCTCGCCGTCGCTCTCGGTCAGGAAGTAATAGCCGTAGTCTGAATAAGGGTTGCGGGTGCGGCGGGTAGTAGTGTTGCTGCTCCATGTCACCGGCCCGCGGGCATGGAACAGTCTGTGGCCGTCAACCGTACATGTAGGCACTTCCTTAAGGTCGTCAAACTGTATGATGTCCTGCTCTGTCAGAACCTCGCTCTGCAGTGCTCCGCCGTATCCGTACACCTTCACCCGGCTCATGTCTGAGAAGCCGGCACGGCGTATCAGGGCATCGGTAATCTCGTAAACGCCGGTCTCCGGCACACGTATTTTTGCCCAACGTCCTGTGGCGAGCACCGAATGGTCGGCATATCTGCCCGAAACCGAGCCTGACGTCGCGGCTCGTGAGGCGGCCAGAGCCTTCACCTTAGGGCTTGACTTGACGTCGAGCATGAAGCTTACGAGCTTCATCTGCCTGCCGTCACGCATGACAAGCGGCACGAAAGCCACTTCAAGACGTCCGCGCTTACGGTCTACCACAACGTTAGTCTCAACGGCAGGCATAGCGGGCAGCGGCTCATCTGCAATCCTGCCGCAGCGCTCAATGTCGGCATCGCCCATCAGTATAAACTCAGGATACTCGATGCTGACGGTGTAAACAGAGTCTTGCCACGCTCCGGAAAGAGCCACGGAATGAGTGAAAAGCGGCAACACGCTGTCAATCCTCACCTCATCAGCCGTGAGGTTGAAGAACTTTTGCCGCACGCCCTGCGCCATAACGGCGCAGAACACCATGACCGACAACAATGGCAATAATACTGCTCGTTTTATCATTTAACGTTAAACTCCAATACTTTACGGTCTTCAAGCCACCCCGTAAGGTGGTCGTCAATATTTACAGGGCCCACGCCGGCTGGCGTGCCTGTGTACAGGAGGTCGCCCGTCTTCAGCGTAAACCAGCGGCTGATGTAAGCGATAAGTTCGTCCACCTTATACAACATGTCTGACGAACAGCCCTGCTGCACGGTATTGCCGTTGATGTCAAGACTGAAATGTATGGCCTGTATGTCGCGGAACTTGTCCACGCTGACCCACTCGCCTATGGCTGCAGCGCCGTCAAAGCCCTTGCACAGCTCCCACGGCTTGCCCTCGGCACGCAGACGGGTCTGCAGCTCTCGGGCGGTAAAGTCAATGCCTACGGTAACGGCGTCATAATATCTGTGGGCGAATCTCTGCGGTATGCTTTTGCCCAGACGGCAGATACGTACTACCAGCTCAGTCTCATAGTCAATGCGTCCGAGATCGTCTGGCAGGAAAAACGGCTTTCCGTCCTTCAACAAAGAAGAGTCTGCCTTGGTGAAAATAACGGGTTCCTCCGGTTTATATAACGTTCCGTCAAGCTCTTTATTGTGCTCGACATAATTCATTCCGACTGCAAAAATCTTCATATCTATAATCTTTATACGGGCTGCACGGTATGCAGGCTGCGCATGTATGCATACCCGAAACAAAAGTAATGCTTTTCCATGAAACGGCAAAAAATAACCGAATAATTGTTCAGTCGTCAAACAGACAAACAGATTTGCTTTCTTAATTCTTCATTCTTAACTCTTAATCTGCGAAGCATTCGGCCTTAACTTCCAACGTCCGAAGGGCGTGATAACTTCTATTTGCTTAGCAGACAAGGAACAAGAGACAAGCAGACAAGGAGATTTGTCATGCAAGCAGCGAAGCATATGGCTTTAACTTCTAACGCCCGAAGGGCGTGATAACTTCTTTAACTCCTTTAACTTCTTAACAAAACTTCTCTAACTTCTTAACGAAACTTCTCTAACTTCTTAACAAAACTTCTCTAACTTCTTTCCAATAGACGGCCTTTTGCTTTCCAAAAGGCCGTCAATCACACGATAAAAGGCCGTCTTTTGCGGACCAAAAGACGGCCTTTTACAACCGGTCTGATTATCAGCGAGTTACAAGCCCGTAACCGGACGCGGTGAAAGATGCCTGATTTTTAATTGTCACATGTCAATTTCCGTCCTCCGAAGGGAGCAGAACTACGCCCTCCTGCTTCATTCCGTCCATCATTATTTTCAGCGGACGGTCGAAGCGCACGTGGCGCACGTACTGCGTTTCCTCCACCGCCGGCATGGCGTCGAGCACGTCTTTCTGGTACACTCCGTCGTTCTTATACGTGTTTACGGTGAAGTATCCCACGCCGAAACTTGTCAGATTCTGGAAGAAGTGGGTGCCCTGGCTCGGGTCAACACGGTAATTGGGCAACCCTGCCTCTACTATAACGCGCGCCGCACTGATATGAGGCCACTTCACGGGGATACCCAGCCAATAGTCACTCGAGCCCCAGCGGCCCGGCCCTACGAGCACGTAGTTTTTGCCTTCGGCGAGGAACTTGCGGTTGATTCGCTCCACCTCGTCGGCTATGCGCGGGTTGTTAGACGCGGTAAAGTTCTCGTCTGTCTTTACGTAAACCACGTCTACAACGTCTTCACTGATGCCGTGTCCGAGCGAATTGTGCGACCTCAGCAGGCAGCGCGAATCGCTTATGGCGGCCAGGTCTTCGTCGAGCACCTGCTTGCTGTCCACTATCGGGCGCATCTGCAGCAGGTAAAGCTCGCCCGTGCGGTCAGCGTTCACGTTGCAGGCGAACTCTATCTCCACCGGCCGGCGCATGCCCTCGGCACCGTATTTCATAGACATCTGCAACAGTTCGGGCAGCGGGAACACGCCCTGCTGCAGCACTCCGCAGAACGAGATGATTTTGCGGCCGCCCTCATAGATGCCGTCACGTATCACCTGGTCATACGGGTCGTAGGTCGAGGCGATATAGTTCAGCGAGCCGTCCTTGTCGGCCTCCTTCACTTTCAGCTTCAAGATGTTGAACCCGTCGTCAACCTTGAAGTCGCCGCCCACGTCCTTCATGTCGAGCGCATAGAACTGTGTCTGGGTCTGCCGCAGCGCTGTCTCCAGCTCGCTCATCTGCAACACCTGGTTAGGATGATACGGACTTACGCGCAGCGTCTGGCCTCCGTCAACGATATACTTGCCCAGACCGAGCGCAAGGCTTGCTATTCCCTCCTCTGAAGTCTCGTCGCCGATAGGGTAATAGTTTATCGAACGCAGCACGCCGGATATGTTGGGATAGTACCGGTCGCCGTACTGTTTGCCCACTACTTCCTGCAGAATGACGGCCATTTTCTCCTGGTCGATGACGTTGCTCGTGGCCGTCATGTAGGCCTTCGAGTCCTTATAGTACACCGACGCGTAAACGCTCTTTATCGCGGCGGCGAGCATCTGCAGCATCTGATACTTGTCGTCAAGGTTCGGAATCATGTAAGTAGAATAAATTCCGGCGAACGGCTGATAGTGGGAATCTTCCAGAAGGCTTGACGAACGGATGGCTATCGGCCTGTTGGTGGCTTCAAAGAAGGTGAAGAAGTCGGCTATATACTTGTCCGGAAGCTGTGCGCGGAGGAAGTGACGCAGTATCTCCTCGTCGCTGGCATCGCTCAAAGCTATCTGGTAGAGGTTGTTGCTCTCCATGAACTGGTCGAACACATCGGTGCAGAGAACCACCGTCTTGGGTATCGACACGGTAACTCCCTCACGCTCGTTAAACTCCGGATGCTTCTTTATTATGTTGTCGAGATAGGCCAGTCCGCGGCCCTTGCCGCCAAGAGAGCCGTCGCCTATGCGTGCGAAGTGGGCGTAGCGGTCAAACTTTCCGCGGTCGAACACAGCCACGACGCCGATGTTCTTCATGTGGCGGTACTGCACAATGGCGTCAAAGATAATCTTGCGGTGCAAGTCAACGTCCTGCAGCTTGTGCCACGTAACGGTCTTAAGAAACTCTGACACGGGGAAAATCGCCCTGGCACAGAGCCAGCGGCTCATGTGGTTGCGCGATATGTGGTAGAGCATCGAGTCGTAAGGTATCTTGAAGATGTTGTCCTGCAGCTCTTTAAGAGTGCGCACACGCATCACCTCCTTGTGGGTCTTAGGGTCGCGGAAGATGAAGTCACCGAAGCCCATGTGCTCCTCCATGATGTTGCGCAGGTCGATGTTCATCGTCTTGGAGTTCTTGTCGATGAAGCGGAAATGCTCCGCCTCGGCCTTTGCGCGGTTCTCGGTCTCGCTGCTCTGCAGTATCAGCGGCACGTACTCGTCGCGCCGGCGTATCTCCCGCAGCAGCTTAAGGCCGGCCTCGGGGTCCTTCACTCCGTCCTTCGGAAAGCGGCAGTCAGATATCACGCCGAGCGTGTTGTCGGCGTATTTGTCATACAGCGCCATGGCCTCCTCATACGTCCGGGCCAGCACCACCTTAGGCCTACCCCTCATGCGGAGTGCCGCGTTGTGCGGGTTAAGCGCCTCAACGGAGAAGTGCTGGCTCTGGGCGAGGATGTAGCTGTACAGCGTTGGCAGCAGCGACGAGTAGAAGCGGATGCTGTCTTCCACGAGAAGAATCATCTGCACGCCGGCTTCGGCTATGTCGTGCTCGATGTTCATCTTGTCCTCAATCAGCTTTATGATTGACATTATGAGGTTAGTGTTGCCCAGCCAGCAGAACACATATTCGAAGATAGACAGGTCCTCGTTCTCCATGCGGCGCGTTATGCCGTGAGAGAAGGGCGTCAGCACGACGCAGGGAATGTCCGGAAACTTGTCCTTGACGTCACGTGCCACGGTGAAGGCGTCGTTGTCCGCATTGCCGGGCATGCATATAACAAGGTCAAAACTTGTGTTGGCGAGCACCTCGGCAGCCTCCTCCGTCGTACTCACCTGCGTGAAGGTGGGCGGATAACGCATGCCAAGCTCAGTATATTCGTTAAAGATTTTCTCGTCGATACGGCCGTCGTCCTCAAGCATGAAAGCGTCATAAGGATTGGCCACAATGAGCACGTTGAAGATGCGGCGCGTCATAAGGTTCATGAACGTCACGTCCTTCAGATAGAACTTGCTCCACTGCTGCGGTATGTTTTCACTCATTTCTTGATGTCAGTTAGCTTTTTCCTTAATATATTTTCGCGTTAGCAAAGATAGTGAAAGGCGAGAGCACAGCCAAGTGAAAACGTAGTTTTCTATCCTGGCTTTGCCGAGCCGTATCCTATTTATGCGTTAGCAAAGATACAGAAAATATCTGAAAGACATACGTATCAGAACTATTTTATGCCTGACACGCGAAAAACGTCGTTATATTCAGGAATGGATGTAAAGGTGACAAATGACATGCTTCGCTTCTTGATTCATCTGACGGATTTGCCAAAGACGGTCTTTTGCTTTCCAAAAGGCCGTCAATCGCAAGCTAAAAGGCCGTCTTTTGCAACACAAAAGACGGCCTTTTACAACTCATTGAATATCAGCATGTTACAAGAGCGGATGTAAATGCCTTGTAAATACGTGGTTTACCGGGCTGTCGGCGGCCCGGTTCTTATCCCTGCCGGCCGCTCTCAGTCTCTCTGATAAGCCTCAGCAGATGCTCTACCGCCTCGTCTTCGGGTATGTTTTTCTCCACGCACTGCTTGCCGTGATACAGCGATATCTTGCCACGTCCGGCACCGACATATCCGTAATCAGCATCAGCCATCTCGCCCGGACCGTTCACTATGCAGCCCATAATGCCAATTTTCAGTCCCTTCATGTCCTTGGTGGCCTCCTTTATACGTGCTATCGTGGAACGCAGGTCGTACAGTGTGCGGCCGCAACCGGGGCAACTTATATATTCAGTCTTTGACGTGCGGAGACGTGCGGCCTGCAATACGCCGAAGGCGGTAGACGTTATGTCGGCCTTATCGAGCGTGCCGTCGTTCATCAGCCAGAGGCCGTCGGTAAGCCCGTCGAACATCAGCGCGCCCATGTCTGCCGCCGCCTCAATCTGAAAGTCGCCTTTCTCCTCACGCGAATGGCGGTACATCTGGCAGAAAACAACCGGATTGGTAAGTCCGGCCGACATCATTTCGTGCACCAGCGCACGCTGTTCACCCAGCCTGTTGCGGTTGTTGCTCATGCTTACCACTACCACCTCAGGATGCGACTTCAGGCATGCCGTATATTCGTCGGTATCAGCCCCGTAAGGCAAGACGAGGAATTTAAGCGGCGCATTGAGCAGACCGATAAACGGTATGGCGTTATACGGAAATATAGGATACACCCCTTCTGTGCCTACCAGCTCAGCATAAGCATTGAAGTCGATTATGTATTTCTGTCCGGGCAGCCTCCGCTCGGGCAGTGCGCCGCCGGTATAGACGTAGTCGGGCACGAGGTCTTGTCCTGCGCTTAATGCCGCAGGGTCACCTCCACCGTTCATCGTGGCAATTACAACGGGCACGTTCTGTCCGCCGATGTTCATCACCGGCGACGTAATACGCCGTTCAGGGCGCAGCCAGTCAAAGCCCCCGGCCTCAGTGCCGGGTATCAGCGTGTGGCCCGCGCGGCGCGTTATATAGTCTACAAGGTGGCGTGCCACGGGTATCTCGGCCTCAGGCTCTTCGCTCAGCGACACGCGGATGGTGTCTCCTATGCCGTCAGCCAGCAGCGCGCCGATGCCCACGGCACTCTTTATTCTGCCGTCTTCGCCCTCACCGGCCTCGGTCACTCCAAGATGAAGCGGATAGCTCATGCCCTCACGTTCCATTTCGTTTACCAGCAGACGGACCGAGCGTACCATGACAACCGTGTTGCTCGCCTTGATTGATATGACAACGTTGTCAAACCGTTCGCGCCTGCATATCCGCAGAAACTCCATGCAGCTCTCCACTATTCCCTCGGGGGTGTCGCCGTAACGGCTCATGATGCGGTCTGACAGCGAGCCGTGGTTGACACCTATACGAAGCGCCGTGTGATGTTCTTTGCAGATATTCAGCAGAGGCACGAAGCGCTCCTCAATCTTCCTCAGTTCGTCGTTGTATTCCTCGTCGGTGTACTCAAGGTGCTTGAACGTGCGTGCCGGGTCTACGTAGTTACCGGGATTAATGCGCACCTTTTCGGCATACAGCGCTGCCACCTCGGCCACATGCGGATTAAAATGTACGTCGGCCACAAGCGGAGTCATGTATCCGTCTTCTCTCAGACGTGCGTTGATGTTCTTCAGGTTCTCTGCCTCGCGCACTCCCTGGGTGGTCAGACGGACATATTCTCCGCCCGCCTTGATTATCCGTTCGGCCTGAGCCACGCATGCCTCAGTGTCAGTGGTGGACGTGGTGGTCATCGACTGCACGCGTATCGGGTTCTGTCCTCCCATCGGCGTGCCGCCTATCTGCACCTCGGAGGTCTCGCGACGCCGGTAATTAAAAAGGTCCATAAGTGTCTGTTTATATTTTCAGTAGTTAAAGTAGTTAGAGAAGTTAAAGTAGTTAAAGTCAAATGCCTTGCATACAGGTATGAAATTATCGTTCACAGTGTCACTTAGTAGTTAAAGTCAAATGTCTTGCCTACGGCCATTATATATTATACCGGCCGGCAAAGCATTTGACTTTAACTACTTTAACTTCTCTAACTACTTTAACTACTACATCTTATTAATTCGTCTTATACTCATATTTAACCTCAGCCAGTTCCTTGTTGGCCTTCTCAATCTTGGCACCCAGCCCGGCTTTATATTCTTCCAGACGTGAAGCGATGCCGTCATCAGACAGCGCGAGCATCTCTACCGCGAGGATTGCAGCATTCATGGCACCGTTAACTCCGACAGTAGCGACGGGGATTCCCGGCGGCATCTGTATGATGCTAAGCATCGCGTCAAGGCCGTCGAGCATGCCTTTGATAGGCACGCCGATGACGGGCAGAGTTGTGGATGCCGCTATAACGCCGGGTAAAGCGGCCGCCATGCCCGCACCGGCGATGATTACCTTTACGCCGCGCGGCTTCGCTTCCTTGGCAAACTGCTCAACGGCGTCAGGCGTGCGGTGGGCCGACAGGGCGTTGACTTCAAACGGAACGTGCATGTCATTGAGGAACTTGCACGCCTTTTCCATTACGGGCAGGTCGCTCGTGCTGCCCATGATGATGCTTACTAATGGTGTCATAATATCTTTGTTTTTAGTTTATCTTAATATGTCTGTCCTGCTTCTGCCGCCGCTAAAACAGCAATACGGCCACAAAGGCGCACACAACGCCTACGAGATAGCCCGTGACTACCTGGTGAAGCGAATGCTGACGCAACACCATGCGGCAGGTTCCGAGCAGGCCGGCGATGATGAGTACCAGGCAGAGCCACCACACGGGATTGAACCCGAAGATAAGAGAAAAGGCCAGAAGAGCCCCCGTCACTCCGCCGATTGCCGCCGTGTGAGTGGATATCTTGATGAAAAGATTGACCATGGCGCACACCACCTGAATTACAAGTGAGGCTATAAGGATAGTGCCGAGGAAATGAGGCACGTGGGCCGCGGCCATGATATAATAGCACAACAGGTAGGAAACGATAGATATAACATAAGGTATCACACGCCGCTCACGGCTTCCAAGCTCGAAGCGCGACCATCCCTGATAGTGGCGGTAGAGGCGTATGAGCATGGTAGGGAGGAAGATTGTGAAAAGCCAGAACGTGAACAGCAGGAACAGCTTGTACATAACGGGCAACAAGCTGAGATAAGTCAGCGTAAGAAGGCTGACAAGTCCGAGTAATGGAAGGTAGAAAGGGGTGAACACCACGCTCAATACCTTGGCCGCAAAGATTATCTGTTTCTCTCTCATTTCTTCCTAAGTCGGGCAACGGGTATGCCCATCTGCTCACGGTATTTGGCTATCGTGCGCCTCGCCACGGGGTAACCTTTCGAGGTCATCATGCCCCGTATGGCGTCATCGCTCAGCGGGTTGGCCTTATCCTCGTTGTCTATGATTTCTTTAAGGGCGGCCTTAACGCGGCGGGTTGACATCTCCTCGCCGTTCTCGGCCTTAACGCTGTCGCTGAAAAAGTGGCGCAGCTTGAACGTGCCCCAGCGTGTCTGGGCATACTTCATGTTGCTCACTCTCGACACGGTGGATATGTCAAGGCCGGCCTTCTCGGCCACGTCTTTAAGTATCATGGGCTTCAGGTCACTCTCGTCACCGTCAAGAAAGTATTTCTTCTGTATGTCGACGATGGCTTTCATGGTGACGTACAGGGTGTGTTGGCGTTGCTTTATGGCGTCGATGAATCCGCGCGCGCGCTCCACTTTCTCCTTGGCGTAGAGCAGGGCCTCCTTCTCCTGGCGGTTCATCTTGCCCTTGTTCCTACGGTACTGGTCAACCATTCCCGCGAAAGAGGGTGACACGTACAGTTCGGGTATGTTTCCGTTGTTAATCGTGAAGGTTACGTTACCGTCGTCAGTTGTTTCCACAATGAAGTCGGGAGTTATCTGCTGCACGTTGCGTCCCTCGGTCTCGCCGAGGGCAGAGCCGGGCTTCGGGTTCAGCTTCAGCAGCTCGGCGTGTACGGCATTGGCCGTGTCCTCGTCGTATCCGAGCTGCGCCGCTATCTTGTCCCAGCGCTTATTCATGAACTCGTCAAAGCATTTCGTTATCACGTCGTCCATGCGTTGCCGCATGTCTGAGCGCGGACGCCGCCGTATCTGAAGCAAGAGGCACTCGCGCAGGTTGCGTGCGCCTATGCCGGCAGGGTCAAATGTCTGGAGGGTCTGCAATACATGCCCTATTTCCTTCTCGTCGGTATCGATGTTATGGTATATGGCCAGCTCGTCGGCCAGCGTGCCGAGATCCTTGCGCAGCAGTCCGTCGCCGTCGAGCGAGCCTATGAGATATTCCATTATCTCACGCTGCCGGGGTGACAGGTCGACATCCACCATCTGCTCTTTCAGCCGGTCATAAAACGACACCTGGTCGCCATAGGTTATCTCCTCATAGTCGGCTGTCTGACTGTCGGCTGCCTGAGGAGATACAGCCTGCGGCATTTCATCGTCCATGCCTATGCCTGCGAGTGCGTCGTCGAGCGCCGCCTCCCGGTCTTCACGCTCAGTTACGGCGTCAAAGTCTTCGTCAGTGTTATCGTCACGGTCGGCCGCAGCTGTGTCGTCAGGCTCGTGTCCGGGGTCCTGGGCGCCGCTTTCAAGGGCGGGATTGTCGTCAATCTCGGTGGCCACGCTCTGCTCAAACTCGGTCAGGGGCATCTCAAGCATGCGCACTACGAGCATCTGCTGCTGTGTGAGCCGCTGCGTCTGAACCTGCTTCTGTGCCTGAGTTTGGATGAGTCTCTGTGCCATAACGCTGCAAAATTAATATTTTTCCGTGATGTAGAGAAAGAAAAGGGGTGTTATTTTCTTATTTTATAGGTTTGGCAACAGAGCGGATAACGCCGCGCGCAGACAGCGGCAAGGATATCGGAAGACTGAGCCTATCAGCGGTTCAGGCATATAAATACGGATAAGTAATCGGGACTGCCGCCCGCGCCGTCCGTCAGAAGTCAAGGCCTTGCAGCCTTTTCAGCCAGCAGGCGACAGACATAAAGGCAGGCAAGGATACTTGCGTAGCGGCTGTTTGGGCTGTATCCATAATGTAACAACACGGCGTAAAAGCCGCTGATAACGACCTTCAGGCGTACATCTTCCGTGTATTGAGACAGCGCATTCAGGCATGCGTGCAAGTCATTGATAATCAGGCCATTTGCGAAAGGCCGTCTTTTGGTCGCCAAAAGGCCGTCTTTTAGCGTGCGTTTGACGGTCTTTCGCCTTGCAAAAGACGGCCTTTCGCAAACTGCCTGACTTACTATCAACCAAAGTTTCCGCTCATACGATGATGTATTCTGACTAAAATGACTAACTTTGCAGCATGAAAATAACGCTTAGCGTAATCTTTGCCGCCGTATTGGCCTTGTCTGCCTGCAGCCGAAAGACGCCGCATGAGGACGTGTTCACCGTGGAGACAATCAACAGGATTACTCCCGTGAAGAATCAGGGGCACAGCTCGCTCTGCTGGGTTTACGCCATGCTGGCCACAATAGAGAGCGACCGCATCATGATGGGAGACTCGGTCAATCTGTCGCCGGCCTACGTCGCACGTCACGTCATTGCCGAAAGAGCCGAGCACCGGTATCTGGCGCAGGGCGGCGGACCGGTTACGGCAGACGGTGTGGCGCCCATGTTGCTCGACGCCTTGGAACGTTACGGCGTCATGCCTTATGACTCTTACCGCTCGGAATGCAATTATGACGTGCTGTGCAGGCGGCTGACGGCAATTACAGACCAGGCCGTAAACCTGCGCACCGGCCTTGAGCGGCTGCGCGGCGCACTGGATTATGCGCTCGACACGGCCGTAAACCCCATGCCACACCGCATGTGGATGTACGGGGCTGAATATACTCCGCAGGAGTTTGCGCGCAGCCTCTGCCAGCCTGACGAGTATCTGCCCATGACCAGCTATACGCACATGCCTTTTTATGAGGACATCGTGCTCGATGTTCCTGCCAACAGAACGGGATGCAGATTCTATAATGTGCCTGTCGACACTCTGGTCAGCCGCGTGGAGAACGGCCTGCGCTCGGGCCTCAGCGTATGCTGGGAGGGCGACACGACCAATCCCGGGTTCTCGTTCAAGGACGGCACGGCACGCCTCGCCGGAGGGCAGAAAGGCGTGACGCAGGACATGCGCCAGCGTGCCCTTGAGCGCTTCAGCGTTACCGACGACCACTGCATGGAGATAATAGGACTGGCGCGTGACGCCGGCGGCAACCGTTACTTCATCTGCAAGAACTCATGGGGCACGGATAATCCTTACGGCGGACTGATGTATATGTCGCTCGGATATTTCAGGCTGAACACCGTGGCCGTTGTAATGAAATGCCGGCGGTAATACTTAAATTAACAATGACTGATTATGAACAGGATAAACAGATATAAGGCCGTCATACTTGACTTTGACGGCACGATGGGTGATACGCGCGGCCTGATAGTCCGCACAATGCAGCAGACAATAGCCCGGCTGGGCCTGCCCTCACGCTCTGACGACGAGTGCGCCGCCATGATAGGCCTGCCGCTGAAGCAGACCTTCACTGACCTTATACCTATGGACGACGCTACGGGTGACCTCTGCGCCGAGACTTACCGCCGCATATTCGACATAAACAACACGCCGGATGCAGTAAAACCGTTTCCGGGCGTTATCGACACCGTGCGCCGACTGCACGCGGCCGGACTGCTTGTCACCATCGCGAGCAGCCGCTCACATGCCTCGCTTGACGACTTCGTCACGCGCCTGGAGCTTGCACGCTACATCCCGTATGTGCTGGGCGCGGGCGACGTTGACAATGCCAAGCCGGCTCCCGACATGGTAATTAAAACGCTGGCTGACAACGGCCTGCAGCCCGGCGAGGCTGTAGTGGTGGGCGATACGGTGTTCGACATACGCATGGCTCACGCTGCCGGAGTGGCCGCAGCCGGCGTGACGTACGGCAACGGGCAGCGCGGCGAACTCGAAAACGAGCACGCCGAATATATAATAGATAATTTCCGTGAACTTGAAAGGATTGTATTTCTTTAGTATTCAGAGAGAACTTAAAACTTCTCTGAATACTAAAGCCATAATCAGTTTTCGCCGAACGCGGCAGCCTCAGCGGCCGCGATGATGTCCTCTTTTGACATCTTGTCATTAAACGCCTTGATGTCTGAGAGGTCAAACTCGTCAGTATCTTCTTTCTTCTTACGGTTTACGGGCTTCGCCTCAGCGCCGTTGCCGGCGTCATCAACAACCGCCGCTGCCGTATCTTCAGGCAGGCTGCACGCCGAAGTAACGATAAAGTCCTCTTTTACGTCAACGTCAGGCACCGTCTCCACCGGCTCTTCTTCCATCTTGGTACGCTCGGTCTTGGCAGCAAATACGGCGTCGATGAACTGCGGCTTGCGTCTCAGGCTCTGCAGGGTCAGCTTGCTGGCCTGCTGCTGGCTCTCCTTTTTAGAATAGCCTTGCCCCGTGCCGCCCTCTACGCCCTCGATAGTGGCCTGGTATATGAACATCGGACTGTTGTTCTGGTCACGCTTCTGCTCCACCAGCTTGAAGTCAAGCTTGACCCTGTTCTTCTGACACCACTCGATAAGCTTGCTCTTGAAGTTCACCTCTTTATATGCTACCTTGTCAAGATTGATAAGCTGTGACAGTATGCGTTTCTGCATAAAGCGCATGCAGGCCTCGTAACCGCGGTCGAGATAGATTGCGCCCACGAGGGCCTCGAACGCATTTCCTTCCATATAACTGTTATGAGAGGAATTGTGTCCGTTGGATATTATGAGCTGGCTTATCCCTATTTCCTGAGCCAGGCGGTTAAGAGTCTCGCGCTGTACAATCTTGCTTCGCGTCGTGGTAAGGAATCCTTCGCGCTTGCCTTCAAAGTGACGGAACACGATGTCGCCGACTATCGCGTCGAGAATGGCGTCGCCTAGAAATTCAAGACGCTCGTTGTTGACAGGCTTTCCCTTGGCGTTGCGCCTGGTGACGCTGCGGTGCATGAGAGCCTGCTTGTAGTAGTTGATGTTGTGAGGGTAAAATCCTATAATGCCGTATAAAGAATAATAAAGCTCCTTTTCCTTGCGGAAAGGGAGCTTTATTCTGTCAATAAAGTTGTTAATCATCATATTTCTTGAAGATAACGCACGCATTGTGACCGCCGAAACCGAACGTATTGCTCATTGCGGCGCGCACTGTGCGCTTTTGTGCCTTATTGAAAGTGAAGTTCAGGTTGTAGTCAATCTCCTCGTCCTTGTCGTCCTCGTCATGGTTGATTGTGGGAGGAACGATGTCGTTCTGTACCGACAGGACACTCACCATAGCCTCTACCGCGCCTGCGGCACCGAGCAGGTGGCCGGTCATTGACTTTGTAGAGCTGATGTTGAGCTTGTAGGCAGCGTCGCCGAAGACTTCCTTTATAGCCTTGGCTTCTGATATATCGCCTACATGCGTAGATGTACCGTGAACGTTGATATAGTCAATGTCTTCAGGCTTCAGGCCTGCGTCGTCGAGAGCCGCCTGCATTACGAGCTTCGCTCCGAGTCCGTCGGGATGAGAAGCCGTGATGTGGTAAGCATCGCCACTTTCGCCCTCGCCTACCATTTCTGCGTAAATCTTGGCTCCGCGAGCCTTTGCATGCTCCAATTCCTCGAGGATAAGGCATCCTGCTCCCTCAGCCATAACGAAGCCGTCACGGCTCGCGCTGAACGGGCGCGAAGCCTTCTGGGGCTCGTCGTTGCGTGTAGAGAGGGCGTGCATGGCGTTGAATCCGCCCACGCCGCATGCGCAGATAGCAGCCTCGGCGCCGCCGCTTACGATAACATTGGCCTTACCCAGGCGGATAAGGTTGAAAGCGTCAGCCAGTGCGTTGGTTGATGATGCGCAGGCAGAAGTAGTGGCATAGTTGGGGCCATGGAATCCGTACTGTATCGATATCTGGCCGGCAGCTATGTCGCTTATCATCTTCGGGATGAAGAACGGATTGAACTTAGGGCCGTTCTCCTTGTTCAGCGCATAGTAAGACACCTCGTCCTCGAAGGTCTTTATACCGCCGATGCCAACGCCGAAGATTACTCCGATGCGGTTCTTGTCCTCTTTCTCCAGGTCCATACCGCTGTCCTTTACGGCCTGGGCAGCGCTGACAAGGGCCAGCTGGGTGTAGCGGTCCATCTTGCGCGCCTCCTTGCGGTCTATCCAGTCGTTCACGTTGAGATTCTTGACCTCGCACGCGAACTGGGTCTTGAACTTGGAGCAGTCGAACTGTGTAATGGGTGCTGCGCCGCTTACGCCGGCCAGCAGGTTGTTCCATGTCTCCTCGACACTGTTTCCTACCGGCGTTACCGCGCCCAGACCCGTTACTACTACTCTCTTCAATTCCATTTAAATATTGCCGGAATGATTATTTTACGTTCTCCTCTATATACTTGATGGCGTCGCCGACAGTTGCTATTGTCTCAGCCTTGTCATCAGGAATTGAGATGTTAAACTCTTTCTCGAACTCCATGATGAGCTCTACTGTATCCAGAGAGTCTGCGCCAAGGTCGTTTGTAAAGCTTGCTTCGGGCTTTACTTCTGCCTCGTCAACACCAAGTTTCTCTACGATGATAGCCTTTACTTTTGATTCAATTTCTGACATGATTGTAATGTTTAAAAATGTTTATAAATAATATTCAAATCTCAAAAATCGCTGCAAAGGAACGAATTTTTATTCTTTTGTGCAAGTTTTTTAAACAAAAATATGTTTTAATATGCACACATTACGTATAAGTGTGCATATTTTCGGCCCGTAAATTTGTACCTGACGGCCTGTCAGGCGGTTACCTGCGGCGGTAATTGTGGCGGCAGGGCACACGGCACACGCCGCTTAAGGACCCGGCGGCGGGGCGCCGCCTTCAACGCACGGTTTTGCCTTCTGCACAATGTTCTGACATTCAGCGTGTTACAAAAGGCTGCCGGCAAGAATGCGAAACACGGCCTTTTGCAAGGCAAAAGACCATGAATCGCAAGGCAAAAGGCCGTGAATTGCAATGCGTTTGACGGCCTTTTACAACAGCACTGACTATCAACGACTTACGGAACCGGCAAGAAACGTGCCCCGACGGCATGCAGCCGGGCGGCCAGGCAGGCTTACACCTTATATTAATATAGAGCAGCGGGGCGCGACGCTGACGGCCGGCCGGACTGCAGATAAAAATAAAAGCGCATTTTCGCGCTTTTATTTTGTATTTCACTCAACTTGCACTATCTTTGCACTCTAAAAACTATTAAGTCAATCAAGATATGTCAGGAACAAAAAAAATCAAGACGGCTCTTGTCTCTGTTTTCCACAAAGACGGGCTTGACGAGCTGCTTGCGAAGCTCAACGCAGAGGGTGTGAAATTCTTGTCGACAGGCGGAACGCAGAAGTTTATCGAATCATTAGGGTATGAATGCCAGACGGTGGAGAGCGTCACGACATACCCCTCAATCCTCGGCGGACGTGTAAAGACGCTTCACCCGAAAATATTCGGAGGCATACTTGGCAGACGCGACAACGAGGGTGACCGCGAGCAGATGGCAAAATACGAGATTCCCGAGATTGACCTTGTCATCGTTGACCTGTATCCTTTCGAGCAGACAGTGGCCAGCGGAGCGTCAGAGGCTGACATTATCGAGAAAATAGACATCGGCGGAATATCACTCATACGCGCCGGAGCGAAGAACTTCAACGACGTGGTAATAGTACCCAGCAAGGCTGAGTACGGCGTTCTGCTTGACATTCTCAACAAGAAGGGCGCGGAGACAAGCCTCGAAGAGCGCCGCATGTTCGCCACAAAGGCGTTCGGAGTAAGCAGCCATTACGACACGGCAATACACAACTGGTTTAATTCATAATTCACGATTCATAATTCGTAATTCATATCTTGATTGGTTGTAGACATGACGCGGAGCAACGCCTCCCGACCGATTACAGATCATGAATTGCGGATTATGAATCTGATAATTATGAATTGGCATTAATAAATTCGAGAAGTTAGTTGAATATGGGATTTTTTTCATTCATCCAGGAAATTGCAATGGACCTCGGCACGGCCAACACAATCATTATCAGTGATGACAAGATTGTAGTTGACGAGCCGTCGGTGGTGGCTCTTGACCGCCGCACCGACAAGATGATAGCAGTAGGCGACAAGGCCAAGATGATGTACGAGAAGACGAATGACAACATCCGCGTGGTACGTCCTCTGCGTGACGGAGTAATCGCCGACTTCACTGCCTGCGAGCAGATGATGCGCGGACTGATAAAGATGGTTCACACGGGCAGCCGCCTCTTCTCGCCTTCGCTGCGCATGGTGATAGGCGTTCCCTCAGGCTCTACCGAGGTTGAGCTGCGCGCCGTGCGTGACTCGGCCGAGCATGCGGGCGGACGTGACGTCTACCTTATATTTGAACCGATGGCCGCGGCTATCGGTATAGGCATTGATGTGGAAGCTCCCGAAGGCAACATGATTGTTGACATAGGCGGCGGCAGCACCGAGATAGCCGTTATATCACTGGGCGGAATCGTATCAAACAACTCTATCCGCACGGCCGGCGACGACCTGACAGACGAAATACGCGAGTACATGAGCAAGCAGCACAACGTAAAAGTGAGCGAGCGCATGGCTGAACGAATAAAGATACACGTAGGTTCGGCACTGACTGACCTTGGCGACGAGGCCCCCGAAGACTACGTGGTACACGGCCCCAACAAGGTAACGGCACTGCCTATGGAGGTGCCCGTATGCTATCAGGAGATAGCCCACTGCCTTGACCGGACCATAGCCAAGATTGAGAACGCCGTGCTCTCGGCTCTCGAGAAGACACCGCCCGAGCTGTATGCCGACATCGTGAAGAACGGCATCTACCTCACCGGAGGCGGCTCTCTGCTGCGCGGCCTCGACAAACGCCTTACCGACAAAATCAAGATACCGTTCCACGTGGCCGACGACCCGCTGCACAGCGTGGCCAAAGGTACGGGCATAGCCATAAAGAACGTTGACCGCTTCTCGTTCCTGATGAGGTAAACAATGCGTAACCTGATTGATTTCATCACAAAATACAATCACTGGTTTGTCTTTGTAATACTCGAAGTCGTGAGCTTCGTGCTGCTCTTCAAGTTCAACAGCTATCAGGGCAGCGTGTGGTTCTCGTCGGCTAATGTCGTGGCCGGAAAGGTGTACGAGATTGATGCCGCCGTAAAAAACTATTTCAGTCTGACAAAGATTAACGAGCAGCTTACCAGGCGCAACCTGTATCTTGAGCAGACAGTAAGGCGGCTGGCGGCCCAGGTACATACCCAGACGGGTGACTCTACATGGCTGCTGCGCACGCAGATGAGCGTGCTCAACAACTACAGACTGATACCCGCGAAGGTGATAACAAACTCGCTTGACAAGCGCGACAACTTCATAACAATAGACAAAGGCCTGGCTGACGGAGTGCAGAAAGACATGGGCGTGGCCTGCGGCAACGGCATTGTAGGCGTGGTTTACATGGTCTCCGAGCATTATGCCGTCGTCATACCGCTGCTCAACTCAAAGTCGAACGTAAGCGTGACGATAAGGAAACGCGGCTATTACGGCTACCTGCACTGGACCGGCGGCGCTACTGACCTTGCCTATGTTGACGACATCCCGCGCCACGCGCATTTCCGTCTTGGCGACCTTGTCGAAACAAGCGGCTATTCGTCAATCTTCCCTCCGGGCATCATCGTAGGGCAGATAATGCATGTCTACAACTCGCGTGACGGCCTTTCATACCGCGTGCAGATACGTCTCACCACTGACTTCGGCAACCTGCGCGACGTATGCGTTATCGACAACAGTGCCCTGAAAGAGCGTATCGAACTGCTGCAAAACGCCGAAGACTCATTGAAACTGAAGCAGAATTAGGAGCGTTAGGAATGAAGATAGAAGTAATAAGACATTTCTTCACATTCATTATTTTATGCCTCGTACAGGTGCTGGTGCTTAATCATGTCGAGCTTTTCGGCTGCGCCACACCCCTGCTGTACGTTTATTTCATCATGCAGTTCAGGAGAGGATTTCCAAAGTGGGCCTTATTGCTGTGGAGCTTCTCCTTAGGCATCTGTATAGACATATTCTCAAACACTCCCGGAGTAGCCGCCGCGTCGGCTACGTTCCTCGGTCTCCTGCAGCCATACCTGCTCAACCTGTTCGCACCGCGCGACAGCTCGGATGACATCTTGCCATCAATGAAATCGCTCGGAGTGGCAAGATACGTTTATTTTACTATAATAAGCGTGTTCATATTCAGCCTTCTTTTCTTCACGCTCGAAACCTTCAGCTTCTTCGACTGGCTGAAATGGGCCTTGAATATCGGCGGAAGTACAGTCCTTACGGTTATTCTAATCCTCGTGATTGAGAACGTAAAGAGACGTTAAGCACAATGACTTAAGGTATAAAGAGCAGGTAAATGGACAGAGATTACGGACTTGAGAACAGAAAATATGTTATCGGCGGAGTGGCTGTATTCATCGTCGTGGTGTACATCATACGGCTTTTCACACTGCAGATAATGAGCGATGACTACAAGAAAAACGCTGACAGCAATGCCTTTCTGAAGAAAGTTGAATATCCTGCACGCGGCGTCATATCCGACCGCAACGGCCGCCTGCTTGTCTACAATCAGAATGCTTACGACATAATGGTGGTGATGAACGAGGAGAAAGGGCGTCTTGACACGCTTGACTTCTGCCGTTCGCTCGGTATAACGAAAGAATATTTTGACAAGAGAATGGCCGATATAAAAGACCGGAGCAAGAATCCCGGCTATTCTCCGTTCACCCAACAGACATTCATGAGCCAGCTCTCGGAAAAAGAATTCAGTATTTTCCAAGAGAAGATGTACCGCTATCCCGGCTTCTACGTCCAGCGACGAAGCGTCAGACAGTACACAATGCCTTATGCGGCGCACGTTCTCGGTGACGTGGCAGAAGTGTCCCCGTCAGACATTGAGGACGATTCTTATTACCAGCTGGGCGACTACATCGGCAAGCAAGGCGTCGAGAAATACTACGAAAAGCAGCTTCGTGGCGAGAAAGGCATGCAGATAATGCTGCGCGACGCGCACGGACGGATACAGGGAAGCTACATGAACGGCAAGCTGGACCGCCGCCCCGTGGCAGGCAAAGACCTCACATTGGGCATCGACATCAAGCTGCAGGCTCTCGGAGAAAAGCTGCTTGAGGGCAAGATCGGCAGCATTGTAGCCATTGAGCCGTCAACAGGCGAGGTGCTGTGCATGGTCTCATCGCCGACGTATGACCCGAGAACAATGACCGGAAGGAAACGAAGCAAAGCTCACCTGGCCCTTGCCCGAAACCCGTGGAAGCCTCTGCTGAACCGCGCGATAATGGGAATGTATCCGCCGGGCTCGACATTCAAGACCACACAAGGCCTCACTTTCCTCACCGAAGGAATAATAACGCCGAGCACGATGTTCCCCTGTCACCACGGATTTTACTGCCGAGGACTGCACGTAGGATGCCACGGCCACGCGTCGCCGATAAACCTTGTGCCGGCAATAGGCACCTCATGTAACGGTTACTTCTGCTGGGGACTGTATTACATGCTGGGCAACAGAAAGAAGTACAAGACCGTTCAGGACGCCATGAACACGTGGCGTGACTACATGGTGAGCATGGGTTTCGGTTACAAATTAGGCATTGACCTCTCGGGAGAGAAGCGAGGACTTATCCCGAACGCAAAATATTACGACAAGGCTTACCGCGGCTCATGGAACGGACTGACCGTAATCAGCATAGCCATTGGCCAGGGCGAGGTGCTGCTAACGCCTCTGCAGATAGCCAATCTCGGTGCGACAATAGCCAACCGGGGCTACTATTACACGCCTCACGTTGTGCGCAAGGTGCAGGGCGAGCCGCTCGACACGGCCTACACCAATAAGCATTATACCAAGGCCAGCCGCCGGGCTTACGACTATATAGTAGCCGGCATGCGGCGCGCGGTAATGGCCGGCACGTGCCGCGCAGCCGAAAGCCCGTATTACGAGGTATGCGGAAAGACGGGAACGGCGCAGAACCACGGCCAGGATCACTCCATATTCATGGGCTTCGCGCCGATGAACGAGCCTAAGATAGCCATCGCCGTGTATGTGGAGAACGGCGGTTTCGGTGCCGAATACGGTGTACCTATCGGCGCGTTGATGATTGAACAATATTTAAGAGGCAAGCTCTCGCCCGAATCAGAGAAGCGGGCGAGCGACTTCCAGCACAGACGTATATCATATGGTGCGGCAAACAGATAAACAACAAAGCATACTCCGCTCACTCGACTGGTGGACAATAGGCATTTACCTGGCGCTTCTGGCGTTCGGGTGGCTAAGCGTATGCGGGGCAAGTTACACTTACGGCGAGCCAGACATCCTTAGTCTCGGCACACGTTCGGGCATGCAGATAGTGTGGATAGGCACTTCCATATGCCTCGGCTTCGTGCTTCTGATGCTCGACGACAGGTTTTACGACACCTTTGCCTACATTATTTACGGCATTCTGCTGCTGCTGCTGTTCGCCACGATATTCAACCCCCATGAGATAAAAGGCTCACGCTCGTGGCTCGTATTAGGACCTCTGAGGGTGCAGCCGGCCGAGTTTGCCAAGTTCGCCACGGCTCTGGCGGTGGCCAAACTAATGAGTACATACGGCTTTAACATCCACCGCTGGAAACACTTTCTCGCCGCGTGTGCCGTCGTCGTGCTGCCTATGCTGTTCATCATTGCCCAGCAGGAGACGGGCTCAGCCCTTGTCTACATCGCCTTTTTCCTAATGTTTTACCGCGAGGGGATGACGGGCAGCGTGCTGTTCACAGGCGTGGCGATGATTATCTACTTCGTTGTGGGCATACGTTACGAGGACATTGTGATGCTTGACACGGGCACGTCGGTAGGCAAGTTCGCCGTGCTGCTGCTTGTCCATATATTCACAGCCGTGCTGGTAAACGTCTACTGCCACGACCGCAAGCAGTCGCTCATCATCCTTTCATACACCGTAGGACCTACTCTTCTGGCGTTTCTCTTTGCCGAATTTGTCATTCCTTTCGACATCGTATGGGTACAGCTTGCCGTCAGTGCGGTTCTTGTGGCATATCTGCTGTTACGCGGTCTTGGCACACGCATACGTAATTATTTCTTCATTATGGTGTTCGCCATCGGCTCGATAGCCTTTTTCTATTCAGCCGACTACGTGCTCAACAACATCCTAGAGCCTCATCAGCGCACACGTATCAACGTGCTTCTCGGCCTTGACGAGGACCTTGCGGGAGCCGGATACAACGTGCATCAGAGCGAGATAGCCATAGGTTCGGGCGGACTTAAGGGCAAAGGATTCCTTAACGGAACGCAGACCAAACTTAAGTTCGTACCCGAACAGGACACCGACTTTATCTTCTGTACCGTCGGCGAGGAAGAAGGCTTCCTCGGTTCGGCCGGCGTACTGCTGCTGTTCCTTGCCCTGATACTGCGTCTGATAAAGATGGCCGAGCGCCAGCCGTTCAGGTTCGGGCGGGTGTACGGCTATTGTGTCTTAAGCATTTTCCTGTTCCACGTGTTCATAAACGTGGGCATGGTGCTCGGGCTTACGCCTGTAATAGGCATTCCGTTGCCGTTTTTCAGTTACGGAGGCTCGTCGTTATGGGGCTTCACCATTCTTCTTTTCATCTTCCTGAGGATAGACGCCGCGCGCAATCTCATCAGAGACTGAGTCTCGCGCAACGCTCCCCTTCCGCGCATGCCGGCGTCATTGCGGCCTTGGCTATCTGGCAATGACCGTTTCAGTCATTACCCGGCACAATCAATAAAGACATAAAATAAGCGGCGGTTCCGTCACGGAGCCGCCGCTTTCACTTAAAAACGAATTACTATGAGGTTACTCATTAGTCAAGTTGTGCCAGCTTGTTGTCAGAGCCAAGCACGTCGATAATCTTGTGCTTGTACATCTGCTCCATGAGGTCACGTGCCGGTCCGCAGTACTTACGCGGGTCAAACTCAGCCGGTTTCTCAACGAATACCTTACGAACGGCAGCCGTGAATGCCAGACGAGAGTCTGAGTCGATGTTAATCTTGCATACAGCGCTCTTGGCAGCCTTGCGGAGCTGCTCCTCAGGAATACCTACTGCGTCAGGCAGCTTGCCTCCGTACTTGTTGATCATGTCAACATACTCCTGGGGAACAGAAGATGAGCCGTGGAGCACGATTGGGAATCCGGGCAGCTTCTTCATAATCTCGTCGAGCACGTCGAATGCCAATGGAGGAGGCACGAGGCGGCCGGTCTTCGGGTCACGTGTGCACTGCTCGGGCTTGAACTTGTATGCGCCGTGGCTTGTACCGATAGAGATTGCCAGTGAGTCAACGCCGGTCTTGCTTGTGAAGTCGATTACTTCCTCAGGCTTTGTATAGTGAGACTCCTCAGAAGCTACCTCGTCCTCAACGCCTGCGAGCACGCCCAGCTCGCCCTCAACGGTAACGTCGTACTGGTGAGCGTAGTCAACTACCTTCTTTGTCAGGGCTACGTTCTCGTCGTAAGGCAGTGAAGAACCGTCAATCATAACTGAAGAGAAGCCCATGTCAACGCAGCTCTTGCAGAGCTCGAAGCTGTCTCCGTGGTCGAGGTGGAGCACGATTTCAGGATGAGCGCAGCCCAGTTCCTTAGCGTATTCTACCGCGCCCTGTGCCATATAGCGGAGGAGCGTAGGGTTAGCATAATTACGTGCGCCTTTAGAAACCTGCAGGATAACCGGCGACTTCAGCTCTGAAGAAGCCTTGATGATAGCCTGAAGCTGCTCCAGGTTGTTGAAGTTGAATGCCGGAATGGCGTAACCGCCGTTGATGGCTCTTGCAAACATCTCACGGGTGTTTACCAAGCCAAGTGTCTTATAACTTACCATAATCTTGAAAAATTTATGTTATAATGAAAAATCTTTCCCTTAATCACCGCAAAGATAACAATTTATTCCGGCAACACAAAGAATTGGCGCGACTTTTAATGTTGCAAAGCGGTGAATTTTCAGATTAATTTTACATTGGCGTTATGAGGCTTACCGTTTTGGCAAGTGAATTTTGCAAAATTTCGCGGAACGGCCGCCGCGCCGGTGATGTTCAGGCGTAAGGGCATAAAAAAAGGAGTACCGCTGTACTCCAACCTTGTTAACCTTAAATCTAATACTATGAAAAACACGATGCAAAGGTAATGATTCTTTACAAACATACAATGGTTTTGTAAAGAAAAATGCCTGAAACGGCGTTTTTATTGACATATGTCAAACGTAAAGCTGATGCCCGGCCGTCATGCCGCCAAAGGACTGCCGCGGAGGCAAAAACGGCCTTCACGAAAGCAAGCCTCAGCCCCTTGCGTAACTCATTGACTCTCAATGCGTTGCAAAAGGCCGTCTTTTGATCTGCAAAAGACGGCCTTTTAGCGTGCGATTAACGGCCTTTTGGAACGCGAAAGGCCGTCTCTTGGAAAGAAGTTAGAGAAGTTCCTTTAAGGAGTTAAAGGAGTTAAAGAAGTTATCACTCGCTTCGCTCGTTAGAAGTTAAAGCCGAATGCTTTGTTGCTTGCATGACAAATCTCCTTGTCTGCTCGTCTGCTAGTCCCTTGTCTGCTAAGCAAATAGAAGTTATCACTCGCTTCGCTCGTTAGAAGTTAAAGCCAAATGCTTTGCTGCTTGCATGGCAAATCTCCTTGTCTGCTCGTCTGCTTGTCCCTTGTCTACTAAGCTAAAAGAAGTTATCACTCGCTTCGCTCGTTAGAAGTTAAAGCCAAATGCTTTGTTGCTTGCATGACAAATCTCCTTGTCTGCTCGTCTACTTGTCCCTTGTCTGCTAAGCTCTTGTTCCTTGTCTGCTAAGCTAATACTATCATTAAGTCCCGTTTTTGCGGTAATGTGACGGCGACATGCCCGTATGTTTCTGCACGTACCGGCTGAAATAAGACAGCGACGAGAAGTTGAAACGCTCGGCAATGGCGGTAAGCGGCTGGTCTCCCAAAGCCAACTGGCGCACTATATTGCTCACGGTGAAGCGGTCAATCCAGTATGTCGCGGGGCTGCCGCTCACCTTGCGGCACACTTCTGATAGATAATGTGGCGTGACAAACAGCCGCGAAGCGTAATAACCGAGGTCGCGGTGAGCCACGTAGTCGCCTGAATGAAGCATGCCGACAAAGCGCGTCAGCAGGCCTGCCGTGCGCCGCGACACCTGCACATGGCCGGCGTTGCGCGCATGGATGTCATACAGGTCGAGTATGTGCGCCATCAGCAGATGCTCAATCAACTCCTCACGGAACAGATGCCCCGTGTCGCCAAAACGCTCACGCAGGCGTGACATGCCGTCAAGGCAGACGTCATAATCACCCGGCGAGAGCCTCATCACCGGATTCTGCAACAGCGACAGATGCCCTATCACGCCGTAATCGCTGCGTATGGCCAGCGTCGTAACAAGTGCCTCAGAGAGGCACATTATCTCTGCGGCGAAGCCGTCACTCGCCGTAAAGCCCGAGGCAAGCGCCGCGTTGGGCAGTATGACGTAGTCGCGCGGCACGACGTTATACATCACGTTCTGAAACACAAAGCTCATGCTGCCGGCCTTGCAGAGTATGTGGAGCACGTTGCCGGCCACGGCAGGCATGGTGCATTCGGCCATACTGCCGAAAAAACGGATGCCGCCCGAAACGGCACCTGCCGCATTGCTGTTGTCTGTAAATGTACTCATGCCGCAAAATTAGACAAAAACCACGAAAAGTGAAAATATCAATCAGAAATTCATAACAGCTTTTCAACGCCGCTATACTATCTTTGCACCACAAACATTAATATATTTTCATCATGAAAGAAGTAAGACTTAACAACGGCATAATGATGCCGGCGATAGGCTTCGGGGTATATCAGATACCTGAAAACGAGACCGAACGCTGCGTGAGCGACGCGCTCGAAGTGGGCTACCGGATGATTGACACGGCGGCATCGTATTTCAACGAGAAGCAGGTAGGCGACGCTATCCGCCACAGCGGGCTGCGCCGCGAGGACGTATTCGTAACCACCAAGCTGTGGGTTCAGGACTATGAGTATGACGACGCGCTGCGTGCCTTCGACAAGTCGATGTCGCTGCTCGGCCTCGACTACCTCGACCTGTACCTGCTCCACAAGCCTTACGGCAACTATTATGCGGCCTGGCGCGCCGCCGAACGCCTGCTGAAGGAGGGGCGCATACGTGCGATAGGCGTTACGAGCTTCTCGTGTGAGCGTCTGCAAGACCTCTTCCTGCACAACGAGGTGAAGCCTGCCGTAAACCAGCTTGAGACTCATCCCTTCTTCCAGCAGCGCCAGGCCAACGCCTTCCTGAAGCAGGAGGGCATACAGCACGAGGCCTGGGCCCCCTTCGCCGAGGGTCAGCGCGACATCTTCAACAACCCTACGCTTAAGGCAATAGCCGACAGCCACGGCAAGACAACGGGTCAGGTGATACTCCGCTGGCTGAACCAGAGGGGCGTGGTGGTCATCCCTAAATCGGTGCGCAAGGAGCGAATGGCGGAGAATTTCAATATCTTTGACTTCACGCTCAACGACGAGGAGATGCGGCGCATAGCAGTTCTTGACACGGGCAAGAGCCCTATTTACGACGACATGGACCTCGCCACGACCAAATGGATAGGCACGCATAAGATACATTAAACAATCTTTAGAAATACAGGACACATGGAAACAATAACACTGAACAACGGTATCGAGATGCCGTTACTGGGCTACGGAGTTTTTCTCGTTAGCCCCGATGAGTGCGAGCGCTGCGTAAGCGACGCCCTGGAGACGGGCTACCGCCACATAGACACGGCTCAGGCTTACTTCAACGAGGAGGGTGTAGGCGCGGCGATAGCTAAGAGCGG
The DNA here is from genome assembly GCA_900550365.1 of uncultured Prevotella sp. Classification (GTDB taxonomy): domain Bacteria; phylum Bacteroidota; class Bacteroidia; order Bacteroidales; family Bacteroidaceae; genus Prevotella. The sequence continues at coordinate 59,362 of URRR01000006.1, read as the reverse complement.
CCTGCCGCGCAACGAGCTTTTCATCACGACGAAGGTGTGGATTTCAAACGCAGGTGAGGACAAATGCGCCCGCAGCATTGACGAATCGCTAAGGAAACTGCGCACTGACTACATCGACCTGCTGCTCATCCACCAGCAGTACGGCGACATTTACGGCTCGTGGAGGGCAATGGAGAAGGCACTTCAAGAGGGCAAGGTGCGCGCCATAGGCGTGTCGAACTTCCAGGCGGGACGCTTCGTTGACTTTGCCATGCACGTCAACACGAAACCTGCCATGAACCAGTTGCAGTGCAACGTGACCGTCCAGCAGGACGGCATACAGCCTTACCTGGCACAATACGGCACTCGCATGACGGCATGGGGACCGCTCGGCGGACAAGGCTCTGACGCCGTATTCGGCAATCCTCTGCTGAAACAGATAGGCGCAAAGTACGGCAAGACAGAGGCACAAGTGGCTCTGCGCTGGCTCACCCAGCGGGGAATAGCAGCCATACCGAAGAGCACTCACAAAGAGCGCATGGCCGAAAATTTCAACATTTTCGACTTCAAGCTTACCGATGAGGACATGGCAGGCATAGCGAAACTTAACCGCCACGACACGGGAACGATAAACTTCAACGACCCGGCATTCATCAAGATGCTCGTCGAGACTTACGGATAACTCACCGTCCGCCCACACGGCAGGCCACGGGCGAGCCTTCATCGGCTCATTATGCCGCAGCAATTCCACACCGCGGCACCGCCATCCGTAACGCATTGATTATCAACATATTAAACAAGCCACAACCCGGCGGTTTGTAAAAGACGGCCTTTTGCTTTCCAAAAGGCCGTCTTTCGTCTTACGATTTGCCGTCTTTTACAACGCAAAAGACGGCAAATCGCAAAACAGCCGGCATCAACACATTTCCTGACCGGCAAAGGGTGGGCTGATTCTTTTCAGAAAACAAGTTTATCAAAGCTGCTGAACAGCCATAACATGCATGATTTATGCAGCATTAAACGAATAAATTAGAGCAAGTTGTTTCATTATTTTTGTTTTATTCGTTTATTCCAACGAAAATTCGTAAGTTTGCACCTATCTTAATATAACAAAACAAGAAAAGGTATGATTCTTTTTTTCAAGACCCCATCTGAAAGCGTGATTGCAACCGAGGTTGACCATCAGCTTTCACAAGAAGAAATCAAGGAACTGTGCTGGTTGTATGGCGACGCAACGCTGATTGAAGGCGACAGGATTGCCGGTTACTTCGTAGGTCCGCGCCGCGAGATGATAACACCGTGGAGCACCAACGCCGTTGAGATAACGCAGAACATGAATCTGAAAGGCATCTCACGCATAGAGGAGTACTTTCCCGTAAGTTCCAAGGATGCCGACCATGACCCGATGCTGCAGCGCATGTATGACGGGCTGGACCAGGCGGTGTTTACCGTGAACCATAAGCCCGAGCCTATCAAGCACGTTGACAACCTGGAGGAATACAACGAGCAGGAAGGTCTGGCGCTGTCGCCCGAAGAAATAGAGTACCTTCACAAGATAGAGAAGGAGCTGGGACGCCCTCTGACCGACTCTGAGATATTCGGCTTCGCCCAGATTAACTCTGAGCACTGCCGTCATAAGATATTCGGCGGAGTGTTCATCATCGACGGCAAGGAGATGGAGTCTTCACTCTTCAACATGATCAAGAAGACAACAAAAGAGAATCCGCACCATATACTCAGCGCTTATAAGGATAATGTGGCTTTTGCACAAGGCCCTGTAATCGAGCAGTTCGCGCCCGAAGACCAGTCGACTTCTGACTGGTTCCGTGTCAAAGACATTGAGAGCGTCATCTCGCTGAAGGCCGAAACGCATAACTTCCCTACCACCGTAGAGCCTTTCAACGGCGCGGCTACAGGCACGGGAGGCGAAATCCGCGACCGTATGGGCGGCGGAACAGGCTCGTGGCCGATAGCCGGTACGGCTGTTTACATGACCGCTTACCCGAGGTTAAGTGAAGAAGGGAAAGGGAAAAGTGAAGAATCCAATGGCTCTGCAAGCGGCAACTCTTCACTCTTAACTCTTAATTCTTCACTCAAAAGGGACTGGGAAGACATTCTGCCCGTGCGCAAATGGCTGTATCAGACGCCTGAACAAATATTGATAAAGGCATCAAACGGTGCTTCAGATTTCGGTAACAAGTTCGGCCAACCGCTGATTTGCGGTTCTGTGTTGACCTTCGAACATAAGGAAGGCGACGAGAAGTACGCTTACGACAAGGTAATAATGCTTGCCGGAGGTGTGGGCTATGGAACGAAGCGCGACTGTCTGAAGAAAGAGCCGAAGAAAGGAAACAAGATTGTGGTTGTAGGCGGTGACAACTACCGCATCGGTCTCGGCGGCGGCAGTGTGTCGTCGGTTGACACCGGACGCTACTCTAACGGCATCGAGCTGAACGCCGTTCAGCGTGCCAACCCGGAGATGCAGAAGCGTGCATACAACCTTGTGCGCGCCCTTTGTGAGGAGGATGTGAATCCCGTTGTCAGCATCCACGACCACGGTTCGGCAGGTCACGTAAACTGTCTGTCCGAGCTTGTTGAGGAATGCGGCGGCCAGATAGACATGACCAAGCTGCCTATCGGCGATAAAACGCTGTCAAGCAAGGAGATAATCGCCAACGAGAGCCAGGAGCGAATGGGTCTCTTGATTGACGAAAAGCATATCGAACACGTGCGCAAAATTGCCGAGCGCGAGCGCGCCCCGCTATATGTCGTAGGCGAAACCACGGGCGACGCCCACTTCAGTTTTGTGCAGGGCGACGGTGTTAAGCCGTTCGACCTTGACGTGGCGCAGATGTTCGGCCACTCTCCCAAGACATATATGAGGGACAACACGGTGGTAAGACATTATGAGAACGTAAGTTACGCACACTCCAATGTGGGTGCGGCGCTTGATGAATATGTAGGCCGCGTGCTCCAGCTTGAGGCCGTAGCATGTAAGGACTGGCTGACAAACAAGGTGGACCGCAGCGTCACCGGCAAGATAGCCCGCCAGCAGTGCCAGGGCCGCATACAGCTTCCGCTCTCTGACTGCGGTGTTGTTGCGCTGGATTACCGTGGCCGCAAGGGCATCGCCACAGCCCTCGGACATGCTCCGCAGGCAGGTCTGGCATCGCCGGAGGCCGGCAGCGTGCTGTCAGTAGCTGAGTCATTGACCAACATTGTGTGGGCTCCGCTTGAGGAAGGGCTCGACAGCGTAAGCCTCTCGGCCAACTGGATGTGGCCCTGCCGCTCGCAGGAGGGCGAGGACGCGCGCCTCTACAGCGCGGTTAAAGCACTCTCTGACTTCTGCTGTGCGATAAAAGTGAACGTGCCGACGGGTAAGGATTCGCTCTCAATGAGCCAGCAATATCCCGACGGACAGAAGATTATCAGCCCGGGAACGGTCATCGTAAGCAGTGGAGGACAGGTGTCAGACATACGCAAGGTGGTGTCTCCCGTACTCGTAAACGACGGCAAGTCAAGCCTTTACCACATAGATTTCTCTTACGATGAGCTGCGCCTCGGAGGCAGCGCTTTTGCCCAGTCGCTCGGCAAGGTGGGTGATGATGTGCCCACGGTGAAGAACCCAGACTACTTCCGTAACGCCTTCAACTCTGTTCAGGAGCTGATAAACAACGGCTGGATTATGGCCGGCCACGACATCAGCGCAGGCGGCATGGTGACCACATTGCTTGAGATGTGCTTCGCAAACACGGAGGGCGGCATGAGCGTAAGCCTCGACATGTTCGACTGTGAGGACATTGTGAAGATACTTATGGCCGAAAATCCAGGCGTTATTGTTCAGGTTTCAGACAGCCACAAGGACGATTTCGAGGACCTGCTTGACGACAACGGCATCTGCTACGCCTGCATCGGGCGTCCTGAAACGTCGTCACGCAAGCTCAAGATAAGCAAAGGCGGCTTCTCACATGAGTTCGATATCGACGCGATGCGCGACGTATGGTACAAGACTTCATACCTGCTTGACCGCGACCAGAGCATGAACGGATGCGCCGAAGCACGCCGCGACAACTACAAGAAGCAGCCTCTCGTGATGAAGTTTAACGACGGGTTCACCGGCAAACTGTCACAATACGGCATTTCGGCGGACCGCCGCGAGCCGTCAGGAGTCAAGGCGGCAATCATCCGCGAGAAAGGAACCAACGGCGAACGCGAGATGGCTTACTCGCTGTATCTTGCCGGATTTGACGTCAAGGACGTTATGATGACCGACCTTATCACGGGCCGCGAGACGCTGGAAGACATCAACATGATCGTGTTCTGCGGCGGTTTCTCCAACTCAGACGTGCTCGGCAGCGCCAAGGGATGGGCCGGAGCGTTCCTCTTCAACCCTAAAGCGAAAGAGGCTCTCGACAAGTTCTATGCCCGCAAGGACACCCTCTCGCTCGGCATATGCAACGGTTGCCAGCTCATGGTAGAGCTTAACCTCATCAATCCCGAGCACGAGAAGCGTGCCAAGATGCTGCATAACGACTCACGGAAGTTCGAGAGTGCGTTCCTCGGTCTTGACATTCCGCAGAACAACAGCGTGATGTTCGGCTCGCTTTCAGGCAGCAGTCTCGGCATCTGGGTGGCCCACGGAGAAGGCAAGTTCTATCTGCCTGAGGGCGAAGACAAGTACAACGTCGTGGCTAAATACCACTACTCAGAGTATCCGGGCAACCCGAACGGCTCTGACTACGCCGTGGCCGGCATCTGCTCGGCTGACGGACGCCACCTCGCGATGATGCCTCATCTCGAGCGTGCGATATTCCCATGGCAGAACGCATGGTACCCGGCTGACCGCCGCAACGACGACGTTACGCCGTGGATTGAGGCGTTTGTCAATGCACGCAAGTGGATTGAAGCAAGATAAACATGAGAAGTGAAGAGTGAAAAGTGAAGAATCCGCATGCGGAAATCAGGCATCCGGATTTTTCACTCTTCACTTTTCACTTTTAGTTTTTCACTCAATACAATTATGTCCAACTTTTATTTAGACAGTTTCAAGACGTTTTTCAAGATAGGCCTGTTCACCCTTGGAGGCGGATATGCCATGATTCCGATTATTGAGACGGAGGTAGTTGACAAACATAAATGGATAACCAAGGATGACTTTCTCGACATGATAGCTGTTGCCCAGAGCTGTCCTGGCGTCATGGCGATAAACATCAGTGTGTTCATAGGTTACCGTCTGCGCAAGCTGAGAGGCGCGTTGTGCATGGCACTTGGCACTGCCCTGCCCTCGTTTCTTATCATACTGGCTATCGCGATGTTCTTCCATCAGTTTGAGGACAACAAGGTTGTGGCGGCGATATTCCGCGGAATACGCCCCACCGTGGTTGCTCTTATAGCCGTGCCGACGTTCAACATGGCCAAGAGCGCCAAGATAACGCTCACCAACTGCTGGATACCTATTGCCTGCGCGCTGGCGATATGGATGCTCGGAGTGTCTCCTATTTACGTCATACTGATAGCGGGCATCGGCGGTTTCGTGTACGGCAAGTACATCAAGCCGACGGAATGAGAAAACGTGGGATTAAGAGTTAAGAATGAAGAATTAAGAAAACATGCAAGGCGAATTAATCATACGGCCAGGATATAATCTTACTTCACACTCTTTTTTCTTAATTGGCTTTCCTTAAATTCTTAACTGAAACAAGCAAATGTCTTAACTCCTTAACTCCCTTCAACTCCTTGACTCCAAACCATTTTCTTAATTATTAACTCTTAATTCTTAATTAAATGCGATGATATTTCTTGAGCTTTTCATTACGTTTTTCCAAATCGGGCTGTTCGGTTTCGGCGGAGGTTACGGCATGTTGTCGTTAATTCAGGGCGAGGTTGTCCACAACCACGGCTGGCTCACCACGTCAGAGTTTACCGACATTGTGGCCATCAGCCAGATGACCCCCGGCCCGATAGGCATCAACTCGGCCACTTACTGCGGCTACACGGCCGTGCACAATGCCGGCTTCGGCTACGGGATGTCAATCCTCGGCAGCGCTACGGCCACGTTCGCGCTGGTGTTGCCGTCGTTCATCCTGATGATACTGATAGCCAAGATACTGCTGAAATACATGAACACGCAGTTCGTTCAGAGCATATTCTCCGGTCTCCGTCCGGCTGTTGTAGGTCTGCTGGCCGCCGCCACACTGCTGCTGATGACCGAAGAGAACTTCAGCGCACCCGACGTCAACCCCTGGCAGTTCTGGATCAGTTGCTTCCTTTTCGTGGCGTCGTTCGTAGGCACGATGCACTTCAAGATTAATCCGATACGCATGATATGCTATGCCGGAGCGGCAGGGCTGCTGCTTCTTTATTAAAATAAGCGTCCCCTTATGCCGTCCTCACGGACAACATAAGGGGACTTCATTGTTTTCCCATGCTTTTCTATTCCCATGTTATGGGCACATTCTTCAGCTGTATGGCCTCTTTCGTGAAGTTAAGGCCTGACGTGCTGCGACTGTTTGCATCCAGATACCAGCCGCCGTACACAATGAGAAGTTTGTTAACTGTTGCGGGAACTCTCTCAAACTTTGCGAACTCATACTTTACAGGAATACCTACGGTCAATGCCTTGGCGTCGCCATAGCTTCCGGTCTTGTATTCGTTGCCGTCGGCGTCATACGCCTTACCGTCATTCCGCCCGCCGATATACGCCTGCGAATAGTTCAGGTCTTTGGCTGTCGCCTTGACATAGATAGTCACCGTATTGCTTGCCTTGTTGCCAACAGCCTCGACAAACTCAAGGTCGAAGTGTGACGCAGCGGGGTTTCCCACGCTTACTCCAGACGCCGAGGTAACGAAGTTGACGGCCGGCGCCGTTTCTTTTGTCGCCGCAGCGGTGCTCTCTGTCGTTGTCTCGCCCGCAATAGTCTCCTTGACTACGTTGGCGGCAGCCTCTTTCAGTTTCTTGAAAAACTGTGCGTCGGCATGTTGCGGGATAGCGAACATTGCTATGGCCGCAACGCAAAGTGTCTTAATTGCTTTTTTCATAATATTCCGTTTTAATCAAATTATAATATATCTTATGTCGCAAAAATATGCAAAAGCATGATTCCTACAATAACGGATTACCGTGAATTTAACCCGCAAACAGATATATAAAAGCCCTGACCGCCGTCTGCCGGCAGAGCATGGATATCCACCTCCGTTGCAAAAGGCCGTCTTTTGCTTTCCGAAAGGCCGTCAATCGCACGCTAAAAGGCCGTCTTTTGCAAATCGTCTGATTATCAAGCAGTTACAGAAGAGAGGTTTTTAGTTAAGAATTAAGAGGGAAGAATTAAGAAAAACGGCATATCTCCTTGTCTGCTCGTCTGCTTGTCCCTCGTCTGCTAATGAAGCATGCGGCTTTAACTTCTAACGAGCGAAGCGAGTGATAACTTCTTTTAACTTAGCAGACAAGGAACAAGCAGACGAGCAGACAAGGAGATTTGCCATGCAAGCAACAAAACATACGACTTTAACTTCTAACGAGCGAAGCGAGTGATAACTTCTTTAACTCCTTTAACTCCTTATTAAAAGTAATTCCGGTAACAAAATCTGTAATAAATGTACAGCATGTGTTGGAAATAAATCTTATCTTTGCCGTTGATAAAAGACAAAGCGAGCGGATATGGAAAAGATAATAAGAATTGACTCTATCGACGACTACAACAGGGTAATGGGCATCGAGACAAGGCACCCTCTGGTGACTGTCGTCAACGAAAAAGACCTTGAGCACTACCCCTTCCGTGGCGAGACGACCATCAACTACGGCGTTTACGCCCTCTTTCTGAAGCAGACCTACTGCGGAGACATCACTTACGGGCGCATGCCTTACGACTATCAGGAAGGCACGGTAACGAGCTTTGCTCCCGGTCAGGTGGTGAGTTTCAAGCTCAGACCGGACTTCAAGCCCAACGCCATCGGACTGCTGTTTCATCCGGACCTTATCCGCGGCACGTCGCTCGGACATGAAATCAAGCAGTACTCGTTCTTCTCTTATTCGTCACGCGAGGCTCTCCACCTGTCTGAACAGGAAAAAGAAATATACAAGGACTGCATAGAAAAGATTAAGATAGAGATAAACAGACCCATTGACGGGCACAGCAAGAAGCTGATTTGCCGCAACATCGAGCTGCTGCTCGACTACTGCATGAGGTTCTACGAGCGCCAGTTTATCACCCGCAAAGTGGCCAACCGCGACATTCTGAGCCGCTTTGAGAACGAGCTTGACACGTATTTCCAAGGCAACACGGCAGCTGTCAACGGACTGCCAACAGTGAAATATTTCGCCGAGAAATGTTTTCTGTCGCCCAATTACTTCGGCGACCTTATCAAAAAAGAGACCGGACGCACCCCACAGGAATACATCCAGGGCAAGATTATCGACATGGCAAAGGAACAGCTGCTCAGCACAACAAAGACCGTAAACGAGATAAGCTACGCCCTCGGATTCCAGTATTCACAGCACTTCAACCGCTATTTCAAGCGCTATACAGGCATGACGCCGAGCGAATACCGACGCACTGAAGCGTAAGAGCACCGTAACTGACAACACAGACAGATGAAGACAAGAGGAGATATGTGCCAGTCAGGCACACCTACCAACTATGTATGCGAGTGTAACCGCGCCTACCACAAGGAGACACTGCACCCGCTCGTCAGCCTGATAGACATGTCGGCCCCGTGCGAACGTAGCCACATCAAGACCGACTGTTATGCAATCGTGTTCAAGCACCATGCCGAGGACAGCGACAAATACGGCCAGAAGTACTATGACTATTCTGACGGCACGCTGCTGTTCATCACGCCGTCAAAGGAGGTTGACCTCTCTACCAACGACGGCAAGATGCTGATTTTCCACCCTAACCTTGTCATGTACACCCCGCTGGGCATGCGGCTGAAGGAGTATTCGTTCTTCAAGTACCGCCCGGAGGAGGCTCTCCACATCTCGTGTTGTGAGGAGAAGGTGATAAAGCGGTGTCTCGGCTGCATCAGTGACGAGCTGTGCTGGGGCATAGATGAATACAGCAAGACCATTATCAGCACGTCGATAGAACTGCTGCTTAACTACTGCCGCCGCTTCTATAACCGCCAGTTTATCACCCGCCACAACGCCAACGTGGAGGCCATCAGCACGCTCGACGGCCTCATCAGCCAGTACTTCACTTCCGGAACGGCCGCAACGAAGGGACTGCCTACGGCCGGACGGCTGGCTCCGCGCCTCAACATGTCGGCCGAATACCTTAACGACATGCTGAAAAACGAGACGGGCAAGACCGTCAGCGAGTACGTTCAGCTGCGCCGCATACAACTGGCCAAGGAGCTGCTCATCGGCTCTGACCAGCCTGTCGACGAAATATCGTCACTGCTCGGATTCTGCACAAAGGGATGTTTCAGCACCGTTTTCAAGAAAATAACCGGCTGTACACCTGACGAATACAGAAAGTAAAGGAATTAAGAAAAAGTAGAAAAGGAGTAAAGTAGTAAGGAGTAAAGAAATTAAGAGTTAAGAAGGAAGAATTAAGAAAATATGCCAAGCCAAATAAAACAGGCTCTTTTTCTTCCTTCTTTCTCCCCTTTCTCATTACTACTTACTCCTTCTCTCCTTACTACTTACCACTTCTCTCCTTACTACTTACTCCTTCTCTCCTTACTACTTTTCTCCTTTTCTTACTTCTTCCCTCTTAATTCTTAATTAAATTTCGTATTTTTGCAGATACGAAAACAAATCTTTAAATCATGAAACGACTGCTATTCAGCTTGCTTATGGCTGTTGCCGTAAGCCTAAACGGCATTGCCGAGAACTATCCTTACCGTTCAGACTATCTGTGGGTTACCGTGCCCGACCATGCCGACTGGCTTTACCAGACGGGCGAAAAGGCGCGTATCGAAGTGCAACTGTATAAATACGGTGTGCCGAGAGACGCCGAAGTGAAGTATGAAATTGCCGACGACATACTGCCGTCTGACCGTAAAGGAACGGTCAAATTGAAACAAGGCAGAGCCGTAATAGACATGGGAACGAGGCAAACTCCTGGCTTCCGTGACCTCCGTCTGACAGCCGAGGTTGACGGAAAGGCTTACGGACACCACATAAAGGTTGGCTTCTCTGTGGACAAGATACGGCCATATACTAAGGAACCGGCCGACTTCATGGACTTCTGGAACAGGAACATTGACGACATGAGGGCTGTTCCGCTGAGCTATACGAAGGAGAAAGCCGAGGAATATTGCACCGACAAGGTGGACTGTTACCTCTTGAAAGTGAGGCTGAACAAGCAGAACCAGAGCGTCTACGCATATCTCTTCTACCCCAGGAACGCGCAGAAGGGGCAGTGCCCGGTGGTGCTCTGCCCTCCCGGAGCCGGCATAAAGACTATCAAGGAACCGCTGCGCCATAAGTATTATGCCGAGAACGGATGCATAAGAATGGAGATGGAGATACACGGACTGGACCCGAGACTGCCCAAATCAACGTTTGACGACATCACAAAAGCATTCAACGGGCGCGAGAACGGATACCTGTATAACGGCTTGGACGACCCCGACCGTTACTACATGAAGCGCGTCTATCTCTCCCTTATACGCTGTCTTGACCTGCTGACGGGTCTTCCTGAGTGGGACGGACGTAACGTAATAGTGCAGGGAGGGAGCCAGGGCGGAGCGCTGGCGATAGTCGCCGCCGGCCTTGACCGCCGCGTAACGCAGTGCATCGTGAACCATCCTGCCCTCTCAGACATGGCCGCCTACAGCGCCGGACGTACCGGAGGATACCCTCATTTCAATAAAGTAAAGGGGATGTTCAACGACCGGAACATGCGCACAATGGCGTATTATGACGTGGTGAACTTCGCCCGCCACGTGACCGCCGACGTCTACATGACGTGGGGTTACAATGATAACACCTGTCCGCCCACAACTTCTTACGCCGTATGGAACACTCTCACGTGCCCCAAGGAGGCGCTAATCACTCCCATAAACGAGCACTGGACGTCTGACGAAACGGAACACGGACAGATGAAATGGATGCTGAAGCATCTAAAATAACAAAAGAATAAGTAGTTAAAGGAAGTTAGAAGGAGTTATCGCTCGTTTCACTCGCAGTAGTTAAAAGTCATTTGCTTTTTTGCTTGCGTAGGCTGATACCAGCAAGACATTTGACCTTTAACTACTGCGAGTGAAACGAGCGATAACTCCTTTTTACTACTTTTAACTACTAAAAAACCACTTTATCTCCCGAGCTTATCATACTCTTCATCGGTAACCGGCTCGAGCCATTCGTTCGACGCGCCTTCTTCGGCAACGGTGAACGTGACGTGCTGGAACCAGCTATCCTTCGTTGCGCCGTGCCAGTGCTTCATGCCTTCAGGTATCTCAACCACGTCTCCGGGCTTGAGAAGGCGTGCGGGCTTGCCCCACTCCTGATACCAGCCGGTTCCGCCGACGCAGATTAACACCTGGATACCCTTATGATGAATGTGCCAGTTATTACGGCAACGAGGCTCAAAGGTTACGTTTGACACAGGCACCTTGCCCGTGCTGAGCGGAGCGAGGAAGCTCTCGCCGATGAAATACTTGGCGTATGCCGTATTAGACTCACCCTTCGGGAACATCGGGTCCTTGACAGGCTCGCCCTCATTAAACTGCTCTCCGAACACCTCGGCTATCGCCTTACCTGCGCGCCAGGCCTCACGCTCGCCCACCTTGGCGGCAAGTACGGCCGGAATAGAGTGCAGCTCGGCATCGCTTACGCCCATGTTGCGTGCTCCGCTCACGTGAGACTTAAGCTGCGGCTCGCATCCCTCAAGCCCCGAAAGGGCGCTGACGGTAACCAGCTCACGCTGAGCGTGGGTCAGATTGTTGCGTGCGAAGATGTCACCGAAGAGGTGTGCCTTCAGATAATAGTCGGTAGCGGGCGCGAAGGTATAGTTGAACGGCTTGCCGGTGAGCTTTGTCTGCACCTCGGTGCCTTGCTTGAGGGCGTCGTATCCGTCAGCCACGGGGTCAGCGTCCTTGCCCTCCTGGTCGGCAACACCGCGCTGCTTGCGCTCCTCCACCACGCTCTGCAGCGCGCCGAGGGCGTTAAGGCTGCGCGGGAAACCCGTGTAAGCGTAAAGCTGAGAGAGGGCTTCCTTAATCTGACTGACGGTAAGTCCGGCGTCAAGACCCTCGTTGATAGCTGTCTTCAGGCCCTCGATGTCGCCCTTGGCCTCAAGACATGAGATGGCAACAATGCTCTGCTGCCTTTCGTTAAGTACGTTTTCCATATTCTGTTGTGCTTTAATCGGACTGCAGACAAGCGCCGCCAGCGCCGCCGCAATCATTGTTCTACATAATGTCTTCATACGTTCAGGTATTGTTTCACGTTGCAAAATTAACAATACTGACGCTTTATGCCAATACCTTTTTTACTGATAGATGTATCATTTTTACATTTTCTTACCGCCAATACCTGAGCTCAGCGGCAGCCGTTTACGGCACGTCTCATAACCATCTGATATTCAACGCATTATAAAAGGCCGTCTTTTGGTCTGCAAAAGACGGCCTTTCAGCTCGCGATTGACGGCCTTTCGGAAGGCAAAAGACGGTCAATCAGCTTTCAGCAGCTTTTTCCTTAACGCCTGACCGTTATTCCTTGTAAGCGTCAAGTCTGTTCAGATAAAATTCCTTGAAGTCGCTCCAGCGGTAATATGGAGCAAGGTCTGAAGGCAGCGGCAGCGTAGCCTCGTTCTCGTTAAGCAGCACTTTCACGAGCACATCAGCGTCAGACGGGTTACGGCGGTAAAACACTAACTGGATATTGGCACCCATAGGGAATATCCTGTAGTTCACCCATCCCTTGCTTTCCAGCTCGTCAAGATTGTCAGTAGACAGTCCGTAGCCGTTAATGTCGAGCAGGCAGGTAAGCGGCAGGACCATAGTCTCGTGGCCGAAGCGCAGCGTAGCGCCGGGGCGCTCAAGAGCAATGCATCTGTCGGCCTCGTGTATTATCGTGCGCAGAAGGTTGCGTTGAGAGTAAGGCTGAGTGGCTCCGTTCAGCAGGCAAGCCCCGTAACCGACATACCACGAGGCATTGTCGGCCAGCCAATAGCCGTACAGCTCGTCGTCGGTAAAGATATCATACAGCGAAATACTGTCGCCAAGGGGCGAGCTTTGCACGTTAGACGCCAGCTTGAACAGACGCCTGGCCAGGCCGAGCGTGTCAACCTCATATTTTATATAATCAGCATCAGCGAAAAGCCTCTGCATCAACGGCATGCACCTTACGTGGCGTGCGCTGAAACCGTCAAGCGCCACCTGCGCCCTGCGCGGAACCTTACGGGCGTTAAGCACTGGATCTGTAAGATTCATGTAGTACATATCATGCTCACTTGCGTCATGTTTTATGATGAGCTTCGGATTGAGCCTCAACAGCTCCTGCAACTCATTCTCCATTGAGAGTATGCACCTGATGACCACCGTGCTCTTGGCGTCAACGGTAACGTCGCCCTTGAACACTTCAGGGAAACGCCGGTACATGCGGCGGGCTATCTGCCTGTGCTGCTCGGCTCCAAGGGGTGTCAGCTCGCCCAGACGGCCTCTGGCCTCAGCCCTCAGCATGCGGGCGCGGCGCAGAACGTCAGCTCCAAGCGGCGTCAGCTTGCCCAGGCTGTCGGCACGTGCGAGCACGTTTACGGGCACGTCATACTCATCCTGCCCTATCAGGTAACGCGAGCCGTGCCGCCCGTAATGGCTTATATAGAAAGGACGGTAGCCCTTCGGAGCCGGCGTAAGGCGCTGCTGCACGGGTCCGGGATAAGCAAGGTGATTGCTTCCGGAAAGACGTTTGTCGGCAGAAATCTCTTGCCGCGGCTGCTGTGCGGCTGACGTAAGCGTCACGATAAAGAGCAGCAGAAGTGTAAACAGTTTGTTCATAGATTTAAAATAAAGTGTTAAAATCGTTACAAAGATAGCAAAAAATGTCCATTTTTACCCCCCCCGATGCATTTTTGTATTATATTTGCAAAAATGAATTCATAGTCTTTAGTACCCGATGTGTAGATAAACAAGGTCTTTGCATATAATTATCCAAGTGAATATAAACTGTTCAAAGGCCATGTTATACATCATATTTGAAGTAAAATAAAAAACCAGAAATGAAGCAGACAGTTATGATTGCGAACAGAAAAACCTCTTATGACCAGACTGACGAGTCTGAAGTGTTCAAACACAAAAGTTTTATGGCCGCAAAGAACCGCAAAAAATTCGCCCAGATTTTACAATGGGTTTTATACGTTTTGGTCATACTCATTGCGGCAGCATGCATCTTCGCTTATTTCTTTGACAGATAAGCAGGCAGGAAATAAACAACAACCGATAAGGGGAACACCAACGGCAGGCAAGCAGACTGAACGGAACGGCAATGTCGAGAGACATGACCTGGCGTCTGCTTGCCTGCCTTTTATCATGCCCACACACCAGACATACCGATAAAGAAACGGCCCCGCAATGAACAATCATTACGGGGCCGCGATTAAAACTAAACCTATCGAAGACAACGGGAGCTGCCACCTGAAGCGGCAACATCCGCCTTTTTATCAGCTATTACTGTTATTCTTCGGGGGTAAAATCATCCTTACCTACACCACAGAGAGGGCAAACCCAATCTTCGGGAAGGTCTTCAAAGGCTGTTCCGGGAGCTATTCCATTATCAGGATCGCCTACTTCAGGGTCATATACATAACCACATGTCTCACAAACGTACTTTTTCATAATCTTGTCTTTTAAATTAATAATTAATAAATGGCGGTATCCTATCGCCTTGACGCGTGCCGTCCGCACAGCACAAGGTCAACTCTTTCAACTATTTCCTCAGGCGGAATGCTCTTCAGGCACTGATAGTCGCCCCTCAGACAGGGCTTGTTGCCGAAGATACTGCACGGCCGGCATGGCATGTCTACCTGCACCACATTACTCATTTCCTGTCTCCAGCCCATGAATCCGGCGTAAGGATGCGTAGCGCCCCATATGCTTACTACCGGCGTTCCGGTAATTGAGGCCATGTGCATGTTGGCGCTGTCCATTGAAATCATTACGTCAAGATGACTCATCAGGATAAGTTCGCTGCCGATGCCGCCCAGCTGTGCCGAAGCATTCACACATCTGTCAAACTTCACACTCCACTCATTCAGAGCTTCGGTCTCATTGGCTCCGCCGCCGAAAAGGAACAGGCGACAGCCCGGATGACGCGCGGCTATCTTTCTGACAGCCTCCTCCATAAGCGGCAGAGGATATATCTTGCCTGCATGGGCGGCAAAAGGAGCTATGCCTATCCATACCTCTCCCGGAGCCTTCTGCCTGTTGAACGAAGCCGGAAGACGGCTTAAGTCACCGCCTTCAGGTGGAAATATCGAACGGAAATCAAGCTTTACAGGGTAACCGAGACGCTCAAGCACGTCTGCGTAATTGGCAAATGACGCCGGCAAAGGTGACAGACGCTTGTCTGACTGACTTACAAGCAACTTGCGTTCAGAGCGGTGCTTGTCTATGTGGGCTACCTTATAACGGTCAATATTGAACCTCATCCGCAGATAGTCTGACCGCAACACGCTGTGCAGATCGGCAATGGCGGTGAAGTTCTTTGCCGTAAGCCGGCGGTAAAGGGCATTGAGACCTTTCACCCCGTAGTACTCATGCTTAAGGTCAGCCTCCATAAATCCCACGTTCTGCGGCATGTACTCGAAGAACGGACGGGCAAAAGGGCGGCTGAGCATGGTTATCCTCACGTCAGGATATTGCCGTGCGAGCGAGTCGACAACGGGTACGGTCATCGCCACATCGCCCAGCGCCGAGAACCTTATTATCAGTATGTGCTCTGTCTTCATTTATCCTTCCGGGCGTAAAGAACGGGATTGGTGGCAGGGTCGTTGTACATTTTCATCTGCCTGTACACTTTCATATACTTACGGCCGGCGGCTATGTCGTCAAGCAACTGGCATATAGCCGTGCCGAGGTCTTGCTGCTGCTGAAGGAGAATATCCAGCCTGGCGGCACACTTCCGGCGATGCGCGTCATCAGCGTCAGTGCGCTCAGCCTGCTCACGCATGTGGTAAATCTTCAGCGCAAGGATAGAAAGGCGGTCAATAGCCCATGCCGGACTCTCTGTGTTTATCGTCGCCCCGGGAGCCGGCACAACGTCCTTATACTTGTCACGCAGACGTGAGTCAATGTCCTCCACCAAGTCTGTACGGTCCTGATTGCTGCGGTCAATACGGCGTTTCAGCGCAAGAGCAGCCACCGGGTCAATCTGGGGGTCACGTATTATGTCCTCAAGATGCCACTGCACGGTGTCAATCCAGCACTTGCGGTACAGGCTCCCGTCCATCGTGTCATCACCATACGGATTGTTAATCGGTGCGTCTACGTCATCGGTAAGGTGGTAATCGTTGATTGCCTTATTGAATATTCGGTTACAATTATCTGTGAACGTCATAGCCGTTATATTTTATCTAAGATTTAACAAAGCCGGTTTCAAGTCTACAAAGATAGCAATTATATTTCGTTCTGCCAACCGGAATGTAATATTTTTAGTACTTTTGCAGAAAAAAGGGACAGACAACGGCTTTGTCAATAAAACAAGTAAAGACAATGAAAATAGTTATAGACGATAAGATTCCTTACATACGTGAGACGATTAGCATGCTGACCGACGATGCAGTGTACAAAAAAGGCAGCGAGATTTGCGCGGAAGACGTGCGCGATGCCGATGCTCTGATTGTGAGGACACGCACCCGCTGTGACGAGAATCTGCTCAGCGGCAGCCGTGTCAGTTTCGTGGCAACGGCAACGATAGGCTTTGACCATATTGATGCCGGCTATATGCGGCGCGCCGGGATAGACTGGATGAGCTGTCCGGGATGCAACGCCGGCTCGGTAGGCCAGTATATCCGGTCAGTTTTCCTGCTGATGAGATATAGCCTGCATATGGACTTAAGCAGTCTTACGGTCGGCATTGTAGGCTGCGGACATGTCGGTTCAAAGATTACAGATGTGGCCCGCAGCTTAGGCATGCGCATACTCATATGCGACCCGCCGCGGCAGGAAAGAGGCGACGGAACAGGATTCGTAACAATGGACGTTATCGAACATGAATGTGACATCATAACATTCCATGTCCCGCTGACCAAGGACGGCCCCTGGCCTACATACCATATGGCTGACGAAGCATTCTTCTCACGTCTTGAGCGCAGACCAGTCATCATAAACACAAGCCGTGGCGAGGTGGTTGATAACGCGGCTTTACTCAACGCCCTACAATATAATAAGGTGGGCCGCGCTGTTATCGACACTTGGGAGCATGAGCCGGATATAAGCCTTAAACTGCTTGACAAGGTCTGGATAGCCACGCCTCATATCGCAGGATACAGCGCCGACGGTAAAGTAAATGCCGACAATATGGTGATAGACGGTCTTTGCCGCCACTTCGGCATGCGCCGTCCGCCGCTCATCGTGCCCCCTGCTCTTCCGCAGACGCATATTCCCGAATATGCCGATGACCCTGACCTCGGCCTTTATAATCCGTTAATAGACGACCGCAACCTGCGTAGCCGCCCTGACATGTTTGAAGAACTGCGAGGCAATTACCGCCTGAGACGCGAGAAACCATAAGCCTCACACATCCGGTCCGGCCGCGTATGAAAAGCCTAAAACCGACTTTCTGCTATCAGGATGTATGCACTTAGACGTGAAATGACTTCAAGCTCAACAGTCTGAATGGCAGGATAAATCCTCTGAATCGTATAACTTCTTACCCTGACAGACCGTCAATAAAAAGAAATATTGTTATCTTTGCTTGCGCATAAGATGAAAAAAATATTCCACATAATATCCCACTTCGATGTGGGCGGGGCTGAACGCGTGGCGGTGAACATAGCCAAATCAAAGACTGAGGGCTATGAGTATCACGTCATTGAACTGACGCGTGCCCGCTCGCCGTACACCAAAGTGTTCATCAATGAGCTTGAGCAGGCCGGCATAAAGTATCACCGCGGCATCGTGCCCGACATACATTTCCATTATATCTTTGAACGGCTGGCGGCGGTTACTTTTCCCCTGCGGTTTATTCCGATGCTGCTGAGACACCGGCCGGCCGTAATCCATACGCATACAGAAATGCCCGACCTGGCCGTATGGTGCACGTTCAGACTATGTCCGGGGCTGCTGCGCGGGATAAAGGTTATCCGCACGATACACAACACACAGTTGTGGACAGGACTTAAGAATACCGGCCGGCGCGTTGAGCGCATGTTCATACGCCTCGGAGCGAACGTATCTATATCGCGCTCGGTGCGCGACAATTATCTGAAAGAGTACGGAGCGGCTACACCTATTATATATAATGGAGTGGCGGAGACGCCGCAGAAGCCCTACCCTGACATCGTAAAAGGCAAGATTAACATTCTGTTTGCCGGACGTTTAGAGCCACAGAAAGGCATAGCAACACTCATAGAAACGGTAAAAAGATGTGCAAACGACGACCGGCTGCACTTTCACATCATAGGCGATGGCAGCCTGCGGCCTAACGTGGAACGTGAACTGGGCCAACTGCTCTGCGTTTCTCTGCATGCTCCCATACACGGACTGGCCGCCTGCCTGTCATCGTTTGACTATATGCTGATGCCGTCAGAGTTTGAAGGACTCAGCATAATGTCTATTGAGGCAAGCCTGACCGGTCTGCCGGTGATAGCCAGCCGCTGCCCCGGACTTATCGACACGCTACCCGACGACTGGCCGTTAGCCGTGACGGGAAACGACGCCTCACAGTACGCTGCAATCATAAGGCGACTCGGCAAACGCAACGCTGGCGACAGCCTCGGCATGAAAGCTCAGGCCTTCGCCCGCCGCAACTTCGGTATCAGACGCATGCAGCAGGCATATGAGGCACTGTATTCATACTAAGAAAGCGGACGGCCGAAATGCCGGAAAATCAATAACATACAATTATACGCGACAAGGCAATGACCAACATCATATCAAAAATTGCGCACAAGGCTTACGACACGGTGTTCATGGCCGTGCAGCGGCACGACCTCTCACCGTGGGAGCATAAGCCTGCGGTTACTAAACCTATCTACGGTGTTTACCATGTATTCTGCGACAAAGGCTGGCGCGAACTCGTGTCCGACCAGATTGGGAGGCTGAAAGACAGCGGTCTGTATGATGCCACGTCACGGTTTTACGTCAGCTGCATCGTTAAGGACAATGACGAAGCTGAAGAGCTAAGACGCATAATAGGCGGAGACAAGACTGAATTTGTGGCCGTAGAGACTGACCCGATGAAATTCGAGTACCCCGCCCTTGAGTTTATACGTGATAAAAGCCGCACGGAGGATTGCCTCATATATTACTTCCACACCAAGGGAATATCTTATTACGCCGGTGAGCGCACCGACAGACATTTCATGACTCTGCGCCGCAACATCGACGCCTGGCGGCACATGATGGAATATTTCCTTTTCTATAAATGGCAGGTGGCCGTCAACGCCCTTACCGAAGGCTACGACACTTACGGCTGTTACCGCCTGCCGCCCTACCCAAAGACTTATTATCTCTATGCCGGCAACTTCTGGTGGGCACGCTCCGGATATCTGCGCAGCCTGCCGCCGTTCCCCGAAAAGCGCATAGCCACTGACCGCTTCATTGCCGAGGAATGGCTGTACAAGGGCGGTCCGAAAGACTTTTCAGCCTTTGACACCATGGCCGACCTTTACTATGTATATATCGATGAAGAGCTGTATGCTGCCAAAAAGCTGCCCGTAGGCAAATGGCTGAAGTTTGTAATGTCGTTCAACTGGGTTAAAACACGCAAGCATCTGTTCAAATATGACTACAAGGCGAAGCGCCAGCGCCGTTATCAGGCTACGTATGTAAAGTCCTGAAGTATGCAGTTTGCACATATATGGCTTATAAATTCTTCTGCAAAAAGCCTTTAAATAATGACATTTGTCTACTTATTTGCTAAAAAGCGGGAATTTGTTATGTCGAAAACGAAAAAAGTGTTACCTTTGCACCGAATTGGTTCCGGGCACCGCCTTGCGTGCCGCGGATTAAAAGGGAATCGGGTGTGAACCCCGGACAGTCCCGCTGCTGTGATGCTCCGTTAACTTCCTGAAGTTACAGCCACTGGCCATTCTGCTTATCAGGCCGGGAAGGTTTCAGGGAGTGGGCTAGTCAGAAGACCTGCCGTTCAACCGTAGTTCGTTCCTGCTCGAGGGTTAGGGGAACGCCGACGAAAAATAAATAAAATGATAAAAAAGGTATTAATCGCCAATCGTGGCGAAATCGCGGTGCGCGTGATGCGCTCTTGCCGCGAAATGGGACTGCGTACAGTTGCCGTATTTTCTGAGGCCGACCGCGCCTCACGGCACGTCATGTACGCCGACGAGGCTTACTGCATAGGCCCGGCCGAGTCACGCGAGAGTTATCTTAACATAGACAAAATCATCAATGTCGCCCTGCAGTGCAAGGCAGACGCGGTACATCCGGGCTACGGATTCCTGTCAGAGAATGCCGAGTTTGTACGCCGTTGTGAGGCCGCCGGACTGGTGTTTATCGGTCCGAGAGCGGAGACAATGGAAGCCATGGGCGACAAGATTTCAGCCCGCAAGCGCATGATAAGTGCCGGCGTTCCTGTTGTTCCGGGCACTACCGAGCCGCTGAAAGATGCCGACGAGGCCGTCAGGATATGCAACGAGATAGGTTATCCCGTCATGCTTAAGGCTTCGATGGGCGGCGGCGGTAAGGGCATGCGCCTCATCCACAGCGAAGACGAGGTAAAGGAGGCTTACAACGCGGCACGCTCTGAATCGATGTCGTCGTTCGGTGACGACACCGTTTACCTTGAGAAGTTTGTTGAAGAGCCTCATCACATCGAGTTCCAGATACTCGGCGACGCTTACGGCAACGTTGTCCACTTGTTTGACCGCGAGTGTTCCGTACAGCGCAGAAACCAGAAAATAGTAGAAGAAAGCCCGTCACCATTCCTTACGCCTGAACTGCGGCGCGAGATGGGCGAGAAGGCCGTAGCCGCCGCAAAAGCAGTTAATTATCGCGGAGCCGGCACAATAGAATTCCTCGTTGACAAATACCGCCACTTTTATTTCCTTGAGATGAATACGCGTCTGCAGGTAGAGCACCCCATTACTGAAGAGGTTCTGGGTGTTGACCTGGTAAAGGAGCAGCTTCGCGTGGCCAACGGCGAGAAGCTGCGCTTCCGTCAGGAAGACCTCTTCCAGCGCGGACATGCCATTGAATGCCGCATCTGCGCCGAAGACACTGAGAACGGATTTATCCCTTGTCCGGGCGTTATCCGCCAGCTCACCGAGCCTAACGGCATCGGCGTACGCATAGACAGCTACGTGTACGAGGGTTACGAGATACCTCTTTATTACGACCCGATGATAGGAAAGCTCATCGTATGGGCCACCACCCGCCAGTTCGCCATCGAGCGTATGCGCCGCGTGCTCTATGAGTTCAAGATTACCGGACTGAAAACTAACCTGAGTTATCTGCGCCGTATAATGTATGCGCCGGCCTTTGTAAAGGGCGAATACGACACGTCTTTCCTTGAGAAATACTCACGTTCACTGCAACGCGCCAACGGAGACAATGAGGAAATAGAGAACATGGCACTCATCGCTGCCTACGTTGACTATCTGTTCAACCTCGAGGAGAACAGCCCCGTGCGTGTGGCTGATGCCCGGCCGATAAGCCGCTGGCGCGAGTTCGGCCTGCAAAAGGGCGTGCTGAGGATTTAAAGAAGCAGTAAGGAGTAAGTAAGAAAGTAGTAAGGAGTAAGTAGAAAAAGTAGTATATAGGAATATGGAAATGCACATAGGCGACCGCGTTGCCGACGTGACGCTGGTCAACAAAGAAGGTAATAAGGTTGAACTGACCATTGACGGTAAGCCTGTTGAGGTAGATATCGTCATGGCGGAGAACGGAAGCTGCTCAATTCTCCACAACGGCAACTCTTACAACGCCGAGCTGATACGCGGCGAAGGAGGCAAAAGCTACGATGTGAACATGTTCTACCGCTCTTACCACGTCGACGTGGTAGACACTCAGGCTAAGTATCTGCGCATGCACAAGGGCGGCGACGAGCGACAGGCCGACAAGATAACGGCTCCCATGCCGGGCAAGGTGGTAAGCATACCGGTAAGCGTAGGCGACAAGCTGAAGGCCGGCGACATTGCCATTGTGCTTGAGGCGATGAAGATGCAGAGCAACTATAAGGTGACGGCTGACTGCACGGTGAAGGCCATTCTCGTAGCAGAGGGTGACGCGGTGCAGGACAACCAGACACTCATTGAACTTGAACTGAACGATGACCGGCAGTGAAATAACTTAACAGACGATGACAAGAGAAGAAATATATTCAAGATTTGAGGAGCTCGACAGCAGGGCTTCACAAGGCGGCGGAGCTGCAAAGATAGAGAAACAGCATGCCGCAGGACACATGACTGCACGCGAGCGCATAGAGACTTTGCTTGACAAAGGCACGTTCTGCGAGACTGACAAGCTGGTAAATCACCGCTGCACACGCTTCGGAATGGAGAAGAAGCAGATACCGGGCGACGGCGTAGTGTGCGGTTACGGAAAGATAGACGGCCGTCTGGTGTTCGTCTATGCTTATGACTTCACGGTGCACGGAGGCTCGCTGAGCGAAACCAACGCGGCAAAGATAGTTAAGGTACAGCAGCAGGCCCTGAAGTGCGGTGCGCCTATAATAGGTCTCAACGACTCTGGCGGAGCACGCATCCAGGAGGGCATCAGCAGCCTTGCCGGATACGCGTCGATATTCTATCAGAACACCATGGCGTCAGGAGTCATCCCGCAGCTTACGGCCATTCTCGGTCCGTGTGCAGGCGGAGCATGCTACTCTCCGGCACTGACCGACTTCATATTCATGGTCAACGAGAAGAGCCACATGTTCATAACCGGCCCTGACGTGGTAAAGGCCGTGACCAATGAGGTGGTAGACAAGGAGGAACTTGGCGGCGCATACACCCACAGCACGAAGAGCGGCGTGGCTCACTTCATGTTCAGCACCGAGGAGGAAACGCTCATGCAGATGCGTGAGCTGCTGAGTTTCCTGCCGTCTAACAACATGGAAGACGCGCCGATAGGTCCCTGCACAGACGACGCCAACCGCAAGGTGGAGAGCCTGCAGACCGTCATCCCCGAAGACCCCAACCAGCCTTACGACATCAAGGACGTTATCGAGCCGATTGTAGACGACAATTACTTCTTCGAGGTAATGCCGCATTTCGCAAAGAACATAGTCATCGGCTTCGCCCGCATGGGCGGCCAGACGGTCGGCATAATAGCCAACCAGCCTGCGTTCCTTGCCGGTGTTCTCGACATCAACGCGTCTGACAAGGCGGCCCGCTTCATACGCTTCTGCGACTGCTTTAACATCCCCCTCATAACGATTGAGGACGTTCCGGGCTTCCTTCCAGGCACGGCACAGGAACACGAGGGCATCATCCGTCACGGCGCGAAGATTGTCTACGCCTACGCCGAGGCCACCGTGCCCAAGATTACGCTGATAACGCGCAAGGCTTACGGCGGTGCCTACATCGTAATGGCAAGCAAGAACATCGGTGCCGACGTGAATTTCGCATGGCCGCAGGCCGAGCTTGCCGTCATGGGAGCATCAGGAGCGGTGAACATTCTCTACCGCAAGGCATCTGAAGAGGAAAAAGCCGAGGCTGCCAAGGAATACGAGGAGGAGTTCTCTAACCCGTACCGTGCGGCCGAGCGTGGTCTCGTTGACGAGATAATCATGCCGCGCGACACCCGCGCCAAGCTGATAAAGGCGCTGGAGATGGCTCGCAACAAGAACCAGAGCAACCCGCCCAAGAAGCACGGCAACATGCCGCTGTAAAGGGCATCGGACAATATCAAGAAGGCGGAGAACGGCCAGTCTGTTCTCCGCCTTCTTGTTTTTTTATAACATAACAGAATCCATGCGGCATCACTCCACAGCGGAGCACAAGCCGGGCCACAGAAAACCGTAAGCAAAAACGCCGCGACAGCTTACAGTCAAGCATACAAACAGCCCTCCGGAATACAAGCGTTAACAAGAACACGGCATTCCACTTACAGACCAAAAGGCCGTCTTTCAGCACGCGAAAGACGGCCTTTCAGCGTGTCATTGACGGCCTTTTGCGATGCCGTCAGCCGTCTTTTACAGCCCCGCCATGTGCCATACGACATCAACAGCATCATCTGCCGCCAGACATATACATAAAAAACACGCTGCAACTCTTCACGAGCTGCAGCGCATTCAAAATATGTTTAACTAAAAAACCTTTTCGATTCGAAAGGCAACCTCACGGCCCCCTTTGTCATCCTAAATAATCATGAAAACTTTACCTTAAACTAATACTATTTACTAACCTAAACAATTTATTAACCTTTTGACGATGCAAAGATACAACGAAATAACAATTCCCGCAATACTTTCAGGTGTGTTTTTGACATCAAAGGCGCTTTTCTTGATGCAAATCAATAAATTGTGTGCGCAAACAGCATTTAAAATGCCCCTTTATTTGGTAAAATGCGTAAATTGTTTTACTTTTGTGTTCACATTATATAAACAGGAAACAAAACGATGCGGGTGCTTATTGTAAACACGAGCGAACGGACGGGAGGAGCCGCAGTGGCGGCCAACCGCCTTATGGAGGCTCTCAACAACAACGGCGTCAAGGCGAAGATGCTGGTGCGTGACAAGGTTACCGACGACCTGACCGTAGCCGACGTGGGCGGCGGCCTGCTGCCGAAGTGGAACTTCCTGTGGGAGCGCTGGTGCATATTCTGCCGGCTGCATTTCTCACGGAAGCATCTTTTCGAGGTTGACATAGCCAATGCCGGCTCGGACATCACACGTCTGAGAGAATTCAAGGAAGCCGACATCATCCACCTGCACTGGATTAACCAGGGCATGCTTTCGCTGCACGGCATACGCAAGATACTTGACAGCGGCAAGCCAGTGGTATGGACCATGCACGACATGTGGCCCGCCACGGCCATATGTCACCTCACTTTCGGCTGCCGTAAGTATTCAAGCGAATGCTCACACTGCCCGCTGATGCCAAAGAACAGCCCCTGCGGCGACCTCGCCCGCAAGATATGGAGACGCAAGATGCGCATGATGCGCAACCACAGCAGCATGATTTTCGTGGCATGCAGCCGCTGGCTGGCCTCCGACGCGAAGCGCAGCAAACTGCTTGAGGGCAAGAAGGTGACAAGCATTCCTAACCCGATAGACATAAAGACCTACTGCCCCGGCGACAAAGAGGAGGCCCGCCGCATGCTCGGACTGCCCGCAGGGCGCCGCCTGATACTGTTCGTGGCGCAGCGGGTGTCAAACGTCAACAAGGGCATTTCTTACCTGATTGAGGCATGCCGCATACTGACCGAAAAAAATCCGGTACTCGCCAAAAGTCTCGGAGTGGTGATGCTGGGCGGCAGCGGGGCCGAGCTGGTGGGCAGCTTCAATATCCCCGCCTACCCCTTGGGTTACTGCACTGACGAGGAAAGAATCATAGCCGCCTACCGCGCGGCTGACCTCTTCGTTACGTCATCACTGTCAGAGAACCTGCCTAACACCATAATGGAGGCCATGGCCTGCGGCGTGCCGTGCGTAGGTTTCAACACAGGCGGCATACCGGAGATGATTGACCATCATAAAAACGGATACGTGGCGGCATACAAAGACGCCGCAGACCTGGCACGGGGCATGGCCTGGGTGCTCGGCGAGGCTGACTACCCGGCTCTCTCTGCCAACGCAGTAAGCAAGGTTACGACTACGTACTCACAACAGAGTGTGGCTCTTAAGTACATCGAAGTGTATAACCAGGCCCTCGCTTACAGGCATTACAGATTATGATTAAATTCACCATAGTTACCATTACATATAACGCCGCCGCCGTGCTGACACGCACCACGGCAAGCGTCATGCGCCAGACTTACCGCGGCATTGAGCATATTATCGTTGACGGAGCGTCAAAAGACGGTACGGCCGACCTTGCCTTGCAGTATAAAAAAGAGTCTGACGCCGCGGCCAACGGCCATGAGATACGCGTCATATCCGAGCCTGACAAGGGACTGTATGACGCCATGAACAAGGGCCTCAGCCTCGCTACGGGTGACTATGTGTGCTTTCTCAACGCGGGAGACTTCCTGCCTGACAGCTCAACCATTGACATTATTTACGCCAATTCAGGCCTTGCTGAATATGAGAAAGGCGGCAAACAGCTTCCGGCCGTGCTCTATGGAGACACTGACTGGGTAGACAATGACGGCCGGTACATCAGCCGCAGAAGACTTACTCCGCCTGAACGGCTGACATGGCGCTCGTTCATGAACGGCATGCTCGTGTGTCATCAGGCCTTCTACGCCCGTACCGACATAGCCCGAAAGACACCTTACGACCTGCGCTACCGCTTCTCGGCCGACGTAGACTGGTGCATACGGGTGATGAAAGAGGCCGCAAGGCTGCGCCTGCCGCTGGTAAACGTCCACGCCACCATTGCCGACTATCAGCGCGAAGGGCAGTCGACCGCCAACCACAAGGCCTCGCTGAAAGAGCGCTTTGACGTCATGCGCCGCCATTACGGACTGCCGGTCACGCTCATAATGCATGCCTGGTTCGTCATAAGAGCCGTGCTGAAGCCTGAGAAATAAATATCGACGGAACGCCCTCCGGCAAAGATATATTTGCCGTTTTATGATTTTATAACTTAAATATTGACGCAATACGTGCGTTTTGCGCTTATCTTTGCAAAAACCACCGACCGACAGGAAACAATAAAAACGATACGCATATGAAGAAGTTTATCATCAGTCTTGCGCTGCTCGGACTGGTAAGCGCAGGCTCAATGGCGTTTATCAACAATACGCATGACGACCCGCCGGTAAACCGCTCATCTCAATACAGCGGGCAGGACAATGACGACGTGTACCGCAACGACGGCTACCGCCACCACCGCCGGGGCGGATGCTGCGGCAGACATGATTACTGTGACAATCAAAGACGCTATGAATGCTGTGACATACAGTATGACTGCGGAGCGTGCCATGCCGACCGCTGCACCGTGGAAAACTGTCACCGCAACGGCACCTTATGCGACGAGTGCGCACAGTGGAGAGACTCACGCCGCCACCACCACGGCTGTCATCACCGCTAAAACAGGCGTGTTGACCTGAAAAGACCGGCCGGGCAAAGCTCCGGAGCATTGGAATAAACGGGAATTAACTGACGTTTGCCATACCTTGTAATGTAAAGGCAGACATCAGTTGATTCCCGTTGTTGTTATGAAACAATACCCGATAAAGGCCGACTTGCATTTAATAAGCAAGCGGCTGTCAGCTCACGCTGACAGCCGCCTTGACAATTTATTGACTTTAACAATTATGAGTATCTTAGGATTTGTCCCGGGCGTATGCGCATACGCTTGGTTATGTGGTTGAGCTTGCACAGCTTGTCAACCGTTGTTCCACGCTTCTTGGCGATAGAGCTGAGCGTTTCGCCACGCTTAACCTTGTGGTAACGCACATCGCCTGAGCTGCTTGAAGAAGCCTTGGAGCTCTTGCTTGCGCTGCCGTCGGCGTCAGCCTGAGCCATGTCGCCGGCATCCTTGCCGCGGGCCTTGTTAGCCAGAACAGACTCACTTTCATACGAATCCTTGTGGAACATGTACGTATCGCCTGTCACGTCCTGGTTTCTGAAGTCGAACATGAGTGCAGGATTAAGCGCCACACCACATAGACGGGTCTCAAAATGCAGGTGAGAACCGGTGCTTCGGCCTGTGTTTCCGCCAAGACCTATCGGGTCGCCGGCCTTTACAATCTGGTTTTCCTCAACGAGATGTTTTGACATGTGGCCGTAGATTGTCTCCAGACCGTTGTAGTGACGGATAACAACGTAGTTACCGTATCCCCTTGCCTCATATCTCACAATTCTTACTTTTCCGCTGAAAGCGGCACGTATGGTGTCACCGATGTACACCTTCACGTCAATGCCTTTATGCATACGTCCCCAGCGGCGGCCGAAGTTTGAGGTCACCACCTTGCTTGTAGTAGGCATGCAGAAGTCTTTCAGATGAATAAGGAACGAGTCCGGCAACTCTGTTGCACGGTGAGCGTACTTGTTGCTCCATTCCTTGTATAGCTGGGCCGAAGGTGAGCCGGCCTGCTCTTTGTGTATAAGATTACGCAGCGCGAGCGTGTCCACTGCTTTCATTTTCTTGTCTATAGGGGCCTGTCTGGCCAAAAGGTCTTGGGCTGAGGCCGTTGCAGCCGTCATGGTTAGTAGGGCCGTAAATGCTAATGTCTTTATTTTTCTTTTTAAATGCATGGTCATTAATAATTGATAAAATAACGACACCGACAAATGTCGGCATCAACGGTCGGAGTGTTTTCAAAAGGTGAAATTCCGAGGTTTTATAAAAACGTTGCAAATATAATAAAAAAAGTCCGAAGTTGCTTTGTTTGTTAACAACTTTATTGACCTTTTAACAAAGTGGTAAAATTACCGTTTGTGTAACAGCCTGGTTCTCAACGCTTTGCAAAAGGCCGTCTTTTGGCTTTCAAAAGACGGCCTTTTAGCGTGCGATTGACGGCCTTTCGGAAAGCAAAAGACCGCCTTTTGCAAAACCATTAAAAATCAACGGATTAGAAGCAGGGTATGTCTTTATGTAAAGTCAGAGAATTAAAAGAAGTCATCACGCCCTGCGCTCTTTCTTAATTCTTACCCATTTTCCCTTCATTTCACGGTCAAATCTCATTGCATGGCTGACGGCCTGCCGACAGGAAGCAGGCCGACTTGTTTGCCGGTCATGATATGGCACCGAAATAAACGTTGTTTTTGCGAAGAGCATCGAGGCGGCGCCACAACATGGAATATTCGCTTTTAACGCACGTCGGGTCGTCATCCACTATCTTACCGGCCTCGTCACGTGCCAGCTGAATCAGCTGTCCGTCTTTTGCCACGTTGGCTATCTTGAGGTCAAACGCCACTCCGCTCTGCTGCGTTCCCTCAAGGTCGCCAGGCCCGCGCAGCTTAAGGTCGGCCTCAGCAATACGGAAGCCGTCGTTAGTATCACACATTATGTCGAGGCGCTTACGTGTGTCATCGCTCAGCTTGCGCTTGCTCACAAGGATGCAGAACGACTGGTCGGCACCTCTGCCCACGCGTCCGCGCAACTGATGAAGCTGGGACAGGCCGAAGCGTTCGGCATTAATGATAACCATTATTGTGGCATTCGGCACGTTGACACCTACCTCAATAACCGTCGTTGCAACAAGTATCTTGGTCTCACCGCTGACAAACCGCTGCATTTCGGCCTCCTTCTCGGCAGGCTTCATGCGGCCGTGAACCTTACCGAGCCTGAACTCAGGAAAAGCCTCGCGCAACTGCTCGTAGCCTTCTTCAAGGTTCTTCAGGTCCACCTTCTCGCTTTCCTTTATCAGCGGAAACACGATATAGGCCTGACGCCCCTCGTTAAGCTGACGCCTTATGCCCGCGTAAAGGCTCGTCATGCGGTCGTCATACGTGTGGCGGGTCACCACCGGCTTGCGCCCCGGCGGCAGCTCGTCGATTATGCTCACGTCAAGGTCGCCGTAAATGGTCATGGCCAGCGTGCGCGGAATAGGCGTCGCCGTCATCACGAGAACGTGAGGCGGATTGTCGCTCTTGCTCCACAGTTTGGCACGCTGCACAACTCCGAAACGGTGCTGCTCGTCAATGACAACGAAACCGAGTTTGGCAAACTGCACGCTGTCCTCTATCACCGCATGCGTACCTACAAGTATTTTCACGCTGCCGTCGGCCAGTCCTGCAAGCACTTCCCGGCGCCGCTTGCCCTTCACTATGCCCGTAAGCAGCTCCACGCGGACATCCATGCCGTGCAGAAACGCCGTTATTGTGGCCAGATGCTGCTCTGCGAGAATTTCCGTCGGGGCCATGATGCAGGCCTGATAGCCGTTGTCCAGCGCTATCAGCATTGTCATAAGAGCCACGAGAGTCTTGCCGCTGCCCACGTCGCCCTGCAGCAGACGGTTCATCTGCCGCCCCGAGCCCATGTCCCTGCGTATCTCTTTTATCACACGCTTCTGCGCTCCCGTAAGTTCAAAAGGCAGGTTGTTATAATAAAATTCGTTGAAAATCTTGCCTACGCTGGTAAAAACGTAGCCACGGTATTTGCGCCTGCGGTCGCTGGCATAGCGCAGGATATTGAGCTGAACGTAAAAAAGCTCCTCAAACTTAAGCCTGTAATCGGCCTGAACAATGTCCTCGTTACGCTTGGGCGAATGCTTCTTCCTGAAAGCCTCATCCCTCGATATTAGCTTCAGCGGCCCCGTTATAAATGCCGGAAGAGTTTCAGGCAGAGGCGTCTTCATGCCCTCAAGCATGGTCTTTATAAGTTTCTCGACGGCCCTGGAGTTCATTCCCGCCTTCTTCATCCGTTCCGTCGTGACGTAATAAGGCTGCAGCCCCATTTGCGAGAGCTGCAGTTCCGAGGCCGGGTCAATGTCTGGATGAGCGAACTGATAGCGCCCGTTGAACACCGTAGGACGGCCGAAGATAATATAAGGCACGCCCACCTTGAAGTGTTCCATAATGTACTTTGCCCCCGAGAACCATACGATGTCAGCCACGCCGGTGCCGTCAGACACATGAGCTACAAGCCTTGTGCGGTGGAATCCCATCTCAAACGTCTCATAGCTGAGTATCCTCGCCTTCACCTGCACAAACGGCATCTCACCCGAAAGCTCGCCGATTTTGTAAACGCGGCTCCGGTCTAC
Organism: uncultured Prevotella sp.; assembly: GCA_900550365.1. GTDB lineage: Bacteria > Bacteroidota > Bacteroidia > Bacteroidales > Bacteroidaceae > Prevotella. Next base: position 28,501 of record URRR01000006.1, on the reverse strand, counting down.
ATATTTATAAGGATAATACTCAAGCAGGTCTTCATACGTCTTTATCCCAAGTTCTTTTTCGAGCAGCGCCTTACGTCGCGGCCCTACTCCGGGTAAAAACTGTATGTCCTGATTGAGAATGTCAAGCATTTATAACCTTTTCAGTAATAGGAAAACAAGAAGATAAGCAGCTGTAAAAGTGTGGTCAGCCAAGAATACGTGCCAACCTGAGGTCAAACGGGGTAGTAATTTTTATGTTCTCACGGTTTCCGTCAACGAGAGTCACCTTCTGTCCGAAGCTCTCCACCACCGACGCGTCGTCGGTAAAGCAGTCACGGTAAGGCTGTTCGTAAGCGCATTTCAGCAGTTGTATGTCAAACGTCTGCGGTGTCTGTACCAGTCTGTAGTCATCGCGCGGCACGGTCTCGGTAGTTCCGTCAGCGTTGACACGCCTCAAAGTCTCGTACACAGGCACCACAGGTATCACCGCCCGGGCCGTGCGTGCCGTCTCATAACACCTGCGTATCACCTCAACTGAGGGGAAAGGGCGCACCCCGTCATGAATGCCCACCACGCCCTCGGCATCATCCGGTATCATGTCAAGCCCGTTCTTCACCGAGTGGAAGCGCGTAGGCCCGCCCTCGGCCACGGTGTATGCCGATGTATAACGGTGCTTGGAACACAGCTCATGCCAGTATTCGTGCTGTGCCTTAGGCAGTACGATGATTATTGACATGTAAGCGTCGTACTCCCTGAATCTCTTTATTGTCTGCATCAGTATGGGCAGTCCGTTTATCGGCAAGAACTGTTTCGGCACGTCGGTACCCATCCTTACCCCCTTGCCTCCTGCCACAATCACTGCGTAATCCATGTGTATTATTTTATATTATGTACCCGCCCGGGCCCCAGCCTGCTGAAGTCTCGGCCACAGCAGACGTGAGGTCAAGGCCGGTGTAGGTGTATCAGATCGTATTCAACAAGATGTAAGTCACTTCAGCATGAGATGTTTATACATCATGCCTTCAGCCACCTGGTCAGCCGTCTGCCTGTCGGTAAGGGCAGCAAGCAGAGTGTAAGCGTACGGGAGCGTGGCCGCCGGGCCTTCGCCTGTGGTTATATTGCCGTCAACAGTGCACAGCTCGTGAGTGTACTCAGCTCCCTCCAGATATTTCTCGAAGCCCGGATAACATGTGGCACGCTTGCCCTTCAGCAGTCCGAGACCGCCCAGCACCATAGGGCCGGCACATATCGCGGCCACCATTTTGCCGGCAGCGTTCTGTTCTATCACGGCCTTCTTCACTCCGGGATGGTCATTAAGGTTAGTAGCTCCGGGCAGTCCGCCGGGCAACATCAGCAGGTCAGCGTCGCTGAGGTCGGCATCCTCAAGCAGCATGTCGGCCTGAATCTTTACGCCGTGAGCCGTCTCTACGAGCAGCGAGCCCGTCACGCTGACGGTCTTGAAATCCACGCCGGCGCGGCGCATTATGTCTAAAGGTATGAGGGCCTCAATCTCTTCAAAGCCCGTTGCCAGAAATTCATAAACTTTTGCCATGGTTGTATTGATTTAAATTGGTTATATCTCATTCAACGGGCAGGTCAGGGCGACGGGGCTGAAAAGGACGCAGCTCCCGGCCTTGCCGCCCTTTTCATCATTCAAGGCATGCGAGATACGCCTGTATCGTGTCGTGAAGCCCCATGTAAAGAGCGTCACAGATAAGGGCGTGACCTATGCTTACCTCATCCAGCCAGGGGATGTTGCGGTGGAAATAGTGCAGGTTTACGAGGCTGAGGTCGTGCCCGGCATTAAGCCCGAGGCCTGCCTCGCGAGCAGCCGTGGCCGCATCAATGAACGGGCGTATGGCCTCCTCGCGGCAGGCATGATAGCCGGCGGCGTAAGGCTCGGTATAGAGTTCCACGCGGTCAGTGCCGCAGTCTTTGGCCGCAATCACCATTTCGGGGTCGGCATCGACGAATATCGACGTTCTGATGCCTGCCTCCTTAAAGCGCCCTATCACGTCGGTAAGGAAGGCGCGGTTGGCCTTCGTGTCCCATCCGTGGTTGCTCGTCAGCTGGTCCTCGGCATCGGGCACGAGCGTCACCTGCGTCGGCCTCACCTCAAGCACCAGGTTAACATACCTGTCGATAGGGTTACCCTCTATGTTAAGCTCGGTCGTAACGCGCGGGCGTATGGCCCTCACGTCGCTGTATCTGATGTGCCTCTCGTCGGGGCGTGGATGTACGGTAATGCCTTGCGCGCCAAACTTCTCGCAATCAAGCGCCACCTGCAGCACGTCAGGATTGTTGCCCCCGCGTGAATTTCTGATAGTGGCCACCTTGTTGATGTTTACGCTTAATTTCGTCATTTTTTACAATTTTATGGATTTTGTAATATCCGTTATTCGGCAAAATATGTAATTTTGCAGATGTATTATTCATCGGCAAAGTTACAAAATGTTTGGCATTTTCAATGCATTACATACATAAAAAGAGAATTAAAAGCTAAAAAATATGGCATCACGCAAGATGAAGTTTGCATTGTTCGGCAACATATACCAGAGCCGCAAGTCGGCCAACATCACCAAGATAATGGAATGTCTCGCCGAAAGGGAGGCTGAAGTGCTGGTTGAAAGCCAGTTTTATGACTATCTGATAGCCACGGGACGAATTGAGCCGGGCAGCGTGGGAGTGTTTGAGGACGGCGACTTCACGGCCGACTTCGTCATATCCATGGGCGGCGACGGCACTCTGCTGCGTGCAGCCGGGCACGTAGGCGGCAAGAACATACCCATACTCGGAATAAACATGGGCCGCCTGGGCTTCCTCGCCGACATCGTGCCATGCGAGATAGAGGGGGCTATAAGCTCGCTGTATGACGGCAACTACGCCATTGAGGAGCACACCGTAATACAGGCCGAGGCTGACGGACGGCCGCTGGCCGGCGCAAGCACGGCGCTTAACGACATAGCCGTGCTGAAGCGCGACAACGCCTCGATGATAACGATTCACGCCGAAGTGAACGGCGAATACCTCGTAACTTACCAGGCTGACGGCCTTATCGTATGTACGCCCACCGGCTCGACAGCCTACTCGCTGTCTAACGGAGGCCCGATAATGGTACCGCGAACGGGCACGATCTGCCTCACTCCGGTAGCCCCGCACAGCCTCAACATACGCCCGATAGTGATACCTGACGACACCACGGTTACGCTGACGGTGGAGAGCCGCAGCCATAACTTCCTGATAGCCGTCGACGGACAGTCAGAGAAATGTGCCGAGAACACAAGGCTGACCATACACAAGGCCCCCTACTCTATCAAGATAGTGAAGCGCAGCAGCCAGCGTTACTTCGCCACTCTGCGTGAGAAGATGATGTGGGGTGCCGACAGCAGGACAAAGAGCTGAGGCGTCAGGCGCTTTCACCGGCACTTGCCTGAACGCCCGTAATTTATATCTTTAATGTAAAAAAAACAAAAAAACCGTAAGATTATCATGCTTAAAATGAGAATGTTTATCGCTGCTGTGGCTCTGGCTTTTGCCGCAGCGGCACCGGCACAGGACCTCGACGAGGTATATAGCAAGCGCCTGCTGCAGCCGGGAAACGAAGCTCCTGACTTCACCCTGACAGCGCCTGACGGCACGAGCTACAGCCTGTCAGACTTCAGGGGCAGCTACGTTGTGCTCGACTTCTGGGCTTCATGGTGTCCTGACTGTCGCAAGGACATACCTGAGATGAAACGTCTGCACGGCGAATACGGCAAGAACATCAGATTCATAAGCGTTTCATTCGACGACAAGAAGGACAGCTGGACACGCTGCATAGAGACCAACGGCATGGACTGGCTGCACCTGAGCGAGCTGAAAAAGTGGAAAACGACGGAGGTGTCACGGCTGTACAACATCCAGTGGATACCTGCCATGTACATAATTGACCGCCAGGGGCGCATCATCCTGTCAACGGTAATGATTGAGAAGGTGGCAGCCAAGCTGAAGGAGCTGCACGAGCTGTAACGCGGTCAACGATTAACAGCCTGACCGGGAAATAAAAACGGCCTCGCAAAAGACCATGTTCCGTATTGTAAAACATGGTCTTTTGCGAGGCCGTTTGCCGTCTTTTACAGCGCAAAAGACGGCATTTCAGATTATAAGCAAACGCCTGCCGCCGGCTTGGCAATCATCAGCGTACACACATGCTGCGGCAAACATTGTAAGCGGCAGACCGCATTTTGCTTACAGTTTTCACGGCGTCTGTTGTCATGCATGCTCGCCGCTCGTCTCTTTTATCACAAATACGCTTAGCGCACCGGCCACAAGCAGCACGCCTGATACTATCATCATGCTGCTCTGCTCGCTGCCCACAAGGCTCAGAATAACGCCGCCAAGTGCTGCCGCAATGATTTGCGGGATGCAGATAGTGCCGTTAAACAGACCGAGATATGTGCCCATGTGGCTGCCGTTAAGAGCGTTGGTCACAATGGTGAAAGGCATGGCCAGCATCGCAGCCCACGCACAGCCTATAAGCAGATAGGGCACGAAGAGCACGTACTGGTTATGCACGAACGGCACCATAATGAATCCTACGGCGCCTAAAGCGAGGCTAAGCGAGTAAGCCACCTTGCGGTTACTGAAGCGCGGCAGCACAACAGCCCAGCACACACTGCCCACAGCCTGCACGGCGAAGAGTATGCCCACCCAGTTGCCGGCAGCCTGGAAGCCCTCCGACGTGGGGTCGGTTGTGCCCCAGCAGGTCTCGGCTATGGCGCCGTTGGTATAATTCCACATGTACAGGAACGCCGCCCAGCAGAAGAACTGGACCAGTCCTACAGTCCAGAAGGCCGACGGCGCGTCGCGCAGCAGCTTGAACCAGTTGACCTTATCCTCGTTAAGCGGCTTGGAGAGGCCGTGATACTCGGCATATTCCTTCGGCGGCATCTCCTTCACCTTTACGGATGTATAGATAACGCAGAGGATAAGTATGGCCGCTCCGATATAGAACGAGTAAATCACCGAGTCAGGTATGACGCCCTTGGGCGCTATGTTGCTGATGCCGAGGAAGGTAAAGAAGAAGGGGAACACATAGCCTACCAGCGAGCCGGCGTTGCACAGGAAACTCTGAATTGAGTAAGCAAGAGCCTTCTGCTTCTCGTTCACCATGTCGCCTACAAGCATCTTGAAGGGCTGCATGGCCATGTTGATACTGGTGTCGAGAAACATCAGCGAGATAAGTCCGAAGACCATCGCCGTAGACACCGTCATGCCTAACGAGCCGGCATTGGGCAGCAGGCACATCACGATGACGGCCACAAGGGCGCCTATGAACAGGTAGGGGATGCGGCGGCCGAAGCGGCACCACGTCTTGTCGCTGAACGTTCCGACGAGCGGCTGCACTATGATGCCCATCAACGGGGGCAGTATCCAGAAGTAACTAAGGTTGTGAGGGTCAGCGCCAAGCGTTGCGAAGATGCGGCTGATGTTGGCACTCTGAAGGGCGTAAGCTATCTGTACGCCGAAGAAGCCGAAACTCAGATTCCAGAGTTTGGCAAAACTTAAATCAGGTTTTCTCTTTAAGTTAGTGTTCATAATATCTTGTTTCATGATTCTTTTCCAATCATTCTTCATCAAGGGTCAGTAGGCCAAGCACGTTTTTCATGATTAAAGGCACGGTCAGGCGAGCCGGGTTTTCTTAATTCTTCACTATCTCGTCGTTCCTCTTATCACGAGTCTGGTTCTTATCACGCGCTTCTCCACCTTGCCTACCGGCGTGCGGCCCTCTACCTTGTCTATAAGAATCTGCGCCGCCTGCTGGCCCACCTTGTAGCCGTTCTGCTCCACGGTGGTAAGCATCGGGTCACAGGCTATGGCCCGCTGGCCGTTGGTAAACCCGCAGACGGATATGTCCTCAGGCACGCGCAGCCCCATATGCTTTGCCGTGTACATGATGCCAATGGCCGTGTCGTCGTTGATTGCGAAGAAAGCATCCGGCCTGTTGTCGGCCTGGAGCACGGCAGGCGTAAGCCGCTCGGCGTCCTCACGGTTGTCACACATCATGCGCACACAGTCATCAGGATTGATGCCGTGCTTCAGCAGGGCGTCATGCCAGCCGTTATAACGGTTCTTTGATATCTCAAGCTTCATTGAGGAACCGTAGAAGGCGATGTGCCTGCACCCTGTGTTTATCATATGTTCAACGGCCGAATAAGCGCCCATATAGTCGTCAACCACAACGCGGCTGGCATCCACTCCGGTGCATATCCTGTCATAAAACACGAGCGGCAGCCCCTTGTTCATCAGCGAGATGAAGTGGTCATACTTATAAGTGTTCTTCGACTGGGACACTATTATGCCGCACACTTTGTTCTCATAGAACGAATTGCACGTATCCACCTCCCGCTCATACTGCTCGTTGCTCTGCGCCACAAGCAGACGGTAACCGTACTTAAGAGCCTCGTCCTCGATGCCGCTAAGTATGGAAGAAAAATAGAAATGGGTAAACTGGGGTATGATAACCCCGATGATTTTCATTGACTTGTTGCCGCGTAACGACTCAGCCATTACGTTCGGACTGAAATCATGCTCACGGGCATAGGCCACTATCTCGTTACGCCGCTTCTCGCTTATGCGCGGACTGCCCTTCAATGCACGCGAGACCGTCGCCACAGATACTCCGAACTCTCTGGCGATGTCTTTCATTGTTATAGGTGCATTGCTGTCAGGCATGATCATTTATGTTTTTCTTACCGCAAAGGTACTTAATGGCTTATTATCTTTAAGTTTACACCTTATAATATTTAAAGTTTTCGTTGTGCAACCGATTGCGCAAACCGTAGCGCATTTTTCGGCCCGAATAAAGAACAAGCAACGGCTTTTGCGATTACTTTTGCATATGTGAAAACTGACCTCTAAACTGCGTTTTTCAGAGACGTGGAATAAACTTTCTGTATTATAAATGTTAACTTTAAAAGTACAAAAATGATGAAGCAGGTAAAAATCAAAACCCCCATCAGGCTATTGTCCGTTTTAATAGGACTGTTCCTGTCAGTGGGTGCCTTTGCTCAGAACGAAGTCAAAGGTATCGTTAAGGATGCTTCTGGTGAACCGGTAATCGGCGCTACCATCCGTGTCGTTGGACAAGAAGGCGGCTCTATTACCGACTTTGACGGAAACTTTACCATCAAGGCCGCTCCGGGAGCTAAGATTCAGGTGTCTTACATCGGTTACAAAACCGTTGAGCTGCCCGTTTCTTCTAATATGGTTATCACACTTCAGGACGACAGCCAGCTGCTCTCCGACGTTGTGGTAATCGGTTACGGCCGCGCCAAGAAGGAAGACCTTACCGGTTCGGTTACGGCCATCAAGCCCGACGAGATGAGTAAGGGTATCACCAGCAGCGCCACCGACATGCTCGTCGGCAAGGTTGCCGGCGTTGACGTAATCACCAGCGGCGGTTCTCCTGGCGCAGGAGCACAGATACGTATCCGTGGCGGCTCGTCACTTAACGCAAGCAACGACCCGCTGCTCGTTGTCGACGGACTTACAATCGACGGCAACACGGCTACCGGTATGAGTAACGTGCTCGCCATGATCAACCCTAACGACATCGAGACCTTCACCGTGTTGAAAGACGCGTCAGCAACAGCCATCTACGGTTCGCGCGCATCTAACGGTGTCATCATCATCACGACTAAGAAAGGACGCAAGGGCACAGGCCCCAAGTTCTCTTACAACGGCGATGTGACCATCTCTACAACTCAAGACCGCTACGACGTGCTTGACGGTGACCAGTACCGCTCACTTATTAAGCAAATTTACGGTGAAGGCTCAGGCCCTGGCTTAGCAGACCTTGGCAATGCCAATACTGACTGGCAGGACCAGATATTCCGCACGGCTGTCAGCACATCACACAACCTCTCAATGACCGGCGGCCTGAAGAACATGCCTTACCGTGTATCAGTAGGTTACCAAAGTGACAGCGGTATCATCAAGACTTCTTATATGAAGCGTTTCAACGCATCTCTTAACCTTGCTCCGTCATTCTTCGACGACCACCTGAACTTCAACATTACGGCAAAGTTCATGGCCGAGAAGGACAGCTATGTTGACGCAGGCGCGGTTGTAGGTGCAGCTTTGTCTATGGATCCCACACGCCCCGTATACGACCACAGCACAATAGGCGACTCTTTCTTCGGCGGATACTATCAGACACCCAGTGTGGCTGAATCCCTGCCGGACCCGAACTGGACTACAACCTCAAACACTAATACGACACAGAACCCTGTTGCTTATCTCAATCAGAGATCTTGCATTGCCAACGCAAGCGACTTCACGGGCAATATCGAGATGGACTATAAGATTCACGGATTCGAGGATCTCCACATCCACGCAAGCTACGGCGGACAGTACACGTCAAGTACCCAGAACGACTGGACCTCGCCTTACTCTTTCAGCAACAACTATTACGGCTGGAACGGAATTACCAAGTACTATAAGTACAGCATCACGGCCAACGTCTACGCCCAGTATATGCACACCTTCGGCGCTCACAACATCGACATCATGGCCGGCGCCGAGGAGTCTCACTATCACCGCAGCGGCTACAACCAGGGCAGCGGCTGGGACTCATACAACGACGTGCCTTACAACGAGTCAATAAGGAGCGAGCAGGAGTGGGCTACACATAACTCTCTCGTTTCTTACTTCGGCCGTCTGAACTATACTCTGCTCGACCGCTACATGCTTACCGCGACAATCCGTGCCGACGGTTCGTCACGCTTCGCCAAAGGGCACAAGTGGGGCTACTTCCCGTCAGTGGCATTGGCATGGAAGATTAACGAGGAGAAATTCATGAAAGACCTCAAGTGGTGGAACGAGTTCAAGCTCCGCCTCGGCTGGGGACAGACCGGTCAGCAGGACATCGGTTACGACTTCCTTTACGCTCCGGTTTACACCACAAGTAACTCTTACGCCCAGTATCCGTTCGGCGACACGTATTATTACACCGTCCGCCCGGACAAGTACAACCCCGACCTTACATGGGAGACAACTACTACATGGAACGCCGGCCTTGACTTCGCTTTCCTGAACAACCGCATCACGGCAAACATCGACGGTTACTACCGCAAGACGACCGACCTTATCCAGGAAGTGACAATTCCATCGCTCATGAACTTCGCACAGCGTATGGCTCAGAACATCGGTTCTCTTGAGAACTACGGAGTTGAGTTCTCTATCGGTGCAAAGCCTATCGTCACAAAGGATTTCACATGGGACATCCAGTACAACATTTCATGGAACCACAATGAGATCACCGAGCTTATCGGCGGTGACGACGGTTACATCGTACAGTCAGGCAATACTATCTCACGCGGTACCAGCACTCACGTGCAGGCACATACCGTAGGCGAGGCTGCAAACTCATTCTGGGTTTACCAGCAGGTTTACGATGAGGCAGGTAAACCGTTAGAGGGTGTATTCGTTGACCGCAATAATGACGGACAGATAAACAGCGATGACCGCTACTTCTATCACAGCCCCGCCGCTGATGTCTACATGGGTCTCACGATGAAGTTCACTTACAAGAACTGGGACCTCAGCATGGCGTTCCGTTCATCAATCGGCAACTACGTATATTATGACTTCCTCTCTAATCGTGCAGGTCTTTCAGGACTGTACTCTAACACTGCCTACAGCAACACCACACAGGCTGCAGTTGACCTCGGCTTCACCGGAACAGGTGTTTCTGAGTATTACCTGAGCGACTACTTCGTACGCAACGCTTCTTACCTGAAGTGCCAGAACATCACGCTCGGATACTCATTCCCCGCCCTGCTGAAGTACAACAATCAGGACTACTTCTCGGGCCGCGTGTTCTTCACCGTACAGAACCCGTTCATCATAACGAAGTACAAGGGCCTCGACCCGGAGGTTTCAAGCGGTATCGACAGCAACCCGTATCCGCGTCCTATGAGCTTCCAGCTCGGTGTTAACCTTAACTTCTAAGGCGGTGCGTTTTTATTTTTTACATGATAAAATAAAAGGACATAACAATGAAAAAGATATTTATCAAGACAATAGCGGCAGCCGCGCTCACCATTGGGCTTACCGGCTGTGTCAACGACTTGGACATCAGTTCAATCGACCCGCAGTCGTCGCCTTCGGCTGACCCCATGGGGCTGTTGGCTAAATGCTACGCCACGCTCGGCCTTACAGGCCAGGACGGTGGCTCAGGCAACGGCGACCTGAGTGATGATGAAGGTGAATCAGGCTTCTACCGTACCACGTTCAACCTTCAGGAGCTGCCTACCGACGAGTGCATGTGGGCATGGCAGACCGACCAGGACATACCGCAGATAACGATGATCAACTGGAACTCCAGCTCAATCCGCGTGCAGTGGGCCTACACCCGTCTGACATACGACATCACCCTGTTCAACAACTATCTTACACAGGTGCCCGATGACGAGGCCAACAGCCAGTACCGTGCTGAGGTACGCTTCCTCCGTGCGCTCCACTACTGGTACATGCTCGACCTCTTCGGCAAGTCACCGTTCAAGACCGAGTTCGACATCAGCACGCTGCCCGTTGAATACAGCGGCCCCGAACTTTACGAATGGCTCGACAACGAGCTTACCGAGATTGAGGGCATCATGTCAGACAACGGCGTAGGCGTTGGTGCTTACAACAACGACGAGAACTTCGGCCGTGCCGACCTCGGCGCAGTCTATATGCTCCACGCACGCCTCGCTCTCAACTCTGAGGTTTATACCAATGGCGCAGTTAAAGATTATGACAAGGCCATAAACTACTGCAACCAGCTTATAGGCAGCAGCTATGACCTTTCACGCAACGCGAAGAACGGTTATTCCGGCTATCAGCAGCTCTTCATGGCCGACAACGATGTCAACACCGAGGCACGCCAGGAGATTATTCTTCCTATCCGTCAGGACGGACTTCGTACCCGTCAGTACGGCGGCTCGCTCATGCTTATCGCCGGAACACGTATCGGAGGCATGCCTAACTACGGCATGACGGCTTCATGGAGTTGTCTCTTCGCACGCGCTTCGATGACACAGAAGTTCTTCAGCGACCTCTCTCAGGTTCCTTTGGTTACTGACGAGATACCAGAGAAAGCCACCACAGACCAGCTTGACGCCCTTGACCTTGCTGCCGGAGCAACGACTGACCAGCTTATAGCTCTTGCAAACGACGACCGTGCTATCCTTTACAGCGGTTGCCGTGGCGGTGTACGTAGCGTTCAGACTGATGAGATCAGCGGCTTCACCAACGGTCTTTCTATAGTTAAATGGACCAACATAAAGAGTGACGGTACGGCTGGCTCTGATGTATCATGGCCTGACACTGATATTCCTCTCTTCCGTCTCGCCGAGGCCTACCTCACACGTGCCGAGGCTAAATGGCGTCAGAGCGGCAACCTTAACGATGCCCTTGCCGACATCAACGTGCTGCGCGACCGTGCTCATGCTCCGCGTCTGAACATCATCTCTGATAAAATGCAGATTTGTGACGAGTGGTGCCGCGAGTTCTATATGGAAGGCCGTCGCCGCAGTGACCTTGTACGCTTCGGTTATTTCACCGGCAGCGAATATCTCTGGGACTGGAAGGGCGGCATGGCTAACGGCACAAGCGTTGACAGCCACTTCAACGTTTATTCTATCCCTGCCGACGATATTAGAAACAACGGTAACCTGACGCAGAATGACGGATATTAATCACTTTGTGTTTTTTTACAACAATTCAAGAAAGGAACCATTATGAAAAATATATTTAAAAGCATGTTTGTCCCGGTTCTGGCTCTTGCTGTGGCACCGTTCTTCGCCTCATGCGAGACCGACACTGACGACAACCCGGTGCTCGTACCGCAACAAGGGACGATCTCACTGACAACATCAGCAGATATTGAGTCTGCCACATTGGATCTGCTCAACACTGAAAACATCAGCGTCAGCACCACAACGCCTGACTTCGGATTTTCTTGCGTCGTCCTGTACCAGATACAGGTATCGCTAACCGAGGATTTCGCGTCGTCACTCACTCTTAGGAACATTAACCAGACAGCTTCAAGCTCTAAGTCGAGCACTGACATAACTATCTCTTGCGCCGAGCTGAACGACTCTATCGTAGTGCTTTATCAGGCTGCCAACGGCGGTGCAACCCCCACCACCGACCCCATGAAAGCCTACATCCGCGTACAGTCCAGCGTCAACGGCAGCAACACCGGTTATGTCTACTCTAACCCTATAGAACTGAATGTCATAGCACAATATGTCGAGAAGAATCCGTCATTGTACTATATCGTAGGTGACATGCAGGGCTGGGGTGGCAACAAGAACTGCCTGCTCTACCCGACATCAACCACAATCTACAGCTACACCACACAATGGAACGGATCCGGCAACCTTAAGTTCTGGCTCGACACCGACATCAACAACTGGGACGCAGCTTATGGATGTGCCGTTGACGGTAGCAATGCTTCCTCTGGCGAATTGATAAAGTCAGTATCAGGAAGCCAGGCAGGAGCGATGGTTGTGCCTACGATAGGTGAATATTACACCTTCACCGCTGACCTTGCCAACATGACTTACACATGGACACGTCTTGACGACCAGAACCCGACAGCCTATCCGCAGATGAGCCTCCGCGGAGACTTCAACAACTGGGCCTATGACACATTCCTCACTGAGGTTGCGCCGCACAACTGGTACACCACAATCACTATCCCGTCTGACGGCGAAATAAAGTTCTGCGCTGATGAAGGGTGGGCCACCAGCTGGGGTACAGGCAACGGTGCAAACATCGGCGAACAGTTCTACGGTATTGCTTCGGGGGCAGATAATATAATTATACCTGCCGGAACTTACGAAGTTTACTTTAACGACATCACCGAACAATACGTATTCGTAGCCGCTGAATAAAGGTTGAAAGAACATAATCATAAGCCGCCTGCGCCTCGCGTTCAGGCGGCTTTTTTAGTGTCCGTACCAACGGATTACGTACCGCTCCAGCAAACCGTTTCGGCGTATTTCCACCGTTCCAGCTCTCGTTCCAGCGGATTTGCAATCCGCTGGTGTCGAGTATAAGGATTTGTAATCCGACAAAAGAGACCCGGTTACACCGCCACGGGCGTTTCTAACGTCATCGACCTTAATACTGTAACGACTGACAATGTCAACATCCTGTCACTGTCTACAGTCACTCTGCCCGAAGGAGCCGTTGTAGGCAACACCCGCGTAACATTCATTGAGGGCGAGACAAGTGCGACAATAAATGTAGACAGTGAGGGCAACGTTGCCAAGACCGACCTCCAGTCGTTTATCGAGACCGCTTTCGGCAAGAAAGCTTTAGAGCGCACGCTCAACGGCCACGTTTACTCTAATATCATCATCGGCAGCCAGGCATTCTACGTTGATGCCGGCGAAATCAGCATCAAGGTAATCCCCGCCGCTCCTGCTATCGCAGACTATTATTACATCATCGGCGAAGTTAACGGCTGGGATGTGAACAATACTGACATAGCCTTGTATAAGGAAGACGCTGCCGCCGCATTCTCATATACAACGAAGTTCGTCACGGGTAACCTTAACTTCAAGTTTACCGCCGACTTCAATATGGGCGCATGGGATGGTGCTTACGGCAGCGTAGAAACCGATAAGCCTATGAACGGCACACTGACTGACGCCGGTGGCACAGCCAACATTAGTGTACCTGTTGAAGATACGTATTACACAGTAACCGTAGATGTTGAGAACATGACCTACACATGGACAGAACTCAGCAACCAGGCACCGACAGAGTACGCTACTATCGGCATCTTAGGCGACTTCAACGGCTGGCCCAATGAAGGTGACCCGGACGTTGACATGACTCAGGTTACTCCACATAACTGGTATGTTGAGACAAATATTTCTACTACAGGTGGTCTTAAGTTCCGTGCAAACGACGCATGGGATGTAAGTTGGGGAGGTTCCTTCTCAATCGACGAAACCAACCATTATGGAACAACTACAAGTGACAATGGTGCCAACATCACCGTTCCTGCCGGAACATACCGCATTTACTTCAACGACATAACCGGCCAGTGCGTATTCGTACCGGTTGAATAAAGGTTGAAAGAACATAATCATAAGCCGCCTGCGCCTCGCGTTCAGGCGGCTTTTTTAGTGTCCGTACCAACGGATTATGTACCGCTCAAGCAAACCGTTTCGGCGTATTTCCACCGTTCCAGCAAACCGTTCCAGCGGATTACTCGTTCCAGCTCTCGTTCCAGCGGATATGCACTCGTTCCAGCTCTCGTTCCAGCGGATTTGCAATCCGCTGGTGCAGAGTATAAGGATTTGTAATCCGACAAAAGAGGTTTATTATTTTTTTCTTAGGATTACAAATCCTAATACTCAATTTCGGCGGATTGCAAATCCGCCGATACGAGGAAACAGACAATGAGAGACAGGTGACACATCAGTGACAGATGTTTTTACATCTATCACGAGCCAAAAGTCTGACTATCAGCGTCATACGCAGGATTAGTGACAGATGAGAGATGTTTCTTAATTCATAATTCACTTAATTAATTCATAATTCACAATTCATAATCCGTTCCAGCGGATTTGCAATCCGCTGGCGTTGAATATAAGGATTTGTAATCCGACAAAAGAGATTCATTATTTTTCTTAGGATTACAAATCCTAATACTAAATTTCGGCGGATTGCAAATCCGCCGTTCCAGCGGATTTGCAATCCGCTGGCGTTGAGTATAAGGATTTGTAATCCGGCAAAAGGGTTCATTATTTTTCTTCGGATTACAAATCCTGATACTAAATTTCGGCGGATTGCAAATCCGCCGATACAGGAATTCAGCCGAAACGGATACAGGGTTAATTCACAATTCGTAGCTGTTTACTTTGCAAAAGGCCGTTAATTACACGCAGAAAGGCCGTCTTTTGCGTTGCAAAAGACGCCTTTTATAACGAGGCTTACGCCTCACCGTTCATCATATTACGTTTTTACTTACTACATTATATACTTACTACTTCCTACTTACTCCTTTACTACTTACTACTTTACTCCTTACTACTTTACTACTTTACTCCTTCCTCCTTTTCTCCTTTCCTTCCTACTTCACGCCGATTTTCTTCGTCACGGTACCGTCGACGGTAGTCACGCGAACCACGGCGACGCCGCTTTCCACGTTGTCGATAGTTACTGCGCACCGGCCGTCAGCCACGTCCTCACGGACCGTGAGAGCGCCGCCCACAGAATAGACGCTGACGCTGCGCAAGGGTGACGATGACGAAACGGTAAGCTGACGCGGAACAACCGAATAAACGCTCACGCCGTTGTCGCCGCCCGTCTCCACATCAGTAATGCCCGAACTCAGACCGGCGCCCTTGGCACGGATGAAGTAACGGCCGTGAGACTGTCCGCTTACGGTCAGCGTGTAGCCCTCGGTCAGCGGAGTGTCAGTGTCAAGCTCAGCGTCATAGAGCGACGGTTCAAGCAGCGAGCCTGTGCCCGTAAATGTCAGGGTAGTAATGTCACCTGCTGCGGCAAATACGCCTAAGGGCACCTGCTGCACGTTCTTCACGCGGTTGATGCTTGCAGCCACGTCGCCCGCCACGGTATAAACAGACAGCTCGTCAGCGTTGTTGCCCAGCAGGTTACGCATCAGGCGCACGTCCTCGCTGTCCGCATATCCGTTAACAGCATTGTCGCCGTAAGCCAAAACAGCACCGCTGCGGCCGCTCTCGTTCTCGGCGTTGATTATCAGTCCCGCCGTTGTCTCCGTCTCGTCGCCTGCACCGTCGTCGGCCAGCTTCTGCATACTGGCGGTAAACTTCACCGTCGTTTTAGTCTCGCCTTCTTTCAGTTGAACGAAGAACGCGCCATAAGGCTCAATCACCGAGTTTTCGTCAGGCGTCAGCCAGTTATTGCCCTCGCTGTCGCTACCGCCAACGCCCTGACCGTTCTCAGTCTCTGTCCAGTATTTGACTGTAAGGTTGTCATTAGCCGCAAAGAATTCCTTCAAGTCAAGCTGCGCCATATACGGATTACCCACAATCATGTACTTGCCGTCCTGCGACGTTGTAAGTTCCTTGGTTATTACGCCGTAATTGTTAGGCTTGTATTCAAGCGGATTACTTCTGTCGAGCAGACCGCTTATCAGCAGTTTGCCGGCATCCGTGCGTTCAAGGGTCGCGTCTGTGGCATGCTGATCATAGCTCTCGTCGTCCTTCGGCAGACGGAACACCACGTCGTCTGTGCCCGAGGCGTTCACTATCTGCATAGAGAAGCCCTCGCCTGCCTGATAAGGCACGTATGTGTCGTTGTAAACCGAACTCCATACCGGCTCGCTCACATCAAAGCCTGCCGTGCCGTTGGCTGTAGAGCTTTCGTATATCATAGCACCTGCGTTCCAACTGCGCTGGAATACTGCCGGGTTAAGCCTGTTGTTCTTGTTACTGTCGAATGTAATGCCGGTGAAGTAAGGCTCATTTGCCTGCGAGCCGCTGGTGTTGGCGTACCAGTCACCGGCAACAACGCCTTTCAGCGGCGAGCTTATGAGCGTCCACGTATCCTGCGGAACGGCAATGTCCATCGACGCCTTGTTGTATATCAGCTGCTCGGCGTTGAGTATCTGCGCGCCCGGCGCAAAGTGGATGTCGTTGCAGATGTTCACACGGTAACGCTGGGTAGACAGTCCGTCGGGCACACCTGTCACGCCGTCCTCCTTGTCATAGACCATCAGGTCATACTGTATGTTCTCGGTCGGGTCGCCCATGCCGACAGGTCGGTTGTGGCTTCCGCTCCAGCCATCTTTGTCTCCTCCAACAGCTCCGCCTTCAGCATATCCAGCCATATAGAGCCGTGCGCTGCTGTTCTCTGGCATCACCACGTTGGTGAACAGCATCGGCACAAACGCGCCTGTGTTGTTGTTGCTGCCGTCAGTCAGGTTTGCCTCATTGCCGGTTGTGCTTGCAAAGTGAAGATCACCGCTGCTTACGCGCTTCCAGTTAGCGTCGTTGTTCCAGTTGGCGTTCCTGTTGCCTTGCCACATCACGTACTTGGGCACAACCTTCATCGGCAACGTGAACGAGCCGTAGCAAGTGTTGATAGTTTCCGTTCCTTCATCTGCTTTTTCCTCGAAGTACACTGCCAACGTATATGTGTAGCCCTCCTTCGGAGTAAACGTGAATTCCTTGCCGTTTACCTTCGTGATGCTGTTAAGATCGAAGGTTATGTTCATGTGGTCGTTATAGTCTGATCCCGACTCACCTCCATATTCCTGTGCGTAAAGCTCCGTGATGTCGCCCACCGGCAGAGATGTACGTGTAAAGGTCGGGTCAGTAAACAGGTCGATATACTCCGGGTCGTCAGTGTTCACGAGGTATATATGTCTAAAGTCTGTGTTCTGCACTGGGTTCGGGGTTATAGTGCCGAGATACTTCGCACTCTCTGTAACCAACTCTGCACCGCGGAGGTCTACGCGCAGGGCGTTATCTTCGTTTGTGGCTTTCTGTATCTGGTCAAGACCTATGCGCAGCGCCGGCGCGAAGTCGTCAGAAGGATAGCTCACGCTGTTGAATCCGGCGTGCAACTGAGGCGCCCTGTCGTTGGCGGTAAGCACAAGCGGTATATAGCTCCAGCATATTCGTGCCCACTGATCTGTAGTTATGTTCATTTCTTTAGCTTCCTCTTCTGTAAGAGTTGTCTGTATAGGCTGTACAACCATCTCAAGCCCGCCCGCAAGCAGGGTTATGTCAAGATTAGCCCTGTGCAGCACCAGACGGTTGTTCAGTCCACCTTCCTCACTCGCATCGTCAGCGTCTAAATATCCTTTTATTATATCATACTCAGCCTGCGTGAACGTCAACGTCTGTCCGCTTTCCTCAACAGACTCATTAATCATGTCCTCCGTCAAGTCAGTAGCGTCAGGGAAAACCGCACGGAAAGTAACCAAAGCAGACTGCAACGACTTGCCCTCATGCTCATCATGCGGAGCAAGAAACTCCTCTTCTGTTCCGAAAAACCAGTCGAAGTAAACGCCGTCGTTTATTATCACATATTGCTGTTCACCCTGTTGTTCGCCACTTTCATCTTCATCACCTATAATAGGCACACGCATATTCACGCTGAAGTTGAACACCTGACCCTGGCAGAAGTCTGTAGACGGGTTGATAACCTCACCGTTGACTTTAAGCAGAGCCTCTGACGTCACATAGAAATCCGTCTCGATATTGCACGCGTCGCCTAACTGTTCCGCAAAGTCTTCGGCGTCCGGTTCGTTTCCATTCTCGTGAATCAGGATAAGCATCTTATACGGACGGTTTGGCGACAGTGTTGAATAGAAGTCGGTGATAAGGCGGCGGCCTGCCTGGTCGGTCGTACTTCCTATGCAGTAGAAAGCATATTTACCGGTCTCGCCGGGTATCGGATTCTGATACATAAATGTTTTGCCGTCAGGGTCATACGCCGTGTTTTCATCAAAATCAGTTTTGTAGTACAGCGTCATATACTTTTCATCTATCACCTGTCCGCCTTCTTCATCATTCATTGCGTTACCTATCTGTTCTACTGAAGCCTCGATTGCCGCTTTCTTGGCAGCCCGCACAGCAGCATCGGATTCATCTTTACCTTGCATTGCCTCGGCGTAAGCAGCGTTGTATCTTGTCACGTCGATAAAGCAGAAGTCTATCGCGTCGTAACCATCGACTTCAGTTCCGCTTCCAGCATTCTCAGAGCCGACACGTGACATCAGGCGGTCCCAGTCAAGCTCCATGCTCATATGGGTGCGTTCGTTGGTACAGGTAAACTCCTTCTGAGTTACCGTCGCACTGGGCTGAGCGATGTACACCTTTATGTCGTCAAGGTAATAGTCACCGCCAATAGTTGAAGCGCTGTTATTCTCTATCTGAAGGATATATGATTGGTATTCTGACGCCTTCTCGTCGTTGTTCAGGAACGAGAAATACAACTGATACCAGTCGTTTGTGCCGCTGCCTGTTCCGGGCACATTGCTGTTGGTAAGCCACGTGGTGGTACGTATCTGGCTGCTCGAATGACGGTAGATAGGCGTCTCTGTTCCGTCCGCATTAACACCAAAGACAGTGAGCAACACGGCAGCATCGTCATTGTTTTTTTGTCCGGCACTCTTCATCCATGCAGTAACAAACAGCTCTGAACCGGGACAAAGCTTCTCATCGAAAGGCAGGCGTGCCAGCACACCGGGACGGTCAGAAGCGTCCACATATATAAAATATCCGTTATCCGGCTTGCCTACACCGTCATTTGGTTCGTTTCCAGAATTTCCTTTAACATCACCATAGCCAACATAATCGTTTACAAGCGCATAATAACTGAACTCAGGATACCAGTAAGTGTAATTTACATTGTTCACTGTTTCAGTATAATATGCCGAACTCCTAAAGTCTTGCCAAGGCGAACCGTCAAAGAAAGCATAGCTGCTGTTGTCCCATGCCAACGGGAATGGGAAATACTCCTCCTGACCATACTTTCCGGCAACAGTGGGATCATAATCAAAAGTCAGCTCTGTAAGTTTCTTAAGATTTTTTTCCATCCATTCAGGTGAACGGTAAGTATAATTCCAGTCCTGTCCTTCTGCATCAGTTGTACCAAGTTTAGACACCTGCGTCTGAGTCAATGGCACAGAGTTCGCAACGAAAGTAAGATTGTACTTCGCGATATTATAAATTATACCGTTGACAGTTTTTGTCACAAGGATTGTTTCCTTCGTGCCGTCTGCTACCTCCCATGTTGTATTTGGATCAAGATTATTCTGACTGTCATTTTTAGTGAACTTTATTACACGATTTACACCACTTAGCGTTGTAGTTTGGTCCAAGGTGTAATAAATTATAGGGTCACCACGCTCAGGTGTATAAGTATGAGTAGTCCTGAACCGCAGGTTATTGCCGACAATTTTAACGTTAAGCTCATCTACGTCATTATCCTTCTGATTAGGAATGGCATAGCTGCGTGCGTCTTTCGAAAGAGCAACAAGCTCATCTGTATAGTTTGACAAATGTTTCGCGGGGAAAGTTATGTCGTATTCCTCAAGGTACTGACCATCAACATTTCCACCTTGATAATCAGTAGATATAAGTCTGTTATGACCTTTGTTCCAACTATCAGTAGATCCATGATTGTCTACACCTACAATATAATAAATCACACGGACAGAAATAGTGGGTTCCCACCAGCCGTTTCTAAATTTCTCTGCTCCCTGTGATAAAATTTCATTCTCTGAAACTCCCCCATTATAATTACCTTCACCTCCTGCTGACTCAAAGTCTTGCGTAAAGTCAGTATATCCTGAAACGTCACAAGCTACGACAAACCAGTCGTTATCCACGCTTGCGCTTGATTTTGGAAACCACGCATCAAATTGATCATCCCTTGGATAATAAAAGTCCATACCTTCAGCAATATCACCAAGCGGACGACCGACATATCCGTTTGCGAACCTGTAAACATTTGTAGCACCATGAGGTGTTAGAAGGTCTACTACACCATCAATGTTATTTGTATTCTTGTCCTCAAGTTCAAAAGTTCCGTCTGTACGGTAGCTATACCAACGCTGATATGTCTGAGCACTTGATGACCCACCTATTCCCGTACCGCTCTTTGTCGGCAGTGTCAGAAGTACGCTTTCGCCCTTATGCATATAGATAGTGTCAATATATGTGTGAGCAGCCTGAATTTCATTGCCGGACATCGATTTTTCGGCATCAAACATCTGCGTTTCATAATCGAAAGAGCCAAGAGACTGGGGATTTAGTCCTAAATCATCTCGCAAATCAAACCACTTGGCTGGCTTGTGCTTGATTGTACTATTGGTATATTTTGCATCACTCCAATAAAAATGGAACTCATTTATAGCCAATTTATAGGTTTCGCCTGAGTTTCTATCTGGGTCAAGTGTAAGTCGTAAATACCGTGTGGTGAGTGATAAAAATGCATGATCAAAATACTCCTCACTCCTATTATGGGCAACAGTCACATATTCGTTCCAATTACTGCCATCTGAAGACGTAGAAAATACAATATGATTTGGCCTTTCCTGAGTTTCGCCGCCTAATTGTATATAAATTCTATCTATTGAGATTTCTCTGGTAAAAGTAAAATAAATATATACATTTCCATTTTGCGTAGATTTCCACCATGTAGAAGAATTACCATCAAAAGCATTTGCTATTCGATTAGTACCGTTTCCTACGTTTGCACCCCCAGTTCCTGTAGTTCTTGCGCTAATTTCAGATAAAATGTCCCGACTGTTATATTCTACCAAATCATAACTATTGCCCGACACCTGCCCTACTGCGGCGGAGCTGAAACCGCAGAGGAGGACAGAAAGTAAAAATATCTTACATATATAATTAAAAGTTTTCATATTAAATCCTATTTAGTTCTTCAAATAATCGTATTTAGTTATTTCTGAAAATATTCAGAACCTCAGGTGTCGGTATGACGTTCCACACGGCGGAGCGGGTTAAGTTTGGTTCATCATCTTCGACATTACCCCAGTCTACTTCGGCGAGACCTACCGTGTGAACATTGACGGTGTATATTCGGGTGTAGTCATGACCGCCGTCGTTCCAGTCCACCTTTACATTGAACGGAAGATCCAGCCCTGCGCGTGCCGTGACGTGTCCCTCTACTGTCGTCAAATTGGGATCTGATGTAAAAGCGAAACCGTCATCAGGGTCATTCAAGTTTGTCCATTCACATGAAGTGACTTTTGCCTGACCATAACTACCAGTAACGGTATTTACGGCAAACTTGAACTGCGCACCCTCGGCTATCTCTACTTCGTAAGTATTCGGGTCTAAAGCTGCTTTGAAATAAATCGGCACAGTACCTATCGGGACTACGCTGAACCAGCCGCTAAGGTCAAGGCCGTAGGGGTTAAGCGTAAGGTCAAGCGGATATATTGAGTTGCGGGGCAGCTCATCGCGCGTTGTCGTGCTGATATATGTCGTGCCGCCGTTCTCGTCGGTTGTAAGCGTTACGGTGAAATTATTAGATGCAGGCGTGGCGTTGACGTAGAAGTCGGCATAACCGACATAGTCACCGTCTTTCTCAGGTATCACACCATTATTAGTAGGATTAGAAAGCGGTACAAACTTGTTGCATAAATAATCATTTTCGCCAAGGATCTTTTCTTTGAGCAGCGCAACCTTATCAGCATAACCGCTGAACGTCAGGCTTTCAATCGTTGTGCCGGCAGGACCGAACACCCTCATGCGCACTTTGCTCACGAGGCGGTCGAGACCAATGGATATAAGGCCTGTCGATGAGTTTACCGTTACCGTCTCTTTCGCGCTCATGGGGATAAACTTACCCTCATCAAAATTCAGCTTGCCTGCCGGGTCTTCAAGCACCATATTGTCGATGTCGACATCATCGGGTATCTCTTCGCCTTTTTCCAAGCCGGAAATAGAACCCCAATCGGGTTGATCATCATCAAATACTGTATTGAGATTTGCGAAAGCATAAATAACGTATGTTCCCGGATCGAGTATAAGTTCGCGAGACGTGCAGCTTTTTATATTGCCTGCCTTTGCCAGGTCACTGGTAGCTGATATATCGAAATCAGGCTTGTCAAGCAGAAGTTTCTCAACAACAGCATTACCCTGAACTATCAGTACGCAGAGGTTGCTGATATACTCGTGGTCTTTGCCGGCCTCATAATTGGGTTCATCTGCACGTGTGCCGTTAAGGTCGTCGGCGTTCTCGGCGGTAATCTTAAACTGCACCGTAACGGGCGCCCCGCTGTCGGGACACTCGTCGGCCTCGTCCTCATAGCACGAGCAAAGAAGCGCCACGCCAAGCAACGGCAGCAGGCGCAACGCCTTCCTGAACGTTTCCTTTATTCTTGTACTCATATCCGTATCTTCTTTCTGTTCTTAATCACATCGGCAGCTCCTCTGTAGTGAGCAGCAGCCAGTCGTTAACATAAACGTTCACTCTGAGAGGATTGTCGCCCGGCACGTCGCCGCCCAGGCTGTAAACGCTTTCAACTGTAAGCTTATATATGTTGTTGCGGACAATGGCATACTCCATTACGCCGTTGCCGCCGTCATCAATGTCGCTGTCATCTGTCGTAGAACTTTCTCCCGACGAGTCGTCGTTGCAGTGGCGCACCCACCACGTGTAATAACACGTAGCGTCCTCGTATGTGCTTACGCCGTATGGCTTTAACGCCTCACGGGTAGAAATGTTTCCAACCTGGTCAAGCGTAACAGTTTCATTCTCATAGGAATATCCGCAGACATTCTTCATGTAAGCCTTCCAATAAAGGCTTTCCTTTACATTATCAAAAGCGATATTTTCGTTGTTTTTGTATTGTTCGTATTGTCCTTTAAGAAAATCATAGTAACCGCTGGGGTCGTTTTCTTTAAGTGTGCTGGTGATAAACTTGCTTAAATCATTCCAAGAATTACATTCTTCAATGCTTTTATCAAAATCATTAAATATATTGCTTCCGTATAAATGCGTCATTATGTCTTCAATTGACGCATAAAGAGATGTTCCCCACGCAAAGAACGTTGCACCGTCAGTGTAAGTTCCTCTTACTGAACCATCGGCAGGATAGAATTTCGCCTTAAACACTACTCCCGTGTTATATGCCTTGCTCGTGTTATCCGCAAGTGTGGTGTTCTCAAGGGTGTAGCCTATGCGATTAAAACCGTCGCCCATGGCCGTGCCTTCCTCTACATATTTAGCCCACCAGTTCGGGTCTTGGCTTCCGTTGTTATAATATACGCCGTAAAGACCAGAAGCGGTTACAGATGATTGGTTAGGTAAAATAAATGAAGTTGTTTCAGCGTCTTTCACCAACGTCCACGGGTCAAGCACGTAGTTTGTGCCCATGCCGTTGTTATCAACCGTTTCGTCGTCGAGGTATATTTTCGTTTCTGTATCGGTTTCGTTCGTTACTCTTTTCAGCAGATACGAGCCGGCGGTAAGATTGTTCACAAGGGCTGCGCCGGTTATCTCTACCCACGAGTCTTTATATTTTTGGTCAAGACATTCATATTTCCCTTTGGTCGCATAATCGAGGCGTGCCGCCATGCGCTCAACGGTTGCTTCTACTACAGCGGGTTCATCAATGGAATTTGATTCAAGTTTAAGTGTCGCGTCTTTTTCTGAAGACATAAGGAAGTCTGAATAGCTTTCGTTGTTTTCAGTCCATGCCGTTGTCTGTCTATGGTCACGCACTGCGCCGAGCGTAAGATTTTGACCTGTCCACCAGTCTGTTGTGCCGGGGTTGGCTACTACTATCACGTGATAATCGCCGTCCTCCATGTCAACCGACTTTGTTTCGGTGGTATAAATCTTCTCGATATTCGGTAAATTATCTCCAGAATGCTCTATATTTTCAAAAGACACGGCTGCCGTAATTGGTGTACCTGCGTCTGCATTGATGTTCTCGTCATCATTAGCCTTATAGAAGAACGCCACGGCTGAGCTTATCTCGTTCTCATCATCCGTTCCAGGTTGACGGCCGTCACCGTCCTCACCGCCCGTAGGGTTGGCACGTGTGCCGCTGCCTGACGACTGCACGAAAGTAAGCGTCACGTACGACTTGCCTCCTGTTCCGTCTTGCGTTCCTGCACCCGGGTCGGTGATGTCGTCAGACGAGCATCCCCAGAGCAGCAACGCAGCAGCCACGCAGGCCGTCGGGCCACATATATATCTCATTAAATGACGCATATCGTAATAATTTTAATTAAACACATTTGCTGTAATGACTGCCTCAACGGCCGCCACATCAGAGTTCCTCAAACTGTATGCGCTTGCTCCAGCCCAGCACGCTGATGCTGATATTGATATAGGCGAGGTTGCCGCCACGCAGGAACACGTCTATCTGATACTCGTAACCGCGGTCAAGAAACTCCTGCTCGTCGTAACGGTAGATGCTCTCGCTCGTGCGGAGCTGGCTCAGAATGTCAGGCAGATTCAAGTGCACAATCGCAACGCCGGTACTTTTATTTATTATTATAAGGTGTCCGTCGTCAGCCGGGTCGTCATGATATATCAGGCGTGATGTCATAAAGTCAGCATGGCCGATATGGCCTACTTCTCCAAGATCACTGCCGTCAGGGTCGGTGGCTGGCGTACGGTCATCCGTATTCCATGTATAGAAAGGCCTGTAAACCACGGCGTCGGTCTCGTCGAGCGAGTTGTCCCACAGTATGTGAGGATTATGGTCTATGATAGCGAAGTCGTAGTCATTGACATCCATTTTCGTCGGGTCGTCCAGTTCACGCAGGCTGACGGTTATCTGCTTGGTGTCTCTCACGAGCGGTACAGTAGCATATGAAACGCGGTAAGAGCTTTCGGGATATACCTCAACCGGCTCGGTGAGCATGCCGTGCCACAGGGTGTCCAGGGGCAGACCGTTATTCTCTACATTATAGAAATCGCCCTCCGTATCAATTCCCAATGAATCCAATATCTCATAAAACTCGCCGCTTTTATCTGCCGGGGTGCGGTCGAGCTGCACTTCCAGGTCCTGCATGTCGCTGCCTGCGGGCATGTCTGAGCGGATAAACTTGGCACGGCCGGTCTCCAGCATGTCTGAGTATGGCTTCTGTCCGGCCAGAGCCAGGAAGCGGTACTTGCCCGGAGCCAGTCCCGTTACGTGCATCGCGTAGGTGGGCGATGCCAGCGGGGCTGACGAGCCGATGTTACTCTCCTCCTGCGTACGCACCAGTTTGCCGGCCTCGTCGAAGATGTAGAGAGTGACTGAGCCGACGTGGTCGTTGAACATATCGGCACGCTGAAGGTTGTAGTCATACTTAAAGTTGACATACAGACCGCTGGGACAGTCCTCATATGACTGCTCCATCATGTCACAGGAGGCCAACAGGCCGACGCATGCCAGCATTGCTGCCGAAGCGAGACATTTCTTCATCAAGCGTTTCATATTTTCGTCAGATTATCATTAACGTTATTCAAGGACACGGAGTAAATCGTCTTGCTCCACGTCTATATGTATTGCCGGTGTGGCCGGCTATAGTTTCCTCTTCAAAATGCCGCCACTTAAGGCAGCGTAATCACATCCGGGCATCCGCCCGCAGGTTTTTTTTTAAAATCCCGGCAGCGTCATCCCGACGCCACCGGGACAAAAAAAGTGAATATAATATTTTAAAGATCTAAGAATAGATCCAAACCAAGAAATGATCAGAGACCTACATTCTGAGTACGTACTGCCCAAGAGAGGACATTGATATTAACACGAATCCAAGACTCTGTCGGGTCATCATATGAACCTGGAACAGAAGGAACCTCTGGTTCACCAAGCTCAGCTATACCTGTAACGCTAATCTGATACCAGTTGTTACGGAGTACACCCCAACGGCCGAGGTAATCAGCTTCATTTGCAGGAGTTCCATAAGAATCTGTACCAGTAACATCACTTGCGTTCCAAGGAGTCTGATCACCAAAGTGCTGAATCATAGCGTGATAGTAAGAACGGCCACCCTTGTAGTATGCGACACGCATGTCATCGCTTACTATTTTAACTACAGCCGCATGACCATCACCACCTTTAGTGAGGATAGCAGGGACGCTCGAATCTTTAAACTTTTTAACACCATCTTCAGTAAGTTCTATTTCTGTAACTGTCAAATAGCCACCTTCTTCACTATCAAAAGTAACAGTAAGATCAGATGCTTCTATTTTAGTTTCAGATTCTGCCATTGTAGCTCCTTTGATTGCTGCTGCAATATCTTTATTATTCAAATAAGCAGCCTTAATTCTACTTTCTGCAGCGGCTCTTGTAAACAAGCTATCTTTATCCTTATTACCACGGAGTGTATAGAAGTCTGTCTTAGTATTAAAATCAGCAGCAACAATTACTTGAGTTGTCTGATTCTGACGCATATTTTCTGCATTGAAAGTATTCTCGAAGCAATAAAGAGGATTATCAAAAGATGTCAATTCATCATCTGTATAGGTTTCACCAGAATGAATTGCGAAAGGTTCATTTCCATAATTATTACCGTCATAATTCGGGTCAACACCCCAATATGTGCGGTAAAGGTTAGCTGCCACAGCAGAAGAACCTACAAAACGATAGTCTGCAGGAGTCGATTTTGAAGAATAATAGCTCCACCAAGAAGTTGTAGGTGCAACATTACGAACGAGATAGGTACTATTATTTGTTACATCAAGAGCCCAACCAGCGATTGTATAATCCAAACCATCAACGGTAGTTTTGTTCTCAGCACTTGTATTCGCAATAGTTACTTTAGCAACAGCTCTCTCAACATAGATGTTGGCAGCAGCCGCACCAGTTTCAGCAGCGGCTTTTTCTGTATAAATAAGATTAGGATTAACTTCTGCAAGAGTTGAAACAGTGCCGTCAGCAGGGTTTGTTGCGCCGCCAGGTTTAGAGAACAGCGGAGCATTGCTCATAAGGAAGTTTCCGTCACCTGAAACGCTTGCTACAGTAGAAAGATCCAAACCTGACAATGCATTCGTATTTGTCAAATCATTCAATGTTGTTGAACCTTTGGTAAAATCATAACTGCCATACTTAAATGTAGGATCTTCAGCAGTACCGCCTTTTGTAATAACACCGTTACCATTGAGAACTACCAATGCATAAAGTTTGTCATTGCCAGTGATTGAAGGCTTTGTTATCTCCTGGACTATGCTTGCATAAGTAGTAATATTGCTACCGTTTGCCTGGTCATTCCACGAGCCTGTAGTAAGCTCATAACCGCTCTGGAATGTTGCGCTGGCTTCATTTGCGCCTTTGAACAGGAACAGATAAGCGTTGTTTACGTTATACTCCTTCTCATCGCCATTATCGAACACGTCATTAGCACGACTGCTCGGCTGGGTAGGCAGATTGATTGAAAGGTTTACATAACCTTTCTCACCCGGAGTTGCAACTCCTGGCTGATCGTCAACAACGACGTCATCGCTTGAACATGCTCCAAACATCAGCGCCGTAAAAGCTAATGTTAAGAATTTGTACTTTTTCATCTTAAGTTATGTTTAGTTAATAATTAGAATAATTCCTTATTTAATGGGAGAAATGGGACCAATAAGAACCAATAGGACCAATAAGGCCAATAGGACTAATAGTCTGAGAGAACTGGGAGAGCAATTAAAGGTGAGAAAGCCAGTTGAAGGTGAGAAAGCCCGTTGAAGGTGAGAAAGTGAGAAGGTGAGAAGGTGAGAGCCAACAGACATTTGTCTTAACTCCATAACTACTTAACTCCTAAAACTTTACTACTTTTACTCCTTACTACTTACTCCTTTACTACTTACTCCTTTACTACTTACTCCTTTACTCCTTACTCCTTTACTCCTTTACTCCTTTTCTACTTCTTTACTTTTCTCCTTTTCTACCTTTTTACTTTTAATCAATGTTCTCAAGATTCGTAGCTGCCTCGGCTACACCGGCGTCAGCGGCCTGCTTGTAGAGGCGGGCGGCCTCGGCGTAGTCTCCCTTTATCTGGGCGTAGGCGGCACGGGC
>URRR01000005.1 GCA_900550365.1 uncultured Prevotella sp. | reverse complement strand
TTCTTTGGACTTTTCCTCATAATGGACACATGTTTTTTATTGTTTCTATATGTGTCAACTTTTTTCAGGACAAGACATTTTGTAACTCGTTGAATATCAAGGCGTTTTATGGATAGCTGAAAACAGGGTATAAGAAAAGCGCCCGCTCAAATGAACGGACGCCTTAACAAAGCTATGAAAAACTTATTATTGATTCAGTAAGTTTACTCAGCACGGAGAGTGAAGCGCTTGAAAGCCACAACGGTAAGCTCCTTGTCGGCAGCGTGCAGATACTCTGCTACGCTCTGCTTGCCGTCCTGGATGAACTCCTGGTTGAGCAGGCAAGACTCCTTGTAGAACTTAGCCATACGGCCTTTTGCGATGTTCTGAACCATCTGCTCGGGCATGTTGGCAGCCTTCTGCTCGGCAACTTCCTTCTTGATTTTGCGGATTTCCTCAGCCTGAGCCTCAGTGATGTTGCCTTTCATGATGCCTTCGTTGATGTGCTCTTCGTTCTCTGCGATGTACAGATTGAAGCCGGCCTTCTTCAGTGCAGCCTCAACAGCCTTGTTGATCTGCTCTTCCTTGGTCTTCTCGATGGCAACCTTCAGCTCGGTGTCCTTAACCTCCTGGGGTACGCTTGCCTCGTCAAGAGCTACCGGATTCATGGCAGCCACCTGCATTGCGATGGCGTGTGCCTGCTCCTCGGCGGGCTTGTTGGTCTGAACCATGGTGCAGAGGATGTGCTTGTTCATGTGGTCATAAACCGATACATTGTCGCCCTCGATGTAGAGGTAGCCGTCAAGCTCGGTCTTCTCGCCTGTGATGCCAGAGCGTGCTATGACCTCATCCTGTACTGTGCGGCCGTTCAGGGGCAGAGCCTTAACCTCGTCAAGAGTCTTGGCCTTTGCCTCGACAGCAGCGTCGAGGATGCTCTGTGTCAGTGCGATGAAGTCTGCTCCGTTGGCAACGAAGTCAGTCTCACACTTCAGGGCGATCATTGCGGCGAAACCGTCAACAGCCTTTACGAGTACACATCCGTTGGAAGTCTCGCGGTCGCTGCGCTTTGCGGCGATGGCCTGGCCCTTCTCGCGGATTATCTCTACGGCCTTGTCAAAGTCGCCGTTGCTCTCAGTGAGAGCCTTTTTGCAGTCCGCAAGACCTGCGCCGGTCATTTTGCGGATTTTCTGTATATCAGCTATCGATACAGCCATAATTGTATTTCCTATTATTTTTAAACGTTAATCAAATAAAAATCAAGCCTCTGCGGGAGCCTCTTCTGCTGTCTCCTCAGCCTTGGGAGCTTCTTCCTCCTTGGCCGGAGCGTCCTTGCGTGCCTTGCGAGCGCGCTTCGGGCGGTCCTCAACGGCAGCAGCCTCAGCCTGCTCTTTGGCAGCTTTCTCGTCAGCCTTCTCAATCTTGCGCTCCTCAAGACCCTCTGCGATAGCGGCGCAGCATGCGTTGAGAATTACCTCTACGCTGTCCTTAGCGTCGTCGTTGGCAGGGATAACGAAGTCGATGTCGCGGGGATTTGAGTTGGTGTCGACGATTGCGAATACGGGGATACCCAGGCGCTTAGCCTCCTTAACGGCGATAGCCTCCTTCATGATGTCGATTACGAACAGCGCTGAGGGCAGACGTGTAAGGTCTGATATAGAGCCGAGGTTCTTCTCGAGCTTGGCGCGCTGACGTGTAATCTGAAGGATTTCACGCTTTGAGAGGTTTGAGTATGTGCCGTCGTTCATCAGCTTGTCGATAGTAGCCATTTTCTTAACGGCCTTGCGGATGGTAGGGAAGTTGGTGAGCATACCGCCCGGCCAGCGCTCTATCACGTAAGGCATGTTAACTGAAGCAGCCTTCTCGGCAACGATTTCCTTGGCTTGTTTTTTAGTAGCAACGAACAGAATCTTCTTTCCAGACTTAGCGATCTGCTTCAGCGCGTCGGCAGCCTCGTCAATCTTGGCAACCGTCTTGTTGAGGTCGATGATGTGGATGCCGTTGCGCTCCATGAAGATGTAAGGAGCCATGGCGGGATTCCATTTACGCTTGAGGTGGCCGAAGTGGCATCCGGCCTTGAGTAACATATCAAAGTTTGTTCTTGACATTTTGTTCTTTTGTTAAATTGTTGTTGTTTACTTTCCTTTTAGTTTTGTTAGAACCAACCGACAGGTAACCGTCTTTCAGGCTGTTGCCGTGTGCCGTTCAGGCCGCATCGGCGTTCCGATTATGTGCCTCATGGCGGGTCTTACCGGTTTGGATGCTAAACGCGAGGCCAGTGTTTCCGCAGTGGAAACATGCCGGCCAAACATTAACGCTTGCTGAACTGGAAGCGCTTGCGTGCCTTGGGACGTCCCGGCTTCTTACGCTCAACCTTGCGGGAGTCACGTGTCAGGAATCCGTGGTCTTTCAGATTCTTCTTGTCCTCGGCGTTGATTTTCACGAGGGCGCGTGCTATTGCGAGGCGCAGAGCCTGGCTCTGGCCGGTGAAGCCGCCGCCGTCGAGGTTGGCCTTGATGTCATATTTCTCCGTTACTTCGAGCAACTGCAGGGGCTGCTTTACAACGTACTGCAGAATGCCAGAGGGGAAATATTCTGTAATGTCTCTCTTGTTTATAGTGATCTTGCCGGTGCCTTCGGTTACGTAAACACGTGCTACGGCACTCTTGCGGCGACCTATTGCATTAACTATTTCCATTATCGCTTCAATTATTTGTACTGGTTAATATCGATTGCTTTGGGCTTCTGGGCCTGCATGTTGTGCTCCGTGCCGTCGAAAATCTTAAGATTGTCCATCAGGCTGCGGCCGAGCGGGCCTTTGGGCAGCATGCCCTTTACTGCGTGGCGGATGATTCTCTCTGCTCCGTAAGTGTGCTTGCGCAGCTCAGCGGGAGTGTTGAAGCGCTGTCCGCCGGGGTAACCGGTGTAGCGTGTGTAGACCTTGTCAGTCTCTTTCTTGCCTGTGAATACCACCTTAGCGGCATTGATGATGATTACGTTGTCACCGCAGTCTACGTGCGGAGTGAAGTTGGGCTTGTACTTTCCACGCAGGAGCTTGGCTACCTTAGAGCAGAGACGGCCTACAACCTGGTCGGTCGCGTCGATTACCACCCACTCTTTATTAACCGTTTCCTTGTTAGCGGAAATAGTCTTGTAACTTAAAGTGTTCATTGTTAATTTTAAAATTACTACTAAAAAACGTTTTTAATTCTCTTTGAACGGCGATTCACTAACCGTCACGCTCGGCCAAAAGCGCAACTATTAACACCCCGTTCCGAGGGCTCTAAGCACACCCTCGATAATAATCGGCGTGCAAAGGTACATATTTTTATTATGTCGGCAAGGGTAAGGGTATTGATATTATGTGTTTATTGACGATATTTAACGTTATTTATGTTTACTGATGGCCGTGTAAGGGCATAAATATGATGTGTCATCATTGTAAATATAAGGCTGCAGGCGGATGTATGATTAACAGTTGGTGACGGCGGAGTCATCGGCCGTAAGAATGCGTTTGGCATAGGCCTTGCCTTTAGTTTTTAAGGCCGTGGTGATGCCTTGATTTCTGTTGTTTGTCATGCCGTTTTCCGAAAGACGGCAAATCGCGTTGCAAAAGGCCGTCAATCACACGATAAAAGGCCGTCTTTTGCAAACCAAAAGACGGCCTTTCGTAAATTCATTGATTATCAGCGTGTTGCTGTCAGATATTGAACAGGGCTGTTGACAGGTAGCGCTCGCCGGTGTCAGGCAGCAGAGTTACCACTCGCTTGCCTTTGTTCTCGCTCCGGGCGGCCACCTTCAGGGCTGCCGCAACGGCCGCTCCCGACGATATTCCTACGAGGAGCCCTTCGTTGCGGGCCACGAGGCGGGCTGTCTGCATTGCCTCGTCGTCTGTTACGGTGACAACTTCGTCAACTACGTCAGCGTCATAATTCTTTGGAACGAAGTTAGCCCCGATGCCCTGTATCTTGTGCGGACCGCTGTGTCCGGCCGACAGCAGCGGCGACGCGGCCGGCTCTACGGCCACTACTTGCACGCCGGGATTATACTCTTTGAGCCTGCGCCCCGTGCCAGACACTGTGCCGCCGGTGCCTACGCAGGCTACGAATACGTCAACGTGGCCGTCGCTTTGCTGCCATATCTCAGGTCCGGTGGTGGCGTAATGGCAGAGAGGGTTGGCCGGATTGTCGAATTGTCCGAGTATTACCGACCCTTCGATTGAGCTGTGCAGACGCTCAGCCTCGGCCACGGCGCCGCCCATGCCCTCTGCTGCGGGCGTAAGGCGCACCTCAGCTCCGTAGGCGGCCACCAGCTTGCGGCGCTCAATGCTCATCGTCTCGGGCATGGTGAGGATAAGGTGATATCCTCTTACGGCGGCCACGAGAGCAAGTCCTATGCCCGTGTTGCCGCTGGTAGGCTCGATTATCGTCGCGCCGGGGGCAAGCAGGCCGCGGCGTTCGGCATCATCGACAAGGGCAAGAGCCACGCGGTCTTTCACGCTTCCGCCCGGATTGAAAAACTCTACTTTGGCCATGACGGGTGTCTCAATGCCGTTAAGTTCTGACAGGCGGCGCAGCTCAACAAGCGGAGTGCCGCCGATATTTGCAAGAATGTTCATATTTTTTTAGAAGTTATAGAAGTTAAAGAAGTTATCACTCGCTTCGCTCGTTAGAAGTTATAGCCATTACTCTAAGTAGTTAAAGCAGTTAAAGAAGTTATCACTCGCTTCGCTCGTTAGAAGTTATAGCCGCATGTTTTGTTGCTTGCATGGCAAATCTCCTTGTCTGCTCGTCTGCTTGTTCCTTGTCTGCTAAGCTAAAAGAAGTTATCACTCGCTTCGCTCGTTAGAAGTTATAGCCATTACTCTAAGTAATTAAAGTAGTTAAAGAAGTTAGAAGTAGTTAAAGTCAAATGCCTTGCTTCACACTCTCTCACTTTCTCATAGCCCAATTATGAATTGAAGGTTTTGCGGTTAGAAGGTTATCCTCATAACCCGATAGCCCCATAACCGCATAACCCGATTATGAATTGTGAATTATGAATTATGAATTATGACTTGCTTTCTCAATATCTCTCCGTGACTTCGACTTTGTTACAAGCCATACGCCGAGGCAGACGAGGATGACGGCAAGGCCCTGCGAGGGCTTGAACACGCCTATGCCGGTAAGTACGCTTACCGTAACCGACACGAGCGGCTGCACGTAATTGTAGATGCTGACCACCGTGGGGCGCAAGGTCTGCTGGCCTACCATCATGAGAATATAGCTGACATACGTGCCGAACACTACTACGAAGCCCGTCTCAAGCCATGTGGACACGCTGATGGCAGAGTAATCGATGGCGGATACGTGGCCGAAGGTGAACGGAAGGATTGCTATCGACGCATAAGTGAACATCCACTTGTTGATTGTTATCACTGAATAGCGGCGTATGAGGTCGCGGAACACCGTAAGATAAAGCGCAAACGAAAGCTGTGCGCCCAGGCAGAGCAGGTCGCCGCGGATGTCGCCGACCTTTGAGCTGGCTGCCGCCGCACTCGTGGCAATCAGGATAACGGCTCCCGTGCATCCGATAAGAACGCCCGCGGCCTTCTTGCCTGTTATGGGCTCTTTCAGGATAATGGCTGCCAGCAGCATGGCGAAGATAGGCATTGACGTGGTTACGATGCTCGCATTGACGGGCGAGGTGATGCTCAGACCCATGGTGTAGCAGCACTGGTTGAACACAAGGCCAAGCAGGGCGGCGCCTATGAGCATGAGCAGGTCACGGCGTGGAACGTGTTCCTGCCTGGTGAAAAACGAAGTAAGCCAGAACAGCACGGCACCGCCCGTTACGCGGAAGGTAACTACATCGATGCCGGTAAAGCCGTGGGTCATGGCGTCTTTGCCCAGCGGCGCCATCAAGCCCCAGAACGCACAGGCGAAAAAAGCGCACAAGTGGGCAATGAGCGGACGATTGTTTGTCATTAAAAATATAAGTTTAAAATATTTAGCGTGCAAAGTTACACAATTCAAAATAAAATGGCTATATTTGCCATGAATAAGTAAGGATAAAATCAATATTATGCAAAAATACGCCGACTACATAGAACAAATCGAGATAGAGTCGCTATGGAGCGGCCGCCGCCACGTGATATGGAAGCTCGACAGGCGGGTCAACATTCTCAGCGGTATCAACGGTGTGGGTAAAAGCACTATTATAAATAAGGTGGTGAAGAGCATCGGCACCGCCGGCGACATAACCGCCGATAAGGTTAAGGGCGTGCACATAACCGTCAGTCCGGCTGACGCTGACCACATCAGGTATGACGTGATACGTTCGTTTGACCGTCCGCTGCTCAACGCTGACGTGATAGGCGAGATGGGGGCTCACCTCGTTACCGAGCTTGACTGGCAACTGTTCAAGCTGCAAAGGAAATATCTTGACTACCAGGTGAACATCGGCAACCGCATAATATCCGTCTTGCAGAGCGGCAAGCCTGACGCCGCGGCACAGGCGCAGATGATATCCGGACCTAAAAAGAAATTCCAGGACCTGATAGATGACCTCTTCTCAGACACCGGAAAGACGATTATACGGACGGAGAACGAGATAAGATTCTCGCAAATCGGCGAGGCGCTGTATCCTTACCAGTTGTCAAGCGGCGAGAAGCAGATGCTCGTGATACTGCTGACGGTGCTCGTAGAGGACAACCAGCCTTACGTATTGTTCATGGACGAGCCGGAGGTGAGCCTGCACGTGGAATGGCAGAAACGCCTTATTGACCTTATTCTTGAACTGAACCAGAACGTTCAGATAATACTTACGACACACTCTCCGGCCGTGGTCATGAACGGCTGGATTGATAATATAACCGAGGTAAGTGACATAACCGAAGACTGACGGCCGGCACGGAGCATCGGGCTGCAGGCTTGTTTGCGGACTGAAAAAACAAAGTTGACCAATGACCAAGCGGCTGAGGGATAACATAACATCTGAATATTTCGGCGCGGCCAACCGGCTGAAGTCGAAGAAGGCACGACGCAAGATTGTTGCTTACGTCGAGAGCTATGATGATGTGCTGTTCTGGCGTACGCTGCTCGGCAAGTATGAGGACGAGACCAGGTATTTTGAAGTGATGCTGCCGTCGCACAATACGCTTGAGCGGGGTAAGCGCTCGGTACTGATGAACCTGCTGTACAGCAAGGTGGGAGAGGACATGATAGCCTGTGTAGACGCTGACTATGATTATCTTATGCAAGGTGCGACGCAGACATCCAAGGAGGTAATCAGTAATCCATACGTGTTTCATACATACGCTTACGCGATAGAAAACCTTCAGTGCTATGCTCCGTCGCTGCACAACGTATGCGTCATGGTGACGCTTAACGACCATGCTGTGTTCGACTTTAACGACTTTATGAGTCAGCTCGGCGAGGCTGTCTTCCCGTTGTTCGTATGGTCGATATGGCATTATCGCCGCAGCATTTACGGCCAGTTTACCATAACTGACTTCAATAAGGTGGTTGAACTGGGCAGCTTTAACGTCAGCATGCCTGAGAATACAATAGCCAACCTGCGTAACAAGGTGTGGAAAAAGTGTAACTGGCTGCGCCGCAAGCATCCTGACGCTAAGGAGTCTTACCTGTCACTGAAGCGCGAGCTGATAGAACTTGGGGTGACGCCCGAGACGACTTATCTTTATATCCAGGGCCATCACTTGTTTGACAAGATAGTAATGCCGATAATGACAAAGGTGTGCGGCGTGCTCATACGTGAGCGTGAGGCTGAGATACGGCGTCAGGCGGTGCACTCGACGCAGATGCGCAATGAGCTGTCATGCTATTCTCACAGCGTTCAGGACATTGAACAGATGCTGAAAAAGAATATGGGATATGTCATGTCCGAGCCGTTCCGCCGCATGTGTGAGGACATAGAGAAGTTCTTGGGGATAAAAAGCAAAGAAGACACGGCACGTGTCTGAATATGTATCTTCGGCCGTATCTTCCTGACTTTCAGCTCTAAACTCTTAATTCTTCCTTCTTAACTCTTAATTCTTTAAACGTAAGTCTCAAGGAATTTTATTGTTCCGCTTACCTGAAGGGTATTCGTTGTAGCGGGGATAAGCATTGTCTCGCCCTCTCTCAGAACGGTTTCGTTACCCTCGTTGTCGGTAAATGTGCCTTCACCCTTGATGCCGATGATTATTACGAAGCTGTCAAGCTCGCTGTAATCAAGAGTCATGGGCTCGTCAAGGTCGTACACGGCAGTGTTGAAATACCGGCATTGCACGAGGGATACACCCTGGTTCTTGGCTGCGACATAGTCGGTTCTGTAGTCCTTCTGTACGGTGTAGTCAATGCATTCGGCGGCCTGCTTGGTGTGCAGCTCGCGCAGATTGCCGTTCTTGTCGCGGCGGTTAAAGTCGTAAATGCGGTATGTGGCGTCAGATGTCTGCTGTATTTCGGCGAGGAAGCAGCCCTTGCCTATGCTGTGTATGCGCCCTGCCGGTATGAAGAAACAGTCGTCAGCTTTCACCTGATATTCGGCAATGGCGTCGCAGATTGTCTCGTCAGCAACCATTTCTTTATATTGTTCGGGCGTAATGGCCTGCTTCAGTCCGCAGCGTAATGTGGCGTAAGGTTCTGATTCCATAAGATACCACATCTCCGTCTTGCCGTTTTTCATGCCGCGCTGTTGGGCCTTCTCGTCGTCAGGATGCACCTGGATTGACAATGCCTGGCGGGCGTCAATAAATTTGATGAGCAGCGGAAAGTCGTTGCCGAAGCGTTTGTAATTATCTGTCCCGACAAGTTTGTCCTGCATGTCGGCTACCATTTCAGGCAATGTCTTGCCCTCATAAGGGCCGTTGGCCACAACGCTTTCATCACCTTTCACTCCAGAAATTTCCCAGCTTTCGCCCACCTGCTCGTTCTCGTGACCGGCAAGATGCTTGAATCCGGCGATTTTGTTGCCTCCCCATAAAGTCTGTTTGAGGATAGGTCTGAATTTTACTGGTTGCATATTAGTTTATTTTTTAGTTAGAATAAGATTTCATGTCGGCTCTGAATCCTGTCAGTTCTTTTTCCAGAAAGCAGGCGTAAACAGCACTATGACACTGAGAAACTCAAGACGTCCCATGAGCATCAGGGCTGAGCATATCCACTTCGCGGCGTCAGGCAGGGTGCTCCATGACATTGTGGGGCCTATGTCCGCGCCGAGTGCCGGACCAACGTTGCTGGCGCTGCTGATGGCTATTGTTATGGCGTTGGTGCTCTCTATGCCCATCATCTTGAACAGGAAGAACGCCACGAAGCACGCAACTCCGTAAAGCGTGAGGAATACAAGCAGCGTGGCTTGCGCCTGATAGGGTATGTTGTTGCCGTTGAGTTTTACCGGAATTATTGCCCTCGGATGCAGCAGATGAGTAAATTCGTTGCGTATAATCCTTACGAGCATGGCTCCCCTTATACATTTAATACCGCCGCTTGTGCTGCCGGCGCACGAGCCGAAGACCATACATATAGTCAGCGCAATCCACGTAATGTGTGGCCACAAGCCGGCATCAGTGTTGAAAAGTCCGGTTGTAGAGATGAATGATGATACCTGGAAAAGAGCGTATCTTATTGAGTCTGAGGGCATGATACCGTTCCTCGTGGTCAGCATGTAGGCAATGAATACGGTTGAGATTGTTATCACCATGATGTAGAAACGCAGCTCGGCATCCTTGAAGAAGTCCTTAACCTTGCCCTTGAACATCAGCAGGTAAAGCAAGGAAAAGTTGATACCTGAGATTATCATGAAGATAGCCGCCGTATAGTCAATAGCCGCCGAGTCGAAGAAAGAAATGCTCGCGTTGCGTGTAGAGAAACCTCCAGTGGCAGCGATGGACATCGAATAGTTGATACTGTCAAAGATTCCCATGCCGAACAGCCAGAAGCAGGCTGCGCAACCGATAGTTATTATAAGGTAAATGGCCCATATCCATTTTGCCGTAGTGCTCAGTCGGGGGTGCATCTTGCTCTTTATCGGGCCTGTGGCTTCGGCAGAGAACACCTTCACGCTTCCTCCGACGAGCGACGGAAGAATGGCTATGGTGAAGAACATTATGCCCAAACCGCCAATCCAGTGGGTCAGTGAGCGCCAGAAAAGCAGTCCGTGAGGCAGTGCCTCCACGTCATCAATGATTGTGGCGCCCGTCGTCGTGAATCCCGACATCGTCTCGAAGAAGGCGTCAGTGTAACTCGTCAGGTAGCCGCTGATTACGAACGGCAGCGCACCTAACGCACTGAAGATAAGCCAGATGAGCGTTACGAGCAGGTAAGCCTCACGCCGTCCCATGCTGTTCTCGGCCTGGTATCCCTTGTATTTCAGTCCCAAAGCCGCGAGGATGGTTATCGCTATCGTGATAAGGAAGGCCGGAATATCGTCCTCTTTATAATAAACCGATACAAGCAGGCATGACAGCATCATTATTGCCTCAATGAAAAGCAATGAGCCGATGACCTTGTAAACAAGTTTTGCGTTAATCATGCTAATGACTTAATTGAAGAACTTCTCTATCTTCGACATATTGACGTTATGGCAGAATACGACCACAATGTCGCCTGCCTCAATCTGCGAGCCTCCCGAAACGAGGTGACCTTCGCCGTTACGTACGAGTCCTCCGATTGTGGTTCCGTGCGGAAGCCCAAGCTCGAACACCTTTTTCTTTGTGACTTTAGAGCCTTGCTGTGCTGTAAATTCAGCCACATCAGCGTTTGCGGTCATAAGGAATCGCGTGTTCTTAACGTCGGCGTCAAGCATAATCTGATAAATGTGGCTTGCCGCTATGGCTTTTTTGTTGATTATGGTACCGATGTCAAGGCTCTCCGCCATCTTCACATAGTCGATGTTCTCGACCATTGCGATAGTCTTGCGCACGCCGAGCCGTTTGGCCGTAAGGCATGCCAGGATGTTTGTCTCGGCGTTACCGGTCAGCGCTACGAAGGCCTGCGTGTTCTTGATTCCTTCCTCTATAAGCAGCGGGATGTCACGTCCGTCGCCGTTAATGACCATTACCTTGTCCGTATCAATCAGCTCGTTGATTTGTTCACAGCGTTTCTCGTCGTCCTCCAGAATCTTCGCGCCCATATATTCGGGCATCATCTGTACCGCTCTTACCGCCGTGTTGCCGCCTCCCATTATCATGACGTTCTTCACGTCAACGTAATGTTCCTTGCCTACGATTTTCCTAATGTAGGGTATGTAGTTGCGTGTGGTCATGAAATAGGCCATGTCATATGTTTTCAGAACATCGTCACCGCGCGGTATTATAGTTTCGTCACCACGTTTTACGGCCACGATATGATATGGCGATTCCGGTTTGCAGAGGTCTTTCAGAGGCTCGTCGAGTATCTGGCATGTCTCTCTCAGTTTTATGCCGAGCATTACGAGCGCGCCGTCATGCACGTCCCAGCGTTGTCTTACCCAGCTCATCTTCAGGCCGTTGACGATGTCATAGGCCGCCAGGTTCTCAGGATAGATAAGCGAGTCAATGCCAACCTTGTTGAATATTTCCTTCAGTTCCGGGCTCATGAACTCATAGTTGTTTACCTTGGCCACGGTTTTTTTTACGCCGAGAGCCTTTGCCAGTATGCAACTGTTCATGTTCATGTTCTCATCGGGTGTTACCCCGATATACAGGTCAGCGTTGCCCGTGCCCGCGTTTTTCAGCGCCTTCACGCTTGACGGTGAGGCGTGCACGGTCATCAGGTCATAATCGCTGCTTACATTGTTAAGGCGTTCCTCATCCTCGTCAATCAAGACAATGTCCTGGTCGTTGCGTGAAAGCAGTTTGGCCAGGTACGTGCCAATGGCGTAAGCGCCTGCAATGATGATTTTCATTTTATCTTTTTCGGTTGTTAAATTTGTCGTTAAGCATGTGTTCCGGTAGAGGTTTCCTCGATTTTGCGGGCTATCGAGTCAGTGTCAATGCCCACGATGTGTTGCAGTTCGTCAACAGTGCCGTGTTCAACGAATCTGTCCGGCAGTCCGAGTCTCGTTATCCTTGGTCTATATCCGTGGTCTTCCATCCATTCAAGTACGGCCGAGCCGAAGCCGCCGGCACGCACTCCGTCCTCCACGGTTATTATATTGTCGTATTGCCTGCCGATTTCCGTGAGCAGGTTTTCGTCAAGAGGCTTGATGAAGCGCATGTCATAGTGGGCGATGCTTACTCCCTCATGCGTTTTCTCCACCTTGGCTATTGCCTCGGCGGCGTTGTTGCCTATCGGGCCTACGGTCAGTACGGCCGTGCCTTTGCCGTCTTTCAGTTTACGGCCGGTGCCTATTTTAATCTCCTCGAACTTGTTCCGCCAGTCTGTCAGGACGCCGTGTCCGCGCGGATACCTTATCACGAACGGTCCCTTGCCGTCCAGTTGGGCGGTGTACATAAGGTTGCGCAGCTCGTGCTCGTTCATCGGTGAGGCTATAGTAAGGTTAGGCACGGGGCGCAGCGCGGCAATGTCAAACGCGCCGTGGTGGGTCGCGCCGTCCTCGCCTACAAGTCCTGCGCGGTCAAGACACAGCACAACGGGCAGCCTCAGAATGGCCACGTCGTGTATTATGTTGTCGTATGAGCGCTGGGCAAAGGCGCTGTAAATGTTGCAGAAAGGCAGCAGACCATCCTTTGCCATGCCTGCCGAGAAGGTTACCGCGTGTCCCTCGGCTATGCCGACGTCAAACGTACGGTCAGGCATCTCTTTCATCATGATGTTCATCGAGCAGCCCGTAGGCATGGCCGGTGTCACTCCTACGATGCGCGGGTTGGCCTTGGCAAGCTCAAGCAGGGTCTCTCCGAATACGGTCTGATACTTCGGCGGCACGCCCGTCTCGTCAGAAACGATGCGCTCGCCCGTCCTTATGTCGAATTTACCCGGCGCGTGCCATACCGTGGCAGCCTTTTCCGCGGGGGCGTATCCGTGACCTTTTATCGTGTGCAGGTGCAGCAGCTTAGGCCCTTTCATGTTCTTAAGCTGTCGCAGTATGCGCACAAGTTCTATAATGTTATGCCCGTCAAACGGGCCGAAGTATCTTATGTTAAGCCCCTCGAATATGTTCTGCTGATGGCTTATGGCCGATTTCAGCGCGTTGTTCAGTCTTATTATGCCTTTGCGGCGGTCGTCGTTCAGGTAGCCTTTGGAGTTGAGCCAGCGTGACGCCTTGAATCTCATGCGGTTATACGTCTCGTTGGTGTTCAGTTTAAGCAAGGCCTGTTTCAGTCCGCCTACGCTGCGGTCAATGCTCATGTTGTTGTCGTTGAGCACTATGAGCATGTCGTTAGGCGTTGTCGAAACGTTGTTGAGCCCCTCAAAAGCAAGGCCTCCGCTCATGGCTCCGTCGCCTATTATGGCTACTATGTGCCTGTCTTTATGTCCCGTTTTCCTTGCCGCTACGGCCATTCCGAGCGCGGCCGAAATCGAGTTTGACGCATGTCCGCACGTGAAGCTGTCGTATTCGCTCTCTAAAGGAGAGGGGAACGGCATTATGCCGTGCAGCTTGCGGTTGGTGTAGAATACGTCTTTGCGGCCTGTTAGTATCTTGTGTCCGTAGGCCTGGTGGCCCACGTCCCAAACCAGCCGGTCGTCAGGCGTGTTGTAGACATAATGCAACGCTACTGTAAGTTCTATCGCTCCCATGCTTGACGCAAGGTGACCCGGGTTGACCGACAGCTCTTTCAGGATGTCGTCACGCAGTTCCTTGCATAGCTGCGGAAGCTGTTCCACTTTCAGTTTCCTCAGGTCGTCAGGGTATTTTATCGTGTTCAGCAGAGCAAAATCTTTGTTAACAGCAGTCATTACATTTAATATATATGAATGCAAAGTTAATGTAAACAAAGGTAAGAACAAAATAAAATCTGTGATTTTTTATTTCTCCGCTGTCTGCGGGGGCTGCCGTTTTATGTTCAGTATCGTAAAATGCTTGTCTTTATGGCAGCTTTTCAATAAAAAAAGATTAATTTTGCGAACAATAAACATTTATTTATTATTATGACGAAAACCAAGACTTTCATTACCGTGGGTATGATGTTGGCGGCTGTCTTGTCGCCCTGCCATGCCCAAGACAGTAACGGAGGCATATCCAAGGACATGCTTCAGCAAATCAGGCAGTCGCAGCAGCGCACGCCGGCAGACCGTGCCCTGTTCAACGCCCTGGCCGGAAACAGCATCGACGCGCTGGCCGCCAATCATGCCAACAAGGGCGCTTTGGACACGTATTTCAGCGTGGAGACGCCTTCGCAGAGCATCACTGACCAGAAGCAGAGCGGCCGTTGCTGGATGTTCAGCGGCTTTAACGTGCTGCGCTCATGCTTCACTGAGCGTACCGATTCGCTAAACGTCGACCTGTCTCATGACTATCTGTTCTTCTATGACCAGCTAGAGAAGGCAAACCTGTTTCTTCAGGGCGTTGTCGACTGTGCCGACAAGCCCATTGACGACGAGCGTGTGCGCTTCTTCTTCAGGAGCCCTTTAAGTGACGGCGGCACTTACTGCGGCGTTGCCGACCTTGTGGCAAAGTACGGACTCGTGCCTGCCGAGGTGATGCCTGAGACCTATTCGGCTGACAACACGTCAAAGGCTACAAGTCTGATGAAGTCAAAGCTGCGCGAGTTCGGCCTGAAACTGCGCGACATGGTGGCTCAGGGCAAGAGCAAGGCCGACATCAAGGCCGAGAAGACAAAGATGCTGTCAACCATTTACCGCATGCTTACGCTCACCATGGGCGAGCCTCCCACGGAGTTCACATATGCCTTCAAGAACAAGCAGGGGCGCACCGTAACTGGGCCGAAGACGTATAACCCCATGACGTTTGCTGCCGAGATACTGGGCGACAAGCCTGTTTACGGCTCGTTCATAATGGTGATGAACGACCCGCGGCGCGAGTATTACAAGACTTACGAGGTGGAATACGACCGCCACACGTATGACGGCACCAACTGGAAATACCTTAACCTGCCGATGGAAGACATCGCCAGTCTGGCCATTGCCTCGCTGAAAGACGGCCGCAAGATGTACAGTTCTTACGACGTTGGCAAGTTCCTCGACCGCAAGCGCGGCTATTGCGACATCAACAACTTCGATTACGGCTCGCTGTTCGGCACCGATTTCGGCATGGACAAGGCGCAGCGCATCATGACATACGACAGCGGTTCGACCCACGCCATGACCCTTACGGCCGTTGATTTGGATAAAGACGGCAAGCCTGTGATGTGGAAAGTGGAGAACAGCTGGGGCCCGGAGTTCGGCCAGAAGGGGTGTCTTATAATGACGAACGAATGGTTCAACGAGTACATGTTCCGCCTCGTTGTCGATAAAAAGTACGTTCCGGCCAAGATGCTGAAGCAGTATGAGCAGAAGCCTGTAATGGTAATGCCCGAAGACCCGCTATTCCTGCCCGACGAGTAGGATATAAGTTCATAAAATATATTTGTAAATTTAGGAAATGAAAAAGATAATATTAACTGCTCTTTGTACTTTGTTTACTGCTGTTGTTTATTCGCAAACTGATAGTATAGGTGTTTACTCGGTTTGTAATGGTTCAGTACAGCGTGTTGAAATAACCAAACCTGTAGGTACGAAAATGAGCAGCGCAGTATTTTCTGGAAAAGTGAAATTACAGTTTGATAATGCTACAAGTGAGACGGTTTTTAATGATTCGGCAAAATTCCGTGTGTTTTACGCTGTTCCTTCTCCTTACGATGCAGCTAAATACTTTATGTTTACCCCATCTTATTCGATTAAAGATTTGAGTGTTGCGAAGTTCACTGTAAAAAAGGAAATGCGTTATCTAACCAGTTCCACTGTTTCCATAATAGGCAGCAGCACTATAGGTGCTAAAAAAGCTAAGGATGTAAATATTGTGACAAAGCAGATACGCCCTAACGTTTATGAAATAACTATCACTGGCCCGGCCGGTGAATATTGTTTGCTACCTTTATTGAACGGTATTGCTACTGCGCACTCTGGGGTATTTGCGTTTACTATTAAATAAATTGGGCAATTTCAACAAATATATTTATATGATGTTTAGTTAACAGGTTCATAGCTTATTAAACAAAGCCTTGCAGTACATAATTCAGACTGCAAGGCTTTATTTTTTATAGATAAGAGCGAAGCCGATTCTTCACTCTTCGTTTTTCACTTTTCCCTTAAATTACACCAGGTGAGCCACCCACTCGTCGCGGTCGCCCGGCAGAAGGTCAACCACGGGGATTTCAATCATGGTGTAGCAGCCCGGCTGCTGGCGCATTGACGCACGTGCTACGTTGACGAGCACCTGTCCGGTAAGTGCCGGGTTGTTGATGCTCATGTCAAATTCAAAGCGCTGGTTCTGCGTCTTTCCGCTTACGCCCTTGCGTATGAGGTGTACGCCGTGGCCCATGTCCTGCACCTCGTCAACGCTCTTAACCGGTATGACGTAAG
Source organism: uncultured Prevotella sp. (assembly GCA_900550365.1). Taxonomy (GTDB): domain Bacteria; phylum Bacteroidota; class Bacteroidia; order Bacteroidales; family Bacteroidaceae; genus Prevotella. The sequence goes on along the minus strand of URRR01000005.1, from coordinate 98,596 downwards.
TCTCGTCGCTTGCGAAGTACGGGTCTTCCTTTATCGCCTTGGTCACTTCCTCGAGGCTTGCGCCCTCCTCAAGCTCTACGTAAACCATGCGGCGGTGGATGCCCTCACCCTTCGGGATAGTCATTGAGAGAGCATTCTTGACGCCGGCCTTTGAGCGGACGCATACAGAGTGGCCCATGCTCATGCCCGGACCGAAGTTGGTATAGCTCAGGCCTTTAGGCGCGAGGCTCTGCATCAGAGTGCGTACTACGCTGTCAGAGCCCGGGTCCCAGCCGGCTGCAATCACGCTTACGCGGCCGTGCTCCTTACAGATTTTGTCAAGGTTGGCGCGGTATTGCGCTATGCTTGTATGTATGTCAAAGCTGTCGACGGTGTTGATGCCCAGCGGCAGAATCTTCGTTGCGTACTTCTCACAGCTTCGTGTCGGTGTGGCCAGGATTGCCACGTCAACGTCTTTCAGCTCGGTTATGTCCTTAACCACCTCATATTGAGCCAGTTCGGCAGGTTTGTCGGCTGCGCCGTTACGTCTTACGATACCTGCAATCTCAAAGTCCTCAGCGGCTTCGAGAGCCTCTACGGTGAATTTTCCGATGTTGCCGTAACCTACTACGGCTGCTCTTATTTTCTTCATTCTTACTTAAGTTTTGTATATTATCCGTTTTCTTTCCGTGCAAAAATGCTCTAATTTGATTGCAAAGTTACTGCAAGCCGGGCAAAATGCAAAACAAAAGGCCGAAAAACCGCCTTCTGTTTTCATTTTCGAGGCGCCGCGTAATCAATGAAACAAAGATTGCCTGCGCTGCTGACGGCAAAGTAAGGCTGCAGGTTATGGCTGAAACGCACACTGTCAGGCAGGCGGACGGCAGAAGAAGAAACCGTAAGAAATCTTTTCACTGTTATTAACATGGAAAATGATTAAAGTGTTAACGGCTGACGCCGGAGAACGCTTTGTTTTCAGAAAAACTGTCAGTCGGGCGGAAATACGCGAAAAATAAGACTTCAGTAAACCGCTGGCTGACAGACCGTTACGTTCGGTGAGCTTTTTTAGAGGCAGTGAAAGGCCTTGCCGTTGACGGCAAAACGGCCTGCGAAAGGCCGTTAATCAAAGGCCAAAAGGCCGTCAACGGCATCGCGAAAGACCGTCAACGGCATCAGCTCCGGCGGTTGCGGGCATGTTTATCTGCCGCGAGCCATGCTTTATGTTAATTATGTTAACATCTTCATTCTATTTTGTTCCGTCGGCAAGTGTTAATCGGTAGTACTCATATTGTTAATAAACGTAAAGTGGCAAGCTGACGATTATACTTCATTTGACAGCTGCATGTTGCAAAACATATGTTGATTGGGTGTTGCCGAACGCTTCAAATTACATTAAAATCATGTACAAATTTTTACAAATTCAAACCGTTTTGTAAAGCAACGGATAAATTAACCCTAATTAACTAATCGGGGGGGGGTAATTTGAAACAAATTTATATTTTTGCAAAAAACATGTACACCTTAAGTACTTGGCGGCTGAGGGGCAGCCGTCAGTTTACAAGGTGCGAAAGCGATAACCAACATAATCCAGATATCACGCTGAGGTTAACCAGCCTTGTGGCTTTTACACAGCGTAAGGCCTTCTGTCACTGCCATGCATGACAGAAGGCTTTTTCAGTTAACCGTATCGGCGGATACATTTGCGCTGACAACCGTGATGCGTGGCGTCAATATGCAACAGAATCCTTAATGGTGTCTACTCTTTTGTTACATTATGGCATTTTTAACAAAAGTTAGCGTATTGCGGACCGCAAATAACGAAAAATTGATATACATTTGCAAAATCAAGTTAAATGAGAGAAGTATCAGGATAATATCAATGTGGCTGTAATTTAATTATATTCGGCTCTGCGTCAGCAGACTTCAACATGTTAAAACATACATTATTCATATATTAAATCAAGATGAATTATAATCGATTTAGGAGAATTGTCCTGCCATGTTTCGCACTGGCGGGCGCGCTTGCGTTGAACAGTTGTACTGACAACGACTATGACTTCAACGAAGTGGACATGACAGTAGGCATCGGCGGTGACGGACTTTCGTTGCCGGTAAGCTCTACTGCGGAAATCAAGTTAGAGGACGTTCTTGAGCTTGACGGTTCTGAGTGCGTCAAAGTGAGAGAGAACGGCGACTACTATTTCGAGCAGACAGGTGATGCCGTTGCCCCCGTTCATCCGAATATTGCCCCGATAACGGTAAGTAAGGATGGAACACCGCAGACCATGTCAATCACCATTCATGCCGTTGCCGGCACACCGGGGCAGCCTGTACAGGTTACGGCAGACGGCGAGGCGGTATCGTTCAGCTACAGCGGCAGCAAGCCGGAGGAGGTCATAGAGCTTGAGCGTGTAGGCGTAAACGGCTCGATGACGTTTACTGTTAATTTCCCAAGAGCTCTCAGACGGGCGGTAAGCAGCATCAGCCGCATGACCGTCACGCTGCCTTCTTACATGGAGCTTGGCTCAGTCAGCACTACTGCGGCCCACACCGTAAGCGGTAACGAAATCGTGTTCACAAACGTTCCGACCAGCCGCAATCTTACGGTGACCGTTAACCTTGCAGGCCTTAGCTTCAACGGCGGCAACAACGCAACCGGTACGATAGCTGTCAATGGCAGCCGCATCGACATGACCGGCAATATCCAGGTAAGCATGTCGGCAACGGTTGACGCAGGCGCAAGCACCGCAGGTCTTGACGGAAGTACTATTACCAGCAATCTGCAAATGCCTGACATCACTATAAACAGCGCTTACGGAAGGTTTAATCCTCAGATTGACCTCAACGACCTTGGTAATACTGAGATAACGGGCGTGCCCGACTTCCTTACCGACGGCGACGTCAGGGTAGACCTCTACAACCCGCAGATACTGATAACCATATCCAACGACATGGAGATTGGCGGTACGATTAACGGCGTAATCACTGCGTACAAGGACGGAGCAGCGACTGCATCAATAAGAGTTGAAGGCATTGAGGTTAATCCTAACGGCACTTCAAAGATATGTATCTGCCGCAGAGAGAATGACATAGACAAGAGCCAGTACACCCAGGTGATAGGCATCTCAAACCTGTCAGACCTTATCATGACCATACCTGACAACATCAAGTTTGACGCCGAGGCAACGGCTGACTCAGAGACACCGGGCAACTTTGAGTTCGGAAAACAATATACTATAAAGCCCGTGTATAGTGTTGAGGCTCCGATTACGTTCGACGAGAACGCATGCATAGTTTATAAGGACACTCTTGACGGCTGGCATGACGACATAGACGACCTCAACCTCAGCGAGGACGCATACATATCAATGACTGCCACGATAGAGAACAGGGTGCCCGCATTCCTTAACCTGACTGTGAACCCCATTGACGCTGATGGTAACATCATGCCTGAGAGTGACATAACGGTGGAAGTAAGCACAACGGTTCTGGCTTCAGGTGACGGCGAGACTCCTTCAGAGACACCGCTCGAGGTGATTATCCGCCAGCACTCTGACGACGCCCTGAGCCGCCTTGACGGTCTTACATTCAAGATAGAGGCCAGCGCCTCAGAGGAAGGCCATGACCCCGTGACGAAAGTGACGCTCAACGCCAAGACGCATACGCTCGTGGCACGCGACATCAACGTGAAGCTCGTAGGTAAAGTAATAGGTGATTTCAACTAATCCATAAACTCAAGAATGACAATGAAACAAGCATATTCAAGGTTCGCGGCAGCCGTTATCGTGCTCGCTGCGGCAGGCGGAGCCATGGCCCAGGGACTTAACTCGGCCTACTTTACTGACGACTACAAGTTCCGCCATGACATGAACCCGGCGTTCGGCAACGAGCAGAACTATGTGTCGATACCGGCTCTCGGTAACATCAGCGTCACCACTCACGGTAACTTCGGATATCAGGACGTCGTGCTTGACAACCCGATGTATCCTAACTCAAGTGACAAGAAGATGACCACCTTCATGAACCCGTACATCTCGGCGGGCACTGCTCTCGACGGCTTCAGCAAGGGCAACAACCGCATTACGGGCGATGTAGGCATTGCAATACTCTCTGCCGGATTCAAGGCTTTCGGCGGATATAACACCATTGAGATTAACTCAAGAACATCGTTCGGCGTATCGCTGCCTTACGAACTGTTTGAGTTTGCCAAGAACACGGGCAACAAGACTTATGACATAGGTGACGTCAACGCCCACGCCATGTCGTTTGCCGAGCTGGCTTTCGGCCACTCTCGCCAGATTAACGACAAGCTGCGTGTGGGTGCCAAGCTGAAGTTCCTCTTCGGACTGGGCCGCGCTGACCTGAAGCTCCAGGACGTAAAAGCTGACCTTGCGGCCAACGACAAGTGGACAGTATCAGGAAAGGCAACGGCTGACGTGTCGCTCAAGGGCTTCTCATACGTTTCAGAGAAAGATGAGTATAATGACCCGAATAAGGGCGAATATGAGAAAGTCAATGACATCGACGTTGACGGATTCGGCCTCGGCGGCTTCGGTATGGCCGTAGACCTCGGCGCCGTTTATCAGATAAACGAAGACTGGCGTGTGAGCGCCGCCGTGCTTGACCTCGGCTTTATCAGCTGGAGCGAGAACGCACAGGCTGTCAACCGCTCAGACAAGTTTGAGTTTGATGGTTTCCATGACATCTCTGTCAATGACGGCGACGGCGTGTCATTTGACGACCAGACCGACAGTTACGGTGACCAGATAACAGACTTCATCAACCTGAGAGACAACGGCGACCAGGGCGGACGCACTACCGGAATAGGCGCAACGCTTAACTTCGGTGCTGAATATAACCTGCCGGTTTACCGCAAGCTGACCTTCGGACTGCTCAGCAGTACCCGCATCAAGGGCGCCTATACATGGACTGAAGGCCGCCTGAGCGCCAACTGGACTCCGCTGAAATGGCTCGACGGAGGCATCAACCTGGCTGTGAACAGCTTCACTACAAGCATGGGCTGGGTGCTCAACATTCACCCCAAAGGCTATAACCTGTTCATCGGTATGGACCATCTGCTCGGCAAGACGAGCAAGGAATGCATTCCGCTCAGCTCAAATGCCAGCCTGAACATCGGTATGAGCATTACCTGGTAAAGACAGGTTGAGTGAAAAGGGAAAAGTGAAAAGGGAAGAATCCAAATGTCTTTAATGCAACTAAGCACTTGGATTCTTCCCTTTTCACTTTTCCCTTTTCACTTATTTATACAATAAAAAGATGTATGTTGCGTTTTTATTAAGGTGTAATAGTAATTTTCCCGATAATGATTGAATATGTAAAAGGTGAACTGGCAGAGCTTTCACCGGCCTATGCCGTAGTTGAGACTGCCGGCGTAGGTTATGGATTAAGCATCACGCTTAATACGTTTACGGCCATACAGGGCAAGAAAGATGTCAAGCTGTATGTTTTTGAAAGTATCCGTGAAGATGCATACTCGCTGTTCGGCTTTGCCTCAAGGCAGGAACGTGAGATGTTCCTTCTGCTCATTACTGTGTCAGGAGTGGGAGCCAACACGGCGCGTATGATACTGTCTGAAATGACGCCCGCCGAGCTTTGCGGAGTTATATCGTCGGGAAATGAGAAGATATTGAAAACCGTGAAGGGTATAGGTCTGCGCACGGCACAGCGCATCATTGTAGACCTGCGCGACAAGATAGCCGCTCTCGGCATTGCTGAAGAACTGCCCGAACAGGCCGGACCGGCCACGGTTCAGGTGGACAAGGAGGTTAAGGACGAGGCTGTAGGCGCTCTTACGATGCTCGGCTTTGCTCCGGCTCCGTCGGCAAAGGTTGTGGTGGCTATATTGAAAGAACAGCCGGGCCTGCCCGTCGAGCAGGTGGTTAAGCTGGCGCTGAAGCAGATAAAGTAAAAATAAAGGAGCTTGTTTTTAGGAGTTAGCTTTCTTATCGCTTAACTCCTGAGTGATAAAATAAGGATGATTCGTAAGTCGATATACACTGTCTTGTTCGTCTTGCTGGCCGTAAGCACGGTCGGTTTTGCCTTTGACATGCCCTATCGGCAGGATGACAAGACACGGCGCGCAGCCCGTAACGGCGCCGCGCCGTCAGCCGCCGGGGTGGGGGATACAGCCCGGCAGGCCGCATCGGCACTTTCACGTATCATCGTTGAGGAGGATACCATTCCTGACTCGTTGCTGTATCCGCGTTGGAAAATACAGCGTACAACGCCGGTTACAGAGGCTGACCTTGACACTTATCCGGCTGACCTGTCTCTGCCTGACAACATAAAGCAGGAGGTTGTTTATGTTGATTCGCTCAACCGTTATTACATAGGCTCGAAAATGGGCGACAGCTATTTGTCAACGCCAATCGCTATGACGCCCGAAGAATACCGCAAGTGGAGCGAACAGCGTGAGTTTGACCGCTTCTTCCGTGAGAAGAACGATACACTGATAAAAGAAAAAGGTAAGGATAAGTTCTCGTTTGCCGACATGCACTTCGACCTCGGACCGGCCGAGAAGATATTCGGACCCGGCGGCGTGCGCATAAGAACACAGGGAACGGCCGAGCTGAAGTTCGGAGCTACGCTGAAAAACATCGACAATCCGTCGCTGCCGATACGTAACAGGAAGACGACTACCATGGATTTTGACGAGAAAATCAATCTTAGCGTCAACGGAAAGGTAGGAGACAAGGTGAACATGAACCTTAATTACAACACCGACGCGACCTTTGACTTTGACTCTCAGAACCTTAAACTGAAATATGAGGGTAAGGAAGATGAGATAATCAAGCTCGTTGAGGGTGGTAATGTGTCGTTTCCGAGCAACTCGTCGTTGGTAAGCGGAGCTTCTTCTCTGTTCGGAATACGCACCGATCTGCAGTTCGGTAAACTGTCGCTGCAGACCGTAGTGTCGCAGAAAAAGTCTTCGTCAAAAAGCGTTTCGTCAAAAGGCGGAACGCAGGTAACGCCCTTTGAGTTTGACGTTACTGACTATGAGGAAAACCGTCACTTCTTTCTTTCACGTTATTTCCGTGACAAATATGACGACGCCATGTCTCGTCTGCCAAATCTTACGACCGGAATAACAATCAACAGGGTGGAGATTTGGGTGACAAATAAGACCGGAACAACTACTAACTCGCGTAACATCGTAGCTCTGACTGACCTTGGTGAGAATCAGGTTGTAAGCAATCCGATGTGGGGAGTGACCGGACAGCCTGTGCCGGCAAACGCCGCCAACAGCGAGTACAGCACCATGGTGAACAGCTATGCGGCCGCGAGAGACATCAACCAGACAAGTTCTGTACTTGACGCGATACCCGGATTTGTTGGTGGTGTGGACTATGAGAAACTCGAAAGCGCACGTCTGCTCAACAGTTCGGAGTACACCGTGAACACGGCTCTTGGTTACGTGTCGCTCAGGACATCACTTCAGACCGACCAGGTGATTGCCGTTGCCTATGAATATACATACGGCGGGGTTACTTACCAGGTAGGAGAGTTTGCCTCAGACATACAGGACGTCAATCAGGCTTTGTTCGTAAAGTCACTCAAGAACACCAGTAACAACCCGCAGCAGGGCAACTGGGACCTGATGATGAAGAACGTATATTACCTTGCCTCGTCTGTTGAGAAAGACAAGTTCCGTCTTGACGTGAAGTATCAGAGCGACACAACGGGCGTCTACCTTTCTTATATACCGGAGCAGCAGGTGAAGGAACTGTCGATAATCCGCCTGCTCGGGGCTGACCGTCTGGACAATAACAACAAGGCGAACAGCAACGGTTACTTTGATTACGTTGACGGATACACGGTAAGTAACGGCCGCGTGTTCTTCCCGAAGGCTGAACCCTTCGGTGATTACATGTACACCGCGCTTACAAGTCGTGGTGTATCGCCCGATGTTGCCCGCCAGTACAGCTACACCGAACTGTATGATTCAACCAAAACGGTGGCAAAGCAGATTGCCGAAAAGAACAAATATCAGATCAGCGGACAGTTCCGCGGCACGCTGGCAAATGTCATCTCGCTCGGAGCATACAACGTTCCGCAAGGTTCGGTGGTTGTTACAGCCGGAGGAGTAACGCTTACTGAAGGCTCAGATTATACCGTTGATTACTCGGCCGGTGAGGTTACGATCCTCAACCAGAGCATCATTGACGCCGGAACTACGGTCAACGTCTCGCTGGAGAGCAACACTGACTACGCCCAGGAACGTAAGACATTCCTCGGATTGAACTGGCAATACGATTTCTCGAAGAACTTCCAGCTAAGCGGAACTATCCAGCATCTCTCTGAACAGGCACTGACAACAAAGGTGTCAATGGGCTCGGAGCCGTTGAACAACACCCTTTGGGGACTTAATATTAACTGGAAACACGAGAGCCAGTGGCTCACCAACATGCTTGACAAGCTGCCGTTCCTGCATTGTACGCAGCCTTCGCAGATTTCATTTACGGGAGAGTTTGCCCAGCTTATTGCCGGACAGGCCAGCGGTGTGCAGGATAACGCGTCGTACATTGACGACTTTGAGAACACCAAGAATGCAATTGACGTGTCTACTCCGACATCGTGGATACTCTCAAGCGTGCCTTCCATGTTTCCCGAACACAGCGACAAAACCACTCTCAGGAGCGGATATAACCGTGCGCTGCTGGCCTGGTACACCATTGACCCGCTTTTTACACGTCGCAGTTCGTCACTGACGCCGGCCCACATAAAGAGCGATCTCGACCAGTTAAGTAATTATTATGTGCGTGAAGTGTACGTGCGTGAGCTGTTTCCGAACCGTAGTGAGAACTCTTACAGTGGCTCAATATCCACCATTCCGATATTGAACCTTGCTTATTATCCTGATGAACGCGGTCCGTATAACTTCAATCCGAACCTCAATTATGACGGAACGCTGCAGAATCCGGAGCAGCATTGGGGCGGCATGATGCGCAAGCTCGATACCAGCGACTTTGAGACGGCCAACATAGAGTATATTGAGTTCTGGCTGCTTGACCCCTTCATTTATTCCAATGAGCAGCCTGACGCTAATCAATATGGCGGCGACCTGTACATAAATCTTGGCGAAGTGAGCGAGGATGTGCTTCGTGACGGCCGCAAGTTTTATGAAAGCGGCATGCCGGTTGACGGTTCTAACAGTTTCACTACTACCCAGTGGGGTAAGATTCCGACGCAGGCTACCGTGACGTATGCCTTCGCCACGACTGACGGTTCGCGTGAGTTGCAGGACGTCGGATACAACGGACTGACGGATGAAGAGGAACGTGAGTTCAGTTCTTACCAGGAATTTCTCACCTCCATACAAGGAAAAGTGTCACAGGCGCAGTTCGACTCAATCATGGCCGACCCTGCAAATGACGACTATCACTACTTCCGCGGCTCAGACTTCGACCGTATCGAAGCCCCGATTCTGCGCCGATACAAGCGCATCAATAACCCTCAGGGCAACTCGCCGGACAGTAACAGCCGTACCGAAAGCTATGACACATCGTATAAGTCGACCCCCGATGTTGAGGATATAAACCAGGATTACACCCTCAACGAGTACGAAAACTACTTCCAGTACCGCATAAGCATGCGCCCCGAAGACTTTGTCGTGGGCCGTAACTTCATCGTTGACAAGCGTGAGACTTCCCCGACGCTCCGTAACGGAGAGCCGGGCCATGCCACGTGGTACCAGTTCCGCATACCGCTTGACGATTTCGAGGAGAAGGTCGGCTCGATAAACGACTTCTCTTCGATACGCTTCATGCGTATGTTCCTTACCGATTTCACCAAGCCTATCGTTCTCCGTTTCGCCACTTTAGACCTTGTTCGCGGTGAATGGCGCATGTATGAGCAGCCGTTAAGCAACGACTCACACGAGAGCGGAAGCATGTCTGTAAGCGCGGTGAACATCGAAGAGAACAACGACAAGAGCCCGGTGAACTACATTCTGCCGCCTGGTATCACCCGTGAGCAAGACCCCACACAGCCGCAGCTGGCTGAGGAGAACGAGCAGGCACTGAGTTTTACCGTCAACAACTTCTCTACCAACGAGGCAAAGGCTGTCTACAAGAACACCACCATTGACGTCCGCCAGTACAAACGTCTGCAGATGTTTGTGCATGCGAACGCCTTCGAGCAGAACACGACCAACCTCTCAGACAATCAGCTGGCTGTTTTCGTTCGTCTTGGAAGCGACTACCGCAACAATTATTATGAGTATGAGATACCTCTGAAGCTCACTCCTGCCGGTCATTACGGCCGCTATTCGGTGGAGGAAGCACGTATGGTATGGCCTGAGGAGAACATGCTTGACATACCCCTGAGTGTGTTTACCAATATAAAGAAGGCCCGCAACACGGCCAAGTCACAGGGTGTTGCGTCGTTTGCCAATCCATATACCGCCTACGATGAAGACCACCCGAACAACAAGGTAACCATTGTGGGCAATCCGACGTTGGGCGAAGTGAAGACTATCATGATAGGTGTGCGCAACCTTTCGGGTGAAATCAAGTCGGGTGAGGTCTGGGTCAACGAGCTGAGACTGAAGGAGTATAACAATGAAGGAGGCTGGGCTGCCCAGGGAACGCTCAACGTACAGCTGTCAGATATCGGCACACTGAACGCCTCGGGCAAGATTGTGACCAATGGTTTCGGCGGCATTGAGGACGGCGTGGCCGAGCGCTCACAGGACGATTACAAGACTTACAGCTTCACGGCAAACCTTGAGCTCGGGCGATTCTTCCCCGAAAAGGCCAAGGTGTCGGCACCTCTTTATTACTCGATAACCAAGGAAGAGACGCGCCCGAAGTATAATCCGCTTGACACTGACCTGCTGCTTGACGAGTCTCTTGACGCTATCTCTGACCCTCACGAGCGTGACTCGATAGAGCGTATAGCCGTGACCAAGACCACTAACACTAACTTCTCACTCTCAAATGTGCGCGTAGGCATACAGACCAAACGTCACCCGATGCCGTATGACCCGGCCAACTTCTCGTTCAGTTACAGCCACAGCCACCGTTACGCTACGGGCCAGACCACTGTCTACGAGCGTGAGGACAACTGGCGCGGGGCGTTAAACTACAGCTACACGCCTGTCTACAAGCCCTTTGAACCGTTCAAGAAGCTTATCAAGAGCAAGAGTAAATGGTTTGACATACTTAAACGCTTCGGACTTAACTGGCTGCCGCAGAACATCACGTTCGACACCGAGATGACCAGAAACTATTATGAGCTGCAGGAACGAGACATGGAAAGTACTGAGGGCAACATGCTGCCTCTTACGTTCAGTGAGCAGTTCCTTTGGAACAGGGCGTTCTCGATACGCTGGGACCTGACCAAGAATCTGCACATGAACTTCAGCAGCGCTACCAACGCCGAGATAGAAGAGCCGTACACCCCGGTGAACAAAGACCTTTATCCTGACCGTTACTCGGCCTGGAAAGACTCCGTATGGACAAGTATAAAGGAGTTTGGCCGCCCGCTCGACTATAACCAGACGTTCACGGCATCATATCAGTTGCCGCTCAATCTCATACCGATTTTCGACTGGGTGAACGCCGACGGCAACTATAACGCCACCTACAACTGGACACGCGGCACCGAGCTTGAGGACGGCACGTCGCTCGGCAACTCGATAACGATGAACCGAATGTACAACATCAACGGCTCGTTCAACCTCGAGAAGCTGTACAATCATGTGCCGTTCCTGAAGAAAGCCAACGACAGATTCAACAAGACAACCCGTTCGTCACGCCTCTCGTCGTCACGCCGGCGTACCAGCCGGAAAACAAATACTGCCGCGAAGGACGGCAAGGGCGACAAAGACAGCGAGAAAGAAGCCAAGACCCTGCCCAAGAACAAGCGCAGCTTTGAAAAGGAGATAGTGCTCATGCCCGACACGTCGCTTATCGTCTCGCACGGTAAGAACAGCCGCCGGCTCATGGTAAACGCGCGGACACGTGACGGCCGGAAGTTTAATATCAAGTATAAGCGCCTTGACAACAACCGCATAAAGATAACCTCAAAGGTTGACACGGCTACCACACTGAAGCTGACCGTCACGCCGAAGGCTCCGCTTGAGGAGACCACGTGGTACAAGACGGCCCAGTGCATAGCGCGCGGACTGATGCTTGTGCGCAACGTAAGTTTCTCTTACCGTAACCAGTACAGCATGTATCTGCCGGGCTTCATGCCAGAGGTAGGCGACATCTTCGGCCAGCGTGGCGGCGACATCATGTCTCCCGGACTGGGCTTTGCCTTCGGTTTTGAGGGCGACGACTATATCAACAAGGCGGCTGACCGCGGCTGGCTGCTCATGAACGACAGCATAGCCACACCTGCCACAACCAGCCTTACCGAGGACTTCCAGCTCCGCATGACGCTTGAGCCGATAAAGAATCTGAAGATAGACCTTAACGCCAGCCGCACGGAGACAAAGTCGAAGAGCATACAGTACATGTATTCAGGCATGCCCACGACGCAGAGCGGAACGCTGACAATGACCACGATAAGCCTCGGCAGCGCGTTTGAGAGCATGGGCGACGCCACCAACGGCTACCACTCGGCCACGTTCGAGAAGTTCTGCCGCTCGCTTGACGGCTTCCGTGACCGTGTAGAGGCCCAGTATGCCGGTGCCGTTTATCCTGCCGGGACAGCCCTTGCCGGACAGCCGTTCGACCCCGCCAACGGCTCGGTAAGCAAGTACAGCGCCGACGTTATGATACCGGCGTTCCTGTCAGCCTATACATCCATGGGCGGCAATTCGCTTTCAATATTCCCCACGCTGGCACGTCTGCTGCCCAACTGGACCGTGCGTTACAGCGGACTGGTGCAGCTGCCGTGGTTCCGTGACGTGTTCAAGAGCTTCAACATCAACCACGCTTACAAGAGCATTTACGCCGTAGGCTCATACAATACGTACAGCACGTTCATGGAATATATGAACGGTCTCGGCTTCATCAATGACGCCACCACGGGCAACCCCGTGCCGGGCAGCATGTATAACGTCAGCACAGTGAGCATCAACGAGGCCTTCTCGCCTCTGCTCGGCATTGACATGACGTTCAACAACAATCTTACCTGTAAGCTGGAATACCGCACAACGCGCGTGCTGAGCTTAAGTATGACGAGCATACAGATTAACGAAGCCACCAGCCGTGACTGGGTAGTGGGCTTAGGTTACAAGATTAACAACTTCAAGCTTTTCGGCGGACGCAACCGCCGTCGTGTACGTTCGTCGGGAAACAAGGACAACAACGACAACAGCCGCACATCCTCGACGCGCAGCAGCGGCTTCAATACCGACCTCAATCTGCGCCTTGACCTGTCTTACCGCAAGCAGGCCTCAATCTGCCGCGACATAGCCTCGATGACCAGTTCGGCCAGCAGCGGCAACACGGCATTCAAGCTGTCGTTCTCAGCCGACTATACATTGTCGCGCCTGCTCACGATGAGTTTCTATTACGACATGCAGACAAACACACCTCTGCTTTCGTCAAGCAGTTATCCTACAACGACCCAGGACTTCGGCCTCAGCCTGAAGTTCTCGCTCACACGGTAGCCCTTTGCGCGGCCGACGTGCGTCACCGGCCGTTCACCTCATCATCGTTTGTTCATGTCTTACAGTCAGACAACGTTCCAAAAGGCCGTCTTTTGCTTTGCGAAAGACGGCCTTTTAGTGTGCGTTTGACGTGACTTCTTACACCGGACTCACGTTATCATGAGCAGTATGTCACCCGGTTTATCAGAAATGTTTTCTGTATTCTAATTTCTGCCGGAGGTCCGGGGAAGCAGGTGTTTAACCATTGTTCCGTTCTGTGAAATCAGAATTTTACTTGTTTCTCAGAAAATCAAGGGCTTTTTCTATTACGCTATCTCCATTATTTAGAAACGTGTCAATATCTTCTTCAGCTACAATGTCTGGTTGAATTCCAATACCTATAAATTCATTTCCATCAGTATCTAATTCATGTTTTGTGCAAATGCAACAACCCAATCCAAATCCAAGGTCAATAAAGATTGGATTTCCTGTACTTCCTCCGGTAGGAGTTCCTATAATTTTTCCTCTTTTAGCACCCCTGAACATTACACAAAAATTTTCAGCAGAAGAAAAAGTATTAGCATTTACCAATAGCACAATAGGTTTCTGATAAATTTCTTTTTCATTAATAGGTGTAACAGGATTAGGAGTTTGCATATACCATTCTCGTGGATAATTCCAAGAGGCATGAGCGGCTATATACATTGGTGAGCTCCATGTTCCTTGTGGAATGGGGTGTTGGATAAAATGACTGATAAGGTAATCTGCATGTAATGAATTTCCACCACTATTATTGCGAATATCAATAATTAAAGCATCTGTTTTTAATATTTCATCATAAAGTTCATCAAAATATTCACGATTGAAACCGGAGTTTTGAAAACTATTCACAGTTAACAAACCTATATTATCTTCCTTTATACTGAAACTTATTGAAGGAGAATCTTTTTTTAAGTCCCATGAAAGGTTCCTGTTACTCTCTACTACGAACTCCTTCCCTTTTTTATTCCTGAATAAAATTTTACTTGATTTAGAGCCTTTATCCTTGGTCAATTCAAATTCTGCAAATGGCCTGTATTTTGCCCATTGAGGAGTTGAAGAAGCTATATAAGGCCGAATATGTCTATTCCCATAATCCAGCACATTTTCGCCATCTATTTCTATAATCTCACACCCAGGACATACTCCCCACTGTTGTAGATTTGAATTATATACATCCGTTACAAATACTCTATCTCCGATTCGTTTGGTCTTCATTGGGAACGGTCGAATCCAATCTGCCTGATTTTCGGGATTATTCATCGGAAAAATATATGTATGTCCGTCATGCAGCTGATTACAAAGAATTTGCATCCCTTTCAAGAAATCTTCATCGGATGAAGTTTCTGTCAAAGCTGGCATCGAAGCTATACATAAACTATCCCAATCGAATTTTAGTTTATCATAAAAAGCAAAATTATATTTTACTTCTGTGCAAAAACGAGATAATACATATGCTTTTTCGGAAGCATCCAAATCTGTTTCTCTTATTTGTCCGTATGCAAAAGGAGCTCCCACAAATAAGCAAACACATAACAATGTAAAAATCTTTTTCATTTATGGTAGATATTTTATATAGATTCTTTTTTATAATCTTAAAGCTGTCTCTATTTGATTGCAAAAATAGAAAAAATCTTAGAACCTGTTTTAAACTTTCCTTTTTAATTTTTATTCAAATTTCTTTTGAGTTTATTTTCGGGTTTTCTTATGCCTGACTAATTTTAAAATGCACGCCAAAAGGCCGTCTTTTGCTTTGCGAAAGACGGCCTTTTGGCGTGCGTTTGACGGTCTTTTGCCTTGTAAAAGACGGCCTTTACGGATTGAAAGCGCCACGCCTTGTTTTGCTTACAGCCTTCACCTGTATTGCCGCTGTTAAGGATTAACCGTAACTTCAGCCGCTCCGCAGCTTACGGTTTTTATCCGTTGCAGCTTGCGCCGGTATGTCAAAAAATGCAGTATATATGTCAATTACTTCTGAGGTGGTACCATGGAAAATCACTATCTTTGCAAAAAATAAACACAATACCTATGAAAAGTGTACTTGACGGCCGTCCGGCCTTGAAGCAAGAAGTTGATAAAGTGGCTGAAGTTGCCGGCTATCTCTGGCAGAAAGGGTGGGCCGAGCGCAACGGTGGAAACATCACCGTAAACGTAACCGAGCTGGTTGACGACGAGATAAGGCAGATGCCGGCCATAAGCGAGGTGAAGCAGATCGGAGTTACTCTGCCCCATTTGAAAGGTGCTTACTTCTTCTGCAAAGGCACTAACCGCCGTATGCGCGACCTGGCACGCCGCCCGATGGAGAACGGTAGCGTGATAAGGATACTTGACGACTGCGCAAGTTACGTAATCATAGCTGACAATCCGGTCAATCCTACGAGTGAGCTGCCGTCACATCTCATGGTGCACGACCACCTGATAGAGAAAGGCTCGCCTTACCGTGCGTCGCTGCACACCCACCCGATAGAGCTTGTCGCTATGACACATATACGCAAGTTCCTCGGCAAGGACGTGCTGACAAAACTGCTCTGGAGCATGATACCCGAGACAAAGGCCTTCTGCCCGCGCGGCTTGGGCATTATTCCTTACGAGCTGCCCAGCAGCGTCAAGCTGGCTGAGGAGACTGTACGACAGCTCGACGACTATGACGTTGCGATGTGGGAGAAGCACGGTGTGTTCGCTATCGACACCGACATAATGCAGGCTTTCGACCAGGTTGACGTGCTGAACAAGAGCGCCCTGATATACATCGCCGCCAAGAACATGGGCGAAGAGCCTGAAGGTATGAGCGACGAACAGATGGCCGAGATGACAAAAGCATTCAATTTGCCAAAATAAGTACGACAAAACAACAATAAAAACAGCAGTAATTTAAAATCTTATCATTCTCAGATAATATTAGTTTAATAGTTAAATTGAATGCGCGTCTCCGATGTTGTGAAACATTGGAGGCGTATTTTTTATGCAGAAAGGCCGCCCTTAGGCGGCCTTTCTGCATGTCGTTAACCCAAATCGGTCATTAGACTTTGAGACGCTTTGCAGTTTATGCTGTTCAGATGACTGCGGACTTCGCCGCAGGCTTAGCGGGCTAAGTCAAGGTGGAGAACGCGGGCAGATGAGCGACAGAAAGCGTGAAGCGTCCAAAGAGTCGGAACGACGCTCTAATGACCGGTTTGGGTTAAAGTATATTATCCTATCAGTTGCGGCAGGAACGACGACACGATGAGTATCACCAGGCCCGCAATCAGCACGGCGATAGTCTTCGGCCGGCAGCCTTTCCACTCTTTCAGGATTATTCCCCACACGTTGCTGAACGTCACGTTGAGCGCCATCAGGATGCACCATGAGAACGTCAGCAGCACCGCCGAACCGGCAAGGAAGCCTTTGCCGAGGCTCAGTCCGAAGAACTGGCTGTACCACAGCAGGCCCGCGAGGGCGCAGAACACGATGTTGTTGGCGTAAAGGCGGGTATCTGAATAGTCTTTCCACGTCTTGTTCCGGCCGTTCTGCCAGAAGCAGTAGACGGCGTTCGTGATGAATCCTCCTGCCGTTACGAGCAGCGTTGCGGGCAGAGTGCGGAACATGGGGTCGGTAGCTTCGCCGAAGTTAAGATGCGAGCCGAAACCCAGTCCGATGCTGAAGCATGCGCTCATGAAGCCCGCCAGCAGCGCCACCGTTATGCCCTTGGCAAAGTTGAAGTCCTTAACCGCCTCGCGCTTCTCCTCGTCGCTAAGTGCCTGCGACTTCATGTGGCCGGCCGCTCCGATTACTCCTATGCCGATAAGAGTAACCACCACGCCTGTTATCACGGGCGCGGTAAGCTCGTCGGTATGGCCGGTGAACACGGGAGTGAGCACCGTTCCTAATCCTGCACACGTGCCTAAGGCTATGCTTTGGCCGAGAGCCACGCCCAGATAGCGCATCGACAGGCCGAACGTAAGTCCGCCGATGCCCCACAACACGCCGAAGAACACCGTCAGCAGCGACGCCTCAGGGTCGGCAGCGTACAGCTCGGTGAGGCTCCGGCCGGCAGGAACGGCAAGCATTGCGCCCAGCAACGGGAACACAAGCCATGCGAAAATGCCCTGCACGAGCCAGTAAGACTCCCAGCTCCAGGACTTAATCCGGTTAATCGGAACGTAACAGCTCGACTGGCATAATGCGCCTAAGGCGATTATGCCGAGACCTATAAGAATGTCCATTCTTTATTTATGAATATATTAAGTTATGCTGATTGAAAAGGTTAAAGCCGGCATGTCTTGCCGTAAAGACGACCGGCCGGCATGCCGGCTTTGACCTTATGGCCTGTTATGGCAGTGTGGCTTACGGGCCTATCGTTTTATTGTAACGTCCTTTTCATACTGTTCCACCTCAGCTATGAAGTCTTTTCCTACCGGAACATCGTTCCTCAGGCAGAACTCATCATAAACTGCGTTCCACGGAAGAGCCTTCTCCTCCTCAAGCATGGCCAGCCTCTCGAAGCCCTTGCCCTCATCCTCATACTTGCGGATGATGTCCAGTGGCTCGAGCATGGCCCTCAGCATGCATTTCTGGGCGGCGCGGCTGCCTATCACGTAAGCGCCGATGCGGTTGATGGACGCGTCGAAATAGTCAAGGCCGTAGTGCACGCGGTCAAGCGCCCCGGCACGTACAATCTCGTTGAAGAGGTCCATCGTAGGGTCGTCCATTATCGTAACGTGGTCAGAGTCCCAGCGTACGGGGCGGCTGACGTGCAGCATCAGCTCGGGCACAAACAGCAACATGGCCGACACCTTGTCGGCAACGCTCTCCGTCGGGTGGAAGTGGCCGGTGTCAAGGGTGATGATTTTGTTGTTCTTGGCGGCGTAAGCGGTGTAAAAATCATTAGAACCTACGGTGTAGCTCTCCAGTCCTAAGCCG
Source organism: uncultured Prevotella sp. (assembly GCA_900550365.1). Taxonomy (GTDB): domain Bacteria; phylum Bacteroidota; class Bacteroidia; order Bacteroidales; family Bacteroidaceae; genus Prevotella. The sequence goes on along the minus strand of URRR01000005.1, from coordinate 80,115 downwards.
AACACCTTGCTCTCGAGGCAGTCCTTCATGTGGCTGTATTCAGTGGCGAAAATCTCGTCGAGCGATGCCTTCAGCAGCTCGCGGTACTTCAGCTTGTTTACGGTCATGTCCTTGCTGCCGTCATGTACCCACAGGTTCATTATGCAAGGGTCGCCCTGCGCCTTGCCTATCGCCTCGGCGATGGCGCGGCAACGCTTGGTGTGCTCTATCCAGAAGTTGCGTATTCCGTCGTCAGGGTTGGCCAGAGTAAGGCTTCCGCTCTTGGGGTGAGAGAACGAAGTAGAGTTGAAGTCCAGCTTCATGTTGTTCTCCTTGGCCCAGTCTATCCAGCTCTGGAAGTGCTCCGGCAGGCACTGGTCACGGTCAACGGCCTTGCCCTTGAAGTCTCCGTAAATCTCGTGCAGGTTCAGACGGTGGGTGCCGGGTATGAGGCTTTTGGCCTTCTCGATGTCCATGCGCACCTCGTCGATATTGCGTGCGCGGCCGGGATAGTTGCCTGTGGTGGTTATTCCGCCGCTGAGCGAGCCGGTAAGGTTCTCAAATCCGATTACGTCATCAGTCTGCCAGCAGTGCAGGCTGAGGTGGAAGTCCTGCATCTGGGTAATGACTTTCTCTGTGTCTACGCCCAGTTCGGCGTAGCGTTCTTTGGCGTTCTCATATGCCTTGGTTATCAGTTCTTCTTTCATTTTCTACGTTTTAAGGTTTATGTTGTTAGATTCTGTTATCTGTATTCCGGCTTGCTGAGGGGCGGCAGCGGTATTATTTCTCTGTTATTTCGAGATATCGGGCGTAAGCCTTGTCCCAAGTCTCGCGGTCCTGCGGCTCAAAGCGCTTCATCGTTGTGCTGCGGGCGATGATGCCGCGCATGTCGAATATGTCGCCGGCGAGGCCTGCCGCCTTGGCCTGTAGCATGATGTTGCCCAGCGCGGTACACTCCTGAGGGCCTGCAAGCACGGTAAGCCCGGTGGCGTTGGCTGTGAACTGGTTGAGCAGGTCGTTCCTTGAGCCGCCGCCGATGATGTGCAGCGTGCTGATAGAGAAGGGCGCCATCTCCTTCAGCCAGCCGGCTACCTGGCGGTAGCGCAGGGCCAGACTCTCGAAGATGCAGCGGCAAGTCTCGGCATATCCCTGCGGAACGTGCTGGCCGGTGGCACTGCAGTAGGTGTTGATAGCCTCCTGCATGCAGGCCGGATTGGCAAATGCAGGGTCGTCAGGGTTGACCGTGCTCTGGAACGCGGGTGCCTGCATGGCGTCTGCCATGAGGCGGCCGTAGTCGGCGGGAGCGTCGTCTCCCCACTCCTTGCGGCACCGCTCGAGCAGCCACATGCCGCAGATGTTCTTCAGGAAGCGCGTGGTTCCCTCGATACCTCCCTCGTTGGTAAAGTTGCGTTCGTAGCTTACCTTATTAATAATAGGCTCTTTTGTCTCTATTCCCATCAGGCTCCACGTGCCGCTGCTGAGGTAGGCAAAGTCGGCATCCTTGGCCGGAACGGCCGCCACTGCGCTCGCCGTGTCGTGTCCGGCCACGGCTATCACGGGCACAGGGCCCAGTCCTGTCAGCTTCTGCACTTCCTCGGTGAGTGTGCCGATCTTGTGTCCCGGCACTACCATCGGGCCGAACATGCTACGCTTCAGCCCCACGCTTTCGAGCAGCAGGGGGTCAAGGTCTTTGCTTACGGGGTTGAGCAGCTGGCTTGTTGAGGCTATGGTGTACTCGCATACGGCCTCGCCCGTAAGCATCCAGCTCAGCGCGTCGGGCACGAAGAGCAGCCTGGCGGCGTTCTTAAGAGCCGAGTTGCCGCCGCGGCGCATGGCATGGAGCTGGAACAGAGAGTTGAAGTTCATGAACTGTATGCCGGTAGTGCGGTAGACTTCCTCACGCGGAACGGCGTCGGCGAAGTAGCTTTCCATTGCGCCTTCGGTGAAGGGGTCGCGGTATGATATGGGGTTACGCAGCAGCGCCCCGTCGTCACCCACGCACACAAAGTCGACTCCCCACGTGTCTATACCTATGCTTTCAATCTGCAGTCCGCGCTTTGCCGCGAGCTTCAGACCCTTTATAATCTCGAAGTAAAGGGCGTAGATGTCCCAGTAGAAGTGGCCGCCTGTCTCTATCAGGTTATTGGCGAAGCGGGTCAGTTCTTCAAGTTCCACCTTGCCGCCGGCAATCGTTCCGGCTATGGTCCGTCCGCTGGTCGCGCCGAGGTCGACAGCGAAAAAACAGTGAGAATTATTCATTGCTTATGTTTTTATGTATTAAATTCTGAGTTGTAAGCCGGGCCTTTCAGGCCGCTACGGGCATGTTTTCCCGTTTTCAAAAGGTCTGGCTTGCCCTTGGCAAAGGTATGCATTATTTATAAAACGTTGTATTGTAAAATGATTTTTAGACAATAAGATTTGAGAAAAAACATTGATTTTGTGACCTCTGCAGGCCGTCTGCCAAATCCCTCATTATCAGGCACTTTGCAAAAGGCCGTCTTTTGAAGACCAAAAGACGGCCTTTCAGCGTGTAAAAGACGGCCTTTTGGAAGGCGTTTTGCCGTCTTTTGGAAAAGTGCTGTTTACGTTTAGGATTTTATCATGCCGTGGCGGGCATTAAGGGTCAAGGCCTTTTGCCGTGGAAACCTTCACCGGCAGCCCTGCAGTGGTATGCAGCGTGGCGTGCCGCTGTTTGCTTGTAACTCTGTTTGCGGCTGCAAAAACAAATAAAAAATATGAATATTTGCAAATTAAATGATATTTTCAGATATTATCATTAATTTTGCAATCTGGAAATAGCAATCTTAACTTAAAAACAAACTAAATGTCAACACTAACACTTACAATCGTCATTGTATTCATTTTCGGATACATGTGCATTGCCCTTGAGACCTTGACAAAGGTCAACAAGGCGGCCGTGGCCCTGCTGATGCTTGTGGCCTGCTGGACTCTCTACATGTTCGACCCTTCCAATTTCCCCGCAGACATTACTGCTGACGGCATCGCCGCTTATGCAAGCGGAGTGATTGAGGGCCATCTCGGAAGCACTGCCACGACGCTGTTCTTCCTCATGGGCGCCATGACTATCGTCGAGACGGTAGACCAGAACGGCGGCTTCAACTTCGTACGAGACATGCTCAAGACCAAGAGTAAGAAAGCTCTGCTGTGGCGTATCACGATCATGACCTTCTTCCTCTCGGCCATTCTTGACAACATGACGACAGCCATCGTCATGGTGATGATTCTGCGCAAGCTTATCGATGACCGTAAGGACCGCCTCATCTACGCCTCGCTTATCATCATAGCGGCCAACTCCGGAGGCGCGTTCTCGCCGATAGGTGACGTCACTACGATTATGCTCTGGAACAAGAGCCTTATCTCTGCCGCAGGCGTTATCAAGGAGCTGTTTATCCCTTCACTCGTGTCGATAGCCCTGCCGGCCTACGTTCTGTCGTTCTCTCTTAAGGGCAACGTCAATCAGACGGCCGACCTCGGCACCGTAACGGTAGCCAATGACTTTACTGACGGTCAGCGCAAGGCCGTGTTCTGGATAGGTGTGGGCGGCCTGATTTTCGTTCCTATCTTCAAGTCTATTACCCATCTGCCTCCGTTCGTAGGCATATTGCTCGTTCTCGGAGTGCTTTGGCTGGCAACGGAAATATTCTATCGCAGCGCGCCTGAACACAGCGAGGACAGCAGCACACAAAAGAGGATTACCAACATTATCTCACGCATCGACATGAGCACCATACTTTTCTTCCTCGGAATACTCATGGCTGTTGCCTGTCTGCAGGAAATCGGTGTGCTCACCGCTCTCGGAACCGGTCTTAATGACGTGTTCGACGGCAATCATTACCTTATCACCGGCATCATCGGCGTGCTCTCAAGCATTATCGACAACGTGCCCCTCGTGGCAGGATGTATGGGTATGTACCCGCTGGCAGAGGTCGGCGACATGGCCCAGGACGGCATTTTCTGGCAGCTTCTGGCTTACTGTGCCGGTGTGGGAGGCTCAATGCTGATTATCGGTTCGGCAGCCGGAGTGGTCGTGATGGGTCTCGAGAAAATAACGTTCATATGGTACATGAAGCGTATCTCGTGGATTGCCTTCATCGGTTATATCGGCGGAATACTTGTCTATTGGGTTGAAAAATCTGTAATAGGGCTGTAAGGTAATTAAGAATTAAGAGTTAAGAAGTAAGAAAAAATCCCTCATTGTTATATAAGAAAAAGGTGATTTTCTTACTTCTTAACTCTTAACTCTTAATTACTTTACTTCTTACTCCTTTACTCCTTTACTACTTTTTCTTACTCCTTAACTCTTAACTATTAATTACTTTACTTCTTACTACTTTACTCCTTTACTACTTTTTCTTACTTCTTAACTCTTAATTCTAAATTAAATTATCTTCTCATTCTTGAGCGGTATTCGCTCGGTTTGCATCCTATTTTAGTCTTGAATTTACTTGAGAAGTAGTCAGGCGAATCAAAGTTAAGCCGGTAAGCTATTTCCTTTATGCTCATTTCGGTTGTAGACAGCAGTTCTTTAGCGCGCTGCAGCTTCAGGTCCTGCTGGTAAAAAGCTGGCGACAGGCCTGTGTACTCCTTAAACAGCTTGCGGAAGTTAGAGTAACTTGACCCCAGCTCGGCAGCTATTTCCTGCACCGTAATCTTAGATTCCACGCCCTCGCGGATGCGCAGTCGGGCCTTGTTTATCATGTCCACGTAACCTCCCTTGCGGCTAAGCTCCATGTTGCGCTCGAGCGAATACATCAAGCCTATCAGGTTATTGGTTATTCCGGCGAGTATCTGTTGCATGTGGGCAGGCTCTTCTTTGGCCGTTCTTATTGCCGACTTATACAGGTGAACGATGTCGTTGCTGAAGCCTACGTGGTAAACCGGCTTCTCCGGTGACAGGAAGTTGTACTTCAGGCGGTCGTCCATGTTGCGGCCTTTGTAGCCGATCCAGTAACTTTTCCATTGCGTTCCAGGCAGCGGATGATACGTATGCCATTCGCCGGGGAACAGCAGAAAGATGTCACCGGCCTTTATCGGCACGTCAGTAACGTGTCTTGACGAGAACACGCCTTCACCTTCCACTAAATAAAGCATCTGGTATTCATCAAGAATACGTCCGCGTACAGGGTCAAAATAATAGCCGTCACCGTGTCCTTTAGTGGGATACGACTCTTCAGGCCCTACTTCATCATAACCCACGGTGTTGACGACGAGCCCCCATTGTGCGTCGCGGTCGTTGGCGACCAAATACTTGCTGTCTTGCATATTCTATTAGGTTATACGGTTATTTAAGGTAATGCAAAGTGTAAAAGAGCATAATTTATATAACTGCTTACCTGCCGGACGTCCGTCATCGGCTGTCCGGTTCGTTTACGGCCATATATTCCGGCCTGGTTATATGGCGTATTGCAGATGTCTCATGGGGTGACCTCCCCATGTGTTTTCGCCCACATACTTGAATCCTACGCGGCCGTACAGCTTCTCAGCCTTGGGATTACCCTTGTCAACGAGCAGTCCTACGGTAGGTATGTTCATGTCTTTAGCCTTGTCGATTGCGGCTTTGAGCAGGGCTGTGGCCACTCCCTGGCCGCGGCAGCTTTCAAATACGGCTATGCTGTCGATGTACAGTTCGCCCGGTCCTGTCTCGTCATCCATGTCAGAGAAGTCACGGCCGAAGTTCTCTTTTGCGGCCTTTACAAACTGGGCACGCAGCTCATGAAGGCGCGCTCCGTCATAAGACACGCACATGCCGCACAGTTTTCCCTCGTCGTTGATTGCCACAAGGGTGTTGAGATAGCTGTATTGGGTGTTGTCCGCGAGTACAAGGTCAGTCATTACGCGCTCGAAATCGTCGAGCGTATGCTCCGGACCGGCGAAGTAGCTGCAGCAATCATAGTTCATGGCGAGCATGATAAGACGTGCAATGGATAACGCCTGATGCTTCTGGGCAGTCTGGATTTCAACCATAAGGTAAAGATTAAGTTATTAAATTAAGTCATTGCAAATATAGATAAAAACGCGCAAACGGCAAAAATTATTAAGGATTAAGAGGTAAGAATTAAGAAAAATATAGCTCAAAATATACAAATCGGCCTGTTTTCTTAATTCTTACCTCTTGATTTCTTGTCATGATTTATTTCTCGGTATTCTCTTTCTCGTCTTTCAATGTCACCAGAACTTTATCGATGCGCGCGCCGTCCATATCGACGATTTCCATTTTGAAGCAGTTCCATTCGGTACGCTCGCCGGCCTGCGGGATATGCTTCAACTGCTCGATAATCAGTCCGGCCAGTGTGTTATAGTCCTGTTCGTTGTCGTAAAGGTCCTCCTTGTCAAAGTACGACAGGAAGTCGTAGAACGAGCACTGGCCGTCTACGAGCCAGCTCTCCGAGCCTTCACGCTTCACTATCTCTGGCGCGTTGTTCACCTCGTCGATAGTTCCTACCAGGCCTTCAAGTATGTCGCGCAGGGTAATCAGGCCCTGAAAGCTGCCGAACTCGTCGCATATGAAAGCCTGTGCCAGGCGTTTTTCCTTCATCTGTTCGAGTGCTTTGTACACCGTCATGTTCTCGTATATGTAGGCAGCGGGGCGCATTATCTCTTTCAGATTCAGGGTGTTGTCGGCCAGACGGAATATCAGGTCCTTTAGCGACACCACTCCGACGATGTTCTCCAGGCTGTGGTCAATTACCGGGTATGACTCGTACAGGTCGTCGTTCAGCACCTTCCTTATCTCGTCTTTGGTCATGTTTACGTCGAGTGTAACCACTTCAGAGCGGTGGGTCATCAGCGAGTCTACCTTCAGGTCGCCCAGCATGAACACGCGTTCAACTATGTCCTGCTCAACCTCTTGCACCTCGCCGTCCTCCTTGCCTTCCTGTACTATCGACTTGATGTCTTCTTCCGTAACCTTGCTTTCAGCTTCCTTGACGCCGAGGATGTTGACTATTGTCTCTGTGCTTTTTGCCAGAAGCCACACGAACGGCTTGGCTATCACCGACAGGATGTGCATCGGGCGGGCGATGATTTCAGACACTTTCTCGGCCACGCTCATTCCGATACGCTTCGGTACAAGCTCACCGAAAACAATGGTAAGGTAGGTTACGAAGATTACTATCAGTGCCTGAGCCAGCGGATAGGCCCACCGTTCGGGTATGCCGAAGCTCTCGAATACGTCAGAGAACTTTCCGGAGATTGACGCTCCGGAGTAGATACCGGTCAAAATGCCTATAAGTGTGATGCCTATCTGCACGGTGGATAGGAATCGGTCGGGGTCATTGGCAAGGCGCAATGCGGCCTTGGCTCCCTTGCTCCCCTTTTTCTCGTCGTTGGATAATTTTGTTTTCTTTGCTTGAATCACTGCTATTTCAGACATGGCAAATATGCCGTTGAGCATGATTAACAGCAGGATGATGATAAATTCGTCCATTAATGGTTACAAATCTTGTTTCCTTTGCAAAGATAGTGCATGTCGAGCTAAATGCAAAATAAATGCGGGAAAAACGAGCATTAATTTATTATTAAAGAGTAGTTATTGTAGTTAAAGGTAGTTAGAAGTAGTTAAAGTCAAATGTTTTGTCTGTTTGTCTGCTTGTGTCTTGTCTGCTGAAAAGCTCATCTTAATTCTTGTTTTATAAATTTATAGTCTCATAGTCAAATCTCCTTGTCTGCTCGTCTGCTTGTATCTTGTCTGCTGAAGCAAAGCTAATGGCTTTAACTTCTAACGCCCGCAGGGCGTGATAACTTCTCTAACTTCTTTAACTTCATAAAAAGAACTTCTTTAACTTCTTTCCAAAAGACGGTCTTTGGACTTTCAAGAGGCCGTCTTTTACACGCTAAAAGGCCGTCTTTTGGTCTTCAAAAGACGGCCTTTTGCATGACGCCTTGCGGCGTCTGTGTAAGTGCTTGATTGCCAGACACTTGGCTGTAAGCCAAGATTGCGCCTTCCAGGATAGGGCAGGGCAGGCGCGATGATGCGGTTAATAATAGTTCTCGTGGTACACTTCGAGGTGTAATGTGCCGCCGTCTGACGTGAACGACACCTTGTCCTCACGTGCCAGCCAGCCTACGGCGAGTGCCAGGTCTACTTCGTCAAGCCCGGTCTCCTGTAGAAGCTCGTTCCACGTGAGGTGCTTGCCGTTCAGCGCACGCCACACTTTTCCCGCATTTTCTCCGATGATGTTTTTGTTCATTTCCATAGTTAGAGTATTTAATTAAACAAGTTGGAATAATTAATATGCTACTTTTTTATTGCCGACAAAGTAACAAAATAAAATTTAAAAACGAGTTAAGTATTTGGAAAAATAACATGACATTGTGAGTTTTTCACATGATTTTGAGATAAAAAGACTATTATTCTGCCATGTTGAAGACAATCTGGAATATGGCGTTTGGGCACAAAAAAGGCCGCCCGGATGTCTGTCTGACGTTCCGGGCGGCCTTGGGATATTATTTCTTTAACGTGAAGTCAAATCTCAGTCCGCCGTCGATATTATTGCTTACGGCTATCGTTCCCCCGTGCTGCAGCACGGCATTCTTCACTATCGCGAGGCCAAGGCCGGTGCCTCCCATCTTCCGGCTGCGTCCTTTGTCTACTCTGTAGAAGCGCTCGAACAGGCGCGGCAGATGCTCGCGGGGCACTCCTACGCCGTTGTCGCTGAACGTAAAGCTCCAGAACTCGTCCTTAGGCTCTACCGTGAGGGTTATCGTCGTGCCTTCGCCGGCATAGGCAATGGCGTTGTCTGTGAGGTTGCGGAACACGCTGTACAGCAGTGACTGGTTGCCCCTTACGGTTATTCCCTGCGGCAGCTTGTTGTCAAATGTCATGTTGTGTTCAGCCAGTTGCAGTGCGGTGTCCTGCTTGATGGTTTCCACCATTGCGCTTATGTCAACCTTTTCAAAGTCAACCATCTCGGGCGCATCGTCGAGTCTGTTCAGCGTCGAGATGTCTCTCAGCAGCGAGGCGAGGCGCTGCGACTGGGCGTAGCACCGTTGCAGGAACTGCTGCTTCATGTCGTCGCTTATGTTTGGGTTGTCAAGAATCGTCTCAAGATATCCCTGTATGCTGGCCACGGGTGTCTTCAGCTCGTGCGCTATGTTCTGGGTCAGTTGGCGTTTCAGAACGTTCTGCTCCTCCTTTGTCTTCTGCAGACGCTTGTATATCTTTATTATGCGCTCGGCAATCTCGCCCAGCTCGTCGCCCGGAAAGCCCACGAGGTCCTCCGTGTCGATGTTCTCGTTATGGTCGGCGCGGCTGGCAAAGAGCCGCAGCCGCGTGATGTTGTCGCCCAGGCGGCTGGTGAAGCGGTAAAGGATGAACACCAGTATGAGCATGGCCACAAGCGCAAACCACAGGTAATGCTGGTCGGCCTTGAGCAGTTGGGCCAGGCTGTTGTCGTAAGGCAGGGCGCTGCGCACAACCAGGTTAAGCTCAGGCACATACGTGGCGGAGTAGAAATAGTCCTGATGCAACGCCGTGCTGACGCGGCTGAAGTCGTATCCGCTGCCGTCGGCGAAGGCCTCGCGCACCTCCTCGCGGTTCTTGTGGTTGTCCATCCGGCGGTAGTCCTTGAACATATTGTCGTACACTACGGTGCCGTCACGCTGTATCAGGGTGACGCGCAGGCCACGTATCTGGTGGTTGTGCACGTACCGGTCGATTGCAGCCTCAGAGTGGTCACCCGTGTATTCAAGGGTTTCCATCATCCTTGAGTTATAGTCCTGCAGCCTCGTGTTGAGCGAATTAATCTTGTATTCGCGCTCACGGGCATGCTGGAAGATGATGAAAGCCGCCGCAAAAACTATGAAAACCGACAGTACTCCGGCATAAAGGCGTGTGCCGACTGATGTTCTGAACATTTCTTCTTACGGTGTTTTTATGTGTTATTGACGGTCAGGCGTCGAAGTAGTAGCCGAAACCGAGACGCGTTACGATGCACTTTGAGAACTTGCCTATCTTCTTGCGGAGGCGCGTTATGTTGACGTCTACGGTGCGGTCGAGCACGAGCACGTCTTTCGGCCATATGCGGTCGATAAGCTCCTGGCGTGAGAATACGCGGCCTTTCTCGTCGAGCAGCAGGTGAAGTATCTCAAACTCGGTCTTCGTGAAGGGCACGTCCTCGCCGTCGATGCTTACCGTCTTCTTGTCGAGATTAAGCTCCAGGCCCTGGTAGCGCAGCACGTTCGACTGCTGTGCGCCGTCCTTCTCGGCGGTGCGGCGCAGCACGGCGCGTATCCTTACGAGCACTTCCCTTATCGAGAAAGGCTTTGATATGTAGTCGTCGGCACCGAGGTTGAAGCCCGTCACGGTGTCGTTCTCTGTGTCACGGGCCGTGAGAAATATTATCGGTATGTCCTTTGTGGCAGGGTCGGCCTTGAGCTGTTTGGCCAGCGCAAACCCTGACATGCCGCCCATCATCACGTCAAGCAGCAGCAGGTCGAAGCTCTCGATGTTCATCTTCAGGGCATCTTCAGCCGAATTGGCCGTCTCTACTACATAGCCGTCGGTCTCAAGATTGAACTTAAGGATCTCGCATAAGTCTTGTTCATCGTCAACAACAAGAATCCGATATTTATTATCCATAAATCTTTTATTTTATAATACTTGCTGCAAAAATACTTATATTGGTATTCATACGTGTTACACTCGTGTTACAATGTGGTTACAATGAGTGCCCGTGCAGCTATATATAAATATGTATGGAGGCCTGATATGCCTGCCGGCCGTTGTCCGGGGGCTGTGTCATTCGTCGTTGTCGGTGTCGTCATCGGGCAGCCGCCGTCTCGGATTCTCTTTCGCTCCCATCTTCACGAGGCGGCGCGCCGAGCTGAGGAAGCTCTGGTTACCGCTGAGCGACTTGCGTGCCTCCTCATACGACTTCTGCACGGCTTCGACGTTCTTGCCTATCTTCTCAAAGCGCTCAATGAACAGACCTACGCGCTCAACCAGGGTGTTTGCCAGGCCGAACACCTGCTCCTGGTTCTCGGCCTGCCGCTGCTGGGTCCATGCTATCTGCAGAAGGCGCAGCAGGGCGAAGAGGTTCTGCTCGCCCGTAATGATGACGTTACGCTCAAAGGCATAGTTCCACAGCCCCGCGTCAGCCGATATTGCCAGTTGCACGGCTGCCTCCTGGGGCACGAACATGATGACAAAGTCGAGCGTGGTGCCGCCCTCCATCGAGTACTTGCTGTAGCTTTTGGCGGCCAGCTCGTCAATATGCCGGCGCACACTCTTGACGTGCTCGTCAAGAAACAGCCTGCGCTCATCGTCAGTACCGGCGTTGACGTAGCCGATGAAGGCCGTCAGTGACGCCTTTGAGTCTATTATCACGTCCTTATGGTCAGGGTAATGCAGCACCACGTCGGGGCGCATCATGTCGTTGGTGTCGTCGTTTCTGATTACGTTACCCTTGGCGTCGCGCATCGTGTACTGGACGTCATACTCAACGCCTTTGGTGAATCCGAACTTGTCGAGCAGGTCGTTGAGCTTCATTTCGCCGAAATCGCCCTGCACCTTGGGCCCTGTCTGCAAGGCTTTCGACAGCTTCTCAGCCTCGGCTCCGAGGTTCTCTGTCGTGGCATGCATCTGCCGTAGCTGCTCGCCCAGCGTGGCCGTGGTGCGTGTGAACGACTCTTTGTTATCGTCCATTGACTTCTTCATTTCGGCCATTACGGCTTTCAGCGGAGCTATTATGGCGCCCATCTGGCTCTGGTTGGTCTTGTCAAGCTCTTCAGAGCGTTGTCTCAGCAGTTTTTCGGTGGTGGTGTTTAGCTGCTCCTGCACTAACTTCAGGCGCTCGGCAAACTGCTTGTCGAGCATCGCCGTGCGCTCTGCCTTCTCGCGTTCGTTGCGCTCGTTTACCTCAGCCAGTTGTCCGGCATACTGCCGTCTGGCCTCGTCTAATCTCTGTTCGTGTTCCTTGCGTGCGTCGTCGAGCTGTTTTGCCAGCATCTCAGCCTCGCGTTGACGGGCTGCAAGGTCGCCCGCAAGCGATGTTATGCGGTCGGTCAGTTGTCTGCTTTTCTTCTGATTGACGAGCATCAGTATAACGGCTGATACCAGCGCGCCGGCCAAAAATAGAAGTATTGAGGTCATTTTTGTTTAAGAATTTAGAGAATTTATGTCAAGAATTTATAGAATTTAGAGAAGTTAAAGAAGTTACAGCCATATGCTTTCGTTACTTTTTTACGATGCGGAGTATGCTTATTTCGCAACAAATTTACAAATTATTGGTGACCCTCGCAAACCTTATGGGTATAAAAACATGATTGGCGGTAAAGCGAAAGACCGCAAACGGCAAGGCAAAAGGTCATGAATGGCGCTGCAAAAGGCCGTCTTTTGCACGCTAAAAGACGGCCTTTTGAAATTGAAAGTGAATCATGTCGGTTTGCTTTCAGTCTTGTCGCGGTTTACTGTAAATATGCTTTGAGTGTAAGTAGAGGCGGCCGGTTTGCTTACGGTTTGCTTACGGTTTTATGCCGTAATAATAAAAAATGCGCCTCGCTCTGCCGTCCGCTGTATGGCGTGTTGTGGAGTGAGGCGCATTTATCAGCTTCGTTAGCGGCCTATGTTAATGTCTGAGTCTTTGGCCAGTTTATTAGAAACAGCTTCTCGGTGGCGCGCATGAAGGCGGTGTACAGCCAGTGGATGTAGTCCGGAGTGAGCATGTCGTCGGTCATGTAGCCCTGATCTACGTACACGTGAGCCCACTGCCCGCCCTGCGCCTTGTGGCAGGTCACGGCGTAGGCATACTTTACTTGCAGTGCGTTATAATACATATCCTGCCGTATCTGCTTCATGCGGTCGGCCTTAAGCGGTATGTCCTGATAGTCCTCAAGCACGGCGTTGAACAACTGTTCGCTCTGCTGGCGGGTCAGCGCGGGCGCGTCTGACGTCAGCGTATCGGTCAGAACGGTGGCCTGCAGCTCGTAATCGTCATAGTCAGGAAAGCTTAGCAGCACGTCGGCAAAGTGGAATCCGTACAGCTCGCGCACGTTGCGCACCCGCCTTACGCAGGCCCTGTCGCCGTTGGCAAGGAACGTTGTTTTAAGTGAAGAGTTAAGAGTGAAAAGTGAAGAATCCTGCATTTTGAGTGAAGAGTGAAGAGTTAAGAGTGAAGAATCCTGCATTTTAAGTGAAGAGTGAAGAGTGAAAAGTGAAGAATTCATTTGTTTTGTGGGTGATGATGCCGCATCGCATTTGGATTTTTCACTCTTCACTTTTACCTTTTCACTTAAAAAACTATTGGATTTTTCACTCTTCACTTTTACCTTTTCACTTAAAATACTGTTGGATTCTTCACTCTTCACTCTTACCTTTTCACTTAAAAAACTATTGGATTTTTCACTCTTCACTGTTCGTTTTTCACTTAACTTCTCCTTTTCCAGCCAGTAATAGTTGTTCTTAACGACCATGAGCATGTCGCCGGTGGTAAGCTGTTCCTCGCGGTCGAGCACCGTTCCGCGTATGCCTGCGTTATATATGTTGGCCCGTTTGTTGCTCCGCGTTATTACGATAGTCTCATCGATGCCCACCTCCGAGTAGCTTGAGCTTAGCTGCTCGATAAGTTCGCCGCCCGGCACCATGCATATGTCGGCAAATCCAGAGAAGCTGATGCGTGGCAGAAGAGTGGCCTCGTCGTGGGTTATCATCTGCCTTATGACCGTTGCGTTGTACAGTATGCCTGAGCCGGCGGCCTGGCGCAACACCTCGTTAAGGTCGCACTCATACACCTTCAGGCCATAGCCCTCTATCACGGCGGCCGTAAGCGCAGGCGACTCCTCCTCGCCTACGGGCGGCAGCTGGGCCTTGTCTCCTATGAGCATCAGGCGGCAGTTACGCCCGTTATAGACATAGCTGATAAGGTCGTCGAGCAGCCGCCCCGTGCCGAACGTGGCCATGTCTGACGGCGCATTGTCGGCTATCATTGACGCTTCGTCAACCATGAAGAGCATGTCGGGCGTGAGATTGACGTTCAGGTTGAATCCGGTCATGTCGCCGGTGAACGTCTTCTGGCGGTATATGCGCCGGTGTATGGTCAGCGCCGCATGCCCGGCGTTGAGCGAGAACACCTTGGCTGCGCGCCCGGTGGGCGCCAGCAGCGTAACCTTCTGCCCCAGAGCCTTCATCGTTTTCACTATCGCGGCGGCCAGAGTGGTCTTGCCCGTACCGGCCGAACCGCGCATTATGAGGGCCGAGTGCTCATCGCGGTCGGTCATGAAGCGGCAAAACGTGTCAATGGCCACGGCCTGCTCGGCGGTAGGAGTGAAGCCGAGCGCCTGCCTTATGCGGCGGGCCAATTCGTCGACAATCATCAGTTTTTAGTCTAAAGGTTTGATTTTACGGATAATTTGGTGTATTTTTGCACCGTTACATATCGCTTTGCAGCGTAATGCAAACTTACTAAAAATAAACGAAACATCATGTCCCGGCGGCCTATAAAATGGTTTTATGGGCTGTAACGGACGCAGATATCTGTCAGTAAATGGGCTTCAGAGTGAACAAAACCTGCGCAATGGCTGTCCTTGCGGCGGTTCTCGCGGTAGTGTGCGGCCTCAGTATATATGCCCCGATACGCTTTGACCGGCAGCGTGCGGCGCGCGAGCAGACCGTGAAGGAGCGGCTCGTAAAGATAAGATACGCCGAGGAGAGATACCGTAAGGCGCACGGCACGTACACCGATGACTTCGGCGTGCTCGTCAGCAGCGGACTGCTTGCGGACTCGTTGCAGTTCATACCCTTCACTGACGGTAAACGCTTTGACCTTACGGTAACGACGCAGATTGCAAAATCCGGCCGCCAACTGCCCCTTATGGAGTGTGGCGCGACGTACGATGACTACCTCAGAGGGCTTGACGCCAACAGCATATCCAACCTTACCGAGGAGGCTTACAGCGCAGGAAGGTATCCCGGACTGAAGATAGGAGACATCACCATGCCTAACGACAATGCCGGAAACTGGGAATGAACGGCTACGTGCGGTTGTAGTTCGGTCACCGAATAACCTCATAACCGTAAAACCTTGCCCGCCCGCAAGACCTGGAACCGTGAATACCTGTACACCGTATAATCTCATAACCGTAAAACCTTGCCCGCCCGCAAGACCTGGAACCGTAAATACCTGTACACCGTATAACCTCATAACCGCCGAACCGCCCTCACCGTAAATCCCCCGAATAACCTCACAACCGTAAAACCGTATGACCGAAAACATTATAAGAAAACCCCGCCTTACCATACGTATAGGCCGCCATACGC
This sequence comes from uncultured Prevotella sp., assembly GCA_900550365.1. Taxonomy (GTDB): domain Bacteria; phylum Bacteroidota; class Bacteroidia; order Bacteroidales; family Bacteroidaceae; genus Prevotella. The sequence continues at coordinate 64,862 of URRR01000005.1, read as the reverse complement.
TGTCGTTCTCGGCACTTGACGCCACCCGGCAGAACAGCATCGTGTATGAACCGTACACCGTGAGAAGCGGAATATCTATGGCAGCGAACCTGCGCGAGGCGTTCAAAGAGATTGACCTGCTTAACAACGGCTGGCAGAGGGCAATGGTGTTGCTCGACTCGCCCGTGCTCATGATACCCGTCGACGAGTTTAACGAAAGCTCTAAAGAGACGCTTTACCACCACGCCATAACAGGCCGTGAGGGCGAGACGGTGCTCTCCACGGTGCTGCCTTCGCTTAATGCGGTGGCCGTTTATTCAATAAATAAAGACCTGAAGCTCGTCATCGACGACCATTTCGCTGACGTAAGGTTCACCCATGTCTGCGCTCCCGTTTGGAATCACCTTTACCGGCGCAGCTTTACCGGCGTGAGGATGAAGCTCTACGCCTACTTCCATGACAAGCGGATAGACGTTTTCAGCTTCCAGCAGAACCGCTTCCGCTTCACCAACAGCTTCAATACTAACCTCGTGCCAGACGCCGTTTACTTCATACTTAACGTGTGGAAGCAGCTCGCCTTTGACAACAGGCGTGACGAGCTGCATCTCGCGGGCGACCTACCCGGGCGCGAAGAACTTACCCAAGAGCTTCACTCTTTTATCCAGAACGTGTACGTTATCAACCCGAAGGCCGAGTTCAACCGTGCCCCGATAACTGAAATTAAGAATCTTCCATATGACCTGCTGACGTATTTCGTCAGAGGATAAGGCTGTTCTTACACATCAATAAGCCACAGACACCAATGCGCATAATCACCGGAATATATAAAGGACGTCACTTCGAGATACCCAGGACGTTCAAGGCGAGGCCTACAACTGACTTCGCCAAGGAGAATATTTTCAATGTTCTTAACGGCTACATCGACTTTGACGGAGCCTCGGCGCTCGACCTTTTCTCGGGCACGGGCAGCATTTCGCTCGAGCTTCTGTCACGAGGCTGTGCCTCGGTGATAAGTGTTGAGGCCGACCGTGACCACCATGCGTTCATCAGGCAGTGCCTTAAAAAGCTCGGAACTGACAAGTGTATCCCTCTGCGAGGTGACGTGTTCCGCTTCATTAAGGGTTGTAACACTCAGTTTGACTTCATCTTCGCCGACCCGCCTTATGCCCTTCCGGAGCTTCCGCAGATACCTTCCATGATACTTGAGCGCAACATGCTTAAGCCCGGCGGCGTCTTCGTGTTCGAGCATGGCAAGCATAACAGCTTTGAGGATGTGCCCGGATTCGTTGAGCACCGTGCTTACGGAAGCGTCAACTTCAGTCTGTTCAGACACCCGGAGCAGGCTGATGACACTGCGTCAGAAGAGGTGTCAGACGATAAGTAGATGCATTTATGCCGGCAGAGGACGTGCTTGCGGCCTCTCGTCAGCATTTCTTAAATCGCCAGCCAAGTACAATAGAGTGCGTGCTCAGCCGTCTGCGGATGTGCCGGAGAGCATTGCCGGTGTAGATAACGGCGTAGGCAATGCCTGCTCCTAACGGCAGAGCACACACCACGTCACCGACATAATGAACACCGAGATATACCCGTGAATACCCCACAAGGACAGAGAAAATGAGTACGGAGACGGTGAACGCCTTGTTACGGAAAAACTTTATGGCGTATATTGAGGCGCCGAAAGCATTTGCGGCGTGGCTTGAAACGAAGCCGTAAGCTCCGCCGCGATAGCCGCCTACATAATGAAGCAAACTGCTTATGCTTTCTTCATGTGATGGCCTTGGACGTTCCACAAGTGGCTTTATGATTGAGGCTGACACCTGGTCGCAAAGAGTTACCACCACGGCAAGCCCTAAGATAATGGCCACGGCCTGCCATATGTTATGACGGTAAGTGGCTGACATCTTACTTATAAACAGCAATCCCCACGGCAACCAGACTAAACGTGACGAGAAAATCACGGCCGCCATATTGCCGATTCTGCCGCCGTCGAAGTTGAGGGCGAGGGTAGTTGCGGTGTCAATATCATTGAGAAAGTCAATCAGTTCACCCGGTTGTATGTAATAAAGGAAAAAGGGTAATTCGTAAATAAACAGTTCTGCCGATGCCATAATCACACTTCTTTTTTGTTATGGCGGCAAAGATAATGACAGAGTTTGTGTAAAGTTTGAAGCCACGGCTTCAATAGTGATAAAACTGCGGGCCGTTACCGGCAGGGGCAGTTGTTGTCTTAAGCCTGGCGTGAAGGAAGATAATAAAAGTCAGATGCACCTTTCTTACCCTTGAAAGCGTGACGGTATAACTGTTAAATCACATCAAAGGAGAAAACAGACGGATAAAAGATTCCCACAGACGGTGGGTGAACGAGAGGCGGCGGGTGCGCATATAGTCGCCGTACATCACGCAATCCTTGACGTCATTCATGAAAACTGACTTTATGCGGAGCGCCATGTCGCTGTCGTAGATGAACACGTTGCTCTCAAAATTGTTCTCAAAACTGCGGAAATCGATGTTTGTAGAGCCGCAGGTTGACAACGAGTCGTCGCTCACGAGCAGCTTTGAGTGGTTGAATCCGGCGGTGTACAGATATACGGTAACGCCCGCATCAGCTGCCTCCTGAACGTAAGGGCGGCTGGCCCACTCCACAAATTTAGCGTCAGAATGCAGCGGAACCATGAGCCTTACGTCGACACCCGCGAGGGCGGCGGTACGCATCGCGAACATGACAGGCTCGGTAGGGAGGAAGTATGGGGTCTCCATGTAGACGTAACGCTTGGCCTCAAGCAGTATGCGGACATACCCTTGCATCATCTCCGGCCACGGACTTACCGGGCTGCTCGTCACCACCTGCATGATGCAGTTGTTGTTAATGGTGCCGTCAAGCATGGGATAATAACAGCGGTTGGTGACGAGTGTGCGGTCAACAAAGTACCAGTCAACGAGGAACGCGCGCTGAATGGCATATACGGCGCCGCCCCGAATGCGCATGTGAGTGTCTCTCCAGGCCCGTCCGTTGCTGCCTTTTACGTAACGCATGGCCACGTTTATGCCGCCGATATACCCTATGCGGCCGTCAATTATGCACAGTTTGCGGTGGTTACGGTAGTTCACTTTGCTCGTAAACGCAGGGAACTTGACCGGCATGAAGGCGTGTACGTCGATGCCGGCGTTGCGCATCCGCTCGAAGAAAGAGTTGGGAACGTTCCAGCATCCCACGTCGTCGTAGATGAAACGCACCTCCACTCCCTGTCTCGCCTTGTCCGCAAGAGCGTCTGAAACGAGACGTCCCAGGGGGTCGTCACATATTATATATGTCTCAAAATGTATGTGATGGGTGGCGCTGCCGATGTCTTTGAGCAGTGAGAGGAAGAACGACATGCCGTCAGTAAGGATGTCGGCCTCGTTGTTCTTGAACGGCAACGCCCAGTTCTGAGTCTTGAAAAGATTAATCAGAACGCTGTGTTCCTCGGGCAGCACGAGGTTCTGCTGCTCGGCGAACTCAAGCATGGAGCGTTTTGTCAACTGGCTCATGCTGCGCTGGCTGATGAACTTCTCCTTTCTTGTATTCTGTCCGAAGAAGAAGTAAAGCACAATGCCTATCACGGGAATGAATATCAGCACCAGCACCCACGCCATTGTCTTGGCGGGCTGCCGGTTATCCAACAACACCGTGAGCATGGTGACCAGCACCACGCATACATAAGCAATGAATATCAGCCAGTTGACATATATCATATTAATTCATAATTCACAATTCATAATTCATAATCGGGTGGGTGAAGATAATGGGAGGAATAGGACTGATAAGGCAGATAAACAGGCTGCGCGCAGCGCGGTTTTGCTATTGGCTTACGCCTCATTTACTTTCTTGAATCTTCCAATTTAACTACATAGTCAAATCTCCTTGTCTGCTCGTCTGCTTGTTTCTTGTCTGCTTACGTATTGATTATCTCCTGTCCCAGCTCCTTTGCTATTTCGTTACGTATCACCTGCATGTCCTTGTATTCGGCCATCAGACTCATCATCTTGTCCGGGTCGTTGATTGACAGACTGATGTCGCGCTTCAGTTCCTTGAGATGCTGCTCTACGTAATCCATGCGGAAGTCGAGTATAAGATGCTCCACCTGGTTGCGGAGCGAGTCCTCGTCGTGCTTCACCTGCAGGCTCTTGCTCAGCTGGAAGTGGTCAATGGCCATCTCGGTGGCAGTCCGGCTGATGTCGATGTCGGGGTGATGAGTGAAGTAAGTCTCGGCCTTGAAGCCCTCATCGTTGTTGTGTTCCACGGCTTCGGCCAGCATGCGGTTATACAGCTCGTTCTTGAAGCGCAGGTTATCGGCGCCGAGGTCATAGCTGATATATTGCGATACGCTAAGGTTTATCTTGCCGCCGTCCTCGGTCTCAACGTCTTTGTAAAGAATCTCTTCGCCGTGGCGCACCACCAGTTGCATAATCATCGACTCTACTGAAGGCATCTGCCCCATGGGCGCGGCGGGCTGCAGAGGCTTCAGCGGACCGCCGGTCTTGGCCTCCTCGCGCCGCTGTTCCTTGCGCTTTTCTTCCAGATCGCCGCGTATGAACTTGTTGGCGGTGTTGATAAGCGTGCCCTCGTTCATGCCCAGACGGTGGGCACATTCAGTAATATAGGTTGCCCTCTTGATCTGGTCAGGTATTACCGACACGCTTTTAACAATGCTGCTGATGGCCTCTGAGCGCTTTACGGGGTCAGTGACGCCGCGCAGCAGCAGACTGGTCTTGAACTCGATGAAGTCAGTCTGGTGGCTCTCTATGTAGTCACGGAATTCCTGTGCCGTGTGCTTGCGTGCGAAGCTGTCGGGGTCGTCGCCGTCCGGCAGCAGCAGCACTTTCACGTTCATGCCCTCTGACAGCAGCATGTCGATGCCGCGGATGGAGGCATGTATGCCCGCGCTGTCGCCGTCATACAGCACGGTTATGTTGTCAGTGAAGCGGTGGATGAGGCGTATCTGCCCGGTGGTAAGCGACGTACCAGACGATGCCACCACGTTCTCTACGCCGCTCTGGTGCATCGACGTTACGTCGATATATCCCTCAACGAGGTAGCAGCGGTCGTTCTTCGTTATGGCCTGCTTGGCCTGGTAGATGCCGTACAGCTCGTTACTCTTGTGGTAAATGAGCGATTCGGGCGAGTTGACATACTTCGCCAGCTTCTTGTTGTTCTCCAGGATACGCCCTCCGAAGGCCACCACGCGCCCCGTAACCGTATGCACGGGGAAGATGACGCGGCCGTGGTAGCGGTCCTGCAGGGTGCCGTCTTCCTTGCGGTAACACAGCCCCGTGTCAATTAGGAACTGCTCCTTAAATCCTTTTTTCAGTGCCGCCGTGGCCAGAGCGTCACGCTCCGGCATGGCGTAACCGAGCTGAAAGCGGCTGATAGTGTCGTCGCGGAAGCCGCGCGAACGGAAGTATTGCAGCCCTATGGCCTGCCCCTTCTGCGTGTTGAGCAGGTTGTCCTGAAAGTAATGCAAGGCCCAGTCGTTGACGATGAACAGGCTCTCACGCTCGCTCTCCTGCCGTTTCTCCTCGTCGGTCAGCTCCCGTTCATGTATCTCTATGTTGTATTTCTTTGCCAGCCAGCGCAGAGCCTCGGGGTAGGTCATCTGCTCGTGCTCCATGATAAAGCCCACCACGTTGCCGCCCTTGCCGCAAGAGAAGCAATGGCAGTAGCCCTTTGAGGGCGACACGACGAACGAAGGCGTCTTCTCGTTGTGGAACGGGCAGAGGCCCTTATAGTTCACTCCGGCCTTGCGCAGGGTGACAAATTCAGACACCACGTCGACGATGTTCGCCGCGTCCATTATCTTGTCTATCGTAGCTTTGTCAATCATAGCTGTTAATGAGGCGCATTAATTAATGGCGTCCGGCGTGGTGCCGGCCGCCGTATCCTGTCTTTGCGAAAGCAAATATACGTAATAATGACGAAAAGAGCAAGAAAGGATGATGTTTTTTGCTATATAAATGGAGAGCGCGCTGTTGGCCGGCCGCAGTCTGCCGGCGGCGTTGCCGGGGTGACGTAAAGATGCCTTTACGGCTTGAACAGTGACAAAATGATAATCAGAAAATGTCCGCCTGACCGGCCGTTACAGATTAAATACAAGCCAGGAGGCGACGTATTTCAGCACTGAAAACAGCCCCTTGCCGCGCAAACAGCCGTTGATTGAGTAGGGCAGGGCATGCTTCGCGCGTCTGAAGGCCGTCCGCCGCACTCCCGTTGACGGCCTTCTGCCATGTAAAAGGCCGTCTTTTGCTCTCTAAAAGGCCGTCTTTTACACGGCACGAAGCCTCAAAGCATTGCGCAATTAGGGGGTGGTAGGGCTGTAATGCGTTGACGGTCAGGCGGTTGACGCTGCACACTTATCCTTGCGATATTTGCCGCCGACGGTTTTGTTTTTCAGAATATCGCAAAATAAGAGGCCTTGAAGAAATCAATATGTAAGCACTTAAGGCTGCCTGACTGACACATGTCAACATGCGCACACGCCGGCAGCCGCTGCATGCCCGGCGGCAAGTCAGACCGTATGCGGCCGCGCGCAGCATTGTGCCGCGGCCTTGTGGCGTAAGAGTTTTGTTAACGATGTTTTCTTAATTCTTAACGCTTTAAACACTGCTGTTACCGCGTTTTTCACTACATTTGCACCCGCTAAGCCTACGGGCGGCGTAAAAAACGGTCATCGTGGCCGAATTACAAATAAAATAAAGAAGGTAAAGAAATGAAGAAACTGTTTATTGCATTGTGCATGGCAGGCGTGGCTGCCGGCTTCACGGCATGCGGCACGTCGCGCACGGCAGTAGCGTCATTAGACGCACTCAACGGCGAGTGGAAGATAGTTAAAGTGGGCGGCAAGGACGTAAAGGCCGCTCCTGGAGAGAAAGAGGCCTTCATCGGACTTAACGTCAAGGAGAAGCGGCTCTACGGCAACACCAGTTGCAACAATCTGTTGGGCGGATTTGAGGCCGACGCCAAGAAGGGTAAGATATCTTTCGGACAGGCCGGCAGCACACGGATGATGTGCCCCGACATGGAGACTGAGGGCAAGGTGCTCGACGCAATCAACAAGACGCGCTCGTTTGAAATGGAAAAGGGCGGCAAGCTGGTGTTCAAGTCAGAAGACGGCAAGGCCCTCATGACAATGGAAAAGAAATAATAATCAGGCAGTTAAAGACGTTGATTGTTGTATAAAAATAGCCTGAGACAGTCAGAAATGATAACGGCCACGGCCTTAATCAGCATACATTACCGCAGATGCTGTTATCACTTCTGACTGTCTCAGGCTCTTTTTTATATATGAAAAACGTACATGTACGGCCCCGGTGAGGCCACTTTAACTACTAATAACGCCTTTTCTCTTTGTTGAAAAACAAAAAAAGTGTATTTTTGCAATCATGAATTTCACATTATAATATATTACTATGAATCTTAAAATCATCGTACTTGCAAAGCAAGTGCCCGACACGAGGAACGTGGGCAAGGACGCCATGACCGCCGAAGGAACGGTTAACCGCGCCGCCCTGCCCGCTATCTTCAATCCTGAAGACCTTAACGCGCTTGAGCAGGCGTTGCGCCTGAAAGAGCAGAACCCCGGCTCTACGGTCGGCATTCTTACCATGGGACCGCCCCGCGCGGCTGAAATCATCCGCCAGGGACTTTACCGCGGAGCTGACACTGGCTGGCTGCTGACCGACCGTCTGTTTGCCGGAGCCGACACCCTGGCAACTTCTTACGCCCTCGCCACGGCCATCAAGCATATCGGCGGGGCTGACATCATCATCGGCGGACGCCAGGCTATCGACGGCGATACGGCACAGGTGGGCCCGCAGGTGGCACAGAAGCTCGGTCTGTCACAGGTGACTTACGCCGAGGAGATACTGAAGTGTGAGGACGGCAAGCTGACTATCCGCCGCCACATCGACGGCGGCGTGGAGACGGTTGAGGCTCCAATGCCTATCGTAATAACCGTTAACGGCAGCGCCGCTCCGTGCCGTCCGTGCAACGCCAAGCTCGTGATGAAGTACAAACACGCCACCGTACCCCTCGAGCGCACGGCTGACATGCCCTACGCCGACCTGTATGAGACGCGTCCGTATCTTACCCTTAACCAGTGGGCCGTTGCCGACATCAACGGTGACCCGCAGCAGTGCGGACTGGCAGGCTCGCCCACTAAGGTGAAAGCTGTCAAGAACATAGTGTTCCAGGCCAAGGAAAGCAAGACCCTGACCGGCAGCGACGCTGACATTGAAGGCATGATTAAGGAACTGCTTGAAGAGAAAATAATTGGGTAAATTGGGAAGTAGTAAGTAGTAAATGTAGTAAGTAGTAAGAAGTAAATGCAGTAAGTAGTAGGTTGAAATGACGCGGAGCTTCAAGGAAATTATAGCCTGGCAAAAGGCACATCAGCTTGTTATAACGGTTTATAAGGCCACAAGCCAGTTTCCGCCGGCTGAGCGATACGGACTCTGTTCGCAGTTTCAAAGGGCGGCGGTATCCATTCCTGCCAACATTGCGGAAGGCTATCGCCGGGACGGAATGGCCGACAAACTGCGCTTCCTTAACATCGCGCAGGGCAGTCTTGAGGAATGCAGATATTACATCCTTCTGTCAAAAGACCTTGAATATATCAGTTCTGACGTCTACGACAGGTTGAACGGCGAGCTTGAAGAGGCCAGCAGGTTGCTGAACGCATACTATAAAGGTATTAAGAACAACAGTGTCTTATAGGTAAAAAAAAGGCTCCGTAACTTATAAATGTCGCTCCGCCGCGCTGAACCACATAGGGTAATGTGACTTACTCCTTTACTCCTTACTCCTCTACTCCTTAAAAATAAAGACATGAACAACGTATTTGTATATTGCGAAATAGAAGGCACTACCGTTGCCGAAGTATCACAAGAACTGCTCACCAAGGGCCGCAAGCTCGCCAACCAGCTTGGCGTTGAGCTGCACGCCGTCGTAGCAGGCACGGTCATCAAGGACAAAGTGGAGAGCCAGATACTGCCTTACGGCGTTGACAAGCTGTTCGTTTTCGATGCCGAGGGGCTGTTCCCGTACACGTCTGCGCCCCACACGTCAATCCTCGTGAACCTTTTCAAGGAGGAGAAACCACAGATCTGCCTCATGGGCGCAACCGTTATAGGCCGCGACTTGGGGCCGCGCGTGTCGTCATCACTCACCAGCGGACTGACCGCCGACTGCACACAGCTCGAAATCGGAGACTATGATGACAAGAAGGCGGGCAAGCATTACGACAATCTTCTTTACCAGATACGTCCCGCTTTCGGCGGTAACATCGTGGCGACAATCGTCAACCCCGACCACAGACCGCAGATGGCGACCGTCCGCAGCGGCGTTATGCAGAAGGCGTTGTATGACGGCAAGGCAAAGAACGAGGTTGTTTATCCCGATGCCGGCAAGTACACTGACCCGGCAGACTTCATCGTAAAGGTTATCGACCGCCACGTAGAGGCCGCCAAGCACAACCTTAAGGGCGCGCCGATTGTCGTTGCCGGAGGTTACGGTGTGGGCAGCAAGGAAGGCTTTGACCAGCTCTTCCAGCTTGCCAAAGAGCTTCACGGAGAGGTCGGCGCGAGCCGTGCCGCAGTGGATGCGGGCTTCGTTGACCACGACAGACAGATCGGCCAGACCGGCGTTACGGTGCATCCGAAAGTGTATATTGCCTGCGGTATCTCCGGACAGATACAGCACATAGCCGGCATGCAGGACTCGGGCATCATCATCTCAATCAACAGTGACCCTGACGCTCCAATCAACAAGATAGCTGATTACGTTATTGTAGGCACCGTTGAGGAGGTGGTTCCGAAACTCATCAAGTATTACAAGCAGAACAGTAAATAACAATTTAAATAAGAAGCTGGTAACATCTGACTGACGTCAGTTTACATCAGCTTCATAAAAATAAAAACAATGGCAAACTATTATACAGACCATCCTGAGTTTGAGTTCCACCTCAACCACCCCCTGATGAAGCGGATTGTAGAGCTGAAGGAACGCAACTTCGCCGACAAGGATGAATACGCAGACGCGCCTGTTGACTATCAGGACGCTATTGAGAACTATAAGAGACTTCTGGAGATCACCGGTGACATCGCCGCCAACGTGCTCGAGCCCAACAGTGAGGAAGTAGACCTGGAAGGTCCGCACCTCGTTGACGGCCGCATGCACTATGCTTCAAAGACTTATGAGAACCTTGACGTAACCCGTAAGGCAGGTCTTTGGGGCGTATCGATGCCCCGCCGCTACGGCGGACTTAACATGCCGGTTACTCCTTACTCAATGGCTTCAGAGATTGTGGCCGCTGCTGACGCAGGATTCCAGAACATATGGAGCCTTCAGGACTGCATAGAGACGCTCTATGAGTTCGGCAGCGAGGAGCAGAGACAGAAGTACATACCGCGCGTATGCGCCGGAGAGACCATGAGTATGGACCTCACCGAGCCTGACGCAGGCTCTGACCTGCAGCGCGTAATGCTCAAGGCTACATACAGCGAGGCCGACGGCTGCTGGCTGCTCAACGGCGTAAAGCGCTTCATTACCAACGGAGATTCAGACATTCACCTGGTTCTCGCGCGCAGCGAGGCCGGCACTCACGACGGCCGCGGACTGTCAATGTTCATCTACGACAAGAGAAACGGTGGCGTAACCGTGCGCCACATTGAGAACAAGCTGGGCATCCACGGCTCTCCTACGTGCGAGCTTGTGTTCAAGAACGCCAAGGCCGAGCTGTGCGGAAGCACCCGTCTGGGACTTATCAAGTATGTGATGGCGCTGATGAACGGCGCCCGTCTGGGCATCGCCGCACAGAGCGTGGGTGTAAGCCAGGCCGCTTATAATGAAGCACTTGCCTACGCCAAGGAGCGCAGACAGTTCGACAAGACCATCATCAACTTCCCCGCAGTCTACGACATGCTGGCACGTATGAAGGCGAAACTTGACGCCGGACGCAGCATTCTGTACATGACGGCACGCTATGTTGACATCTACAAGGCTCTTGAAGACATCTCTCGCGAGCGCAAACTGACGCCCGAGGAGCGCCAGGAGCTGAAGAAATACACCAGGCTGGCTGACGCCTTCACGCCCATTGCGAAGGGAATGAACTCAGAATATGTCAACCAGAACGCTTACGACGCCATCCAGGTACACGGCGGTTCTGGCTTCATCATGGAGTATAAGAGCCAGCGTCTCTACCGCGACGCACGCATCTTCTCTATCTATGAGGGAACAACTCAGCTGCAGGTTGTGGCCGCAATACGTTACATCACCAACGGAACGTATCTCGGCATAATAAAGGAGATGCTCGAAGGCGAGGTTGCCGAGGAGCTGAAACCTCTGCAGGAGCGCGTCAGAAAGATGACCGAACTGTATGAGCAGGCCGTTAACTACACTAAGGAACTGGGCAACCAGGAAGCTCACGACTTCCTTGCGCGCCGTCTGTACGACATGACCGGCGACATCATAATGTCTCTGCTCATCCTTGACGACGCTACCCGTGCGCCTGAGCTCTTCACCAAGAGTGCCAACGTTTACGTGCGCATGGCCGAAGAAGAGGTGGTAGGCCACTACACATACGTCAAGAGCTTTATCGCTGAAGACCTCGTAAACTTCCGCGCTGCGGAGGCTGAGGCCGAATAATACGGCATACAGACAACATTCAGACAGCCGTCAGGCATGGCGTTACAATCAATCCGCCGCGCCTTGACGGCTGTCTGTGTATATAACGTTCAGAGAAAATCTGCAATCACGTCAACATCACACAATACATCAATATGACATCAATCAAAGAAAGAAACCGCAAGTTTCAGCGCGCAAGAAGTATGCTCATAACAATTCTGTTGTCGTTATTCATCGTACAGTCGGCCACAATTCTCGCATCATGTGACGACGATACGCCAGGCACGGCCGCGGCCGAATACGTGCCAGAAGCACCCAACTACGACGACCCTATGATGTGGTTCATACGTGAAAACGACAATAACGGCACCGGCGCAGACGTGTTTTACATAGTCTCAACATGGATATCCGACTGGACAACGGCAGACGGCCGCCCCTGCCGTTATGCCGACGTGCACAACGCCGACCGGCGTGCCGACATGGATAAGGAGATAAGCCGCATCGCTGAATACATGGGTGAAGGCAACAACTTCTACTCGCCTTACTACCGCCACATGTCAATAAACGTGTGGGCTACGCAGAACGAGGACACCATAAACAACCGCTTCAGGCTCGCCATGAGTGATGTGCGCGCCGCTTTCAGCCACTTTCTGCAGCAGCGCGACCCCACGCGGCCGTTCATTCTGGCAGGTTTCAGCCAAGGCGGAAAGGCCGTTGTAGAGCTGCTTAAGGAAATGCCGGCTGACGTCTACAGCCATTTCGTGGCGGCATACGTGCTCGGCTACAAAGTGACACCTGCCGACACGGCCGCCACACGCAACCTGCGCGCAGCACAAGGTGCCGCCGACACGGGCGTGACAATATGCTACAACTCTGTTGCCGACGTAAAATACATCAAGCCGGTAGTCAGCGCACCGTGCGCGATGTGCATCAATCCCGTAAACTGGCGCACTGACGACACGCCGGCAACGCTGGCCGACACCGTCACCGTAAGCGTCTCGCCGGAGCATCATGTGCTCGTAGTGAAGGGGTACAGCGGGGCCGAATACCAGCCGATACTCGGCTTTCTCAACGTCGGCGACTTTCACAGCGCGGAGCCTTGGCTATATCAGGACAGCCTGAAAGACAACATCCAGCTGCGCATACGCAAATATCGCGAGCGACACTGAACACCGACCGTTTTGCAAGAGACGGCCTTTTACCTTTTAAAAGGTCATCTTTTACACGCCAAAAGGCCGTCTTTCGCAACATGAAAGACGACCTTTTACAACACTGCTGATTATCAATGAGTTACAGGCCCACATCTTATATATCCCGACAAGGTTTACTGCATTACTAATATTTTTAGTACCTTTGCGGCAGGGTTGTTACAATCGATAAATAAATATGAAGAATTTTATTGTTTTATTAGCAGCCATAGTCTTTGAGACTATCGCCACCTCTTTTCTGAACAAGAGTGAACAATTCACAAAACTGATACCGTCGATAGTAACGGTAGTCTGCTATTGCGTTTCTTTCTATTGCCTCAGCATAGCCCTGAAGACTATCCCCGTAGGCATAGCCTATGCCATCTGGTCGGGCGTAGGCATAGTGCTGATAGCCCTGATAGGACTTTTCGTTTTCAAACAGCACCTCGACCTGCCCGCCATACTGGGGCTTACGCTCATCATAGCAGGAGTAATAACAATAAATGTATTTTCAAAATCGGTCAGCCATTGACATGTATGGCCGGCTATAAGACAAAAACTATATTATGAAGATAGAACACGTAGCAATTTGGACAAACGACATTGAACGTATGCGGAGTTTTTACATGCAGTATTTCGGACTGACATCGGGAGAAAAATACATAAACAGCAAACGCGGATTTACCTCTTACTTCCTGTCTGGCAGCGAGGGAGCACGCATAGAACTGATGCACATGCCGGATAAGTCCGGCACCGGGAGCCGTGACGACATGCTGGGACTTGCTCATCTGGCAATCTCTGTCGGGAGTAAAGAGAATGTCAACAACCTGACAGAGCGGTTGAGAAATGACGGCTGCGTCATACTAAGTGAGCCGCGCACAACAGGCGACGGATGTTACGAGAGTGCTGTGGCTGACCCTGAAGGCAACCGCATTGAGATAACTGAATAAGTTTTTCTGTCTGATGTCTGCCGGCAGATATGATGACGGATATCCGTCATGTGCATAGCAGCCGCGGCATTACTGAAAAGCGTTAAAACATCGGTTGTCGGCGCTCTTCTGGCGTATTGATTTAAAGTCAAAGTTTAATGAATTTCTAATTGACGGTCTTTCGTGTTGTAAAAGGCCGCAAATCGCACGCTAAAAGGCCGTCTTTTGCAAGCCGAAAGACGGCCTTTTGGAAACCGCCGGATTTTAAACGGAACGGAAGCCGGCAAACGGCGTATATTCAATACCCGGTCAGTCTCGTTTTTATTTATCTTGCACAGGCAGGCCGGAGTATGACTGATAACGGATAAAAGATGTGAAAACAAAAGTTCGTTTCTCTCATTTTTGTTTTGCACTTCGCTCACCTTGCACTATCTTTGCTTTCGCGAAGATAGGCTGCGGTTCGGAAAAACACGACTGAAAACTTCGTTTTCGTCTTGGTTTTTCACTCACCTTGCACTATCTTTAGATAAAATAGGCTGCGGCTCGGAAGTGAAAACAAAAGTTCGTTTCTCTCATTTTTGTTTTGCACTTCGCTCACCTTGCACTATCTTTGCAGCATAATAAAGACAGGAAAATGGAAATATCTGAACTTTACAACATCTTTACGGAACATCCGGTTGTCACCACCGACAGCCGCGAATGCCCGGAAGGTTCAATCTTCTTCGCGCTTAAAGGCGCATCGTTCAACGGTAACGCTTTCGCAAAGAAAGCTCTTGAGCAGGGCTGCTCATACGCAGTGGTTGACGAGAAAGATGCCGCTGAGGAAGGCGACAACCGCTATATTCTGGTTGACGATTGCCTCAATACCTTACAGCGGCTTGCCAATTATCACCGCCGCAGACTCGGCACAAAGATAATCGGGGTAACCGGCACTAACGGCAAGACCACCACGAAGGAGCTGCTCGCTGCCGTGCTGGGCGAGAAATACAACGTGCTTTACACTCAGGGAAACTTCAATAACGATATAGGTGTGCCGAAAACTCTGCTGCGGTTGACCAAAGAACATGAAATAGCCGTAGTGGAAATGGGCGCCAGCCATCCGGGTGACATCAGGACACTGGTGAACATCGTTGAGCCTGACTGCGGGCTGATAACCAACGTGGGCAAGGCTCATCTGCAGGGATTCGGCTCGTTCGAGGGCGTAATACGTACCAAAGGCGAGCTTTATGACTATCTGCGTGAACATGAAGGAACTGTCTTCATCAACGGTGGCGACGTGCATCTTATGGGCATATCGCAGGGGCTCAACCTCGTGAAATACGGACTGGAGGGCACAGCCGGAGCAAAAGTGACGGGAGAAGTGACCGCATGCGACCCTTACCTGAACTTCCGTTGGCATACAGACGGCGGACAGTGGCACGACGTTCACACGCATATCATCGGCAGCTACAACATCATGAACATGCTCGCTGCGGCCTGCGTGGGACTTAACTTCGGGGTAACGCCTGAACAGACTGACCATGCCCTGGCCTCATACGTGCCTAAGAACAACCGCTCTGAACTTGAGATGACTGCTCACAACAGGCTCATCATTGACGCCTATAACGCTAACCCGACCAGCATGAACGCCGCTCTGGTGAACTTCCGCGACATGAAGGCCGACAGGAAAATGGCCATACTGGGCGACATGGGTGAGCTTGGCGCGGTGAGCGCGGAGGAACATCAGCGCGTAGCCGACTTCCTGAAAGAGGCCGGATTTGATGAAGTGTGGCTCGTAGGACCGGAGTTCGGGCGTACAGAGTGCGGCTTCCGCAAGTTCAATAATGTGGAGGAAGTGGAAAAAGAGATAGAAGCCAACCGCCCCGAGGGCTTCTGTATTCTGATAAAAGGCAGCAACTCAACGCATCTTTATCAGTTGCCTAAGCTGCTGTAAAACCGTAAATAGTGCAGAAAAAACGTCCGGACAGACCGCCGTTACTGATGTCTGGCCTCTGAATTGAGCCGGAGCAGTGAAGCATGCGGTCCGTCCGGACGTTATGTTTTTATTTAGGAAAGTGTCTCATTGACATAATCTGCCAACAGCCCGAGCCCTCTCAGCATGACTGAACGTGGGCAGGCTATGTTGATGCGGACAAACGGACGCGTCGCCTCTCCGTACATCTCGCCGTCATTCAGCCAAAGTTTCTTCTTCTCGATAAGCTCGTTAACGATAGTCTTCGACGGCTTGCCGAGTGCCGAGCAGTCAACCCATACAAGGTAAGTAGCCTCAAGCTTTGTGACTTGCAGCTGCGGCATATGTCCGGCAAAGAACTCTTTCAGGCATTCGTAGTTGCCGTGCAGATAGTCCAAAAGCCCGTTGAGCCATTCCTCACCGTCGTTATAGGCAGCCTGGAGAGCCGTAACTCCCATTGGTCCTACGTCGCAAACCTCGTTTATATTGATAGCTTTGTCTACGCGGCGGCGCGTCTCCTCGTCGGCAACTGTTATGTTGGCAATCTGCAGGCCGGCTATGTTAAACGTCTTGGTAGGCGCCGTGCATGTTGCCGAATGCATCAGAAAATCTTCAGAAATCGAGGCGAACGGCGTATATCTGTAGCCCGGCATCACGATGTCGCAGTGTATCTCGTCAGACAATACGAATACTCCGTGCCTCATGCAGATGTCGCCCATGCGTGTAAGTTCTTCCTTAGTCCACACCCGTCCGGCAGGATTGTGAGGGTTGCAGAGCAGGAACACCTTGACCGAAGGGTCGGCGGCCTTACGCTCGAAGTCGTCAAAATCTATTGAATAAGTGCCGTCGTGGTACACTAATTTGTTGTCAGCCATCAGACAGCCGTTGTTCCTTATCGATGAGAAAAAGCAGTTGTAGACCGGCGTCTGCACAAGAACCTTGTCACCGGGAGCGGTCATAGCTTTGATGACAGCCGACACGGCGGGCACTACTCCGGTGGTGTAGATAACCCATTCACGCCGCATCCGCCAGCCGTGGCGGCGGTCAAACCAGTTGATAAGGGCGTCATAATAAGCGTCGGAAACATGCTCGTAACCGAATATTCCGTGGTCAACCCTCTTGCGCAAAGCCTCGATTATGGCCGGAGAAGTGCGGAAATCCATGTCTGCAACCCACATCGGCAGAAGGTCGGCCGATGCTCCGCCGTCCCACTTCTCGCTGCCTGAGTCGCGACGGTTGACAATCTCGTCAAAATCAAATCTTGCCATATTGTAATTTTATTAGTTGTGATATTTCCTGCAAAATTACAAAAGAAACAGCACAAAATATGTAAGTATCTTCCCCATTAATGACCACTTTAACTGAAAAGAGAATAAAAAAGCGCAAAAAAGAGCAAACTGATGAATGTTTTTTTGTACTTTCGCATCTGCAAAACCATGACTGTCTGCAATGCTGAATACGGCAGACGGTTATGTGGAAAATCTAAAACAAAGGAAATATGAAAAGCAATATAAAAATGGAACAGAACAAAATAGCGCCTGCTGAAGGCAAGCTCGGTATTTTATGTGTCGGTCTCGGGGCTGTCAGCTCTACGCTTATAACAGGAACATTGATGATCCGCAGCGGCATGGGCAAGCCCGTGGGGTCAATCACGCAAATGGCTAAGATACGCGTAGGAAAAGGTAAGGACGCACAATATAAGCACATTTCAGAGATTGTTCCTATGCCTGCGCTCGACGATATTGTGTTCGGCGCTTGGGACATTCTTCCTTACAACGCTTTTGAAAGTGCGCTTAACGCTGAGGTGTTGAGAGACAGAGACATCTATCCTGTTAAGGAAGAGCTTGATAAGATAGTGCCGATGAAAGGCGTTTATGACCCTGATTACGTGAAGGCTATTGACGGAACATGGACCAAGGACACGTCTCTTACCCGCTGGGAGCTTATGGAGCAGGTGCGTGAGGACATCCGTCGGTTCAAGCAGGAGCACGGATGCAGCCGCGTGGTGGTTATCTGGGCTGCATCAACCGAAATCTATATACCCCGCTGCAAGGAAGTACACGACAGCCTGGAGGCATTTGAAGCGGCAATGAAGGCTGACGACCGCGCGCATATCGCGCCGTCAATGTGCTATGCGTATGCGGCCATAAGCGAGGGCGCTCCGTTCATAATGGGCGCTCCCAACACATGTCTTGACATTCCGGCGATGTGGCAATACTCTGAAAAGTGCGGTGTCCCGATAGCCGGAAAAGACTTCAAGACCGGTCAGACGATGATGAAAACCGTTCTCTCGGCAGCCTTCCGCACCCGTATGTTGGGTGTAAGCGGCTGGTTCTCTACCAACATTCTTGGCAACAGAGACGGTCTCGTGCTCGACGTTCCTGAGAATTTCAAGACCAAGGAGGTGAGCAAGCTGGGCGTCATTGACACTATTCTGAAGAAAGATGAGTATCCTGACCTTTATGGAGACATCTTCCATAAGGTACGAATCAACTATTATCCGCCGCGTAACGATAACAAGGAAGGGTGGGACAACATCGATATCTTCGGCTGGATGGGCTATCCCATGCAGATAAAAGTAGACTTCCTGTGCCGTGACTCGATACTTGCCGCACCGCTGATGCTCGACCTTGCCCTGCTGGGTGACCTTGCCCTGCGTGCAGGCAGAAGCGGAATACAGACCTGGTTGTCGTTCTACCTTAAGAGTCCGATGCATGATGACGGGCACGAACCTGTGCATGACCTGTTCCAGCAGTACACAATACTGAAGAACGCAATCCGCGAAATGGGCGGATATGAAGCTGATGAAGAGATTGATTGATAAGAAAATAACCCTCAGAAAGATATTGCAATCGCTGCCGATAATACTGGCGGCGGTTGCATTTGTTATATACGGGCTCACGTTTCTGCCTGCCACTGTCGGGCAGATGGAGCGGAGCGTGGCGCTGGTTGAGAGTGCATCGTATTATGAGTTGCGGTCAGACGGCCGGGCGGTATTGGCGTTCAGAAGTCTCAGTGACAGCCTGTTGCCGGAGAACTTGTCGCTGAAATCCGACTCAAGCGTGATCTCCCGCAGTTACGCAAGCGGTTTCTGGGTCAACAAGTATCCGTTTATTGCATCGTGCGGAGGCAGACTTGTCATCGCGAACGGCGACAGCACGGCTGCGAAGCGCGCCATAATGGCCAACCGGAAGTTGTCTGCAATACTGAAAGCGACGACTGACAGTATTGCCGGACTTGTTGATCAGCTTGACCGGAAGGCTGCCGAAACCGATTATTACATGCGTGTCCACAACGTAAACGACGACGGTTACAACGTCATGGCGGAGTATTCGGCAAGCATAAAGACGCAGAAGGATAAAGCAGGAAAACTGCTTGAAGTGCTCGAAAAGCTGTCAACGAAGAAGCGTCTTGAGGTCAGGCTCGTAACGGAATATGCCCTTATAGCCACTGACACGGCAGGAATAACGTCACGGACGGTGTGCAACGTAATGACGAAACGCATGGCTTCACCGTTTATTCTGCTGCAGACTGAGAACGGAACGATGACCGACGGGGCACGTGCCGTTTATCTTCACCGGTGGCTGCAGCCGTCACTCGTGCCCGGCGACAGCATCGTCACGGCCGCATATCCCGGTTGCCGGTCATATAAATTCAATCCTGAGACGTCACGGCCGGCCGTTTTCACCGGGGCGATGCGCGGCAATATGCGCCACGACGTGCCGCCACTGCTTGCCCCGGACGGCGCACTTGTGTTTACACAACGCGGCAGATTGGCCGGCATTAGTGTAGGAGGAAAACTGGCGAAGCCGTCTGTTTTCGGCTTCGGACTGAAAGAATTATTGAAATGAACAAGTCTGTTTTATCATCCATAATCATAATATTACTCACCTTCTCGGCGTGCGGACGACGCGTTCCGGCGGGCAGCGGCATTATAACAAGAGGCGACACGGTGTACCGTGGAGAGCTGGCAGCCGGATTGCCTGACGGATACGGCGTGCTGACTGTCGGCGACAGCACCCTTTACAGCGGGCAATGGAGCAGGGGCAGGCGCTGTGGTTACGGCACGGCAGACAACCGGCAGGGCCGTCCGGTGACAGCAATGTGGCGTGCAGACACCGTGGTGCGCGGTATTGTTACTGACACTGCGGGCACATATAAGGGTGAGCTTGACAGATACATGGCGCCAAAGGGCCACGGCGTTTACAACGGACGTGACGGCCGTTATTATGACGGGGCGTGGGCAGAGGGCAGCCCTGACGGCTTCGGATGCGGCATCGGGGCTGACGGTAAGGTGCAGGTAGGCGAATGGAAAGCCGGAATATACAGAGGTGAGCGCATGACCTACACTGCCGAACGTATCTACGGCATTGACATCTCACGCTATCAGCACGGTCGCGGACGCAAGAAATATGCGATAAACTGGCGTAAGCTGCGCATAACAGGGCTTGGAAGCATAAGCCGCAAGAAGGTTAGCGGCAAGGTTGATTATCCCGTGTCGTTTGTATTTATAAAGTCAACCGAAGGCGCGTCGGTGCGCAATCCTTACTACCTCTCTGACTACCGGCAGGCCCGCAGGTACGGTATTCCGTGCGGGGCTTACCACTTTTTCTCGCCTACATCAGGCGCCACGCGTCAGGCTAACTACTTTCTGCGCCACTCAAGGTTCAGCAAAGGCGACCTGCCACCGGTTCTCGACGTTGAGCCTACGCCGTCGCAAATCAGAAAGATGGGCGGTGTTGACGCCATGTTCAGCCGCATACGCACATGGATGCGCATAGTACAGAGGCGCACGGGGGTACGTCCCATTCTGTACGTCAGCCAGCAGTTCGTTAACAAGTATCTGCCGTCGGCACCCGACATCATGCGCGATTATCTCGTATGGATAGCCCGTTACGGCGAGTATAAGCCGGAAGTGAAGCTCGTGTTCTGGCAGCTTTGCCCTGACGGACGCGTCAACGGAATACACGGAGAGGTTGACATCAACGTGTTCAACGGCTACCATGACCGCTTTGAAAAGTTCTTAAAAGAGGAACGCATAAAGTAACCTGCCGTGTTACGGGCCTGCCCGCTGCCCGTAACACGGTATATTCATAAATAGCGGATGTAAGCCGTTTTATTTTGAGTATATCGTTGTTTTTCTTATTTTTGCACCTAAAATAACGATATGAAAGCACTTATTGAACGTATATTGAGAGACGGAAGCTGTCCTGCGGACGGCATACTGAAGGTTGACAGCTTCATAAACCACCAGATGGACCCGGTACTTATGAAGTCCATCGCGGTAGAGTTTGTACGCCGTTTCGCGTCGACCGACGTAAACAAGATAGTAACAATAGAGGCCAGCGGCATCGCTCCGGCCATAATGACGGGCTACCTTATGGAGCTGCCCGTGGTGTTCGCCAAGAAGAAAAAGCCCGTGACGATGGACGGCATGCTGACAACAGAGGTCTACTCGTTTACCAAACAGCGGACGTATGACATCTGCCTTAGCGGCGAATACCTGCATAAGGGCGACAAGGTAGTGTTCATTGACGACTTTCTGGCTAACGGCAACGCCGCCAAAGGCATGATAGACCTGGTAAGACAGGCCGGAGCGGAGCTTACGGGCATGGGCTTTATTATTGAGAAAGCCTTCCAGCACGGCGGTGATATGTTACGGTCAATGGGCGTAAAGGTTGAGTCATTGGCTGTAATCAAAAGTCTTTCTGACGGTGAAATAGTCTTTTCCAGTCAACCGGCAGACAAGTGACGGGCAGACAAGGAGACTTGCTTGTGAAATTAAGAATTAAGAGTTAAGAATTAAGAAAACTTTTTTCAGCAGACAAGACACGAGCAGACGGGCAGGCAAGGGGATTTGTTTGCTTGCATTTGGTTTACTATAAAAAGGGTGATGGATAAACGAATAGAAGAAGAATGGCGCACGGTTGAACTGATGATACGTCTTTACTGCCGCCACAAAGAGGGAAACAGAGAATTGTGTGAAGGCTGCCGTGAAGTTCTGGAATACGCCAACGGGCGTCTGTCGAAGTGCCGCTACGGCAACGGCAAACCGACGTGCAAGCAGTGCCCTACCCACTGTTACCGCCCCGATATGCGTCAACGGATACGCGTGATAATGAAATATGCCGGTCCGCGTATGATAATCTACCACCCTGTAGCTGCCATAAAACATCTGCTGAGGGAAGCTTTCAGAAAACATATAAAGTCTTGATTAGCAATCATTTACGTTGTATTACAGACTAAGAGACGAATGCCGGCGTCGTAACCGCTGGCAGCATGAAAGGTAAAAGGCCGTCTTTTGCATTGCAAAAGGCGGCCTTTTGGTGTGCGATTGACGGCCTTTCATAAGCTCAAAGGCCGTCTTTTAGAAAACGGCTGTCAGCCGCTTATTTTGTGAAGGCATTTCTCCATCAGCCATTTTGGCGTGCTCGTGGCTCCGCATATGCCTACGGTGGTTATGCCTTCGAGCCATGACGGGTCAATCTCGTCAGGTCCTTCTATCAGATAACTGTTGGGATTCACGCTCTTACACTCGTTGAACAGCACTCGTCCGTTGCTGCTCTTGCGGCCGCAGACAAACAGGATGAGGTCATGGCGCATGGCAAACGAGCTGATGTTGGGCATGCGGTTGGCCACCTGGCGGCAGATAGTGTCAAAGCTCTTGAACGTGGCCGAGGGCGAGATATGCTCCTGGATGTAGTCTATGATGCGGTGAAACTCGTCGAGTGACTTGGTCGTCTGCGAGTAAAGGAAGATGTCCCGCGTGAAGTCTAATGACTTTACGCCGTCTATGTCGGCCACAACAATGGCACGTCCGGCCGTCTGGCCTACCAGTCCGAGTACCTCGGCGTGGCCGGGTTTGCCGAAAATCACTATCTGGGCGTCCGGGTTTGAGTCATATTTCTGCTTGATGCGGCGCTGTAGCTGCAGCACAACGGGGCACGTGGCGTCGATTATCTCAATATTATTTCGGCGTGCCAGCTCGTATGTCTCGGGCGGTTCGCCGTGCGCGCGGAGCAGCACTTTCACGTTGTGCAGGCGGCTCATGTCGTCATGGTTGATAGTGATAAGCCCCATGCGGCGCAGGCGCTCACACTCCATACCGTTGTGAACGATGTCGCCGAGGCAGTAAAGCGTCTTGCCGGCGGCAAGCTCCTCCTCGGCCTTACGTATGGCAGTGGTAACGCCGAAGCAAAAGCCGCTGCCGCTGTCAATCTCTATCTGCATGGTTTTAAATTAATTCATAATTCATAAATTCACAATTCATAATTGGCAGATGAGAAGCAAAGCAAATGGATTTTTCACTCTTCACTTTTCACTTTTAGTTTTTAACCTAAGAGCCGAGTACACGTCAAGCAGCTCTTTCGCGGCCGCGAAGCTGGTGCACCGGCCGGCAAGCACGGAGCGCTCAGCCTCATACAGGCGCTTCTGTATTTCCGGGTTATTGTAAAAACTGCTGCGCAGGTGCTCATTGATGGTTTCATACATCCAGTACTTGCTTTGCTCGTTGCGGCGGTAAGCGAAGTAACCGTTATCCTTGACGAAGCTGAAATACTCGTAAACCATGTCCCAAATCTCCTTTATTCCGAGGCCGTAAAAGCCGCTGTAACACAGCACTTTTGGCAGCCAACCGCTCTCCGGGGCGGGGAAGAAGTGAAGGGCGTTGCGGAAGTTGCGCGCCGCCAGGTGGCATTTGTCTACGTTCTCGCCGTCGCACTTATTGATTACTATGCCGTCGGCAATCTCCATAATGCCGCGCTTGATGCCCTGCAGCTCGTCGCCGGTGCCGGCAAGCTGTATCAGCAGAAAGAAGTCTACCATGGAGTGGCAGGCCGTCTCGCTCTGGCCTACTCCTACGGTTTCTACGAATATTTTGTCGTATCCGGCCGCCTCGCAGAGGATTATCGTCTCGCGCGTCTTGCGTGCCACGCCGCCTAACGAGCCTGCCGTAGGGCTGGGACGGATGAATGCATCCTCACGTACTGACAGCTTTTCCATGCGTGTCTTGTCGCCGAGGATGCTGCCCTTTGAGCGCTCTGAGCTGGGGTCTATTGCCAAAACGGCCAGCTTACCGCCGTAGCTGTCGAGTACATGTACGCCGAACTGGTCTATCGATGTGCTCTTGCCGGCACCCGGCACGCCGCTTATGCCTATGCGTACGGAGTTTCCGCTGTATGGCAGACATTTCTCGATTACCTCCTGGGCCTTAGCCTGGTGGTCGGGGTTGACGCTCTCTATCAAGGTTACGGCCTGACTGAGAACGGTAACGTTGCCCTTGATGATGCCGTCAACCATGTCAGCCACCGACATCTCGCGCCGTTTGAAGCGCCCGCGTTTCAGGTAAGGATTCACTATTGAGGGCTGCTCCACACCTGAGTTTACGGTCAGTCCTTTGTATTTCTCGTTGTTTTCGGGATGAATCATAATGTCTGTTGTTAAGGATGTTAGGTAACCGGCTTGCCGGTTATTTTACGTTTACATGTATCACGACCTTTGATTTGTTGGGGTCGTTGGTTATCATCAGCACGCGCGGTTTGCTCCTCGCGTTCTTCAGTTGCTTCTTGTAGGCGGTGATTTTCAGCTTTGCTGACTCGCCCGGGTCAAGCCTTGACTTGTTCAGACGCACCTTAAGTCCCGTGGTGAACATCTGCATCGAACTGATGTTCAGTCGGCTGCGGCCCTGGTTCTCTATAATTATTGTGCCGCTGAGGTCGTCCTTATCGCCGAACGTTCCAAGCTCGAGAGTCTCTGTTGAGAGCTTCATGACGGGCGCGTTGGCCAGTTGCGTCTCAGACATATTGCGGAACTCAGGCAGCAACACGGCTGATATTGTAATTTCCTTGTCGTCACTTACCTTGTCGCCGGGATACATACCGAGGTAAACTGAGGACTGGGTAAGACCGTAACTGCGCAGCTTGTTTGAGTTAAGCGTTATCGTTACAACGCCTCCGTGACCGGGAGCTATCGTCGTGGGCGACACTGACGCCGTAAGATAATTAGGCAGATGCATCACCACCGGGCTTACACTCTCGGTGCCGCTGTTGACAATGTGGATGTTCTGCGACGGCATCTCGCCGAGGTTTACGTCGTCAAACTCTATGTCGTTTTTCTCTGCACGCAGGTTGCCGAGCGTAAAATCATATACTCCCGAGAAGTCAGTTATCTTGTCGACAACCACTCCGCGCATCGTAAGATAAAACGGTTTGTCTGACGCATTGCTGTAAATCGCCGCCTCTTTATAGAAATGTCCGAGCTGACGGGCATCAAAAGTAAGCTCTATAACGAAGTTGTTGCCTTTGTTGATAACGCCCTTCGGATATGTCGCCACGGCGCATCCGCAGCTTGTCCGGACGGTATCAATGACGAGGTCGCTGCCCTTATTGGTCAGCTCGAACTTCGCCGTGACTGGCTGTTCGTAAAGTACGTTGCCGCAGTCTATCACCTCATGCTTCGCCGTTATGCGCTGTGCTGACGCTGACAGGGCCGATGCCGCAAGCAAAATTGTAAATATCGATGTTTTGTTCATAATTCTGTTTACTTCTTGTTTACCTGACTTCAAGCGTTACCGAAGCCGTGCGTGCAGAGTATTCAGGTGCATAAGCACACTGCACGGTACATGTTCCGGTTTCATACAGACCGGCACGGTCAACGTAATATTCGGTCTCAATGACGTGCGAACCTTTGCTCATACGGTCAAAGTAATAATTTGTCGCGTTGTCTTTCGGTGTACAGTAGTAGCCCATGCGGTATCCGCTGAGCTGCGTAACAGGCTCCATGCAGGCGGCACGTTTGTCGTTTACCTGCACGTAATCATAGTCGCGGTCGGCCCGTATGGTGATACGCACCGTCACTTTGTCGCCCACTTTCAGTGCCGTTACGGGCTTACCGTCGGCCGTAAGGAGTTCTCTTGTAACGCTCATGCCGGCAGATGAGGCCTCGACAGATGACGTTTTCTGCAGTGACTGGGCATAAACAGCGCCCCAAGACGTACCTTCTGACGTTTTCGTTGCAGTGAATGTGCTTGCCTTGTCGGGCGTTGTCGAGGTCTTGACATAGCCTAATCCGGCGGTAGCCTCAGGCATCTTGAGCCGCTTTCCGTCAACAGCGAGCACTGTCTCGGCCTTGCTTTCGAGTACGGAAGTGTTGCCGTTGAGGAACGCATAGACTGCGTTAACGTTGTTGAAGGGCGTCGACCAGCCCTGCACACGCTTCTGTTGGAGCAACCAACGCTTCATTTCGTCCATGGTCTTGGCGTAGCCTTGCGCGTCAACAAGCGTCATTGCCTCAATCGCCGCGACCTGAGTTGGGATGCCGTAGTCAAACCAGCTGTAGCCGGTCCGTGGCGAATCATAGTATCGTCCCATTTCTTCTGTCGCCACGGAGTACTCGTCAAGGCTCTGCACATACTGCCGTGCAAGCTGCATGTCGCCCTTATCGGCCAGTACAACGGCCATGAGTGCCTTGTAATAAAGGTTGAGACTGGTGTTCCGTTTCTTAATATTTTCAAGCAGATAGTCAGCCGCCTCGCTTTCTTTCGATGTCAGTTTGCGGTCACCGACGGCGCAGATGTAAAGGTAATGCACGGCATTGTCAACGTTGATATATACCGGCTGATTCTTCTTCTCGGCCTCTTTCGCCTTCTCATATTCCTTTATTACGGTGTTGCCGAGGAACGTCATGGCCTTGTCTATCATGCTCTTGGTGTCCGACTGGTTACCTGTCATTCTGTTGAGGCGTACCAGTGTCTCGGTGATTGCTGCCGTCAGAGAGGGCGAACCATAACGCATTCCGGGCCACCAGCACCACGAACCGTCGGCCGTGCTTTGCAGTTTGCGCAGCTTCTCAAGGTTGGTTGAGAGGTTGTTGGCAAGCGTTGACTCGTCAAAATAGTTCGCAAGCATCTGTTTCTGGTCGCTTTCCGTGTCGGCGTCGGCCACCCAAGGCGTCTCGTCAAGCACCATGTTCTTCAGTTCCTGATTCTTTTCAAGACTGCTCATCAGACTCTCCTGACCTGCCTCACGCTTCCACTGGTCAAACACGGTCTTAATTCTCGGCGACTGTTTCATGATGTATGCGCTTATGCTGTTGGCATAGTAAGCGGTGGCAAGGCTTATGGCGTTGTCCTCACGGGCATTATTTATATAAGGTAAGGCCTGTATCACGAGCCATGCAGGGTTGTTGGTGTACTCTACGGTGAGCTTGTTGTCGCGTCCGTTCTCGGGGAACAGCGGTCTCAGGTCAATCGTCTTTACGCCCGGCTCATGCTGAGTGAAGGGCACGGTAGTCGTAACCAGCTCTTCGTCAGAGAGCACCGGCAGGTAATGTTGTTCTCCGTCGCTGAAGTCTTTGCCCTCGGCAAAGACGCGGCAGACAAGCAATGAATAGTTGGAAGTAGGACGGTAGTTGAACGATACCGCACCCGTTGAGTCGGCTGCGACCTCGAATTTCTGTTTGGTCTCAAGCACAACCTTCTCCGTTTCGGGGTCAACGAGCTGCATTATCGCCGTTCCGCTGACAGCCTTTCCGGCAGTGTTGAAGATGCGTGCGGAGATAACCGCACGGTCACCTACACGCACAAAGCGCGGCATATTGGGTTGTATCATTACGGTCTTTGCGGCAACAGCCTTGCCCTCTATCTGTCCGTAGTTCATCTCCTTGTCGTGAGCGAAGCCCATGAAGCGCCATGTAGTGACGCTCTCCGGCAACGTAAACTTAACCGAGACGCTGCCGTCAGCGGTGTTGGTAACAAGCGCCGGATAGAAGAAAGCCGTCTCGTTAAGGTTTTCACGGAGCGGAACAGAAGGCTCAGTTACCGTTGTCTCATCTTCCGTCTGAGTCGCCATGTCACCACTTCCGGCAACAACCGTCTCGCTCAAGGCGGCATCCGCGGAAACCTTAAACTGCATATCTGAAGTTCCCTCTTGTGCATTCTTACGCATCATGGGCGCCACTCCGCGCACCATAACGCCCTGAACGGCTCCCGTAAGATAACGGCCTGTGCTGCTTCCGAACACGTTTGTCGCAAGTTCTTCTGACGAAACTATCAGCCGTCCGCTTCCTGTCATGATGCTACCGAAGTCAAGCGGACTTACCGTTGCCAGTTTCTGAGACATACGGCTGTAGAAATCTGCCGAATAAATGTTGGCCGTACGCCAGCTTGCCCACGGCAGACTGACGCTCATCATGGAGTTGAAATACCACGAGAAGGGCGTTAGCTGGTCGAGCGAGGCGTCATACATCGTGGCGAGAAGCTGTGCATTGGCCGGCGTTCCGTCAGGACGTGTTATGTCAAGAGACCATTCTTCCTGCTGTCCCGGTGTCAGACGGTCGCGGAAGGTGCCCCATTTCAGTATCAGTCGCTTGTCCGGCAGAGGCTTCTGCACGGTAACATTGTGGGTGTAAGCCTTGCCGTCCTTCACCCAGATGAGGTTTATTCTAATGCCCTGACCATATTCGTCCTTGTACGCCAGGCGGTAAGTCTTCACGGCGTTGCCAAGCTCCAGTGTGCCGCTCTTCAGCAACTTGTTGCCCGAAACGACAGTATAGAGCACGTGAACGTCTGCGTCTGACGAGCCGAACTGCATGTAGACGGGGCTGCCGTCACGCGGAAATGTGTTGCCGGAGATATAAAACCAGTCGGGAGTGTCAACGCACGGCACGTTGTCTTCATAGCTGAACACTACGAAGTCACGGCTTATGGTATCATTTCCGCACACCGCCTTTATCGTATGTTTACCCGACTTTAGCAGTGTTTCAGTGTTCCATTCAGGCTTGAACGGCGTGTTCGCCTTGGCTGTAAACGTTCCGCTGATGCCGCTCACGGTGTAGGTTACGTCGCCGTCAATCTCGTTTCCGGCCGAGTTCTTCAGCGTAAAGGTGATTGTCTGGAGGCTGTCGCGCAGTGTTTTGTCGGGAACGTCGCAACTGAAGGCCGTCGGCCTGCTGCCAAGGGGCAGCGACAGCTCGCCCTCATGCGTCTCTCCGGCAACGTCGGTAACGTCTGCTTCGGTGATGATGTTGTAGAAACGGGCTATGCGGTAATAGTCATTCTCACTCACTCCGCAGCTTTCTTCCCACACGGGAAGCTGCATCGGAACGTTCACCTTGAACTCTCCCGAACCGTCGGTAACGGCCTCGCCCTGTGCAAGAATGCTGTTGTCTGCCTCGTTGATGTATGTTCCGAAGTAGCTGAAGCGCCACCACAGAGCCTGACGGCGGCGCACGGTGTACTTCACCTTCGCGCCCTGTACGGGCACGCCGGCGTATGTCTTGGCACGTCCGGTCACGGTAACGGTGTCACTGTTCTCATACTTTTCCTTGACGTCATCAAACTCTACGGTGAACGTCGGACGCTTGTACTCCTCTACACGGATGCTAACCGCGCCGCCCAAAGACGTCTCCGTGCGCAAAGAGAAAGTGCCTGTAAGTCCGCCGGAGGGCAGCGCGAAGTCAGCCGAAGCCGTGCCGAACTCGTCAGTAACAACGTCTTTCTCGGCCACCGTCTTGAAGTTGGCGTCCTTCAAAGTCAGCTTTACCGTGCGGCCTGAAACGGCTTTCTGCTCCAGCTTCTCTATGTGGCGCAGCACTAAAGCTACGTGAACCGTCTGCCCGGGGCGGTAGATTTTGCGGTCGGTAAACAGCGTGGCGACGTCGCGGTTGTATGAGTTTTCAGTATAACTGAAGTTGTTGTAATAGTTTGTAAACGGTGCGGCGTTGTCCTTTTCGGTGTAGGCGCGCACCTCGTCGATGTTGTTTTTTCCGAGGGCAAGCTCCGTCTCGCCGTCAATGCCGCACGTTACGGTCTGTGTCTTGTCGTCCCTGAAGCGGATGTAGAGCTTCGCTCCCGGTACGGGCTGCCCCGTATCACCGCTCAGCACGGCAATGCGCAGCCTGTCGCCGGGCAGTTCCTGATGCACGGTAAACATGTCGGTAACGTACATGATGCCACGGCCGGGCGACACATCCTTGTTGTCTGTCTCCATCTCCGCAAGGTAAACGCCCACGGGAAGGCCTTTGACCGTGAACGAATCGCTCACCACCTCATATTCGGGCAGTGACGTGAAAGCCTTTTTCAGGGTAACGGCAGAACCGCTGACCTTAAGCGCCTTCACCTTATTATATTCCTTATCGCTGCTCACGCTCAGCTCGTCAGCACCCGTGGCGTTGAGCCTTGTGAGGGTAAGGCGCAGCTCCTTGACGTTGCGCACGTCGTATTTCACGGTGAAGTCATGGCCCGGCAACACTACCGAACGCTCCGTTGTGGCGTTGAAGTAAGGGCATGTCAGGTTCTTTATGCAGTTCTGCAGCCCGCCGATACGCCGCCATGAGCCCCAGCGGTTGACGGCATCAGTGAGGTAACTGTATTTCTCCTGTGCGGTAATGTCAGTTACTCCCTGCATTATGTCATACCTCGCGATAGCCACCTCGGCGCACGCAGGCAAGTCAGAGTAGAGCCGTGCGAGCGAGTCGAGCGACGCAAGGTAACACGAATTCCTGTTATATACACGTATGTCGCCCGTCTTCTGCGCGTCAGCCTTTACCATGTCGAGCGCCGTAAGCAGCGTGGCGGTGCGGTTGGATGTCGTCGCATAATAACCGTGCATGGCCTTATAGCCGCCGACGGTATATCCCACGAGGCTCAGCAGGTCGCCGCCGAAGAGGTCAGCGTCGCGTCCTTCCACGGTGAACGGCGTGTAGTCGCCCGCCTTCTTCCGTGCGAGCAGAGCCGGATCAGCCATTGCCTTTGCGGCGTAACGTGCCGCGATAGTGTCTCCTCCCTGGCTGCGCCACACTCGGCTGGAGACAGTCTTGTGCAGCGCGGCATAGCATACGGCGGCCAACGAGGGGTCTGTCTTTTCGTAAGACGCCGCCTTACGCTCAAGCCTCGACATCTGCGGAGCGAGCGAGTCGGGCGAAATCAAGCCCCATGTCTCCATTGTCTGCCACTCGGCCTTCAGCATCTGGCCGTAGTTTTTCTCACCTTCGGCCTTGCTGATAATGGCCTGCAGGTGTTCAATCTGCGTCTTGGGCAGGTCTTTCTTGGCCGCGTCGTCAACTTTTTTCCACAGGTCTTTATATCCGTCTGCCAGCATAACGTTCGGTAAAATAAACAGAATTGATAGCAGTGTGATTACAGTCTTCTTCATAATTCTTTGTTTTAACAACCTTATCCCTCCGCAGATGCGGGTCTGCCGAGGGCATCAATAGTTTTACAAAGGTAAAAAATAAAGACAAGACGGCAAAAATATTCTAAGTGAAAAGAGATTTAAGTGAAAAAATAAAAGTGAAAAGTGAAGAATCCGATAGAGTGAAAAACTAAAAGTGAAGAGTGAAGAATCCATATGCTTTGTAGTTCATTTGGATTCTTCACTTTTCGTTTTTAACTTTTCACTCAGAATGATATGGATTCTTCACTCTTCACTTTTAGTTTTTCACTCTATCGGATTCTTCACTCTTCACTTTTACCTTTTCACTTAAATATTGGCAATGCGGCAAGCTGATAGAACAGTGTAAGAGCCAGGCGGCGCTGTCCGCTGTCACCCGGATGCAGCAGGTCGGTGGCCGCGTCGTGGAAGTAAGGCTGCTGGGCGGTGACCATTGGGTTAAGTCCGCTCACGGCGTTAAGGTCAATCACGGGCACGCCCCACACGTTGCCGGCCTCCTTAACGGCGCTGACGTATTCGCTGAAGTACTCTCCGCAGATGTTCTGCCAGCTCTCGTCGGGCTGTATGTTGGTGTCGCCAAACTCAGCCCTTGCCCTGTGTATGGGCGTAAGCAGCACTATCTGCTTGTCGGGGAAGAGCGTCTTGAGATATTGTATGGCGATGTTTATGCGGCCACGGAACGTGTTGCTGTCTATTGAATACACGCGGCGCCGGCGCACGTAGTCCTTCTTAGCACCGTGCACGGCAGCCGTCACGGTGTCGGTAATCTCGTCATACCAGCAGCCGAGGGGTACGCCTGCGTTGAAGTCATTTGTACCGATAAACACGGTTATGGCGTCAACGTCGTCGCCGTGCTCGTCTTTCAGCTTCTTAGCCTGCCGCGGCACGTCGTCCCACTGGCGGCCGCTGATGCCGTAGACGTAAGGCGTCAGTCCGAGCCACTCCTGCAGATAGTTCCAATATTTCTTAGGCACGTCGCTGCTGTTGTTCCTCGGGTCGGTCATCGAGTCGCCTATGAAGCCTACGCGCTTGCCTGCCCACGGGTGGGCAAAGGTCTGTGTTGAGGGATTGATTACGGGCGCGCTGACGGTAAATCCGTCGCCGGCGGTCTGCCCTGCAGCGGCCTGCGGCAACATGAAAGCCATGAGAGCCGCCGTTAAAAGTAAAGTTCTCTTGTTCATAGTAGTTTTAGTTTGCGGCTGTAAAGTTAGTCATTTTAATTTACAAGAGTGAGCTTTTGCTCATTATTTTATCACTGTTTGCAGTAAGGAACACCTGTTTCCGGCTGACCGTACACGCCCGACGGCTGCCGTGACATTATGCTACGGCAACCGCCTTGACGGCTTTCTTTCTGATTTACGTTGACGCCCTGTAAGGCCGTTGTTTTAAAATAAAAGAAAGTCGGGCGCAAATACGGCGAAAAATCGTGTGCAAACGTAAGTGCCTTTTGGTCAGAATGATATATTCATAAACAATCTTTGTGTGCAATAAAAACGGCCGTTGAGAATGTAAAATACGGTCTTTCGGCGGCTCATTGACGGTCTTTTGCATGCCCGAAGGCCGTCTCCGGCATGGCTGATGACCGCCTTTCGGGGCGGGTTTTGCGGCATAAAGCATGATAAAAGGCCGCGTTTTGTAAACCATAAGGTGACATTTTGTGCTTTAAAGAACCGTCATCATGCGTTATAAAAATGTAGAACGGCAAGGAAACCGTACAAAACCGTTATGACGTTCTGCCACGTCTTGCCGCCAGTGTGCTTACATCCTGCCGCGCCGTATGTCCTCAGCCGTAATCCACCGAGGCACGGCAAGGCATAAAAATAAAAGTCGGTTTTAAGCTGTTTTTATTTTGTACTTAACCCGAATTACACTATATTTGCTATCGCAAAGACAAGATGCGGCCCGACACTGCGGGCTGCAAAACAGAAATACATACTTTTAAAAAACATTAAGACGATATGCTGAACGTAAATGACAAGGCGCCTGACATTCTCGGACGTGACGAGAACGGCAAAGAGATAAGACTGGAAGACTTTAAGGGCAAGAAGCTCGTGCTGTATTTTTACCCGAAGGACCTTACGTCCGGTTGTACTACCGAGGCCTGCAACCTGCGCGACAATTATGCCGAGCTGCGTAAGCAGGGCTATGAGGTGGTAGGCGTGAGCATTGACGACGAGAAGAAGCACCAGCGTTTCATAGCCAAGAACGAACTGCCGTTCCACCTTATAGCCGATACGGAGAAGCAGCTCGTTGAGCAGTTCGGCGTATGGGGCGAGAAGAAAATGTACGGACGCACGTACATGGGCACAATGCGCACCACCTTCATCATCAACGAGGAAGGCGTAATAGAGCGCGTCATCACGCCCAAAGAGATAAAGGTGAAGGAACACGCGAGCCAGATTTTAAGTGAAAAATGAAAAGGGAAAAGTGAAAAATCCAATACATTATGAGTGAAAAGTGAAGAGTGAAAAGTGAAAAATCCAAATGTTATGAAGTGAAAAACGAAGAGTGAAAAGTGAAAAATCCAAATGACCTACAAAGCATATGGATTGTTCACTCTTCACTTTTCACTCTTCACTCAGAATGCATTTCACTCTTCACTTTCTTAATTTAATACTATGATTAACCGACAACTGTTACATCCTGAAAGCATAGTGGTGGTGGGCGGCTCTAACAACGTTCACAAGCCCGGCGGCGCACTGGTGCGCAATCTTATCAGCGGAGGCTATAAGGGCACGCTGAGAATTATCAATCCGAAGGAAGACGAGGTGCAGGGCATCAAGGTGTTCCACGATGCAGCCGAGCTGCCCCCTACTGACCTGGCCGTGCTCGTGATACCTGCAAAGCTGTGTCCGGACAGCGTTGAGACGCTCGCACGCGACAAAGGGGTGAAGGCTTTCATTATTATCTCAGCCGGATTCGGCGAGGAGACCGTAGAAGGAGCTGAGCTGGAGAAGCGCATCGTGGCCTCATGCGAGAAGTACGGGGCGGCTCTCATCGGGCCTAACTGCATCGGACTGATGAACTCTTGGCACCACAGCGTGTTCACGAAGCCTATCCCCACGCTGCACGAGAAGGGCGTTGACTTCATCAGCGGGTCAGGAGCTACGGCCGTGTTCATACTCGAATCCGCCGTAATCAAGGGCCTTCCGTTCAACACGGTGTGGAGCGTCGGCAACAGCCGGCAGATAGGCATCGAGGACGTTCTCCAGTATATGGACGAGAACTTTGACCCCGAACGCGACTCACACATCAAGCTGCTTTACATCGAGAACATCAATGACCCTGACAAACTGCTGTTCCACGCCGCGTCGCTGATACGCAAGGGCTGCCGCATAGCGGCAATCAAGGCGGGCAGCAGCGAGAGCGGAAGCCGCGCGGCGTCGTCGCATACGGGCGCGATAGCCAGCAGCGACTCGGCCGTTGAGGCTCTGTTCCGCAAGGCCGGGATAGTGCGCTGCTACTCACGAGAGGAGCTTACCACCGTAGGCTGTATCTTTACGCTGCCCCCGTTGACGGGTCGTAACTTCGCTATAGTGACCCATGCCGGCGGTCCGGGCGTGATGCTGACCGACGCTCTGTCGAAAGGCGGACTGAATGTGCCCAAGATTGAGGGGCCAGAGGCTGACGAGCTGAAGAGCATGCTGTACCCTGGTTCGTCAGTGTCTAACCCTATTGACATACTCGCGACGGGCACGCCGGAGCATCTCGCGCTGGCCATTGACTACTGTGAGAACAAGTTCAAGGGCATTGACGCTATCTTCGTAATCTTCGGAACGCCGGGACTTGTCAAGCTGTATGAGGCCTACGACGTGCTGCATAAGAAGATTCTGGAGTGCAAGAAACCCATATTCCCCATTCTGCCGTGCCTCCATACGGCCGGTCCTGAGGTGGCCGAGTTCCTTAAGAAGGGGCACGTAAATTTCAGTGACGAGGTTACTCTCGCCACCGCTCTTACCCAGGTGATGAAGACTCCGCGGCCCGCTCCGCCCGAGATTGAGCTGTTCGGCGTTGACGTTCCTCGCATACGTGAGGTTATAGGGCGCATTGACGGCGACGGGTACATATCCCCTGAGCATGTGCATGAGCTGCTTGACTGCGCCGGAATACCCATGGTGCCCGAACTGGTAAGCTCTGACAAGGCGGAACTGGAGGCCTTTGCCGAGAAAACAGGCTACCCCGTGGTGGCCAAGGTGGTAGGTCCGGTACACAAGAGCGACGTGGGCGGCGTGGCGCTTAACATCAAGACAGCCCGCCACCTTGAGTATGAGTTTGACCGGATGATGCAGATTGAGGGCGCGAAAGGTGTCATGGTGCAGAAGATGTTGCGTGGACGCGAACTGTTCATAGGCGCCAAGTACGAGCCGAGGTTCGGCCACATAGTGCTGTGCGGCCTCGGAGGAATATTCGTCGAGGTGCTGAAGGACGTGTCAAGCGGTCTCGCTCCGCTGTCGTATGACGAGGCTTACTCGATGATTCATTCTCTGCGGGCGTATAAAATAATAAAAGGCACGCGCGGACAGAAGGGCATCAACGAGAAGAAATATGCCGAGATAATCGTCAGACTGTCGACGCTGCTGCGCTTTGCGACCGAGATTAAGGAGATGGACATCAACCCTCTGCTGGCTGACGAGGACGACGTCGTTGCCGTGGACGCGAGAATACGCATTGAGAAAAACGGCGACAGCACGAAGAAAGAAGTGTAAAGGGAAATATATCAAGACTGCAGAAATGAAAATACTGGTTATAGAAGACAACGCCGACCTGCGTGAAGTGATAGCCCGCTCGCTGATGAAGGAACGGTACGTGGTGGAGACCGCACCCGACTATTCTACCGCCCGGACCAAGGTTTTCATATATGAGTATGACTGTATCCTGCTCGACATCATGCTGCCTGACGGCAACGGACTGAACCTGCTGCGTGAGCTGGCTGAGAAGGGAAAGCGCAACAACGTGATAATAATATCGGCAAAAGACTCTATCGAGGATAAAGTCAACGGGCTTGACCTCGGCGCTGACGACTATCTTGCCAAGCCTTTCCATCTGGCCGAGCTGCATGCGAGAATTAAGAGCGTGCTGCGCCGCAACGCCCATAACGGCGAACGCAACATAAAGATAGGCAACGTAACGATTCATCCTGACACGTTTAAGGTTGACGTTGACGGCAGAGACCTTGAGCTGGGACGCAAGGAGTATGACATACTGCACTACCTCGTGAACCGCGCCGGCCGCCTGATAGAGAAGCAGACACTGGCGGAGGCCGTGTGGGGCGACAGCATCGACCAGGCTGATAACTTCGATTTTGTCTATGCCCAGATGAAAAACCTGCGAAAAAGGCTGAAGAACGCCGGTGCCACAATAGAGATAAAGACCGTCTACGGCTTCGGATATAAGCTGACGACGATATGAAACAAAAGTGATTTTAAGTGAAAAACTAACAGTGAAAAGTGAAAAATCCAAATGTGATGGAGTGAAAAAATAACAGTGAAAAGTGAAAAATCCAAATGTGATGGAGTGAAAAAATAACAGTGAAAAGTGAAAAATCCAAATGAATAAGCAAATGGATTGTTCACTCTTCACTGTTCGTTCTTCACTCAGAATGTATTGAATTCTTCACTCTTCACTGTTCACTTTTAACTTAAAAAGATGAAACTGCAGAATGTCATAACCTTCCGTCTGTCGATACTCAAGGCTGTGAGCATCGCCTTGTGGGCCGTTTGCTTTTATTTCGCGATAATAAAGGAGATAAACAACGCCACTGACGAGGCGCTGACAAGCTATGCCGAGACGCTTATCACAGACTATCTTGCGGGTGAAGAGCTGCCGACCGGCAACGAACTGGCTGAGCGGCAATACTTTATCCGCAAGGTAACGGCTGACTATGCCATGCGCCGGCAGCACATAAGATATAAGGACATGGAGATGTACTTCAGCCAAAGGCGACGTTATGAACAGGCCCGCACGATAACTTACATATTCAGTACAGATGACGGGGTGTATCATGAGCTGATGGTGTTCACGCCGACAATCGACAAGAATAACCTGAAACGTTCTATTCTTTATTGGCTCATCGCTCTTTACGTGGTGCTGCTCGTCGGCATAACGGCAGTCAACATATGGACCGTAAGGCACAGCATGAAGCCTCTGCGCGCGCTGCTCGACTGGCTTGACGGTTACAAGCTGGGCAATAAGAACAAGCCTCTGGACAACAAGACGAACATAACTGAGTTTAAGATTCTTAACGAAACGCTGCGCCGCAGCATGGAACGCAACGAGCGGCAGTACGAGCAGCAGAAGATGTTTATTGCCAACGCGTCACACGAAATGCAGACACCGCTGGCAATATGTACCAACCGTCTGGAGATGTTGCTTGACGATGACAACCTCACCGAGACGCAAATGGCTGACATAATAAAGACCATGCGCACGCTGAAAGGGCTTTCGGCAACCAACCGCTCGCTGCTACTGTTATGCAAGATTGACAACGGACAGTTTGATACCTGCACTGATACAGACCTCGGACAGACAACTATAAAGATTCTGCCTGACCTTAAGTCGGTGTACGCATATCGCAGGATAAAGGTCAGCACGTCACTTGACACCGTACCAAAGGTGAAGATGGACGAGAGACTGGCTGATGTTCTTGTTTCAAACTTACTGAAAAATGCGTTCATACATAATACTGACGGAGGAACGATAAGCGTGAAGACTGATGCCTGCAGCTATACCGTGGCCAACACGGGAGCTCTCGAACCGCTTGACGAAAACAAGATATTTGAACGTTTTTATCACTCGGCAAACAAGCAGTCGTCAACAGGACTGGGGCTCGCACTTGTCAAGGCTGTATGTAATCTGTATGGCTTTGAGATAAAATATACTTTTACTGAAGGCATGCATACGTTCAGAATTTACTTCAACTGACATTCCGCCGGTAGGCCGGGCGCATTCGCCGGTCTGTCTGCCGGATGTCAGCGGTCATGTAATTCTTACATAATCTTCAGTCAGTCTGGTGTGATGTTAAGCATAAAATGTGTAACTTTGCCGTACTGAATAAATCTTATGGCAAAGAAATATGTATTAGCTGTTGATTCGTTTAAAGGCTGTCTGACTTCTGAGGAGGCTGAAACGGCTGTGGCGAGTGCCCTCCGCCATTACTGTGACGATGCTGAGGTGGTGGCTCTGCCGGTGTCTGACGGCGGCGAAGGAATGCTTGCGGCTTTCACGGCTGCAATGGGCGGACGGATAGAAAAGGTGTGGGTTCACGACCCGATGATGCGCCGTGTAGAGGCTGCTTACGGTGTTACGTCTGACGGCACGGCAATTATCGAGGTGGCCGAGGCCTGCGGACTGACATTGATTGATGCTGCGGAGCGCAATCCCTTGCGTGCAACTACTTATGGAGTAGGCGAGCTTGTGGCCGCTGCCGTGGTCAAAGGGTGCCGCAACTTCATAGTGGGGCTTGGCGGAAGTGCCACGAGTGATGCCGGCATAGGCATGCTGCGTGCCCTTACTGACAGGCTCTCGCCGCGTGGCGGAACCTTTGACGATGCCCTGCACGGTGTGCTAGGACAATGCCGTTTCACGCTGGCGTGTGACGTGGACAATCCTCTTTGCGGCCCACGTGGTGCCGTCGCGGTTTTCGCTCCGCAGAAAGGTGCTGCGCCGGACATGCTTCCTGTACTTGAACAACGTGCCTTGAGATTTGCACGTATGTCAGCTCTTCACTTCGGTTTCGACTGTTCCTGCCGTCCCGGTGCCGGCGCGGCGGGCGGTCTTGGATATGCCTTCATGCAGTATCTTGGCGCTGATGTGCGACCTGGTGCTGACGTAATACTCGATATATCTGGCTTTGATAATGCCTTAAATGGTGCGGCCTGTGTCATTACAGGTGAAGGACGGGCTGACAGCCAGACACTTATGGGCAAGTTGCCCATGCGGGTATTGGAGCGTGCAAGCCGTTATGGCGTGCCCGTATGGTTGTTGGCAGGGCAGGTGGATGATGCCGGCATACTGCTGAATGCGGGTTTCGCTGGTGTTGAATGTATTACTCCTGAAGGCATGCCGGCGGCTGAAGCAATGAATAAGGATGTTGCAATGAAGAATATTTTCCGTGCAGTGGCCCGGCTGCCTTTTATCGGTTAAGCTGTATATCCGGCTTGTCTGAGCTATTGAAAGAATCCTTTTTCTTCTAAAAAAGCCCTTACGTGCCGGCCGTATTCAGCCGGATAATCATGGAATGACTTGGCATGTGCACATCCGGGGGTTATCCATATGCTGTTGAAACGCTGCACGCCGCCATGTTCTGTCTGTGCTTTCGGGTTGGCGTTGTAAAGCGGAAAGACCATTGCCGACGGCACATAATCGTCTGATGTGCCGTGAATGAACAGCATCTGAGACTTTTTCCCGGTCAGTTGGGCCAATGGTGATGCCTCACCGAATGACCAGCCATAGCGTAACTTGCACAGCGCACTTGCGGCATATAGCAGCGGAAAGGGCGGCAGACCGAACTGTTCGCCGAGCTGATGACTGAATTCGTCCCAGACACTTGTGTATCCGCAGTCCTCAATGAAACACCTGACGCTTTGTGGCAGATTCTCACCAGACACGTTCATTACCGTTGCCGCGCCCATGGATACACCGTGAAGCACTATACGTTGACGGCCTGTCGAGTCGGCAAAAAGCGTGTCAGCCACGCCAATCCAGCGTATAACGTCATCCCGGTCTTTCCAACCCATTTGTATGTCATCGCCGTCACTCAGGCCGTGGGCATGCAGGTCGGGCAGTAAAATGTTGAATTTCATGTCGGCATACATCTTTGCAAGCGGAAGCATACCTATGTGGCTGTCCTTATATCCGTGAACAAGCAGAGCCGTGCGGCCCTCTGCTCCCGGTGTAAAGGCATATACGGCATGGTGGCGCTCGCCGTCAGGCATTATGATGAACGTGTCTTTCAGCGCTCCGGTATGTTTCATGCTGTCCACCCATTGACGCATGTACGGGTATTCGCCGAACATCCTGCTGTATCTTTTCTGCATGTCGCGGTTGTCAGCATCGGGCTTCAGCGCATAGTCAAGCATGTACCAGCCGGCACCGGTTAATACCGCAAGAATTATTATAAGTGCGGTAACGGATGTATATATAATCTTTTTTTTCATGGTCATGGATATTAAGGTTTGTGCCCGTCTGTGCCTCAATGCCTTGCGTAAGATATCATGACACAACCCGGCCGTTGGTCTTATTTCTTGAAATAATCAGTAATCCGTTTGCCTTTTGCGTTTGTTCCGTAGCCGTAACTGTAGCCGTACCTGTAAGCGTAGGGCGTTCCTGCGTTGCGTGTTCCGTTGAGTATTACAGACAGATTGTTCAGTCTGCCGCTCTTGTACAGTTTCTCAAGGTCGGTCAACATGGCTCTCTCAAGTCTTCCGGCACGAACAACGAAAAGCGAACGCTCGGCATAATGAGAGATTATTGACGTGTCAGCAACGGCATCAATGGGCGGACAGTCGATAAAGATATAGTCATATCGCCCTTTCAGTTCTGTCAGTAGTGAGGCGAAACGGTCAGAAGCCAGCAGCTCGGCGGGGTTCGGCGGAATGATGCCTGCCGGCAGAATGTCCAGCCACCGGCTGTCATTGAACGGGCGGATAATGGCGGATATGTCATCAGTATGCCGTCCGAGATAGTTGCTGAGGCCTGTTTTCGGGCTGCCGATAAATCCGGATAAGGCCGCCGTGCGCAGGTCGCCGTCAATCACGAGCACCCGTCTTTCCTTGACTGCAAGGCTCATTGCGATGTTTATCGCAAGGAAAGTCTTGCCGCTTCCGCGGTTATATGATGTCAGCATCTGCACGCTTGCGCCGTTGCCCTTCGGCGTAAGAAACTCTATGTTAGTGCGTAATATGCGGAAAGCCTCGTTCACAAGGTTATGGTTCCCGTGCTCTACCACTACGCCATAAGCCTTGTCTGCCGCAGGCTTAAGTGCAGACAGACTGCCCTTTTTCTCCTCAACCAGCGGTATCTCGCCTACCAGCGGCGCGGTAAGACAGTCTTCCAGGTCCTTACGTCCGCGCACTTTGTTATTGGTAGTTTCAAGCAGATAAATTACTCCTGTCGGCAATGCAAGTCCTATTACGAGTGCAATGAGCATTATCATGCTCTTCTTCGGTTTTAGCGGAACGTCGCTTCCGGTCGGTGATTTTATTATTTGCGTATTGTCTGCGTTGAACGATTGAGAGAGCTGATTCTCTTCTCT
The DNA here is from genome assembly GCA_900550365.1 of uncultured Prevotella sp. Lineage (GTDB taxonomy): Bacteria > Bacteroidota > Bacteroidia > Bacteroidales > Bacteroidaceae > Prevotella. Next base: position 23,741 of record URRR01000005.1, on the reverse strand, counting down.
CTTCTGCAAAAGGAACAGATACAGAGCCTCCTTTACCTTCTGCTGACGTTCCACAGCCAGCAGTTCCTTGGCCTGAGTAGGGTTGGTTGATATGTCGGTATTGGTTTTCTGTTCGTCGTTCTGTATGTGGCTGATGCGTGTCGAAAGTGATACTATCAGGTTGTTGACCGAGCTTATCACCGATTTGCGTAACTGCGCGAGTGACTTGTCCATGTCTTGTATCAGCGGATTGTTCTTTCCGCTGTTTGCGATAAGATTGTTGCGCTCCAGTTGCAGGGCATTATATTTTGCTACAAGACCGTCAATCTTGTCATCATCAATACCGAGATTGACGGGTATCAGCTGGTTGGTGTTGGCCCGGTCAGTCAGGTATTCACGGATATATCCTGCCACTGAGAGCCTTGTGTTGAGTCCGATAAGAATGGCGGAATTCTTGTCTGCACGCTCCATTGACAGGCTGTAAGCCTTCTCCACGTCAGGCAGCAGGTTCTTGCTCTTGTACATCGAGATGTCATTATCAACATTGTCAAGCTCACGTTCGATAATGGCAAGACGCTCGTCAAGGAACTTTGTCGCGCCGGCCGTAACGGCGTTGCGGTTCTTCATCCATACTTTATTGTAAATATCTATTACCGCGTTGAGTACGTCCTCGGCTCTTTCGGGTGACACGTCGTTGTAAGAAAGGTCAAGTATGGTTGACTTCTTGTCGCCTATCTCAACCGAGAGTCCACGCAGGAAATAGCCTGTCGCGGTATTGCGGCTCAGCTTCTTAACGTCTATTTCGTCGTTTTCGGCAACGGCACTAGGGTAGTGTGGCTGTCTGACGATCGACAATCGTCCAAGCGGCGTCTTGACCGTCTGGCCTACGGAGCAGGTAAGGTCGTATGAGTTCTGCTGCTTTCCGTTCTTCACGAAGTCAGACATCTTTACGCCTCCGTCCTTTGTCAGTCTGATGTGCAGTGACGCGGTCTCGTCTTCCGGAACGTCAAGCATCACTACTTTTACGGGCAGAGACTTGCCGTACAGCGTCTTGTCATAGAATGTTCCGGGCGTAGAATAAGATACGTCAAAGCCCAGCCGTGCTATGACCTCAGCCATAACGTCCGGCGACTTGATGGCCGCAATGACGTTGTTTACGTTTGTGTTGTCCGCAAAGAAGCCGAAATCAGCATAGTCATTGAGCAACTGGTTCAGCACCGTCGGCTTGTTGTTGCGCTCGAGAACCATGATTGACGCGTCGCGCTTGTACACGGGCTGCGTCTTTTTTATGTACAGTACTGCTATCATAAGAGCCACTGCCACGGTTACAACGTACCACCGCCAATGACTTGCGCACGATATCAGGATGTCGCGCATGCTGACATCCGTTGAGGTTTCTTCTGCCGGTTGTATAGTAGGTGATTGTTCCATAACGTTTAAAGTCAGATTTTTCATTTGCCAGATACGTACACCATGTCGTTCTGGCGCAGGTAATATGCGGGCGAGGCGAGCGCGTCCTTGGCTGAAAGCAGATTGACTGTGTACATCTTCTGCACGCCGTTCTCGTTTCTTGTAACCGTCACTCTGCGCCTGTCGCCATGCCGTGTGATGTCGCCGGCCATGCTGATTGCATCAAAAATGGTGATGCAGTCGCGGGTGATTTTAAACCTTCCGGGCCTGTTTACCTCGCCAAGCACTGCCACGCTCAGGTTGGAAAACTCAACGGTTATCACGCCGTCGGCCAGCAGTTGGTCATCGGCCAGCCTGCGCTTAATCATCTTTGCCACCGAGTCACGCGTCAGTCCGCCCACGTGCAGTGAGCCTATAACGGGGAAGTCAATGTTGCCCTGTCTGTCAACGGTGTACATCGAGATGCCTCTGCCGCCAATAGAGTCACTGCTGCCGACGCCTTCAGTCACGACGGGCAGATTGAAAAGTGCTGACAGCTTGGCGTCACGGCTGCCTACAACGATTGATATCTTGTCATACGGCTGGAGAGTAATCTCATGTGGAGTTACGGCCATGCCGAGGCTGTCATGCCGCATGTCTTGCAGATAAACGGTGTTTTTCGCCGTGTTGCATGAACACAAGACGGCGGCCGCCCATATAAATATAATAAGGTGTCTTGCCATGAAGGAAAATCAATTTTTACAGTTATTGCTGTGCAAAATTACAGTTTTTCCATATATGTCACTGACAAACAGCATATCTTTTACCTTAAATTTACATTATTTTTCAATATAAACAGGCGGGCAGACAGATGTCTCTGATCTGCCTGCCCGCAACATTTACGTTTATAGATGATTATTTTACAGTCTGTATATTGAACTCGTTTACGTTTGAAGCTACCTTGCCGTTGCCGCTTGCCGCGTACACACGGAATGCGGCGTTGCCGTTTTTCAGACGCTTGTCGGCCTTCACCATGGCCGTATAGCGTACTCCCTTACCCGGCAGAATCTTCTCCACATGGATGGTGTGTGATATGCGGATACGCTTGTTGCCCGTGGTTTCTACAACCATCGGCTGTACATCATACACCGGTTCTGACGACCTGTTATACACCTCGAAGATTACCTTACACGTTTCACCTGCATTGATTCGGCGGTCCTCGTTGTCGTCAACGAAGCGTGCATTGCGTACCTCCAACGGCTGTTCAAGATGTTTTTCAGGCGTACGGATACCGTCATATCTTACTGAGGGCACCACGTCTTTAGGGCTTGTGGCCGTGTAGTCGCCGGTATAGTCAGACCCTTTGAAGTCATAAAGCACGTCGTCGCCACGCCCTTCGGGGTCAAATCCGCTCTCGTCATTATAATAACTGTCATCTCCGCCGTAATAAGTGTCGTTGCCGCGGGTGGCCGCCTCGCGGTGCTCACGGTATCTGCGCTCAAAGCGCGAGTCGCTTTCCTCCCTGTATGCCTGCTGCTGTTTGTCGGCCTGAGCGCCTAAGGCACCTCCCACAACGGCTCCTCCGGCCATGCCTACCAGCGTGCCTATGTCGCTGCCGCGCGGTCCTCCGCTTATTCCTCCGATAGCCGAACCGATGACGGAGCCGAGCGTAGCGCCCGAGAATGCGCCGCTGCCGGTATATGTGCTGCAGCCTGTCAGCAGCATGACGGCGCTCAATGACATGACAAGTGACTTGTTCATAACAGCCTCCTTACGTTAAAATCCTTTTTGCAAAGTTACTAATTACGGGCTGAAACAGCGGGGGATAATCCCTAAAAAGTGTAGGGAAAAACCTAATTTAACGTCTTGAGGCAATTTCAGCCATATTATGTGATGCTGCTTCAGGCGCAGGTTACAATTCTGTTTCAACAATGTTTTATCATCGTAAAAAACATTGCGGAATGACGGGAAACACGTAATTTTGCCGGCGATAACGGAAAAGTATTGTAATATGAAGGAGCTTTTATTGATATCATTGTCGGCACTGTTGACATTGTCAGCCGCCGCACAGAGTGCATGGGACGAAATAAAGCGGAACCCTAAGCTGGCCGCAGGCAAGTATATGGCTTATGAGGCGCCCGAGGTTAAGGCCGCTACGCCGCCCGAGGGTTATGCGCCGTTCTACGTATCCACCTTCGCGCGTCACGGCTCGCGCTTCCTTACCGACAAGGAAAAGTACACCGTGCCGATGGCCGTGCTGGCCGGAGCCGACAGCGCAGGATGCCTTACGGCCGACGGCAAGAGGGCTCTTGAGATAATAAGGCGCATGGCCGCCGAGGCCGACGGTCGTTATGGCGAACTGACAAGGAAAGGAGCGGCACAGCACCGCGCGCTCATCAGCCGTATGGTAAGCCGCTGGCCAGAGGTGTTCGCCGGTGATACGCGCGTAGACGCACGTTCTACGGTGAAAAGCCGGGCCTTCCTGTCCATGGCCAACGGCTGTGTGGAGCTGGCCCGCCTGCGTCCGCAGCTTAATATCGTAATGGACGCCAGTCTGAAAGATGTACCTTATATAAAATATAAAAGCAAGGCCTACGACAAGCAGCATCTGGCCGATGACAAGGAGGTCTACCGCCTTGCAGACAGCGCTTACGTGCATCCTGACCGCCTGATGAGGCAGCTTTTTACCGATGCCGGTTACGTTAAGGCCTATGTTGCCTCGCCCGTGGCGCTGATGCAGCAGCTCTTTGAGCTTGACGGCATCAGCCAGAGCAGCTACGGCATGCCCTCACTCTCGTTCCTGTTTACTGACCGTGAGCGTTACGACATGTGGCAGCGCAACAACTTTGAGTGGTATTATGAGAAGGGGCCGTCGCCTCTCAGTGACTCATGCATGTACAAGCTGGGACGCAACCTGCTTGAGAATTTTGTCCTTACGGCCGACACCGTGATAGCTTCAGGCCGCCGGTGCGCCACTCTGCGCTACGGACACGACACCCAGCTGGCGCCTTTCGCCGCGCTTATGGGCTGCAAGGGACTGACCACGGCCACGACTGACTGGCAGCGCATAGCCGACACTTACCGTACTTACCGCATAATACCGATGTGCGGCAACGTACAGATGGCTTTCTACCGTAAGGCCGGCAGTGACGATATACTTGTACGCGTGCTGCTCAACGAGCGTGACGCTGACCTGCCTGTAAAGACTGATTGCGCCCCGTTCTATCACTGGAACGACCTGCGCTCATACTGGATGAACGTCGTAAATGCCATTACTCTGCCTGACGTAGTTGTCAATGACGACTGACGTTTCCGGCCTCATGCGTAACAGTCTGATACCCAATACATTATAAAAGGCCGTCTTTTGCATTGCGAAAGACGGCCTTTTAGCGTGCGTTTGACGGCCTTTTGGAAAGCAAAAGACGGCCTTTTGGAAAACCGTTCAACCGTTGTTGCTTTCTTGTCGTACTCCGTGCAGGTTATGTCTTTGTCCGAATAAGGCTGGATTTGTTATCTGTCTGTGCTGAATTCTATGCTTATACTGCCGCTGCCCAATGTTCCGGCAAGTCCTGACGGGTTGTCGATGTGCCCGATTTTAGTGTAGCTGTAAGACGTGCTGAACGTCTCGTAAAACAGCACTAAGCAGTCGCTGCCGTAAAGCATGATGTCGCCTGCGTGTATCGTTCCCGTATAGTCGCCCGTCGAGGGCAGGCTGTTTTCAAGGTAATGATACTTCTCGTTGCCGTTAAGCTCGCTCATGTCGAGCGTCAGCGGCAGCATTGCGGCAAAGGCTTCTGCCGTGGCGTTGCTTTCGAGTGAGGCCTGATATTCCCTGCCGTTCACTCTGATGATGATTTTCTCTGTCATTTGCTGGTCGTTTTCTACGTTGTCGTTATCTGTCTCGGGGCGCTGTTCCGTGTCCTGTCCGGGTGTGTCGTCGGAGCACGACGTTGCCGAAGTGGTTAGCGTAAGCAGTGCTGCCGTGATTAATAATAATGCTTTCATGACTTATGTTTATGCTTGTTTAATATCGGTATGACAATATCTTTACGGCAGGCGCAAAGTTACACGTTTGCCGTAAAATGTGATGTAGACAAATTACAGATATTAAAATACGGATTACCGAAGTACAGGCTGTCAGGGCGTTTGACCGGACACGGCTTTACGGACGGCACAAAGCCTCGCATACGCGGTCCTGGAAATGGCGGCCTATGGCGGCCCGGCGTATGCCCATGTTGATAATCGAGAAGCACAGCACGTGCCCGTTGGCCGCCATACAGTATCCTGCAAGCGAGCTGACGCCCGTCACCGTGCCCGTCTTGGCACGCACATTACCGTTGGCGTAGCCGTGGCGCATGCGGCTGTCCAGTGTCCCGTCGACGCCGGCTATCGGCAAGGCATCATAAAGGTGGGCATGAATGGCTGTCTTAGAGTAGGCATAACGGAGAAAAGCTACCTCTAATTCAGGTGACACGTAATTGTAAAGAGACAGTCCGCTGCCGTCTGCGATGTAATAATCAGACGGTCTGAAGCCAAGCCTTTCAATCAGTCTGTTCATCATTCGGCGCCCCTGTTTGGCCGTGGCGGGAGCCGACGAGCCGGCCGATGCGGCCAGTTGATAGAACAATGATTCAGAGTACAGATTGTCACTCTCCTTCATCATGCGTGGCAGAATGTCGTCTATCGGTCGCCTTATGACGCATAGCGGAACTGCTCCGCGCGGCACTCTGTCTTCCTTCAGACTGCCTTCAACCACTATATCCACACGGTTTAACGCGTCCTTGAAGCGTTCAAGAAACTCGTCCTTACCTGAGATGAGCAGCGGCGTGAGCACCGGATTGTCGTCGTCCCAGCACCAGCCTTCGCCCAGCCGGTCGCTGTCTTTCATCGAAAGGTCGGCATACAGATTGCCGCGCACGGTGTCAACGCCAAGCGCTTTCACGCTGTCGGCAAAGGCCGCAAGGTCGTCACGGCCGAAAACGGGGTCGAAACCGCCCCGGCAATACAGGTCGCCGTCGAGCACACGGCCCTCTATCCGGCCGTCATACAGCAGTTCGGTGGCATAGCGGTAGTCGCCTCCGAGCCTGTCAAGCGCGGCCACGGCCACCATCATCTTCAGCGTGCTGGCCGGCCGCATAAGCTGACTCTCGTTGTATTTGAATATCACCGAGTCTGCCGTTATGTCGTAAATCATCATCCCGACGGTAGACGTACGGAACATGTCGGCGGTAAGCAGCTCTTCAAGCCGCGCCCTCACGTTCTCCGGCCAGGCCGTTTCCGCCATGTTATCGACTGTGTCTTGCGTTGCCGTATCTGCCGTTATTACGGCAAAACGTCCGCCTGCCGTCAGTCCGCCTGCCGCCGCAGGAACAGCCGCAAGGCTCTGCCATGACACTAAAAAAACAGCCATTGCCATGATGACAATGGCTGTCTGACATATATTTGTAGTCTTTTTCATCTTCGTTCTAAACAGTTATTACAGGTGCAAAGTTAGTCTTTTTATCAGTAAAAAACGTGCTTCAAAGGCTTAAAGAAGCCTTTATTGTTTCAAAAAACAGCATATGTTTACATTCTGTCGGAAATTCTTTGTACTTTTGCAGGCAAAATTCAACCGGTTAGCGGCAAGCTGCCGGGCTGCAAGCCGACAAGGACATGCCTTACAACAGACAACCTAAGCACATACCCTTGCCCACTCGTCACTCGCCAACTTGTCTCTTTTAAAACAGATTTTATGGTTTATAAATACGATTTTTTGATTATCGGCTCGGGCGTGGCCGGTATGAGTTATGCACTGAAAGTGGCGAGAGCGCACAAGGGAAAGATTTGTATCATCTGTAAGACGACCATCGACGAGGCCAACACTGCTAAGGCCCAGGGCGGCATAGCGTCGGTAACCAATCTCGCGGTGGACAACTTCGAGAAGCACATTGAGGACACAATGATAGCCGGTGACTATATAAGTGACCGCCGTGCAGTGGAGCAAGTGGTGCGCAACGCGCCCGCACAGATAAAGGAACTGGTGCAGTGGGGAGTGAATTTTGACAAGAAGGAGAACGGCGAATACGACCTTCACCGCGAAGGCGGACACTCTGAGTTCCGCATTCTGCACCACGCTGACGACACCGGAGCAGAGATACAGCGCGGTCTGATGGCTGCAGTGAAGGCTAATCCGGACATCGAAATAAAGGAAAATCACTTCGCGGTAGAGATTATTACGCAGCATCATCTCGGCGTGGAGGTAACCCGCCGCACCCCCGACATTGAGTGTTACGGCGCTTATGTGCTTAATCCTGACACGCAGAAGGTTGACACTTATCTGAGCAAAGTTACCCTGATGTGCACCGGAGGCTGCGGAGCCGTTTACCAGATAACCACCAACCCGATAATATCTACCGGCGACGGAGAGGCTATGGTGTACCGTGCTAAGGGCACGGTGCAGGACATGGAGTTCGTACAATTCCACCCGACGGCTCTCTATAACCCTGGAGAGACGCATCCGGCTTACCTTATCACCGAGGCCATGCGCGGTTACGGAGGTATCCTGAGATTGCCTACGGGAGAGTCGTTCATGGAGAAATATGACAAGAGACTGTCTCTCGCGCCGCGCGATATAGTAGCCCGCGCCATTGATAAGGAGATGAAGATACACGGCCTTGACCATGTCTGCCTTGACGTAACGCACAAAGATCCGGAGGAAACGAAGCACCATTTCCCCAACATTTACCAGAAATGTCTGTCTATCGGCATTGATATCACCAAAGAATATATCCCTGTACGCCCGGCGGCTCACTATATGTGCGGCGGCATAAAGGTTGACCTTAACGGCGAATCGTCAATCCATCGTCTTTATGCAATAGGCGAATGCTCATGCACGGGACTGCATGGCGGCAACCGTCTGGCCAGCAACTCGCTTATTGAAGCCGTCGTATATGCCGACGCAGCGGCACGTCACAGCCTTGAACACATAGACGAATACGACTTCAACAGCCGTGTACCGGAGTGGAACGACGAGGGAACGATGACCAATGAGGAGAAAGTTCTCATAACGCAGAGCGTCAGAGAGGTAGGCCAGATAATGAGTAACTACGTGGGAATAGTGCGCAGTGACCTGCGACTTAAGCGCGCATGGGACCGCCTCGATCAGCTTTATGAGGAGACGGAGGCGCTCTTCAAGCGTGTTAAGGCGAGCCGTGACATATGCGAACTGCGTAATATGATTAACGTGGGTTATCTTATCACACGCCAGGCAATCGAGCGTAAAGAGTGCCGCGGACTGCATTTTACTCTTGATTATCCGCTCCACGCATACGACAAAAAGTGATTATTAATTCATAATTCACAATTCATAATTCATAATTGGGTTGGCGGCGTAATCATGCGTACCGGTTTAATTATGAATTATGAATTGTAAATTATGAATTATTTTTATAGTTTTTTCTGTCCCTTATTATGTCAGCCATATTGGCTGATGCCCATTCTACCAGTTGGTCAAGTAACGGGATGAGGCTCATGCCGCGCTGAGTAAGGCTGTACTCGACCCTCGGCGGAATCTCCGTGTATGCCTTACGGCTAATCAGTCCGTCAGCCTCAAGCACCTTCAATGTCGCGGAAAGCATCTTCTTTGATATGTCGGGGATGTATAGCTTCAGCTCATTGAAGCGGAGCACGCCGTACCTTTCAAGCGTATAAATCACCAGCATAGACCATTTGTCGCCTATGCGTGAGAGCACGTTCCTTATCGGACACGTCGGGAACATTGCATAATCAATATCTGTTTTCTGCATAATAAAATCGCTGTTCGGTCTACAAAAGTAACCAATATGGACGAAACTGTGAGGCGCATAACGTTAAACATTGTAAAAGCCTGTGGCGTAAAGCATTGAGAAACACCATTGGTAACGTCGGCGTAACCTGGTTTCGTTATTCTCACTTATTGCAAAAGAACAAGTATTTAAGTAACTTTGCATTGTTATAGACAAACAGATAAAAAGCGAACAGACATGAAAGAACTGAAGAAACTAAGTGAAGGAGCAAACTATACGGCTGTCTCTGCCGGTAAGTTTGACGAGGTACGTGACTATGAACTGCAGATGGGGCCTGACGTTAAGATGAAAGGTAAGGTGTTCACCGGCCAGGCTTTGAAGTCTACCGGCATGGAGATGTCACTCCAGACGTTCGCTCCCGGTGAGGGCAGCGCGTTCCTGCACGCCCATAAGACGCATGAGGAGTTGTACATGGTAATCAAGGGAGAAGGCGAGTTCCGTGTTGATGATGACGTGTTTGCGGTAAGCGAGGGCAGCCTCGTGCGCGTCGCTCCGGCCGGCAAACGTGCGCTGCGCAACACGGGCAACGGGCCTATGACGGTAATGTGCATACAGTATAAGGCCGACGTTTTCGGTGCTGACGACAGTCCGATGACCGACGGCGTATTCATTCAGGGTGACGTATTCCCCGCTGCCGGCAAGTGAGTTTAAGGACGTAGAGAAGTCATCACGTCATTCGGGTGGCAGGAGCTGAAGCCTGTTAGTCAACCCGTCGGCTGAAGACTCTCCAGCTATGGTTTTGCGAAAGGCCGTCTTTTGATTTCCAAAAGACGGCCTTTTATCGTGTGAAAGACGGCCTTTTGCAAGCCAAAAGACCGTCTTTTACAATGGCGTACCATTGAAGGCGCCGTGCGTTTTATCATGGTATATGTTCAGGTATGACGTAATGCGTTGAGTCTCAGGGCGATATGCCGGCCGCAAGTTGATGCGCCGGGCTCTTTCACTTGTTGTTTACCGTCGCAGTAAAACGTTCACCCGAACGGTTGGTAAACACCACCTTGATTTCTTTGTAGTCGCCTTCCGGCCGGCATCTGAACAGGTGAGCCGTGAACGAACGCGTGTCTCGCTTGCCCGTCTGTTTTATATAGGCCTCGTCAACGTCGGTTATCTGCTCCATTGCTCCCATAGGTTTGCCGTCCTGAAGCCATTCCACCTTGCAGCCGTCGTCATAGTCCCACACGTTGGCCACGATGTAGTCACGCTGCGAGGAGAACTCTCCGCGCCCGTATATCCTTATCTGATGACTCTCTGAAAAGCCCGTCGACTTGTATATCCAGCTCAACTTGTCGCCCCGCACGTCAGCTATCAGGTAGCCGTTAGGCGCGCCGCAGCGGTTCACTCCGCCTGCCCACCATGCTCCGCAGGCAGCTCCGATGTTGTGCTGGTACAGGTTTTCGCTGACTTTTACGTTCTGGTAATAGTGCGTGTGGCCGCATAACACGTGTACGCGGTAGTCCTTGAGCACATCCTCAAGCTGCCGTGCGCTGCGCACGTTGCCGTCTTCGCTCACCACGTTCCAGCCCGCGGCGTGCATGTTAAGTATCACGAGCGAGCCTTTCGGCACGTAGCTCAGGTCCTTTTCCAGCCATGCCAGTTGTCTGTCTGATATGTTTTCCATGTACTTGCAGTTGCCGGCATAGTCAATGTTTTTCATCGTAACGATGTGTACTTTGCCGATGTTGAACGAATAATCTGTCGGCCCGAAGTGTCTGTTATACTCCATTTCGGCATATACGGGAGTGCCCAGACGCATATTGTGAAGGTCCTGCCAGCGCTTGTCAAAGTCATGGTTGCCGATGCACTGGAACATCGTCATGCCCGAATTTTTTACCGAGTTGATATAGTCTTCATACAGAGGCATGTTGTCAAACACGAGGTCGCCCAAGGCAACGCCTACCACTTCGCGGCTCCGCCCTAATGAATCTGTAGTGCGGCGGATGTCGGTCATTGTCTCCGTGCGCCACCGCCTCATGTCTTCCTGAGTACGTACCTGCGGGTCAGATATAGCTAAGTAATAAAAGTTGTCAGACTGTTCAGTGCGCCGTTCCAGGATAAAGTCATGTCCTCCGGCCGCCAGCGCTTCGCCTACAGACACATAGAAACCGGCGGCGATGCCGTCATCGGCAGGCAGGCGATAGTCCGCCGGGGTGGATATACTTATGTGCTTGCTTAGCAGAGTGTCGGTCAGCAGCTTCCAGCGGCCGTCCGCGCCGGTGACGGTAAAGTTCACACCGTCGTTAACTACTACGCCACCGATGCCGTTTCCGCCGGTATCGGCCACCTTGCCCGATATGCTGAAAACCGTCTGCCGGGGCACTCCGCCTCCCATGAACACCGTGCACAGGAAGAGTAAAGCTAATATCTTTGCCTTCATACGCAATGCTTTTTGGTTTTTATCCAAGGCAAAGATAACTTTCGTATTTTACATTACGGCTGCGAAAAAAAGACAATAAAATTAAGAATTAAGGGCTTTACGGCATTTCACTGCGCCCTTAATTCTTAATTGTTTACCTATTTATATTCTTTAAGAGGAAGCTCGCCACGAAGCACTCCGAGGGCGTTGTAGGCCAGAGAGCCCATCTCGTTCTCACCCGGAATCACCTCTATCGGGGCGAGATAGTCAATTCTCGGGCGCAGCTCGTTTATGCAATAGTCGCTGTGAGCCACGCCTCCGGTCAGTATTATCGCGTCAACCTGTCCGTTCATGGCCACGTACATCGCGCCAATCTGCTTGGCTATGGTGTATATCATGGCGCTTACCACGCCGCGGTAAGGCTCTTCTCCCTCCTCGGCAAGGCGTGATATGGTTATCATGTCGTTGTTGCCGAGGTGGGCGGTAAGCCCTCCCTTGCCGCTTATTAGCTGTTTCACCTGCTTTATTGAATACTTGCCGCTGAAGCAGAGGTCAACCAGTTGGCCGGCCGGCAGCGTTCCGGCACGCTCCGGAGTGAACGGACCTTCGCCGTCAAGGGCGTTGTTTACGTCGATAACACGGCCGTAAACGTGAGCTCCAACAGACATTCCGCCGCCCAGATGAGCCACTATCAGGCGCATGTCCTCATACTTCTTGCCCTGCGACGCGGCGTATCTGCGGGCCACGGCTTTCTGGTTCAAGGCGTGGAAAATAGACTTCCGCTCTATGCCGGGGATGCCTGTCAGGCGTGCCTCGGGGCACATCTCGTCAACCACTACGGGGTCGGCGATATAGGCGGGGCAGCCGCATTCAGAGGCAATCTCGTCGGCAATGAGCGCTCCGAGGTTACATGCGTGCTCGCGTTCGGCGTTCAGCAGGTCGTGCTTCATTTTCTCGTTGACGGCATAGACGCCGCCGCTCAGAGGGTGAAGCAGGCCTCCACGTCCGATAACGGCATCGAAATTAAGCTTTATCCCGGCGTCGGCAAGACGTTGCAAGATGAAGTTCTTGCGGTATTCATACTGGTCGCTGATATGCCTGAAGGCTGCCAGCTCGCTTACGGGATGATGCGCGCCGGTCATCCATATGGGCTTCTCGTCGTCGTAAACGGCGATTTTCGTTGACGTAGAACCGGGGTTTATAACGAATATCAACATGTTTTTTAATTCATAATTATTCAATTCATAATTCATAATTTATAATTCATAATTCACAATTTTGTCCATTCATAATTCATAATTCACAATTCATAATTATTCAATCCATAGTTCATAATTCATAAACGGTCTTATTGCGCAAGCGTGAACACCCACCCAATTATGAATTGTGAATTATGAATTATGAACTGTCCATCCGCCCAATTATGAATTATGAATTGTGAATTATGAATTAACTAACAGCATGCCATGGCCAGACTGTAGAACTTTGACTCGCACGAGTCTGCTCTCGAGGCTACTACGACAGGGGCCGTGGTGCCGCAAAGCATGCCTGCCGTCTCGGCTGAGGCAAATAAAGTGATAGTCTTGTAGAACACGTTGCCTGACTCGATGTTGGGGAATATCAGTACGTCAGCATTGCCTGCTACGGGCGAGGCGATGCCTTTGATGAGTCCGCTCTCGGTGTCGAGTGCTGTCTTTACGTCCATCGGGCCGTCTACGCATATGTCGCCGTAACGCCCCTCGGCGGCGCGGCGCTTCAGTTCTTCATAGTAAATGGAATGAGGGAATTTGCTGTTCACCTTCTCGGTGAAGTTTACCAAGGCCACGGCAGGGCGCTCAACGCCCAAGCGGCGGCTCACGCCGGCGGCGTAACAGAGTATCGCGTCAAACTGCTCAAGCGTGGGGCGGGGTATCACGGCGGCATCGGCGAAAACGAGCATTTTGCCGTATGCCGGTATGAACGTAGCCGTGACGTGGCTCAGCACGCGGCCCGGCTCAAGCAGCCCGTGCTCCTTATCGAGTACGGCGTGCAGCAGATTGTCAGTGTTAAGTGTGCCTTTCATCAGTATGTCGGCATGCCCCGTGCGCACCAGTTCTACCGCACGGCGTGCTGTAGAGTCGGCGTCGGCCTCAGTCAAGGCCTCGGCATGGCCCGGGTATTGCCTGCAAAGGGCGGCGAACTCAGGCGCAGGCTGTCCGGCACACACAAGGATAAAGTCAGCGATACCCTCGTCAAGGGCACGCCTGACTACGTATTCGGTATGCGGGTCGGCTGGGCATGCCATAGCCACCCGCTTGCGTCCGCCGGCCTGTTTCAGCCTGGCTGTAAGGTCATTAAAGTTTCGTATCGTGTCCATGGTCAATAAATTGGTTAGGCGGATATGGTGAAAGCGGGAGCAGAAGCAAGATGAAAGTGCAGCTTCCAGATTTCTTTTGCCGTACCGCATCACATATTCACGTCAGCAAATATACAGAAAAGTAACCGTATAAGCAAAATAAATGCTGCTGAAATGTATAGTTTTAAAATATTTTTATGTCAGTAAACGCGATTTGAGAGAAAATGACATAAAGAAACCGAAACGGTTTGATAAAGTAAAATATGATGCCTGATATATTTCTTTATGACAATAAATAGCGACTTTTAGGACAAAATGTAAGTGTCAGATTGTAAGTTTATGGCCTGCCGGTGACGGGCTGAAACCGTGTGCGTGCAGGCCCGTTTGCGGATGATGACATGAAAACTGTAATCAAACCGCATATGTTTGCTTATTATCCGGATTAAAAACGGGTCTGTAATTACTGCTGTTTAACCTGACGGCAGCGGTTTGCTTACAATATGAAAGGCCGTCTTTTGGTCTCCAAAAGACGGCCTTTTATCGTGCGAAAGACGGTCGTTTGCGATGCCGTTTGCCGTCTCCCGCAGTGCCTTTGCCGGCGAGTCGGATGTTTAATTTTTGCATTTATTTGCCGCGGTTGTGATGTACGGTAATATATTATAAGTATATTTGCTGTCGCAATTAACAGTATTGACATTATCACCGCCGGCCGTTGCGGTTGCGGCGGATGTTTTACCTTATTAAAATATAATATGGATTTTAAGAAGATTTTACCCCTGATGGCGGCTGTCTTTATGTTTGCCGCATGTACGATAGGCGGCGACGGTGAAAGTGATTACGGCAAGGGGCTGCTTGAGCCGGGCACTGCCGCTCCGGATATTGTGCTCGTAACCGACGAGCATCCTGACGGACTGCGTCTCAGCAGTATGCGTGGCGGATACGTGCTGCTGGAGTTCTGGGCGTCGTGGTGCCCCGACTGCCAGCGCGAGACGCAGGCCTTGAAGGATATTTATGCCACATTCGCCCCGCTCGGTCTTACCGTCGTGGGCATCTCTTTTGACGAGGACGAGACCGAATGGCGTACTTACATTACTGAAAACGATATGGACTGGCTTCAGCACAGGGAGACGGTGGCATGGAGCGAGAGCGCCGTTTCAGCGGCATATAATATAAGGTGGATACCTACGCTGTATCTTGTCGACCCGCAGGGCGACGTGCGTTTTGCCACCGTCAACGTAAGCGAGATGGCCGACTCGCTGCAATCCATACTCGGAAGACGCTGATCAGCGTTTCACTTTTTTGCTTAACAGACTGAAAGTGCGGCCGTAGTTAAGCATGCGCCATATCCATTCGAGCGGGCCGAACTGGCAGTATCTGAGCCAAAGGCAGCTCAGGATAATCTGAAAAACAAACACGCCGAGGGCTATCAGCTCAGTCTGGGCAAGGCCGAAGGCGGCTCCGAGCCCCATACCTGTGCCGTAAAAAAGGAACATTCCGATAACCGACTGACCGATATAGTTGGTCAGCGCCATGCGCCCCGGTGAGGCTAACCAGCGCCAGAGGCGGCCGTTGCGGCTCTTGAGATAGAGCAGGCACAGCCCGGCCATGTACGCCAGACCCATTGGATAGACGCTGACGAGATAAAGAACGTCGTGCGCAGGCGTGCCGAGTGGATGACCATTGACGGCGCTCCAGGCGTAAACCAGCGACAAGGGGATGCCGAGCGAGAAGCCGACAACAGCCGTCCGGCGCAGCAGCGGGCGGTAGTTCTCAAGGTCGGCGTACATCTTGCGCCGCCCGATATAGAAGCCGAGGATGAACAGACCCATAACCTTGAAATAGCGGTTGCCGTCGACAAACTCCTGCACACGCACCAAAGCGCCCTGCACAAGGAACTGGAACACCTCCCGATACGTGCCGGCATCGCGCAGCCAATAGCCGAAGTTTTCCTCCGTTATGCCGTACATGCGGCAGTAATGCCACTGCGCACGCACCGCAGGGGCTGACAGGCTGATGCCTGCCAGGGCCGTTGCCGTGTCGACAACGACGGGCAACAGCACGAACGCCGCCGCCCAGCGCAGCAGTCCGCGGTCGCTGACGTTGCGGAAAAGGGGCAGCGCCATTCCCATCAATGCGTACAACATAAGTATGTCTCCGCTCCAGATGAACATCAGATGAACGAAGCCTATGAGCAGCAACACGGCCATGCGGCGGTAAAACAGGCGGAATCCGCCGTTGCCCCTCTGCGCCGCATGACTGATGATTATCGAGAAACCCATGCCGAAAAGCAGTGAGAACAGGGTGTAGAACTTGCCGTCAACCAGTACGTATTGCAGGTATCTTACCACACTGTCGATGCCGGCCGTAGGCATGGCGGCCGCCACTTCTTCAGGCTGGAACGTGTAAAGAGAGAACTCGGGATAGTTGGCAAGGATGATGCCGAGCAGCGCAAAGCCTCTGAGAGCGTCGAGAATGATGTACCGCTCTGAGGGTTTTACGGGTGAATACGTCGTCTTTTGCATTATGATAAAAGGATTTTCTTTATTTGTTTCTTCGGCTTACCATCATCACGCTGACGAGAATGACGGCAAGTCCGGCCAGCTGCACCGCCGTAACATGCTCGCCGCCTATGCCTGCACCGAGGGCTACGGCCACCACGGGATTGACATAAGCGTGCGTCGCAACCTCTGATGCGGGCCGCACTTTGAGCAGCCATACATATGCGGAGTAGGCAAGAAGCGAGCCGAAAGTTATGAGATAAGCCAGCGAAAGCCATGTGGATGTGCTGACATCAGCCAACAGCGTTCCACTGAAATCTCCCGAAGCGCAGGCGCAGATGCCGAAAACCGCACTGGCGGCAAGCATCTGCCATGCTGAACCGGCAAATCCGTTGACATCCTCTTCGGCTGAAGCGTGGTATTTGGAGTACAGCGTTCCGCATGCCCAGGATATACATCCGCCCACCAGAAGGAGTATGCCAAGCTCGCTGTCAGGGTGTACCGATGTCTCTGAACCGAGCTGCTCAGCGTACAGCATGCCTACTCCGGCAAAGCCCGCGACCATGCCCAAGACCGTGGAAAGCCTCTTGAAGTTACGTCGCCAGGCGCGCACGTCGAGCAGCATTATCCACAACGCCGTTGACGAAGCCACTATGGCGACAAGGCTGCTGCTCACGTATTGCTGGGCAAACATGATTACGGTCTGGTCGATAAACAGCAACACGATGCCGCTGAGGGCAGACTTAAGAATAAGATTACGCCTGAACAGCCGTTCGCCACGCCACTTGCATATGGCCAGAAGCACTGCTCCGGCCACGCTGAAACGTAATGCCCCGAGCATGAACGGCGGCAAGTCACGCAGGCATACGCCGATAAAGAAGTAGGTGGAGCCCCACACTACGTAGATAAGAAAGTAGGCGATGACGACTGGCATGGCGGGAAATTAATAAAGAATTAAGAGTTAAGAATTAAGAAAACATGCTCAATGATATTCTTATTCCATTTAAATCAGACCTGAAATCAACGGTCAAAGCATGTTTTCTTAATTCTTAACTCTTAATTCTTAATTTCATTTAGTTTCTTGTTTTAATCTCGCAGTCAGCCGGAGCCTTGATGTTCTCGTCGATGGTTATCGACCCGATACTGTCTGCAACGATGCGTCCCGAAGTGGGATTCTTGATGTTTGTAATCGCTCCACGTATGTCGGCGTTGAGCGTTGAGTACTCAAAGGCGCGGTCGCAGGCGGCGTCAAAGGTGCAGTTCTCAAGCACAAGGTCATGCGCATAGCACAGAGGCTGCTCGCCGGAGATGTGGCAGTTGACGAGACGCAGGTTCTTAGAGTGCCAGCCGAGATACTCTCCGTTAAGCTCAGAGTCGTAAATCGTTACGTTCTCTACTTCCCAGAAAGCGTCCTTTGTGGTTATCTTGGCATTGTGAATCTCCACATTCTTGACATACTGGAACACGTATTTGCTGTCGCTTTCGAGACCGTCAACGCGGATGTTGTTGCTGAACATGAAGGGATAAGTGCCTCCGTGGAGCTTCAGGTTCTTGACGTTGATGCGGTCGCAGCGCCAGAATATCTCGTCAGCATCGTTTATTTCGACGTTCTCTATCTCGATGTCGTTCATCTCACGGAACATCTTCGGCGCGTCGATTACCGTGTCGGTCATCTTCAGATGGTCAGAATACCATAGTGCAGAGCGGCCTCCTACTGCGAAATAACAGTCTTTGATAGTGAATCCGTGAACATGCCAGAAGGGATAATTGCCCTCAAAACGGCAGTTGGTTGCAACGATATTGCTGCACTCCTTGATTGCAGACTCACCCTCGCGGATCGTCACGTTGTTAAGATGAAGGTCATGTGAGGCGAATAATGGGCGCTCGCCTCCAAACTCAGTATTTTCTATCAGTTTCATGTCTTTTTGCCTTTTATTTCGTATTCTGCTGCAAAATTACATAAAAACAACGGAAATCGCGGTATCTGATTTACTGATAAAACAAACTATTTAACTGAAAGAACCTTGCCCAACTCTTCCAGTCCGGCTTCTCCCGGAAGTCCCGGATAGGCTTTTTTCATGGCTTCTGCAAAAGCCTCGGCAGTATTGCTCTTATTCAAGACGTCTTTCATTGTCTCAAGATAAGAAATCATGAACTTGACCGTTTCAGCTCCGGCAGCCTCGCCATGGCTTCCGATGAACAGCTCTGCATCGCTTTGGAGCGCTTCTTCAAGTGCTCTTATCTGCTCGTCAATGGCAGCACGCGAGGATATCTGGAGACTGTTGACGTGTGCTTTAGCCGGTGCCCAGTGAGAATAAAACACTTTACCGCCGATAAGAATGCTTGCCGCCGGGAAATCGTTTGACGGCCCGGGAATGAATGAGAAGGGGATACCTGCATAAACAGGTGTGCTGCCTAATTCTACTTCAACGGTCTTGGCTGTGGGCATAGGGACAATGGCATCGCCGAACTTTTGCGCAAAACCTTTCATCATGCCGCCGTAAACCGGTCCTTCAACAAAATCCGGCATGCCTTTCACCATTATCAGTGTATCCCCGCTTGTGCCTCCAAGATGATAGTCGGCAATGCGTTTTTCAACAGGCTTGCCAAGTTTTTTGACATACGTGTCAAATTCAGCAGCGTTGATTTTGAACAGCGGTTCCTCAAGAGTTACAAGCGCCTCCTTACCCTCAATGATGAAACTTGCGTCGCCCATTACGTCGTTAGTGTAATAAGCATGGAGCTTGAAGTTACCGAAATCATGTACTTCGAAGCGTCCCTTTTCCTGTGCCGACACACTGAAAGCAAACAAAATGCCCATTAATGTGAATAATATATTTTTCATTATAGTCTGTTTTTGATTTTTATTATGTCTGTTATTTTTATTCGTTTATTATGTTCCTTAACAGCTTCCGGGCGTATAAACACAGAAGTAATGACACAACCGAGCCTGTAAGAAACAGTGTTACGGTTGAATGCATCAGGTTACCGAGACCGACCAACGGAGCTACTATGCCGCCGACCAGAAAGGCTGCGGCGCCAAGCAGGGCAGCGGCGCTGCCTCTGTTCTCATGCGCTGACTCGAGGGCAAGCGTATTTCCGACGGGTATCAGGACGCCACATGAGAATATCATAAGAAACAACACAACTTCAAAAAGCCCGAAAGGCCAGCCCGACAGCAGTGCAAGTGAGGCAAGACCGCTCGTGAGCAGCAGTCCGATACTGCCTGGGAGCAATGCACGTTGCTGCTGTTTCAGTCTGATTACAAGTACGCTTCCCATGATAAGTCCCATCGCATTGAATGCAAAGAACATGCTGTAATCCATTGACGAAAGCCCGAAATGTTGCTGAAAAAGAAAAGGAGAAGCCGATATATAGGAAAAGAACACCGCTCCGGCAAATGCCTGAAAGAGATTCATCATCATGAAACCATGGTTGTGAAGCACAGGTAAGAACGCCTCGAATGACTTTACTACGGGCAGTTGTAACCGCTTTTCCACAGGAAGACTCTCACGAAGCCGGGTACATGAATAAAGCAGGAGCAGTCCCCATAGCGCCAGAACAATGAATATGCCTTGCCATGATGTAAGGTTGAATATCACTCCTCCAAGCACCGGAGCAACGATAGGCGATATGAACTGGATTGTGGTGAGCGCGGCAAAAAACCTTCCTAACTCACGCCCCGTGTACAGGTCGGCAACCATCGCCTTGGATATGACCAGTCCGCCGGCTCCGGTCAGTCCTTGCAGCAGCCTGAAGAAGACGAAGCAATGAATACCCGGAGAGACGATACATCCTATGGTGGCGATGACGAAGAGCGCCAGATTAAACAGCAATGGACGGCAACGGCCGTACTTGTCAGACACCGGTCCGATAAGCAACTGGCCTGCTGCCAAGCCTAACATGCTGGCTGTCAGGCTCATGTTTACCAAGGAAGCAGAAGTAGAAAAATACTCTGCCAACTTTGGCAGACAAGGCAGATAAAGGTCTGTTACGAACGGACCGAAACTTGCCAGGCTACCAAGTATAAGCAATAGTGTTCCTTTTCTCATCAGCTTGTACCTTTTCTTATTTACCTGGAGAATGCCGTCTCCGCCATGACTGCCGGTCAGTCTGGATGGCGGAGACGGTCATCTGTCTTATATCAGTATCCGATAGTGAAGCGCTCTTTGTGATGATTCTCCTGCTCCAGCTCGTCAATCATGGCGTAAGCGTAATCCTCAACAGAGATAAAACTCTCTCCGTTCTCGTCGAATATCATGTCATCCTTGCCGAGACGGAATTTTCCTGTCCTCTTTCCGGGGCCGTTCTGTCCCATGTTTCCGAGGTTACCTGCGGGAGAGAAGAACACCCAGTCAACATCATTTTCCTTCATCAGACAGTTCAGATAGAACTCTCCCATCGACTTTACGCCCGGCAACCATGCTTCAGGCAGCGTGCCGGTATCAATCAGTCTGACGCCGGGCTTAACGAACAACGTACCTGCTCCGCCGACAATCAGTAATCTTTTTACGCCCGCAAGTTTTGTTCCTTCTACTATTTTGGGATAATTCTCCAGTGTCTCCTCATACTGGCGGGGATTTGTCCAGCCGGGATTGTATGCGCTGATCACCGCGTCTTTGCCTTTAGCTATCTCGGCTAATACATCAGGCTTGGTGGCATCCTCTTTTATAACGGTAAGATGTTCGTTCTTTACTTTGATTTTTTCGGGATGAGGTGCGATTACCGTTACCTTGTGACCACGGTTCAGTGCTTCGTTCAGGATGGCGGAACCTACAAATCCGCTTGCTCCTATTAAAACTACATTTTTCATACTCTTGATAATTAGTTTATGACGTTACTTACTAAAAGATACTTTGTTTCTTTTTGTGATGCAAAGTTAGGAAAAACATCTTTAAGTTGCAAGAAGGCACCTGAATGTCAGATACTTACGTTCAGGTAATCATTGCTGGATATGAGCGACTTATCAAATAAAATTTTTTTGAAAAAGTTTTTGCTATTCCAAAGATATTTACTTACTTTTGTAGAGTAATTTAAATAAATAGAGTAATATGGACAGAAGAACAATAGAATATACGATGTTTCTTGATTGCCCGATAAGAAACATATTAGCGCGGCTCTGCGACAAGTGGTCGCTTCTTATTATTTACACCATGAACAAGGCAGAAAAT
The DNA here is from genome assembly GCA_900550365.1 of uncultured Prevotella sp. Taxonomy (GTDB): domain Bacteria; phylum Bacteroidota; class Bacteroidia; order Bacteroidales; family Bacteroidaceae; genus Prevotella. The sequence continues at coordinate 2,193 of URRR01000005.1, read as the reverse complement.
AGACCTATGCGGTTTAAGGATTTGCAGCGCGAGATTCCCGATATATCACAGAAGATGCTGACCGTTACATTGCGTACGCTTGAAGATGACGGATATGTAACCCGTACCGTGTATCCTGAAATACCGCCGAGAGTAGAATATGCGCTGACCCAGCGGGCTCATTCCCTGCTTCCTCATTTCAACTCTTTGATAGACTGGGCGCTTGAAAACATGGACGCTATCATAAAAGACCGTAAGAAAGCGCATAAAAAATAAGCATCGTCTTACACGGCTTGAAATCTGATTAAAGGTAACGTTAAACGCAAACCCTCTGCAAAGCTATTGTCATCGTCGGCTTTGCAGAGGGTTTATATTATAATAATAAGGTGTATGTCAGCGTTTCTTTTGCGTGCCTTTGTTGTTTCTTATTGAACTGACTCAACGCTGTTACCGATGCATCCGTTAGGCATCTGTATGTGTATGAGCGAGCAGACGGTGGCCGCAATGTCGTTGATAGTGGTCGGAGCGTCGGTGCGTCCGTGGTTAACGTGCCAGCCCATCAGCAGGAACGGGATGTGGGCGTCATACGGATTCCATACGCCGTGCGTGGTTCCGCGGTCGATAACCTCAGAACTTACCTCATAGTTGGCCGGCTGCAGCACCATCTGAATGTCTCCGCTGCGCAGGCGGTTATAGCCGTTGATGAGGCGTTCCTTTATCACTGACGGAACAGAAGCCTCGCTTATGTGCTCAAGGTCAACCACATAGGCATACTGCTTGTCACGCTTCAGCCACTTGATTGCCTCCTCCTTCACGTCGTCGAGGTCAAGATTGAGAGCCTCTATTGCCGCATGATTGAAGAAAACCTTGTAGTTGCTGATGCATGCGACGAGATTTTGCGCCGCATTGAACTTGCCTTTGAGATAACTGTCAAGCTCAGTCCCTACCTTAGAGGCGATAAATCCGTCGGACGGAATGCCGTGTTCGCGCAGCATGAGAATGTTGTTGGCTGCGCCGTGGTCGGCAGAGAGAAATGCCAGATATTGTCCTTTGCCCACCTTCTGGTCAAGATAAGCGAAGAGGTCAGCCAGCTTTTTGTCAAGGTCAACGAATATCTCCTTTATTTCAGGGCTGTGGGTGGCAAATTCATGACCAATCTTGTCGGTGCACGAGAAGCTCACCGTCAGCATGTCAGTAACAGAGTCGGCGCCCAGACCTTCACCCTCGACGGCAGCCTTTGCCATTTCGGCCGTAATCAGGTTGCCGTAAGTAGAGTATGACACCTCGCGCTCGCTGCGTCCGCCATACTTCTTGTTGAACGCTTTAACCCATCCGGGCAGCTCCTTCATGTAGTAAGTGCTCGTGATGAAATTGCCCGACGCGTTGTCAATCCAGTATGCACCGTCGGCCGCATGGCCGGCAGGCAGAATGGCGGCGCGGTCTTTTATCGACACGCCCACAACCTTAGCCTTGAAGTCGGTGGCAATCTTCAGCTCGTCGCCGATTGTCGTTGTCAGCATGTTGCGCGGCGACATCATGCCCGCCTTGCTGTCAGTGCCCACGCCGCTGACCGTTGTGTCCTCGCAGCAATATACCATCCGGCCGTCAATCATGAAGTCGTTGCCCGCAATGCCGTGGATTGACGGCACCGAGCCGGTAAATATCGACGTATGGCCTACGGCCGTAACCGTTGGCACATAGTTAATCATCGTGTTCTCGCAGTTGTAGCCTTCGTTCATCATGCGCTTGAAACCGCCCTCTCCGTACAGGTCATAGTAACGGTAGAGGTAGTCCCACCGCATCTGGTCAACTACTATTCCGATAACCAGTTTAGGCCTGTCAGGACCGGCAGCCAAGCCGTCTGTCGTGCCGAGGCATGTCAGGGCGACGGCCAGCATAATGACTTTCTTAAGCAAATTGTTCATTTTCATATCATCGTTTTATTAAAAGATAGCTTGCTGAAAACGATGCAAAGTTAAGCAATTTCATCGACTTTGTAAAACAAATTACGGCCCGAGGCGCAAATCTTCACAGGATTTTATTGTCATCCCGTCAGTGCTTCTCCGTCCGTTTCAGGGCGGTTGTACGTCCGTTGCCATGTGCTTTCCTTACAGCCTGATATTCAGCACATTGCAAAATGTCTTGTCCTGAAAAAAGTTGACACATATAGAAACAATAAAAACATGTGTCCATTATGAGGAAAAGTCCAAAGAA